>JAXMFN010000020.1:0-57116 GCA_046347725.1 Burkholderiales bacterium
GAGGTGGGACCGCGCGAGCGACCGGCCGGTCGTCACCCACACCAAGGGCACCGACCCGTTCCTGCTGGGCGAGTTCGCGCTGTCCGACGGCACCAAGGTCAAGCCCGCCTTCCAGCTCCTCAAGGAACGCGTCGAGCGCTACACGCCCGAGTGGGCGGCCGGCGTCACCGGCATCCCGGCCGAGACGATCCGCCGGCTCGCGCACGAGATGGGCGTCACCGCGCGCGACCAGAAGATCGAGCTGCCGATCCCCTGGACCGACATGTGGGGCGAGGAGCACCCGACGGTCACCGGCAACCCGGTCGCGTTCCACGCGATGCGCGGGCTCGCCGCTCACTCGAACGGCTTCCACACGGTCCGCGCGCTCGCGATCCTGATGACGCTGCTCGGCACGATCGACCGGCCCGGCGGCTTCCGCCACAAGGCGCCGTTCCCCCGTCCGATCCCGCCGTGCGCGAAGACGCCGAACACGCCGCTCGCGGTGAAGCCCGGCCATCCGCTCGACGGGCTGGCGCTCGGCTGGCCGGCCGAGCCCGACGATCTGTTCGTCGACGACGACGGCAAGCCGGTGCGCATCGACAAGGCGTTCTCCTGGGAGTATCCGCTCGCGGTCCACGGGCTGATGCACAACGTGATCACCAACGCCTGGCGCGGCGATCCCTACCCGATCGACACGTTGATGATCTTCATGGCCAACATGGCCTGGAACTCGACGATGAACACGTCGACGATCCGGCGCCTGTTGAACGACAGGCGCGACGACGGCGAGTACAAGATCCCGTTCCTGGTCGTCTGCGACGCGTTCCAGTCGGAAACCACCGCCTTCGCCGACCTCGTGCTCCCCGACACGACCTACCTCGAGCGGCACGACGTGATGTCGATGCTCGATCGGCCGATCTCGGAGTTCGACGGCCCGGTCGACTCGGTCCGCGTGCCGGTCGTGCCGCCGACCGGCGAGTGCCGGCCGTTCCAGGAGGTGCTGATCGAGCTGGGCTCGCGGCTCGAGTTCCCAGCGTTCGTGCGTCCCGACGGGACGAGGAAGTACCGCGACTACCCGGACTTCATCGTCAACTACGAGACCGACACCGGCTCCGGCATCGGCTTCCTCGCCGGCTGGCGCGGCAAGGGCGGCGAGAAGTTCCTGCGCGGGGAGCCCAATCCGCGCCAGTGGGAGATGTACGAGAAGAACCACTGCGTCTACCACCACCGGCTGCCGCCCTCCTACCAGTACATGCGCAACTGGAACAAGGGCTATCTCGAGTGGTCGCAGCGCAACCGCGTCCAGCGCTACGCCGAGCCGATCCTCATCCACCTCTACTCGGAGGTGCTGCAGAAATTCCGGCTCGCCGCGCGGGGCCGGGGCATCACCCGCAAGCCGCCGGCGCACCTGCGCGAGCGGCTCGACACCTACTTCGATCCGCTGCCGTTCTACTACGAGCCGCTCGAGACCGCCTGCACCGGCCTCGCCGCCTATCCGCTCTCGGCGGTGACCCAGCGGCCGATGGCGATGTACCACTCGTGGGATTCGCAGAACGCCTGGCTGCGCCAGATCCACGCCCACAACGTCCTGACCGTGAACCCGCGTGTCGCGCGCGAAGCCGGCATCGCCGACGGCGGCTGGATGTGGGTCGAATCGGCGTGGGGCAAGGTCCGCTGCGTCTGCCAGTATTCCGAGGCGGTCGAGCCGGGCACCGTGTGGACCTGGAACGCGATCGGCAAGGCGCCGGGCGCCTGGCGGCTCGCCGACGACGCGAACGAGTCGCGGCGCGGCTTCCTGCTCAACCACCTGATCACCGAGGAACTCCCGTCGGCCGGCGGCACGACGATCTCGAACGCCGACCCGGTGACCGGCCAGGCGGCGTGGTACGACGTGCGCGTGCGCATCCGCCCGGCCGAGCCCGAGGAGCCGGCCGAGACCTGGCCGCGGCCGGCCAGCGTGCCGGCGGCGCCCGGCACCGCGCCGACGCTGCCGCGGATGCGCGCCTACTTCGCCGGCCGGAGATCGCGGACGTGACCCGGCTCGCGGATGTGGAAGGAGGCTCGCGGTGACCCAGCTCGCGTTGGTCATCGACCTCAACGTCTGCGTCGGCTGCCACGCGTGCGTCACCAGCTGCAAGCAGTGGAACACCTCCGGCTCGGCTGGCCCGCTCGCCGACGTCGAGCCCTACGGCCGCGACCCGACCGGCGCGTTCTTCAACCGCGTGCAGACCTTCGAGGTCGGCGAGTTCCCGAATACGCAGACGGTGCACTTCCCCAAGTCGTGCCTGCACTGCGAGGAGCCGCCCTGCGTTCCGGTGTGCCCGACCGGGGCGTCGTACAAGCGCGCGTCCGACGGCATCGTGCTGGTCGACGACGACAAGTGCATCGGCTGCAAGTACTGCTCCTGGGCCTGCCCCTACGGCGCCCGCGAGATCGATCCGCAACGCAAGGTGATGACCAAGTGCACGCTGTGCGTCGACCGGATCTACGACACGACGCTGCCGCCGGCGCGGCGCAAACCCGCCTGCGTGCTCGCCTGTCCGACCAGCGCGCGACTGTTCGGCGACATCCACGACCCGGACTCCGAGGTGTCGACCGCGATCCGCGAGCACGCGGGCTACGCGCTGATGCCCGAATGGGGCACGCACCCGTCGAACCACTACCTGCCGCGGCGCCGCGCGCGGGCGCGCGTCCGCGACGACGAACTGGTCCGCGTCGACAATCCGCTGCGCATCGACGGGCAGCTACCCAAGCCGCCGAAGTCCGACCCGTCGCTCGACGACGTCATGTCCTGGTAGCCGGCGATGCGTCCCGATCCGTCCGTCCTGCTCTTGACCACGCTGATCGGCGTCGGCCAGGGGCTGTTCCTCGCGCTCTACACGGCGGAAGCCTACGCGCTCTTCGACCTGCTGCCGCCGCAGAACGGCCACGTCTTCTACGCGCACGGCAGCGCCCTCGCGCTGCTCTTGTGCGCGGCCGGTCTCGGCGCCTCGTTCTTCCACCTCGGCCGTCCGTCGCGCGCCTGGCGCGCCGCGTCGCGATGGCGGACCTCGTGGCTCTCGCGCGAGGTGATCGCGCTGCCGCTGTTCATGGCGATCGTCCTCGTCTACGGCGTCCTGCACCTGACCGGATCGCGGCCGGCGATCGCGACGCTGCCGTCGGGGATCGTGATCGACCTCGCCTTCGCCGTCGGCGCCGCCGGCACGCTCGTCGCGTTCGCGCTCTACGTCTGCACGGCGATGATCTACGCCTGCCTGCCGTTCGTGCGCGAGTGGGCGAGCGCGCTGACGCCGGTCAACTTCGTCCTGATGGGCGGCGCGTCGGGTTTCACGCTGGCCGCCGCCTTCTCGGCAGCGGCGGCGCCGGCGCTGGTCGCCTTCTACGCCGGCTGGGCGCTGATCCTGACCGCGGCCGCGGCGGTGACGCGCATCGCCTCGCTGGTGCGCAACACCCGGTTGCGCCCGCGCTCGACGCTGCAGACCGCGATCGGTATCAAGCACCCGCGGATCGCGCAGAAGTCGACGGGGTTCACCGGCGGCTCGTTCAACACCCGCGAGTTCTTCCACGGCCGCGCGCCGCTCGTCGTCCGCAACCTGCGAACGACCTTCGTCGTCGGCGCGTTCCTCCTGCCGGCCGGCGTGCTCGCGCTCGTGCTGTCCGGTGCGGTCGGGCCCGGAACGCTGCTGCCGGCGGCCGTCGTCCAGTTCTCGGGGCTCGTGGTCGAGCGCTGGGTGTTCTTCGCCGACGCGAACCACCCGCAGAACCTCTACTACGGAGCGCGCGCGTGACGCCCGCCGGCGACCACGCCGTTCGTCCTGGATCAAGGCGGATGTCCCGCAGTACCATCGGGGCATCCGTTTGGTACCGCCCGTGATCAGCGTAACGGGCCTCCCGCAAACCCGCCCCGTCGCTGAACCGGCCGCCGGCCGGTCCGCGGGCGCCTCCTCGGAGTCATTCCCATGCCGTTGGTGAAACCTCACGGCGGCGGCGACCTCGCCCCGCTCCTGCTCGAAGGCGATGCGCTCGCCGCGGAGAAACGCCGGGCCGCGACGCTGCCCCGGCTCGTCGTCAGCTCGCGCGAGAAGGGCGACATCATCATGCTGGGCATCGGCGGATTCACGCCGCTCGCCGGCTTCATGACCCGGGCCGACTGGCAGGGTGTCTGCGACGGCATGCGTACCGCGTCGGGCCTGTTCTGGCCGATCCCGATCACGCTGTCCTGCGATCGCGGGTTCGCCGATTCGATCGCGATCGGGCGCGACATCGCGCTCGCCGACAGCGACGGCGAGCTGCTGGCGACGATGACGGTCACCGAGCGCTACACGATCGACAAGGCGCACGAGTGCGCGACCGTCTTCACCACCACCGATCCGGCGCACCCGGGCGTCAAGCTGGTGATGGACCAGGACGAGTTCAACCTCGCCGGACCGGTCCGGGTCCTGTCGACCGGGGACTTCGCGCGCAAGTACGGGGCGCTCTTCATGACGCCGCGCGAGACGCGCGCGCTGTTCGAGTCGATGGGCTGGTCGCGGGTCGCGGCGTTCCAGACGCGCAATCCGATGCACCGTTCGCACGAGTACCTGGCCAAGATCGCGATCGAGGTCTGCGACGGCGTTCTGATCCACTCGCTGCTGGGCGCGCTCAAGCCCGGCGACATCCCGGCCGAGGTCCGCACCCGGGCGATCGCGGCGCTGGCCGACCGCTACTTCGTGAAGAAAACGATCGTCCAGGCCGGCTACCCGCTGGACATGCGCTACGCCGGTCCCCGGGAGGCGTTGCTGCACGCGCTGTTCCGCCAGAACTACGGCTGTTCGCACCTGATCGTCGGTCGCGACCACGCCGGCGTCGGCAGCTACTACGGACCGTTCGACGCGCACCACATCTTCGACCGGATCCCGAAGGGCGCGCTCGAGACGCAGCCGCTCAAGATCGACGTGGCCTTCTGGTGCTACAAGTGCGGCGGCATGGCGTCGGGACGGACCTGTCCGCACGGCGACGCCGACCGCCTGCAGGTGTCGGGCACGCAGCTGCGCAAATCGCTGTCCGAAGGCGCCAACGTGCCGGCGGAGTTCAGCCGGCCGGAAGTCCTCGAGATCCTGAGGGAGTACTACGCGACGATCGCGACCAAGTGACCGGCGGGGGCGCTCAGCGGACGGCGCGGCCGCTGAGCGCGAGTTCCGCTCGCTCCGGCTCGTCCCCGGAAGGGGCGTCGAGCCGCTCCTTGGCGAACTGCAGGAAGGCCCCGACCAGTCCCGACTGGATGCGCTCGCGCGGATAGACGGCGGTCAGCTGGCGCGCCAGTGGCGGCGAGAGCGGGATGCGCACCAGCAGCCCGAGCCGGACCTCCTTGGCGACCGACACGTGCGACATGATCGCGAAGCCCATGCCGGCGGCGACCAGTCCCTTGAGGGCTTCCGGGCTGCTCGCCTCCATGATCACGTTGAGCACGCCCGGCTCGATTCCGGCCCGCTTCAGGTAGTGGTCGGTCACCTCGCGGGTGCCGGAACCCTGTTCGCGCGAGAGGTAGGCGTGCTCGACCAGCGCGTCGGCCGACACCGATCGGTAGCGCGCCAGCGGGTGCCCCGGCGCGCAGACGACCTGCAGCTCGTCGCTGCACAGCCTCTCGGCCGCCAGCGAGGGTATCGTCGAATCGCCCTCGATGAACCCGATGTCCAGCGCCCGCTCGCCCAGACGCTGCTGGACCGACTCGGAGTTGCCGACGAACAGGCTCGGCGCCACACCCGGGTGGGTCGCCTTGAACTCCCCGAGGATCTGCGGCAGCAGGAAATCGGCGATCGTCGTGCTGGCGCCGATCAAGAGCGGCCCGGACACCTGTCCGCCCAGGTCCCTCAGTCGCGCGTCGAGCTCGGCGGTCAGCGAGAGGATCTTCTCGGCGTAGGCGAACGCGATCGTTCCGGCCGGCGTCAAGCCGATACGGCCATGGGCGCGGTCGAAGAGCCGGGTGTTGAAGTGGTCTTCCAGCTGGCGGATCTGGAACGTGACCGCCGGCTGGGTCATGCAGAGCGCTTCCCCCGCCTTGGTGAAGGAGAGGTGCTTCGCGACCGCATGGAACACCTGTAGCCGCCGATCCGCCATTACCCGGTCCCCCGCGTCGAGGGGGCTATTCAAGCACAAAACCGGGAGCCGCCGGTCGAGGCGGTCTCCGGCCCGGGTCGGTCGAACCGCTACGGCTTCTTCGGTGTCTTGTACGGGACTTCCTTCTGGAACCGCTTCCAGACGGTCTCGAAGCCGACGAAGCCCTTCTCGTTCGCGGGCATCTGCCGCGTCGTCACGTAGGGCGTGACGCCGTCGGGGACCTTGGTCGGTGGGGGCTTGTGGTCGCTCATGGGTGGCCTTTCTCGCCGGAAATGGGGGCTGTGCCGCTCAAACCGATCTCAGGAGCGTCGGGTCGACCTCGGCGGACCGGGGGATCGCCCCGCCCGCCCGCGTCTCGTCCTCGGTGGCGTCGCGCACCGTCAGGATCTCGAGCGCGAAGACGACCTCCCGGCCGCACAGCGGGTTGTTGCCGTCGACGGTCAGTCTCTCGTCGTCCAGGTGGGTGACGAGGAAACTGCGCGTCTCGCCCCGATCGTTCTCCATCAGGATCGACGTGCCGACCTGCCGGTACTCCTCGGGGACGTTCTCGATCGCGTCGGAGAACACCAGCGACTCGTCCCGGGGGCCGAAGATGTCGTTGCCGTCGATCGTCACTTCGATCACGTCGCCGGCGGCACGGCCCTCCAGCCGCTGGTGGACCGCCGGGGCCAGGATCTCGTTGTGCCCGTGGACATAGCCCAGCGGGAACTCGACCCGGGTGAGGACGTGGCCGGTCTTTCGGTCGGTCACCTTGTAGGTGAGCTCGACGAACTTTCCGGGCTGGATGACGGCGCTCACGTCGGTTCCCGGTCCGGTGATCAGAAGATCGAGGCGCCGAAGATCCTGAGCTTGCCGTCCTCGTAGCCCAGGACCAGCCGGCCCAGCCATTCGCCCGGCTTCTTGGTGCACCGCTGCCGGTACAGAACCGTCACGTGCTCGCCGCGGCGGATCGTGCCGAGCGCGTCGAACTCGTCGGACAGGTTGCGCGCCAGCTCGCTGTGCGCGAACTGGTGGCCGACCGCGACCTGGTCCATGGCGAGCGCCAGCGAGGTCGAGAAATTCCTCGAGAACTCGCCGTACTTGCCTTCGTTCGAGTACTTGACGAGGTCGCGCCACAGCGGCTTGGCCATCGCCAGGATCTCGTCGTCGGTCTTCTCGGTGATGTTCACTCGCGCGCCCGGGATCCCCCGACGACTACTCCGACACCAGGTGGTAGCAGGGCGCCTTCTCCATCGTGTACTCGCCGGTCTTCGGATCGCGGCGGGAAACCGTCAGCACGTGCCAGTTCGCGTCGTCGACCTTCATCGCGTCGCCGCGGTAGTAGTAGCCCGGCCAACGGGTTTCCTTGCGGAACAGCGTGTGCTGGGTCACGCACTCGGCGGCGCGATGGCGGTGCTTCAACTCCCATGCGCGCAGCAGCTCGTGGATGTCCTCGGCCGCCAGGTTCTGCAGGTCTTCCTCCATGATCGCGAGCTTCTTGAGCCCGATGTTCAGGAGCTTCTCGTTGGTCATGTAATTGACCGACGCGCCGCCGCAGTACTCGTCCATCAGCTTCTGCAGGCGGTCCAGGCCCTGCTTCGGATTGATGTAGTGCGGATTGACGCTGCCGGCGACGATCGCGTTGCGGTGGATCCGGTAGTGCTCGAGCGGCTTGTAGATCTCCTCCCGGCGGCGGTTGATCTGCGCCTCCGAGACGACGATGCCCTCGCCCTTGCCGTCGTCGATGTACTTGCAGGCGGCCTTGGCCGCCAGCCGGCCTTCGGTGAACGACCCCGAGGAGAACGCGTGCGGCGTACCGCCGACCGCGTCGCCGGCGCCGAACAGCCCCTCGACCGTCGTCATCCGGTTGTAGCCCCAGAAATACTCGGGCGGCGACAGGTCCTCGGGACCCGAGCACCAGGCGCCCGAGCCGGTCGCGTGCGAGCCCATCACGTACGGCTCGGAAGTCGTGAGCTCGGGGTTCTCGTTCTTCGGGTCGACGTCGGTGGCGGCCCACAGCACCGCCTGGCCGACCGTCATGCCGAGGAAGTTCTCCCAGCCGACCTCCTCCAGATGCGGATCCTGGAAAGCGCGCATCGTCACCATGTGGATCGGACCGCGGCCGGCGTTGATCTCGCTGATCAGCGCGTGGTTGCGCAGGCAGGTCGGGATCGGCCGGTGGGTCAGGTGCGAGGCCTCCGGATCGAGGTACTCCTTGCCGACCATCTTCTGCAGCTCGGGGAACCACTTCGACTCGTACTCCTCGCCCAAGCCGTTCTGCGTGTAGGTCTTGAGATGCAGGAAGTAGGCGCCGACCGGGCCGTAGCCGTCCTTGAACCGCGCCAGCACGATGCGGTTCTCCATCTGCGTCATCTTGGCGCCGGCGTCGATCAGGAGGCCGTAGGCGGAGGCCGACGACCAGGGCGCGTACCAGGTGCGTCCGGAGCCTTCGCCGACCGAGCGCGGCTTGAAGATGTTGGAGGCGCCGCCGGCGCCGCAGATCACCGCCTTCGACTTGAAGACGTGGTAGTTGCCGGTGCGCACGTTGAAGCCGACCGCGCCGGCCACCCGGTTCTCCTTGCTCTCGTCCATCAGCAAGTGGGTGACGCAGATGCGGTTGAAGACCTTGTCCGCCGACTTCTTCGCCGCCTCGGCGACGATCGGCTTGTAGGACTCGCCGTGGATCATGATCTGCCATCGACCTTCGCGCAGGTAGCGCCCGGTCTTCGGGTCCTTCATGATCGGCAGGCCCCACTCCTCGAACTGGTGGACCGCCGAGTCGACGTGGCGGGCCATGTCGAACAGCAGGTCCTCGCGCACCATGCCCATCAGGTCGATGCGCGCGTAGCGCACATGGTCCTCGGGCTGGTTCTCGCCCCAGCGGGTGCCCATGTAGCAGTTGATCGCGTACAGGCCCTGGGCCACCGCTCCCGAACGATCGATGTTCGCCTTCTCGGCGATGACGATCTTCTTGTTCTGCCCCCAGAACCGCGCCTCCCAGGCGGCGCCCGTGCCGCCCAGGCCGGCACCGACGACGAGGATGTCGATGCCGTCTTCGATGATGGTCTCGTAGGCCATTAGTAGGTCACCCCTTGCTTGAGCTTGAGCCCGGCGTCCTTGAGCGAGCGCAGGCCGCCTTCATCCAGGCGGATGTACTTCGGCTCGTTGTAGAGCAGCTCGCCGCTGCGCATCTCCTTGCCGGGCGCGGGAACCTCCGCGAGCTTGGGGATCGCCTGTCCCCACGGCTTGGTGGTGATCGGCGACAGGAAGTTCTTCTCCGTGCCGTTGCGGAACTTGATCCGCCAGGCGATCGTGCCCTGCCGCTCGTCGCGGTGGACGCGCACGCTGTGGCCCAGCGGGGCGAAGTCGGCGTAGCCGCGCACGTCGATCGCGTGCTGCGGGCAGGCCTTGACGCACGAGAAGCACTCCCAGCACATGTTCGGCTCGATGTTGTAGGCGCGCCGATACGTCTTGTCGATGTGCATGATGTCCGAGGGACAGATGTCGACGCAGTGTCCGCATCCGTCGCACCTCGTCATGTACACGAAGGTAGGCATAGAGACTGGCTCCTTGTTCGGTTCGGCGATGACCGGTGGGCTGACGGCCGGGCTAGTAGTGGCGCGGGGCTTCGCGCTTGATGCCGAGGCCCATGTCCATCGGCGCGTTGCGCAACAGCTCCATCGAGTGGCGCTCGCGCTGCGCCGGATCGTCGCGGGTCAGCATCGGCAGGTTCATGTTGGTGCCGTCGGCTTCGGCGATCCGCTTGTCGAAGGCCGCCGCCGGCTTGAAGAACATGTGCGCGAACTTCGACCAGTACACGCCGCCGAACAGGACCGTCGTGGCGAGCAGGTAGAGGCCGAAGAACGGCCACGCGACCGCGCTGCCGCTCGCCTGCAGCCAGGCCCAGAGGAGGCCCAGCGTGGCGCTGGCCAAGAGCGACAGGATGAACAGATCGGCCCGCATCAGCCGCAACGGCGTGCTGCCCTCGGCCGCGACGTCGACGCGGATGAAGAACCAGAACCAGTAGCCGCCGAGCATGACCATCACGCCGCCGATCCACCACAGCAGCGGGACCAGCGCCGGCGTCGGCGTCGCGGCCGTCGGGTACGCGTAGACCATCACCGCGGTGGTCGCGACATACAGGATGAACCCGTACATCGTCAGCAGGTGGGCGGCGCGGCGGCGCGGATTGCAGAATTCGCCGGAGGCGAGGACGTCCACCGCGAGCGTCTTGACCGCGATCGACGCCTTGTCGACCGGCTTGCCCTGGGCGCGCGACTTCTTCGCGTTGGCGAAGAAATACTGCGCGCTGCCCTTGTGGATCATGTCCAGGATCGTGCCGACGATGACCGCCAGGATCATCAACCCCACGTACCACTGCATGAACCCGGCGGGCAGGCTGCCCGAAACCGCCGCGAAGGCGTTGCTGGTGAACATCGTGGTCCTCCCTGCAGGACGATCGATCGGATCGTCGGAAGACCAGGATTATGGAGGGGGATCCGGGGCGCGTGGAAAGAATGAAATGATGCGGCTATAAAGGAATCGTATGGACGTCGAAGCGCATCTGCGCGAGGTCCCCCAGGACCCAGGTGGCGACGCCGGCCAGCCCGGCCACCGTCCCGGGATTGACCAGCCAGGTGGAACCGCCTTTCACGTCGGCCACCGTCCGGGTCTCGGCGACGTGCGAGTGGCCGCAGCAGACCAGGTCCCAGTCCCCGGTGCAGGCGAGCGCGTAGCCGAGGTGGTCGTAATGGGTGACGATGATCCGCCGGCCGGCGAGCTCGAGGCGGGCCTCGGCCCCGTGGTACTGGAATTGGCCGCCGCTCATGCGCGACTGGTAGTGCATCGCCTGGGCGTCGCCCAGGTTGTTGCCGTGGATCGCGTGCACCGGCAGGCCGGCGGCGAGCGCCGGCTTGATGGTCTGGGCGCCGATCAAGTCCCCGCAATGGATGACGGCCTCGGCACCCAGCGCCTTCGCCGCCTGCACCGCGCGGGCGATCGGATCGGCGCGGTCGTGGCTGTCCGAAACGACGCAGATCTTAATCGGCGGCTCCCGTCCCGGCGCCGCGGCTACCAGAGCACTTCGAGGCGCTCGCCGCTCGTCCGGTGCTCGAGGCGCTTGAGCGGGCTCGTGCCCTTGTCGATGCACCGCCCGGTGGCGAGGTCGAACGCCCATTCGTGCTTGGGGCAGGTGAGCGTACGGCCCTTGAGCGCCAGTTCGGGGATGTTGGTCACCTGGTGCGGGCAGCGACTGTCGTAGACGCGGATCTCCGACGGCGTCCGGTGGACGAAAAGACCTCGCTCGCCGACTTCGAGCCGCTTCACGCCGTCGAGGGGCAGGTCGGCGAGCGCGGCGACGTCGTGCCATTCGGGCGTCGCCGCAACGCCCAGGCGCGCGAGATCGAACCCCGGGATGTTCATCTCGAGGACGATGTCGATCGCCCAGACGATCTTCGCCAGGCCCAGCGCCGGGAAGGCCATCAGCAACGCGTCGAGGACCTCGTCCGGCGTGGCGCCCTCACGCAGCGCCCGACCCAGGTACTGGCGGAATCCATTGCGCGTCTGCGCGTGGACCTTGGTGATCAACGAGATCAGATTGCGGGTCTTGGGATCGAGTCGGCTCCCGGCGTCCTTCAGAAAGGCGAAATACGAGGCCATCGCCTCGGGGCGGGCCTTGACGAGATAGGCTAGCGCGTCGCTCACAACGGAATCCGGGGCAGGCCGTGCGTCGGGTCGGGCGTGTGACTGTACGCGCGCGCCGTGATCGGCGTCAAACCGCCGCGGCCCGACGCCGCGCGGATGCGCGGACCCGCTAGCCTTCGTCGACGAGCCGCGCGAGGAACGCCCGCAGGTTGCCGGCCTCGAAAACGCCCTGCAGGACGTTATGGTCGGCGTAGCCGGGGACTTCGACCACCGCCGCACCGGCGTTCGCGGCGTACCAGTACGCGTTCCCGCGGTCGCGCGCATGACGCTCGCCGCAGACGCAGACCAGTTCGGTCGTTCCGCCACGCGACCGGGCCAGCGCGGCACGCAGCGGTGCGAGGTCGGTATCGCGCGTCTGGACGCGCTGGGGAATGTCGTCGGGCACCGAACCGCCGACCGAAACGCCCCGCGCCGCCCGGGCCTCGATCGCCGCGTACAGCGCCGGCAGGCCTCCGGCGCTCGTTCCCAGGAAGACGAGCCGGCGGTAGCGGCCGAAGTCCGCGAGCCGGTCGAGCGCCGCGACCAGCGCCGGCAGATCGTCGGCGACGCCGGGCACGCCGCCGAGGAACTGCGTGCGCGCGCGATCGAACAACAACAGGAGGTCGTGACGGTCGGCGTCGAGGTTCTGCAGCACGACTGCGATCGGGAGCATCAGCCGGAACGCGGCGCCGGTGAAGGCGACGACGAGCGTGCGTCGCGCCTTCTCGTTCTCCGTCCCCGGCGCCGCGTAGCGAAGCACGCCCGGCGCGACCACCTGGCGGACGAACGGCTGCGGACGCTGCGTCGCCAAACCCAGCATGGACTCGAGCCCGGACAGGAAGCGCTCGGTCGAACCGTAGGCACCGGCATGGCAGGTGCGCATCGCGGCCGCGAGCGCCGCGACCTCGATCGGCGCGAGCTCGTTGGCGAGCATGACCTGCACGCGCCGGACCTCGTTGGCGGTCCGGCAGCGCGACAGCTCGCCGATCACGAAGTCAAGCAAACCCGCCGCCTTCCAGAGCGCGGGCGAGGTCGCCGGCCGACGGGTAGGCGCGCAGATCTTCCGGCGACAGCACGACGCGCAGCCCGGCCTCGATCGCGATGCACAGCTCGACCTGGGCGAGGCTGTCCAGCGGATACTCGGCGAAGGACAGATCGTCGACGCCCGACAAGAACGCCTCGCGAACCGCGATCCGGTTGACGCCGGGCACCGCGCCGGCCTCCAGGCCCGCGATCAGGACTTCGCGGATCGCGCGCGCGCTCATCGGGACACCGCAGCGCGCCGAACCGCCGCCTCCGCGTCGACCCGCCCCTCCATCGCCCCGGCGAGCTCGCGACGCAGGACCTTGCCGGCGGCGTTGCGCGGCAGCGATTCCACGAACAGGACGCGACGCGGCGCGCGCGACCCCAAACGCTCGCGCGACCAGGCCGTCAGTTCCGCCGCGGAGACCTCGGCGCCGGCGCGCAGCTCGACCGCCGCCATCGGGATCTGCCCATGCACCGCCGACGCGAGCGGGAACGCGGCCGCCGCCTCGACCGACGGATGGTCCTCGAGCACGCGCTCGATCTCGAACGGATGGATGTTGATCCCGTTCAGGATCATCATGTCGTCGAGGCGGCCATGCACGCACAGCCGCCCGTCGGCGGTCCAGGACCCGACATCGCCGGGCACGAACCAGCCGTCGCGGAAATGGCGGCGGGTGGCCTCGTCGTCGTCGACGTAGGCGCGCGCCATGCCGTCGGCCCGCAGGCGGATCGATCCCGGCTCGCCGGGCCGCGCCGGCGCGCCGTCGTCGCCGAGGATCTCGACCTCGACGCCGGCCAGCGGCGGACCGACGCAATCGGCGACGTCGTGCATCGACGGCGCGGCGATCGCGATCGCCGCCGTCTCGGTCGCGCCGTAGGAGACATGGAGCCGCGACGTCGCCCGTTCGAGGATCGCGCGGCGCAGCGACGCGGGCACGCGCGAACCGCCGACCCGCACCCGGACCTGCGTGGGCAACCGGCCCTCGGTCCGGCTCGCCTGCGCGAGCGCGGCGGCGTGCACGACCGACAGTTCCAGCCAGGTCGCGCGCAGCGTCGCGCACAGGCGGTGCGCGGTCGACTCGGACCGGTTGCGAAGTACGCAGGTTCCGCCGCCATAGAGCGTGTAGAGCCGCATGCGAATCGCGTTGTTGTTCTCGACCGACGCGAGGTGGAGCAGACGCTCGCCGCGCGGATCGATCACCGGATGACCCGCCTGCCGCGCGAGGTCGCGCTGCGTGTAGCGGACGATCTTCGGGCGACCGGTGGTGCCCGAGCCGGTCAGGATCAGCGCCGGCGCGTCGCCCGCGCCGGCGCGACCCGGTGTCGGCCGGCCCTCCGATTCGCCCAGCGCCAGCGGGCCGGCCAGAACGGTCGTGACCGCATCGACGCGGTCGGTCGGGTCGTCGACCACGCAATGAGTCACGCCGCAGCGTCGTGCGAGTTCGGCGCGCACCGGCGCCGGCGCGTGCGAGGCGAGCGCGACCTGCGCGGCGCCCAGGTCGAGGAGCGCGAGGGCGACGATCAGGTGGTCGATCTCGTCGCGCACCGTCAATCCGACGGTCGCGCCGTCGACGATGCCCGCCGCCTCGAGCCGGCGCGCCGCGCCGGCGACCAGGCGGTGGAGATCGTCGTAGGTGATCGTCGTGCGGCCGTCGTCGAGCGCCGCGATCCGGCCCTGCCGATCGGCGTGACGGGCGAGCCGCTCGCTCAGCGTCGCGTGGACGCCATCGGGGTCCCCGCGCGGTCCGATGCTCATTGGCGGCTCCGCGCCGCGGCACGCCGGAAACGCCCGACCTCGTCGAGGTGGCGACGGGCCGCGTCCTCCGGCGAGCCGCCGGCCGCCTCGGCTCCGACCGCGGCGAGCGCCGCCCGCACCTCGTCCCTGGCGAGCGCCGCGCCCAGGCGGGCGTTCGCGTCGGCGACCAGCGCATCGGGCGTCGCCGCCGGCACGTAGATCGCCTGCCACAGCACGTATTCGAATCCGTCGGCGATCGTCTCGCCGAGCGTCGGCAGGTGATCGAGACCCGGCAATCGCGAGCGCTCCGCCGAGGTCACCGCGAGCACGCGCGCGGCCGGTTGCCGGAGCAGCGTCGCCGTCGTGCCGGTCATCAGGAAATCGATGTGACCGCCGAGGAGGTCCTTGAGCGCGGCGCCCCCGCCGGTGTAGGGCGCGTGGATCGCCCGCGCACCGATCCTCTGCAGGAGCTCCGCCGCGCACAGGTGCGTCGCGTTGCCCTCGCCGGCCGAACCGTAGGCGAGATCGTCGCGCGACTTCGCGAGTCGCGCGAATGCGGCGGGATCGTGCGCCGGCAGCGACGCGCGCACGACCAGCATCATCGACGAAGTCGACAGCAGCGCGACCGGCCGCAGCGCGGCCATCGCCGCCGCGTGATCGGGATGCGCGACCGCGGACGTGCCGACCAGCATCGTGGTCGCGTCGGGTTCGCTCGCCGCGACCCGCGCGATCGCCCTGGCGCCATTCGCGCCGGGCAGGTTCTCGACGATCGTCTCGCGCCCGCTCGCGCGCGCGAGCTCCGGCGCGAGGACGCGGGCGACGCGGTCCCCCGTCCCGCCCGGCGCGAACCCGAGGACCAGCCGCACGGTGCCGCGCGGATCGGCGGCGACGGCCGGGCGCCGGATCACGGCCGCCACCGACGCCACGATCGCGGTCAACGCCCGCCGACGCGAATCCCGACCGTCCGGCAATGGCCTTCCTCCCCCGGGGTATCCCTCGCATCCGACCGCGAACGAACGCGCCAGAGTATAGCGAGCGTCGCGTCGCGGCGGTGCCGGACGCATGGGTGCGTGATCCGGGCGGGAACGGTCATGGGAGAATGCCCGGATGGTCAATCGAACCTCTCCGCTCGGCACGCTGGATGAGGACGCGGTCCGCGCGGCCGCGCGGCTCCTCCTCGACGCGCGCGAGCGTCGCTTACGCATCCGGGAGATCCCCGACGCGATCCGTCCGCGCACGCGGGAGGACGGCTACCGGATCCAGGCCGAGTGGGCGCGCCAGGCCGGCCGACCGACCGCCGGCTGGAAGATCGCGGCGACGAGCCTCGCCGGCCAGCGGCACATCAACGTCGACGGGCCGCTCGCCGGGCGCCTGCTCGCCGATCGCGTGCTGCCGTCCGGCGCCGGCGTGCCGTTCGACGGCAATTCGATGCGGGTCGCCGAGGCGGAGTTCGCGTTCCGTTTCGCGCGCGCGCTCCCGCCGCGCGCCGACCGGTACCGGGTCGACGAAGTGCTGGCCGCCGTCTCGAGCGTCCATCCGGCGATCGAGATCCCGGATTCTCGCTACGAGGACTTCGTCGCCGTCGGCGCGGCGCAGCTCATCGCCGACGACGCCTGCGCCTGCTGGTTCGTGCTCGGCGCGGCGGTCGGCGGCCGCTGGCGCGACCACGACTACCCGGCGCACCGGGTCGTCGGCCTGCGCAACGACCGCGCGGTCGCCGAGGGATCGGGCGCGAACGCGCTGGGCGATCCGCGGATCGCGCTCGCCTGGATCGCCAACGAACTCGTCGCGTACGGCCCCGGCCTGGCCGCCGGCGACATCGTCACCACCGGCACCTGCGTCGTGCCCTTCGCGGTCGACTCGGGCGACCGGATCGCCGCGGATTTCGGCGCCTTCGGCCGCGTCGAGGCGCGGATCGGCGAGGTCTGAGGTCCTGGACCGGACTCGACCGCCGGTCGATCGGGCCGCGTTGACGCGGTGGATCGCGACACGCTATCCCGATGTGGTGTCGATCGGCACCGCCGAGCTCGCCGCCTGGCTCGACGAACGCTCGCGCTCGCCGCCGACGCTCGTCGACGTGCGCGAGGACGCGGAGCGCGCCGTCAGCACGATCCCCGGCTCCACCGGGGCGCGCGACGCCGACGCCGCGGTCCGCACGCTCGCGGCGCTGGACCGCCGCGCCCCGGTCGTCGTTTACTGTTCGGTCGGCGTGCGCTCGGCGCGAGCGGCCCGCGCGCTGACGCTGGCCGGCCATCTCGATGTGCGCAACCTCGACGGCGGTCTGTTCGCCTGGGCCAACGAGGGGCGAGCGCTCGTCGCCGACGGATCGGCGGCGGTTCGCGTGCATCCGTTCGACGCACGATGGAGCCGGCTGCTGCGCCGCGAGCTACGCGCGTCGCGGCGACACGGCGTCTGACGCGCCGGCGCCGATCAGCCGTCGACGCGGCCGGCCGGCCCGAAGCGGAGCACCCGGCCGCGCGCCGCGCGCGCGTCGGCCTCGTCGTGGGTCACGAGCAGCATCGGAATGGCGCGTTCGCCGGCGTGGTCGAAGACGAACCGGCGCACCTCGTCGCGCAGCTGCGCGTCGAGGCGGTTGAACGGCTCGTCGAGGAGCAACGCCCGTGGCTCCGACAGCAGCGCGCGCATCAGCGCGACGCGGGCGCGCTGCCCGCCCGAGAGCGTCGACGGATCGCGGTCGGCGAAGCCCGCGAGGTCGGCTTCGGCGAGCGCTTCGTCGACGCGCGCGCGGCGTTGGTCGCGTCCGCGCACCCGCGAGGACAGCGCGAACGCGAGATTGCCGCCCACGGTCAGGTGCGGGAAGAGGAGATCGTCCTGGAACTGGATGCCGATGCGCCGGCGCTCCGGAGGCAATGACGTCAGGTCCTCGTCGCCGATCCGCACGCGGCCCCCGGAGTCGAAGACCGGGTCCAGCGACCCGGCGATGAACGCGAGCAGCGTCGACTTACCGCAGCCCGACGGGCCCATCAGCGTCACGCATTCCCCCGGAGCGATCGCGAGATCGAGGCGATCCACCAGCGTGCGGCCGGCGAGGCGGAGTCTCACCGCGTCGAGCCGGAGCGGCGCGGCGTTGGACGTCTCCGCCCGAGGCGGCGTCTCGCGCCGCTCTTCGGCGCTCATCGCCGGCTGCTCCGCCGGCCCGGCCGGCGCCGCTCGCGCAGCAGCGCCGCCGCGCCGTACGCGGTGAGCGGCAGCAGCGCCTGCAGCAGCGCGTAGGCGCCGATGACGCGCCGGTCGGCGCCCGACGACAGCGTCACCGCCTCGGTCGTCAGCGTCGCGACCCGGCCGTTGCCCGCGAAGAGCGTCGGCAGGTACTGGCCGACGCTCACGGCGAACGCGACCGCGCAGGCGATCGCGACCGGCTTGACGAGGATCGGCAGCTTCACCCGCGCGAACACCCGCCACGGGCCGGCCCCAAGGCTCGCGGCGGTGCGCGCGTAGCGCGGATCGAGCGAGCGCCAGGGATCGGCGAGCGACAGGAACAGGTAGGGCAGCACGAAGATCACGTGCGCCCAGACGACGGCGGCGAGCGTGCCGTCCCATCCGGTTCGCACCAGCAGCACCTGCGCGCCGAAGAGGAAGGCGACCTGGGGCACGACCAGCGGCAGGTAGAGGAGCGCGAGTCCCGGCGGCGGCCCGCGCCTCGCGCGGCGCTGTTCGAACTCGAGGCAGCCGAGCGCCAGCGCGAGCGACACCGCGACCGAGATCGCCGCCACCCCGAGCGTCGTGGCGAACGGCGCGGCGAGACCGTCGGCGCGTCGCATCCAGCCCTCCATCGTCAGTCCGGCCGGCCAGGCGTCCGGAAAGCGCCACTGCGTGGCCAGCGACCACAGCCCCATTCCCGCGATCGACGCGCACGCGAGCGCGACGAGGATCGCCAGCGCGACAGCTCCGGCCGCCGCGAGCGGCGCCGCGGCACCGTCGCGTCGGCCGCGCTCGATGCGCGCGGTGCCGATCCGCGTCATCGCCCGCTCGATGCCGAGCAGGACGGCCAGCGACGCGACGACGATCGCGAGTTGCAACGTCGCCGCGGCGGCGGCCGGGAACCACAGCGTCACGTCGGGATCGGCGAACCAGCGCACCGCCTGGACCGCCAGCGTCGGCGGATTGCCGGGGCCGAGCACCAGCGCGACGTCGACCACAGAGAGCGAAAAGGCGAGCACCGCGCAGACCGGCAGGCGGATCTGCGGCCACACGCGCGGCAGCACGGTGGCGACCCAGGCGTCCGCGGCACCGTAGCCGAGCGAGCGGGCGATCGCCAGGCTCTCCCGCGCGGGCACCTGCGCGGTCGCGCCGGCGATCATCAGGACGAGGTAGGGCACTTCCTTCACCATCAGCGCGAGCACGAGCGCCGCGCCCGACGGGTGGCCGACCGTGGCGACGTCGGGAGGCACCTCGAAGCCGGTGAGCCAGGGCGTGAGCGCGCGCACGATCCAGCCGGACGGTGCGATGACGAACGCGAGGCCGATCGCGAACGCGGAGTGCGGCGTCGCGAGGATCGGCGCGAGCCAGGCGGCGGCGCGCTCGCCCCAGGGCCGCGCACAGGCCCAGGCGGTGAAGGCGAGCGCGATCAGCAGCGAGCCGAGCGTCGCGGCGAAGCCGGTCGCGACCGACGTCACGACCGCGGTCGTGAAGCCGGGCCAGCGGACGAGCTCGCGCCAGGGATCGAGGGTGAGCGAGTGGCCGCCGATCGCCGGCAGGAAGCCGAACGCCGGTGCGACCGTGCCGGCGAGACCGGCGGCGATCGGCAGGCCGAAAGCCGCGACGGTGACCGCCGGTGCGACCGCGAGCGCCCGCGACGTCCGCGCCGTGGACGCGGTCAGTGCGTGTAGCGGCGCTCCCACTCGACGGTGATCCGCGTCATCCAGCTCGGGTGGGGCTCGAGGAGCGTCGGGCCCAGTTCCGCGAGCGTCGGCAGCGCCGGATGGCGGGGCAGCTCGTCGAAGCGCCGGCGCTCCTCCGCCGGAAGCTTCGCCGGATCGAGGACGGTGAAGTTGCCCATCTGCCGGTGGTCCTGCGCGCGCGCCTGCGTCGCCGGCTCGAGCAGGAAGTCGGCGACGACCATCGCACCCTCCTTCGCGCTCGCGTTGTACGGAATGGCGACGAAGCTGGTGTTGCCGATCGTGCCCTTCGCGAACACGAACGTACGCACGGTGTCCGGGAGGAGGCCGGCGCTCGCCGAGACCGCGGCCTCGGACGGATTGAACGAGATCATGATGTCGATCTCGCCGTCGTTCAGGAGTTGCCGCTGTGCCGGGCCGTTGTCCGGGAACTGCGCGCCGCCTCGCCACAGCGCGGGCTTGAGCGCGTCGTACCAGGCCCACAGCGGCGCGGTGGTCGCGGCGAACGTCGCCTCGGTCGCCGGCCGCTGCAGCACCGACGGATCGGGCGCGAGCTCGTAGAGCGCCTGCTTGAGGAACGTCGCGCCGAGGAAGTTGCGCACCGACGGGTGGGTGAAGCGACCCGGATGCGCGCGCGCCCAGGCCGCGAGCTCGACGATCGACGCCGGCGTGCGGACCACGCGCTTCGCGTCGTAGACGAAGACGATCTGCGCCATCCGCCAGGGCGACTCGTAGCCCTCGTGCGCGATCGTGAAGTCGATCAGGTTCGAACGCTTGCGCACGGTGTCGACGTAGCGCCAGTTCGGCAGCCGCTCGGCGTACGGGCCGTGGAGCAGCCGCTGCTCCTTCATCGCCAGGAAGTTCGGCCCGTTGATCCAGACGAGATCGACGCTGCCGCCGCTGTCGCGGCCGGCCGCCTTCTCGGCGACGACCCGCTGGACCGCCTCGGCGGTGTCCTTGAGCTTGACGTGGACGACCTTGACACCGTGGCGGCGCTCGACCTCGGCGGCGACCCAGCCGATGAACGCGTTGGTCTTCTCGTCGCCGGCCCAGGCGTTCCAGTGCACGGTCTGGCCGCGCGCTCTCGCGAGCACGTCGGCCCATCCCCGATCGGCGGTCTGCGCGACGGCCGGAAAAGCCAGGACGAGCGCCAGCGCGGCGAGCGAGGTGCGGAGGAAACGGGCGGGAGACGCGTTCGTGCGCATGCAGGTGGCCATGGCGATCCGTCGGTTCAGTCGTCGGCGGCGACCCGCGGGACGACGCGCCGGTGGCGCGGACCCGGCGCGCCGCCGCGTGCGGCGCGTCGCTTCGCGCGCGCCGCCTCGATCACCGGTCCGAGCACCTCCTCGTGGAAGCGGTCGCAGCCGACGCACAGGTTGCGGTACGCCTCGCCCGCCGGCGTCGTCGTCACCGAGCGCGCGAGGAACTCGCCTTCCGGCCACCCGTAGGCGACGCCCATCCGCTCCGGATGGCCCATCGTGATCGCCTCGTAGGCCGGCACGCCGGCGAGCGAATCGAGGATCGAGATCAGGTCGTCCTCGAGCAGGCTGCCGATCGGAAGCCGGGTCTTGACGCAGCACGGATAGACGCTGCCGTCGGGCTCGACCGACACCTCGGAGCCGTTGTAGGCGTGGCGCAGGAAGTTGAGCCCGCCGGACCAGCGGTTGCAGAAATTGTCGGCGAGCGTCGCCTTCGACAGGCCGTTGGTCCAGGCGCGCCCGCGCGGCCACAGCTTGCCGATCCACGAGTCGGGCGTCGCACCGAAGAAGCTGTAGAGCGGCCCTTCCTCCTCGTGCCAGTTGCGCGTCGTCGCCGCGAGACCGGAGGCGCGCAGGCCGTGCCGCTCGAAGAGCGCGGTCAGCCGCTCGACGAAGCGCCGCTGCTTCTCCGGGCCCTCGAGTCCGACGTGGAAATCGTCGACGCTCGCCACCGAAATCATCCACACGCCGCGTTCGACGAGGTCGGCGACGATCGTGTCGTCGAGGAGATCGCCGGTCGTCTGCACGACGATCTTCACGCCGCCCGCTCCGGCGTACTTCGCGCGCAGACGATCGATGACCGGGTAGGTGACCCGCTCGCGAACCGGATCCATCAGCGACTCGCCGCCGGACAGGATGATCCGGCCGGTCTTCTCGGGAAACGAACCGTCCGGCCGCGGATCGTCCAGGTCGACGTAGCTCATCTTCGCCGGCAGGTGATCGACGATCCGCGGGAAGTTCGCTTCGGCTTCGCGCACGACCGCCTCGAGCTCGCCGCGCACGTAGGGCCGGAACCGCTCCTCGTAGCAGTGCCGGCACTTGCGGTGGCAGGCCCAGGCCATCACGTAATAGACGGACTCCATCGGTCGGCGGCGGGACGCGGGTACGGGCGGTTATCGATCGGTGACGCGGGCGCTCGAGCCCGCATTATGATCGCGGCCGCCGCAGGGCCGCGAGTGGCCGCGCGAGGCGGACCTGCGCCTACGAGCGGACCACGTCGTCGGATGCGGGGCGACGACCCGTGCGCCTTGGTCGCCGGTTCGCCGAAGACCTTACAAGGGTCGACGTTTCTCCGCTCGCCTGGTCGCCCGCGACCAGAAAATCCGGACGCTCGAAGGGGTGGCCCGCGAGCTGCCGCGAGCTCGACGCGGGGGTGGGGGTGCGCCTCCGATCCCGTTGCTTTCTCGTGGCCCGATCGCGCCATCAGCCGCGAGACACGCGGCGACATTCGCGGCGACCCGGTGGCGATTGACGCTGACGGGTCGACGGGGAACAATCGTCGGCGAGCACCGACTTCGGGGGGGGCGGACATGGCTGTGGCGCGATGGCTGGGGGTGCTGGTCGCGGGTGTGTTCTTCGCGCTTCCGGCCCGGGCCGGTTCGGTCAGCGCATTCGCGTCCATGACCGCGGGCGGTCCGACGATGGACGTGATCTTCATTACCACGCCGAACTGCACCGGCCAGGGCGCGACCGATGTGCTGTACCGGGCCCATCCGTTCACGGTCACGCAGGCCGGCGTCTATCACTTCGAGGTGGCGTCACCCGGCGGGTTCGCCTCGGTCTACCTGTTCTCGCCGACCTTCGACCCGGCGAACGGGCAGGCGACCTGCATCGCGGCGGACAACACCGGCAATACGGTCACGATGGATGTCGCGCTGACCGCCGGCACCCCGTACATCGTCGTGCCGATCGACGATACGTTCACCCAGCTCGGCGGTGCCTACGTGCTGTCGATCAGCGGACCGGGCGAGATCCGCGGGAAAGGGTTCAGCGTCCAGGCGGTTCCGACCGTTACCACCTCCGCGCTCGGCGTGCTGGTCGCACTGCTGGCGTCCGCTGGATTCCTGGTCCTGCGCCGGCGCGACCGGCCCGTCTGACCGCACGCCGAACGTCGTCGCGCGAGCCGGGTCGCGGCTCCGGGACGCGAGCTGGCGGTCGGAGCGCCGCCGTCAGCGCCGCCAGTCGACGAACGCCGGACGGCCCGGCAGGTCGAGCGTCGCGCGCGCCGGCGGGCCCTGCGCGATCGTCTTGCCGGCGCGGATCACCGCCAGCCGGGCGGCCCGCAGGCGGATCGCCTCGACCGGATCGCGCGCGTCGAGCAGCACCAGGTCGGCCCGGCACCCCGGCGCGATCCCGTAGCCGTCCAGCCCCAATATCCCCGCCGGCGTCGTGGTGACCGCCTCGAAACAGGCGCGCATCGCGTCGGTGCCGGTCATTTGCGCGACGTGCAGGCCCATCGCCGCGACTTCGAGCATGTCGGCGCTGCCTAGCGGGTACCACGGATCCTGGACGCAGTCGTGCCCGAACGCGACCGGGACGCCGGTCGCGATCAGCTCCGGCACCCGTGTCATGCCGCGGCGCTTCGGATAGGTGTCGTGCCGCCCCTGCAGCGTGATGTTGATCAGCGGGTTGGCGATCGCGGCGAGCCCGGCTTCGCGCATCAGCGGCAGGAGCTTCGACACGTAGTAGTTGTCCATCGAGTGCATCGAGGTCAGGTGCGAGCCGGCGGCGCGGCCGGCCAGGCCGAGCCGCTGCGCCTGGAACGCCAGCGACTCGACGTGCCGGGACAGCGGGTCGTCGGTCTCGTCGCAATGCAGGTCGACGCGCAGTCCGCGCTCGGCCGCCAGCTCGCAGAGCAGGCGCACGCTCTCGGCGCCGTCGGCCATCGTCCGCTCGAAGTGGGGGATCCCGCCGACGACGTCGACGCCGCGGTCGAGCGCGCGCCTCAGGTTGTCGAGCGCGCCCGGCGAGCGCAGCAGTCCGTCCTGCGGAAAGGCGACGAGCTGCAGGTCGAGCCAGGGCTTGACCCGCGCGCGCACCTCGACCAACGCGTCGACCGCGGTGAGGCGGGGATCGGAGACGTCGACGTGCGAACGGATCGCCAGCAGTCCCTTGCCGACCGCCCAGTCGCAGTAGGCGAGCGCCCGCTCGACGATCGCCTCGTGCGTCAGCGCCGGCTTGAGCTCGCCCCACAGCGCGATCCCCTCGAGCAGCGTGCCGCTGGCGTTCACCCGCGGCAGGCCGTAGGTCAACGCCGAGTCGAGGTGGAAGTGCGCGTCGACGAACGGCGGCGAGACGAGCAGTCCCTTGGCGTCGATCACGCGCCCGGCGACCGCCTCGATGCGCGGGCCGACGGCCGCGATCCTGCCGCCGTCGCACAGGATGTCGACGCCGGTCCGGCCGTCGGGCAGCGTGGCGTCGCGGACGAGGAGATCACGCACGGCGTCGAGACTACTTGGTGCCGAAGATCCGGTCGCCGGCGTCGCCCAGCCCGGGCAGGATGTAGCCGTGGTCGTTGAGCTGCCGGTCGACCGCGGCCGTATACACCGGGACGTCCGGGTGCGCGCTCGTGAACGCGGCGAGACCCTCGGGGCAGGACACGAGGCAGACGAAACGGATCGACCGCGGGTGCGTCTCCTTCAGCCGCTCGACCGCCGCGATCGCCGAGTGACCGGTCGCGAGCATCGGGTCGAGGACGATCGCGTCGCGTTCCTTCATGCCCGACGGCATCTTGAAGTAGTACTCGACGGCGACGAGCGTGCGCGGGTCGCGGTAGAGCCCGATGTGACCGACGCGCGCGCCGGGGATCACCGACAGGAAGCCGTCGAGCAGACCGGTCCCCGCCCTCAGGATCGGGACGAACACGAGCTTCTTTCCGTCGATCAGCCGCGAGCGCATCGTCTCGAGCGGGGTTTCGATCTCGACGTCGTGCATCGGCATGTCGCGCGTGACCTCGTAGGCCATCAGCGATCCGATCTCGTTCAGCAGGCGGCGGAACGACGTCGTGCTCGTCTCCTTCTTGCGCATCAGCGTGAGCTTGTGCTGGACGAGCGGATGGTCGAGGACGTGGATGCGGTCGTTCATGGCGACTCCGGTTCAGAAGACGGTGCCGTCGCTCGCGACGGCGAGCGGCGGTTCGCCGCCGCGGCGCGCCTGCGCGAGCTCGCGGCCGGCGGCCCAGGTGCCGCCCTCGAGGACGCAGGCGAGCGGGAGGTCCGGGCGCCCCAGACGCTCGCGGACGAGCGGGGCGAGGAGGTCGACGAGCGCGACGGTCAGCGCGCGCCACTCGACGACGAGCTCGCCGCCGACCGAATGACGACGCAGCGCCCGCTCCGGATCGCGCAACGCCAGCACGCCGCTGTCGAGGAGGAGGCCGCCGTTGCGGTACTCGGGCAGCGCGGTCAGCTCGTCGCGCGCCACGACGTCGCGGCCGGCGCGCTCGAACGGCTCGAAGAGCGAGTAGGCGAGCCACTGCGACAGTTTGTGGAACGGGACGAATCCGGCCGAAGGCCCGCGGCCGCCGGCCAGCGGATGGGGCCAGACGTCGCCCATCGGCACGCCGCCGATCGCCACGCCCGACGGCCAGATCGCGCTGGTGCGCTCGAGCAGCACGCCGAGGATGTCGGCCGCCGCGACGTCGCCGCCGCGCGCGAGGAGCGAAGCGAAGATCGACGACGGACGGTCGCCGACCGCCTCGCCCAGCCGCCGCAGCAACGCGGCGCGACCCTCGAGGCCGACCAGCGGATTGGTCTCGCCGGCCTGGAACACCCGGGCGAGCGCCGCCGCGTCGATCCCGGCCAGCACCGACGCGTCGACGCGCAGCGGATCATCGAGACGCGCCGAGAAAATCCCGGCGGCGAACGCCTCGAAGCTCGCGACGCCGAGCCCCTCGGAACGCGAGTAGCGTTCGCCGGTCGAGGCGTCGAAATACGACCACGCCGGGCCGGCGCCGGCGTCGAGGAGCACGCTGACGATCGCGAGATCGATCCGCGCGCCGGCGGCGCCGATCGGGTCGCGCGACGCGAGCAGCCGGTCGAGGCGCCGCGCGCGGTCGACGCCGCCCGCCTCGAAATGCCGCCAGCGGCTGTGGTAGGGGATCGCCAGCGTCGGGTAGCGCCGCCGGGTCGTGGCGGCGACCAGGTCGGCGCACGCCGCCAGCCGGTCGCGCCGCACGACGAAGGACGCCGGCGCGCCCGATTCCACGGCCTCGAGCACGTTGGCGCAGCGCTCGCGGATCGACGCCGGCGTCCGCAGCGCGGCCACCCCGGGCCCGACCGCGGTGCCGAGCGTCACAGCCCCCGACCCTTGGTCGACTTGAGCCGCTCGGCGTCCGGACGATCGCCGGGCGTGAAGTATCCGGCCGCCATCTTGGCGTCGATCTCGACGCGCGCGTCGGCCGGCACCAGCGCGTCGGGGATCGGCACGCGCTCGCCGACTTCGATGCCGGCGCCGGTGATCGCGTCGTACTTCATGTTGCTCATCGAGACCAGCCGGTGCACGCGGCCGATGCCGAACCAGTGCAGCACGTCGGGCATCAGCTCCTGGAAGCGCATGTCCTGGACGCCGGCGACGCATTCGGTGCGCAGGAAGTAGTTGTCGGCCGAGTCGCCGCCCTGTTGCCGCTTGCGCGCGTTGTAGACGAGGAACTTGGTCACCTCGCCGAGCGCGCGGCCCTCCTTGCGGCAGTAGACGACCAGACCGACGCCGCCGGCCTGGGCGCCGCGGATGCACTCCTCGATCGCGTGCGTGAGGTAAGGCCGGCAGGTGCAGATGTCGGAGCCGAAGACGTCGGAGCCGTTGCACTCGTCGTGCACGCGCGCGGTCAGCGTCACCGACGGGTCGGCGAGCGCGCGCGGGTCGCCGAAGACGTAGGCGGTCTGCCCGCCGATCGGCGGCAGGAACACCTCGAGGTCGCCGCGCGTGACGAGCTCCGGGTACATGCCGCCGGTCTCCTCGAACAGCACGCGGCGCAGGTCGCTCTCGACGACGCCGAACCGCGCCGCGACGCCCGGCAGCCACCAGACCGGCTCGATCGCCGACTTGGTCACCACCGCCGATCCGTTCGCGAGCAGGACCTTCCCGTCGGCGGCGAGACGGCCGCCGGCCATCGCGGCGCGGATCTCCGGCAGGTCGATGTGCGCCTTGGTGACCGCGATCGTCGGCCGGATGTCGTAGCCGGCGGCGATCTCCTCGCCGAAAGCGTCGGCGACGATCGCGCCGTACGGATCGATCGAGACGATCTTGGCCGGATCGGCCCACTGCGGATACGGCCCGATCGGGTCGGTCGGCGCCGTGTTGGTCAGGTCCGGCTTGTGCCCTCGCACGAGCGCGCCCGCAGCCACCGCCAGCGCGCGGTAGACGCCGTAGCTGCCGCTGTGGGTGCCGATGACGTTGCGCTGGCTGCGGTTCGCGGTGCTGCCGACGATCGGTCCGCGCACGCGCGGGTCGGCATGGCCCCAGCGGATCGGCAGCGCGCCCCAGGCGCCCTCGGCCGGATGCGAGGTCAGGCGGATGTGCTTGGCGGGGCGGGTCTCGTTCACGGGCGCTCGCTCCAGGAGGCGGACTATACGCCGCCGGGGTCCGGCCGGATCATCGCTCGCCCCGCCGGTAGGGCTTCATCAGCGCCTGCGGGTAGCTCGCGCGGCGGGCCACCGCCACCAGCGCGACGATCGACAGGACGTAGGGAAGCATCAGCCAGGCCTGGTAGGGCAACCCGTCCGGATCGGCCTGCTGCAGCCGCAGTTGCGCGGCGTCGAAGATCGCGAACAGGAGTGCGCCGGCGAGCGCCTTGCCCGGCCGCCAACCGGCGAACACCACCAGCGCGACGCAGATCCAACCGCGCCCGTTGATCATGTTGAAGAAGAACGCGTTGAACGCCGAGAGCGTGAGGAACGCGCCGGCCACGCCCATCAGCGCGCTGCCGGCGACGATCGAGCCGATCCGCACCGCGTTCACCGACAGTCCCTGTCCCTCGGCCGCCGCCGGATTCTCGCCGACCATGCGGATCGCGAGTCCGAGCGGCGTCCGGTAGAGGATCCAAGCGACCACCGGCACGATGGCCAACGCGAACAACGTCAGCGGCGTCTGGGCGGCGAGCACCGGGACGCCCAGCCAGTGCATCTCGGCGAACGGGCGGATCGTCGGCGGCGTGGAGACATCGGGGAAGCTCACGCGATAGGCGTAATAGGCGACGCTGGTGGCGAACATCGTGATCGCGAGGCCGGCGACGTGCTGCGAGAGCCCCAGCGGCACGGTCAGCACGCCGTGCAGCACGCCGAACGCGGCGCCGGTCGCCGCGGCGACGACGACGCCGGTCCACAGGTCGGCGCCCAGGTAGACCGCGAGCCAGCCGGCGAAGGCGCCGGCGACCATGATGCCTTCGATGCCGAGGTTGAGCACGCCGGCGCGCTCGCACAGCAACACGCCGAGCGTGCCCAGCACCAGCGGCGAGGCGATGCGCAGCACCGCCGCCCAGAAATCGGCGTTGATCAGCATCGCGGCGAGCGCGTCGACCATCGCGGCCCCGGTCAACGCCAGCGGAACCGGTAGCGGGTGGCGAGGTTCGCCACCAGCATCGCGATCAGCGCCACCGCGACGATGACGTCGGCGATGTAGGTCGGCACCGCGACCGCGCGGCTCATGCTGTCGGCGCCGACCAGCACGCCGGCGACGAACACCGCGGCGGCGATCACGCCCAGCGGATTCAACCCCGCGAGCATCGCGACGACGATGCCGGTGTAGCCGTAGCCCGGCGACATGTCGAGCGTGACATAGCCGGTGCGGCCGGCCACCTCGATCGCGCCGGCGAGGCCGGCGGCCGCTCCGGAGGCCAGCGCGACCAGCACGAGCGTACGGGCGACCGGGACGCCGGCGAAGCGGGCGGCGCGGGCGTTCGCGCCGACCGCGCGTACTTCGAAGCCGAACGTCGTCGCGCGCAGGACCGCCCAGACGAGCGCCGCGAGCGCGAGCGCGAACAGGAGCCCGGTGTGCACCCGCGTACGTTCGACGAGCTTGCCGAGTTCGAGGTCGGACTGCAGGGCGACGCTTTGCGGCCAGCCCATCGCGGTCGGGTCCTTCATCGGACCGTCCAGCATCATCGACACGAACAGGAGCACGATGAAGTTGAGGAGCAGCGTCGTCACCACCTCGTCGACACCGAAGCGGGTCTTGGCCAGCGCCGGCAGCGCCATCAGCAGCGCTCCGGCCGCCATCGCGGCGGCGAGCATCGCCGCGAACAGCAACGCCGGCGGCAGCTCGAAGCCGGTGCCGCCGTGCAGGCCGCCGACCGCGACCGCCGCGAGCGCGCCGGCGTAGAGCTGGCCTTCGGCGCCGATGTTGTAGAGATGCGCGCGGAACGAGATCGCCGCGGCGAGCCCGGTCAGGACGAGCGGCGTAGCGCGGGTGAGCGTCTCGCTCCAGGCGAACCGCGACCCGAAGCCGCCCTCGAAGATCAGCGCGTAGGTGCGCCCGACCGGCGCTCCCGCCCAGGCGACGAACAGCGCCGCGACCGCGAGCGTGAACGCCACCGCGGCGAACGGCGCGGCGACGAGCATCGTTCCCGAGAGCCGATCGCGCGCCTCAAGCCGCATCGGGCAGCGCCTCGCCGGCCATCGCCAGTCCGAGCGTCGCGAGCGTCCAGGACTTCGCCGGGCGCGCCGGCGTCACCCGTCCGGCGTGGATCACCGCGATCCGGTCGGCGAGCGCGAGGATCTCGTCCAAGTCCTCGGAGACGAGGAGCACCGCCGCGCCGCGCGCCGCCGCGTCGAGAAGCTGCTGGTGCACGTAGCCGACCGCGCCGATGTCGAGTCCCCAGGTCGGCTGGCTCGCGACGATCAAGAGCGGCACGAACTCGCCGGGGCGCGGCGCGCCGCCGGAGAGTGCACGACCGAGGATCAGCTTCTGCAGGTTGCCGCCGGAGAGCAGCCGCGCCGGCGTATCGATGCCGCCGCCGCGCACGTCGTAGCGGTCGACGAGCTTGCGCGCGTACCGGCGCGCCGCCGCGCGGCGGATGATCCCGGCGCTCGCGTAGGGCCGCCGGTAGCGCTCGGCGATCGCGTTCTCCCAGACCGGCAGGTCGCCGATCGCGCCGACGTCGCGCCGGTCCTCGGGAATGCGCGCGACGCCCTCGCGCAGCCAGGCGCGCGGATCGGCCGGCATCGCGCGACCGCGCAGCGTCACGCGGCCGTCGTCGGCACCGGCGAGGCCGGACAACAGCTCGACCAGCGCCGCCTGACCGTTGCCCGAGACGCCGGCGATGGCGAGGATCTCGCCGGCGCGCACCGTCAGCGACACCGCCTCGAGCCGCCTCGACGCGCTCGCCGAGGCGATGGTGACCGATTCGAGCACGCAGACGGCGTCGCCGGGCGCGTGCGGCTTCGCCGCCGGTGCCGGCACCGCGCGACCGACCATCGCCTCCGCCAGCCCGGCCTTGGTCGCGCCGGCGGTCGGCCGCGACTCGACGAGTCGACCGGCGCGCAGCACGGCGACGCGGTCGGATACCCGCAGCACCTCGTCCAGCTTGTGGCTGATGAAGATCACCGCGAGTCCCTGCGCGCACAGACCGCGCAGCGTCTCGAACAGCGACTCGCTCTCCTGCGGCGTCAGCACCGCGGTCGGCTCGTCGAGGATCAGGACCCGCGCCTCGCGGTAGAGCGCCTTGAGGATCTCGACGCGCTGGCGTTCACCGACCGACAGGTCGGCCACGCGCGCGTCCGGATCGACCGGCAATCCGAAACGTCGCGCGGTCTCGACCAGGCGCGCGCGGCCGGCGCGCCGCCTCGACACCGGTCGCCAGAGCGGCTCGGTGCCCAACATCACGTTGTCGAGCACCGTCAGGTTGTCCGCCAGCGTCGAATGCTGGTGGACCATGCCGATGCCGGCCGCGAGCGACGCGGCGGGATCGCCCGGCGGCAGCGGTGCGCCGAACGCCTCGATCGATCCTTCGTCAGCGAGGTAATGGCCGAAGAGGATCGAGACCAACGTCGACTTGCCGGCACCGTTCTCGCCCAGCAGCGCGAGGACCTCGCCCGCGGACAGCTCGAGCGTGATCGCGTCGTTCGCGACCAGCGAACCGAATCGCTTGGTGATCCGATCGAGTTTGAGGACGCGCCCGGTCATCGCGCCCGCGCGTCGAGCCGCAGGCCGACGCGCGCCACCTTCGACACCGCCCGCCGGGCTGAAGCCCGACCTACCACCGTCGCCCGTGGGTCGGCCTTCTGGCCGACTCGCCCCACCTTCGACCCCGCCCGCCGGGCTGAAGCCCGACCTACTTCGCCGTCGACTTGGGTTCGGTCTCGACGACCTTGACCGAGAACTTGCCCTCGAGGATCGCCTTCTCCTTCGCCGCGACCTTGTCCTTGATCTCCTTGGGCACCTTCGCGTCGAACGTGCCGAGCGGCGCCAATTCGCTGCCCTTGTGCTTCATCGTCGAGTACGGGCCGTAGTCCTCGGCCTTGAACTTGGCGTCCTTGACCGCCTTGATCGCGCGGTCGATCGTCGGCTCCATGTTCCACAGCGCGCTCGCCACGACGGTGTCCGGGTACTGCGGCTGGGTGTTGATCACGTTGCCGATCGCGAGCTTGCCCTTCTCCTTCGCCGCGTCCGACACGCCGAAGCGCTCGGCGTACATGACATCGGCGCCCTTCTCGATCATCGCGAAGGCGGCCTCTTTCGCCTTGGGCGGATCGAACCACGAGCCGATGAACGTGACGTAGAACTCGACCTTCGGATTGGTCTCCTTCGCGCCGGCCATGAACGCGTGCATCAGCCGGTTCACCTCCGGAATCGGGTAGCCGCCGACCATGCCGATCTTGTTCGACTTGGTCATTCCGCCGGCGACCATCCCGGTCAGGTAGGCCGGCTCCTGGATGTAGTTGTCGAAGACCGCGAAGTTGGGTGCCTGCGGCTTGCCCGAACTCCCCATCAGGAACGAGACCTTCGGATAGTCCTTGGCCACCTTGCGCGCCGCCGCCTCGACGGCGAACGACTCGCCGACGACCAGCGTGTTTCCCTTCTCGGCGAACTCGCGCATCACCCGCTCGTAGTCGGCGTTGGCGACCTTCTCGGAGAACACGTACTCGATCTCGCCACGGTCCCTGGCGGCGTTGAGCGCCTTGTGGATGCGGCTCACCCATTGCTGTTCGACCGGCACCGTGTAGATCGCGGCGACCTTGAGCTTCGCCTGCGCCAGCGCCGACCCGGCACCTGAGGCGAGCGTCGCGGCGGCGATGAGCGCGGCGGACTTGAGCATCGTGCGTCTGCTGAACATGGGGCGGATTCTCCGTGGACCTGCGGGTTCTTCGACGATCGCGCCGGGAACCCGGCGCCGGATGGGCGCGCCCCGGACCGGCGGGACGCGAATGGCCCGAATGCTACCTCACGCCGCCCGCCTCCGGGCGGGCGCGCCGCCGGACTCGGCGATCTCGCCGGAAGGTAGACTGGCGATCCGATGCGCGAGCCGTCCATCACCAGCGCTTCCAACGTCGACCGGCCCATCGCCGCGCTCGCCCTCGCCACGCTCCTCGCAGCGGTGCTCGCCGGCTGCGGCGGCGGCGGCGGCGGCGGATCGGGCGGCGCCGATGCTCCGCCACCGCCGCCGGACATCCCGCAGGTGCGGCTGACCGGTGGATCGCCGTTCGCCGACGGCTGCGAGGGCGTCGCCGGCGCCGGCACCGCCTACGTCGGATCGGAAGTCGAACCGCATGTCGCCGCGCATCCGGGCAACCCTGCCCATCTGGTCGCCGCCTGGCAGCAGGACCGCTGGTCGAGCGGCGGCGCGCGGGGGTTGCGCTCCGCCGCCTCGTTCGACGGTGGCAGGAGCTGGACCGCGTCGGCCGCGGCGTTCTCGCTATGCACCGGCGGCAGCGCCGCGCTCGGGACCGATTTCCAACGGGCGAGCGACCCTTGGGTCACGATCGGTCCGGACGGGGTGGCGCACCAGATCGCGATCGCGTTCAGCGGCGTCGCCCAGACGGCCGGCTCGGTCAACGCGGTGCTCGCCTCCCGCTCGCCCGACGGCGGACTCAACTGGGAACCTCCGGTCACGCTGATCCGCGACGAAGGCGTCCCTTTCAACGACAAGGAATCGATCACCGCCGACCCGCTCGATCCGCGCTACGTCTACGCGGTCTGGGACCGGCTCGCCGACAACCGGGGCCCGATCTGGTTCGCCCGGTCGATCGACGGCGGACGAACCTGGGAGCGTGCCCGACCGATCCACGACCCGGGCCTCGCCCGCCAGACGATCAACAGCCAACTCGTCGTCCTGCCCGAAGGTGCACTGGTTGTCTTCTTCACGCGGCTCGTTCTGGTCGGAACGTTCGCGCAGGCGACGTTGATGACGATCCGCTCGTCCGACCGTGGCGCGACCTGGTCGGAGCCTTCGGTGCTATCGATCGTGCAGTCGCGCGGCACCCGCGATCCGGACTCCGGCACGCTGGTGCGCGACGCGACGAACCTCGGCACGATCGCCGCGGGTCGCAACGGACAGCTGGCGGCGGTCTGGCAGGACTCGCGCTTCACGAACGGCGCGCGCGACGCCATCGCGCTCGCCCGGTCGCTCGACGGCGGGCTGACCTGGACCACGCCGGTCCGGATCAACGCGATCCCCGACGTCCCGGCGTTCGTCCCGTCGGTCGCGATCCGCGACGACGGGGCGATCGGCGTCACCTACCACGATTTCCGCGACAACACGCCGGCGGCCGGCCTGCCGACGTCGTTGTGGCTCGCCCGGACCGACGACGGCGTCACCTGGCGCGAGACGCGCCTCGCCGGACCCTTCGATCTCGCGCAGGCGCCCTCGGCGAACGGACTCTTCCTCGGCGACTACACCGGACTCGCGGCGCCGGGCGGCGCCTTCGTTCCGGTCTACGCGACGACGCGATCGGCGAGCCTCGGCGACACGACCGACGTCTACGCGTCGCTCGCGTCCGCCGCGACCGGAACCGCCGCCTCGAAATCGTCGACCTACCGCGCCGGCGCGCCGCGGGAGCCGATCGTGGCCGACGCGGCGTTGACGCGCGCCCTCGCCGACAGCGTCCGCCGCACGATCGCCACGCGGTCGGTGCGGTAGCCCGGCAACGCGGATTTCGTCGCGAACCCCGGCGGGACCGGCGTCGTCCCGCCGGGTTTCGGCGACTGATGACCGCCGCCCCGCCTCGAGGCGGAACGGCGGCGGCGACCCCGATCCCCGGTGAAGCGCACCGCGCACAGTGCGCAAGATCGCCGTTGCTGCGAAGAAGGCCTGTCGATGGACCGCGCCGCACCGGCCTTCGTTCCGTGCGACGCGTTCGCGGATCGTCGTGTGGACCGCTCCGCGCCGGTTTCGTTCACCCGCGTCCGATCATCGTCGTTCGACGCCGCTCGCCACCAGCGCGAGCAGCACGCCGACCACCGACAACCGTTCGCGCTCGAGGGAGGTCGCGCGCTCCGGCGTCGCGAGCCTCACCTCCAGTCCGTCGCGGGCGCGCCAGCACACGCCGTCGCGTCCTTCCCGCACCAGCGCGAGATCGTCGCGCCCGTACGGTCGTTCCCATTCCCGTATCCCCTTGCGTTTCATCGTCGGTGCCTCGCGATTCGTTGTTGTTCGAGCGTGCGCGGCCGGGAGCGCCGGGCCGCGGACCGGTTGGTTCGGGCGAGGCGGGCCGTCCGCGCTTCAGCGCGGCGCGCCCCTCCCGATCGGCCGGCCGGACGTCAGTTCGCCGCCCCGGGCCATCGCGCCCTCGAGATCGTTGCGGTTCATCGCGGATCCTCCTTCTCGTCGTACGCGCAGCGTCAGCGTGCGCGCGGTCGTGCAGGAACGCTGCACTCGGCCTTGCGAGGCCGGCGGAACGAGGAAGGCGGGAATTTCGACCTTCATCGGTGCCGCCGGCTTCCCCGGCGGACCGATGTCCGGTCGGGGCTACTGCGGGATGCCGACGCCGGAGTAATCCGGCCCGAACAGGTTCGACGCCAGGACCGACGCCGACACCATGCCCGTGCGGGCGCAGTGCGCCGGCATCGGAAGGGTGTGGAGGGTCGTCGGTTTCATGTCGTCGGGTGTCGCTGGTAACGCTCGTGCGAGCGAGGAACGAAGTCTAGACGAATCGCGGCGCCGCGCGCCAGCGATTTCTCGCGCGGTCGAGCCGGAACGTGGCGCGGATGCAACACCGACATCGAGTCCCGCCGCCGAGTCTCGGCCGCTCCGACGTCAGAGCGCCAGCGCCACCCGCGTGCCCTGCTCGATCGCCCGCTTGGCGTCGAGCTCGGCGGCGACGTCGGCGCCGCCGACGAGCACCGGCTTGACGCCGATCGCCTCCAGCGAGGCGACCAGCTCCCGCCGCGGTTCCTGACCGGCGCAGACGACGATCGTGTCGACGTCGAGCACCCGCGGCTCACCGTCGACGACGACGTGCAGCCCCGCGTCGTCGACCTTCGCGTACTCGACGCCGGAGATCATCTTCACGCCGCGCTGCTTGAGCAGCGTGCGCCGGATCCAGCCGGTCGTCTTGGCGAGGCCCTCGCCGACCTTGGAGGCCTTGCGCTGGAGGAGCCACACCTGCCGCACCGGACGCTCCGGATGCGGTTCGGCCACGCCGCCGGCGTGCGTGTAGCCCCCGTCGATGCCCCATTCGGCGCGGAACCGGTCGAGCGCGTCGGATCCGGCGTCGAGCGCGCTGGGCGGCGTCGGCGCGCGGTCGCGCGGCAGCGCCGGACCGGCGTGCGTCAGCAGTTCGGCGACATCGAAGCCGATGCCGCCGGCGCCGACGATCGCGACCTTCGGCCCGGCGACGCGCCGACCCGAGACGATGTCGACGTAGCTCGCGACCTTCGGGTGGTCGATGCCCGGGATCGGCGGCGTGCGCGGGACGATCCCGGTCGCCAGCACGACCGCGTCGAATCCGGCGACGTCGGCCGCCTCCGCCCGGTGGTTGAGCACCGTCTTGACGCCGGTGCGCTCGAGTCGCACCCGGAAATAGCGCAGCGTCTCCTCGAACTCCTCCTTGCCGGGAATGCGCTTGGCGAGGTTGAACTGGCCACCCAGCTCGCGCGCCGACTCGAACAGCGTCACCGCGTGCCCGCGCTCGGCGGCGGTCGTCGCGCAGGCGAGTCCCGCCGGTCCCGACCCGACGACCGCGACCCGCTTCTTCCTCGCCGCCGGCTTCGGCTCGAAGTCCGCCTCCCGGCAGGCCGCCGGATTCACCAGGCAGCTCGCGCTCTTGCCGACGAACAGGTGGTCGAGGCAGGCCTGGTTGCAGGCGATGCAGGTGTTGATCTCGTCGGCGCGGCCTTCGGCGGCCTTGCGCACGAACGCGGGGTCGGCGAGGAACGGCCTCGCCATCGACACCATGTCGGCGTCCCCGCGCGCGATCAGCGCCTCGGCGACCGCCGGATCGTTGATCCGGTTGGTCGTGACCAGCGGCACGCGCACCCGGCCCTTGAGCCGCGCGGTGACCCAGGCGAACGCCGCGCGCGGCACCATCGTCGCGATCGTCGGCACGCGCGCCTCGTGCCAGCCGATGCCGGTGTTGATCATCGTCGCGCCGGCGTCCTCGACCGCGAGCGCGAGTTCGACGACCTCGTCCCAGGTGCTGCCGCCCTCGACCAGATCCAGCATCGACAGGCGGAAGATGACGATGAAGTCGGACCCGACCGCCCCGCGCACCGCGCGCACCGTCTCGACCGCGACACGGATGCGATTGGCGTAGCTGCCGCCCCACTCGTCGCCGCGCCGATTGGTTCGGGCGGCGACGAACTGGTTGAGGAGATAGCCCTCCGAGCCCATGATCTCGACGCCGTCGTAACCGGCGCGCCGCGCCAGCGCCGCGCAGCGCGCGAAATCGGCGATCGTCTTCCTGACGCCCGACGACGACAGCTCGCGCGGCTTGAACCGCGCGATCGGCGCGCGCAGGGCGGACGGCGCGACCGACAGCGGGTGGTGCGCGTAGCGGCCGGCGTGCAGGATCTGCAGCGCGATGCGACCGCCGGCGGCGTGCACGGCGTCGGCGATCCCGCGGTGCTTGCCGACCTGCCACGGGTACGAGAGCTGCGACGAGAACGGCGTCAGGCGGCCGGCGAGATTGGGTGAGATCCCACCGGTGACGATCAGTCCGGCGCCGCCGGCCGCGCGCTCGGCGTAGAAGCGCTCGAGCCTCGCGAATCCGCCCTTCTCCTCCTCGAGGCCGGTGTGCATCGATCCCATGAGCACGCGATTGGGCAGCCGGACGTGGCCCAGATCGAGCGGAGCGAGCAGGTGCGGGTAGGTCGTCATGGTCGAGCAGCGGGGCGCGGAACGATCGCGCCAGGAGGAAAAGCGTCAGTGTAACGGCCGCGACGGGCGAGGCGATCCGCTCAAGTCCGGCGCAGCGGCCGAAACGGCATGACGAGGAGCGCGACCAGACCCAGGCGCGCGGGGTCGCGCTCCCCGGCGAGACCGAACTCGATCGCGTCGCCGGCTCGCGCGGATTCGCGCCAGGTGCCGCCCAGGCGGTCCCACCAAGAGAAGACCGCGCCGAAGTTGCTGTCGGTCTCGTCGCGCACGACGCTGTGGTGGGTCGCGTGCATCGCCGGCGTCACGATCAACCGTCGCAACGCGCGTTCGACGCCTCGCCCGATCCGGATGTTGCCATGGGAGAACAGCCCCATCGCCAGCGTGACCGCGTCGGACGCGACCACGGCCCACGGCGGCGCGCCCAGCGCGATCGCGACGGCCCCGAGCGTCAGCGCGGAGGTCAGCGCCTCGAACGGGTGGAACCGCAACGACAGCGTGCAATCGTAGTCGAGGTCGCTATGGTGGACCCGGTGCAGCCGCCACAGCGGATCGAGCCGGTGCATCGCACGGTGGAGGAGGTAGCGGACCGCGTCGATCGCGACCATCGTCACCACCAACGCGACCGGTGGCGCGACGTCGACGCGGTTGAGCAATCCCCAGCCATGCGCCTGCGCGGTCCAGGCGGCCGCCGCGCTCGAGACCGGAACGACCAGCGGAAGCACGACCTGGTTGAACGCGAGCAGAGCGAGATTCGGCGGCCAGCGCCGCGCGATCGCGAGGCGGGGTGCGCGGGCCGGGGCGATCGACTCCCAGGTGGCGATGGCGATGAACCCGCCCAGGAGCGCGCCGGTGTAGACGAGGGCGGTAAGCGTCGGCGCGTCCACGGCGCGGAACGGACATGCCGGACGGGCAGCGGGACGCTACTTGCGCATCCGCCACCAGGCGATGACCGCGGCGGCGACGCCGGTGGCGATCACGCCGAACAGGCCGATGCCGGGAACCGACGCGGGCGGCAGGATCGGCATGGTGGCGTGCGCGGGCAGCGCAGCGGTGGCCGCGATGGCGACGATGACGAGGCGGACTTCGGACATGGCACCTCCCGGGCTTTCGGACCTGCGGGCCGACATGATACCGCTCGCCCCGCGGTGAAGCCGGCGGGCCGGTTCCGCCGGTCGGATGTCGCGCGGACGCTCGCCCGGCCCCCCGGCCGGACTAGCCGTCCTCGTCGTCGTCGATCGCCTCGCCCGATTCCGGCGCCGGCACCAGCGACCCGACCCGCACCCCCAGGAGCCGGATTCGGCGTCCCAGCGGAATCCGCTTGAGGCACTGGCCCGCCGCGCGACGGATCGCGGCGCCATCCTGCGTCGGCGAGTCGATCGTCAGATCGCGCGTGACGGTCGTGAAGTCCTCGAAGCGGATCTTGACGCCGATCGTGCGGCCGGCGTAACCCTTGCGCGCGAGGTCGCCGGCGACGCGGTCGGCGAGCCAGGTGAAAACGCGCGAGAGCTCCGGGCGGTCTCGGCGCACCGAGAGGTCGCGTTCGAACGTCGTCTCGCGGGAGATCGACTTGGGTTCGCTCTCGGTCACGACCGGGCGATCGTCGCGCCCGTTCGCCGCGTCGACCATCCACTGCGCGTAGCCGGCGCCGAACGCCGCGGCGAGCTTGCGCGGATCGGCCTGCGCCAGCTCGCCGATCGTGGCGATGCCCAGACGGTCGAGGCGCGCCGCGGCCTTCGGGCCGATGCCGTTGATCCGCTTCGCCGGCAGCGGCCAGATCACCAGCGGAATGTCGGCCTCGCGCACGACGGTGAGTCCGTCGGGCTTGTCGAGCTCGGAGGCGATCTTGGCGACGAGCTTGTTGGGCGCCACCGCGACCGAACAGGTCAGTCCGGTCGCCTCGCGCACCGCCGCCTTGAGCGCCGCGGCGACGTCGCGCGCGCGCCACCACGCGTCGGCGTCGTCCTCCGGTTCGCCCTCGTGTTCGGGCAGCCGCACGCCGGAGAGATCGATGTAGATCTCGTCGATGCCCCGGTCCTCGACGACCGGCGCGATCTCGCGCACCGCCGCCTTGAACCGCCGCGACATCCCGCGGTAGGCGTCGAAATCCGCCGGCAGCAGGATCGCCTGCGGCGCGAGCTTCGCCGCCTTCATCAGGCCCATCGCCGAGCCGACGCCCAGCGCCCGCGCCGCGTAGGTCGCCGTCGTGATCACGCCGCGGCCGGTGTAGCCGGCCAGCGTCGCGAACTTGCGGACCATCGCACCGGTCGCCGGATCGACCGCCTCGGCCGGAGCGTGCCGTCGGCCGCCGCCGATCACGACCGGCTGGCCGGCGAGTTCCGGGTAGCGCAGGAGCTCGACCGACGCGTAGAACGCGTCCATGTCGAGGTGCGCGATCAGGCGGGGGCCGGGCAAATGGACGTCGGTCGCGAACGGCGTGAGCGGATTATCGCGCCCGCCACCGGGGACCGGACGCCGCTTCCGATATAATTCGCGCCCGCCCGCCGCCGGTCACGGTTCCAAGCCGCGCTCCGGCGTCGATCCGCGCGCTCGCGTGCCGTCCACCGGTCCGTCGGGCGCCACCCCATCGTTCCCGATGAACGACACCCACCGCCCGAATCCGGCGCCCGCGTCCGCCGCCTCCGACCTCGCCGACGAGGTCGCCCGGCGGCGCACGTTCGCGATCATCTCGCACCCGGACGCCGGCAAGACGACGCTGACCGAGAAGCTGCTCCTCTTCGGCGGCGCGATCCAGCTCGCCGGCACGGTCAAGGCGCGCAAGAGCTCGCGCCACGCGACCTCCGACTGGATGGAGGTCGAGAAACAGCGCGGCATCTCGGTGACGAGCTCGGTCATGCAGTTCGAATACGCCGGCCACGTGATCAACCTCCTCGACACGCCGGGCCACGAGGACTTCTCCGAGGACACCTACCGGGTGCTGACCGCCGTCGACGCCGCGGTGATGGTGATCGACGCGGCGAAGGGCGTCGAGGCGCAGACGATCAAGCTGCTCGAGGTCTGCCGGCTGCGCGACACGCCGATCATCACCTTCGTCAACAAGATGGACCGCGAGGTCCGCCCGCCGCTCTCGCTCCTCGAGGAGATCGAATCGGTTCTCAAGATCGAGTGCGCGCCGGTGACCTGGCCGCTGGGCATGGGCCGCGGCTTCCGCGGCGTGTTCCACCTGCTCGGTCGCCGGTTGCTGCGCTTCGCGCCGGGCGAGGAGCGGGTGAGCGACGACGCCGAGACGATCGAAGGTCTCGACAACCCGCGGCTCGACGCGCTCGCTCCGGACGACGTCGGCGCGCTGCGCCATGACGTCGAGCTGATCGAGGCGGCGAGCGCCCCGTTCTCGGTCGACGCCTTCCTCGCCGGGCGCCAGTCGCCGGTGTTCTTCGGCTCGGGCATCAACAACTTCGGCGTCCAGGAGATCCTGCAGGCGCTGGTCGACTGGGCGCCGCCGCCGCAACCGCGCGACGCGACGATCCGATCGGTCGACCCGGCCGAGGCGCCGTTCAGCGGCTTCGTCTTCAAGATCCAGGCGAACATGGACCCGCGCCACCGCGACCGGATCGCCTTCTTCCGCGTCTGCTCGGGCCGCTACTCGCCGGGCATGAAGGTGAAGCACCTGCGACTCGACCGCGAGATGAAGATCGCGCACGCGCTGACGTTCATGGCCAACGAGCGGGTCGCCTCCGAGGACGCGGTCGCCGGCGACATCATCGGCATCCACAACCACGGCCAGCTCCAGATCGGCGACACGCTCTGCGAATCGGGCGAGGCGCTCGCCTACACCGGCATCCCGTATTTCGCGCCGGAGCTCTTCCGCGCCGCGCGCTCGCGCGATCCGCTGAAGACCAAGCAGCTCGCGAAGGGCCTGCAGGAGCTGGGCGAGGAGGGGGCGATCCAGGTGTTCACGCCCGAGTCGGGCTACTCGATCCTGCTGGGCGCGGTCGGACCGCTCCAGTTCGAGATCGTCGCCCACCGCCTCGCGACCGAGTACAAGGTCGACGCGCTCTACGACACGCCCGGAATCTCGACCGCCCGCTGGCTCACCTTCCCCGACGCCGCGACCCGCCGCGACTTCGAGCGGCAGAACGCGGCATCGCTCGCGGTCGACGTCGACGGCAATCCGGTGTACCTCGCGAGCAACAAGTACAACCTGCAGGTGACGATGGAGCACTGGCCGCGAGTCGGCTTCCATGCGACCCGCGAGCACGGGCGCGCGATCGCGGCCTGAACCACCCGACCGACGACGGTCGGTGCGGTGCCCTGCAGCGCGGGTCAGTGCGACATGAACACCGGAACGGTCATCGAGTCGAGCATCAGCTTCGACACGCCGCCCCAGACCAGCCGCGACAGCCGTGGGCGGCTGTAGCCGCCCATGACGATCAGGTCGGCGCCGAAGTCCGCCGCGCGCGACAACAGGAACTCGCCGGCCTGGATGTCCGGCGCCACCGTCCGTCTGACCGTCGCGGTGACGTTGTGTCGGCGCAGGAATCCCTCGACCGCGAGGTCGGTCACGTGGTCGCGCACAGACTCGTCGTCGCGCGGTGTCACCGCGAGCACCTGCACCGCCTTCGCGTCCTTGAGCAGCGGCAACGCGTCGTCGACGGCGCGCGCCGATTCGCGCGAGTCCTTCCAGGCGATCAGGACGCGCTCGCCCAGCGTCTTGCCGGCGCCGATGAACGGCACGACGAGCACCGGGCGGCCGGAATCCATGATCACCGCGTTGACGAGCTCGTTGGCGAACGCGCCGGCGCGGTCCTCGCGCGGCGGCTGGCTGACGACCGCGAGGTCCGAGTAGCGCGCCTGCACGACCGCCGCGTCGACCGGATCGCCGGCCGGCGCGACCCAGCGGATCGACTTCACCCCGGCGGCGGCCGCGGCCTTGCGGAACTTCGACTCGGCGGCAGCCTGCGCGTCGGCCGTCGCCCTCATCCGCGCCTCGACTAAGTCGGACGGCAGGAACGCCGAGGTCATCGGCGTCATCTCCCGCGTCGGCACGAGATAGCCGCCGTCGAGTTCGGCGGGATAGTGACGCGCGAGCCGCAGCGCGGCGTCGAGGGTCAGTTCGGACTGTTGCGAATCGTCGAGGTGGACGAAGATCGAGCGGAAGGTCATGGCGGACGAACTCCCAAGGCGACCGGCACCGGGCCCCGGCCGGAACGATGCAATCCTACCGGTCCGCCACCGTCCCGACCTTGCGCCGGATCATGCGCCGGGGATCGCGCGAGTCCCTATCGAGGTTTCGTCGCGGGCCCCGGCCACACTCAACCGTTCGGCCGTCGTCGCCGGGCGAGGCCCAGCGCGCCCAAGAGCGCCGATAGCAGCCCGAGCATCCACGGACCGAGCGCTGGAACCGGGACATTGGGACGCGGGATCGATCCCTCGACCGCACCGATGTCCGTGCCCGGGCCCAAGGTCCGCGGGAAACCGGCCCCTCGCTCGTCGAACGGGAATCCCTCCGGATTGATGCCGGCATCGATCGCCGGACTGCCGTTGTAGAGGATGTGCGTCTTGAGCGCCCCGGTGGTCGGATGCCCGGGCGCGCCGGTGACCGTGCCGCCGTAGTTCGCGAGCGGCGCGAGTTGCGCGCTCTGGCCGACGATCGTGTCTAGTGGAACGGCAACGCCCGGATTGCGGATCAGGTTGTTGTTCCCATCGATCGCGCAGCTCGACGAAGCGACGCAGAGGACGTCGAAATCGGACGCGTTGTCCGCGACGATCGTGCTGACCCACGTGGGAAGAGCGAAGTCCTTGTTTCGTGCCGATTTGGCGGCCGATGTTCCAGCATCCCGTATCCACGCCGAGAAGTCGCGCATCCGCTCGAAGGGACCTCGACGCGAGGTCTTCGACACCATGGCGTTCGGCGGTATGATCGCTCCGGGAAACGTCACCGCACCCTGCCTGGCGGCGTTGTTGGCGATCGTGCTGTTGAAGATATCGACCGGCGACCCGAACCATGCCGCGCCGATCGCACCATGTTGCGGCGTTCCGGGCGGCGGCGTCCCGACCGGTGGCGGCGGGACGGAAGGCAGCGAGTTTCCCGAGATCGTGCTGTTCGCGATCTCGTCGTTGTACCGGTAGTACTTGTCGGAGGCCTGGTAAGAAGCGATCACCGACAACCCGGCCACGCCGCCGCCGAAGTACTTCCCATTGACGGCCGAGTTGCCCGGCGCCAACACCCGGTTGCCGCTGACCGTCGACGCGAACAGCCCCAGGCCGTAGCTCTGGTAGCCGTCGGCTTTCGAGCGGGCGCGCTTCACCCCGCTCTCCGCGGCCCGGGCCTCCCGTTGGGCGGTCCAGGCGGCGCGGGCGGTCGCACGCGCCGCGGCCTTCGACTCGAACGCCGCGACCGCCGCACGCCCCCGCTCGGTCGCCATCAGCGCCGAACGGGCCTTGGCGAAGACCGGCTTGAGCGCCGCCTTCGAGGTCGCGACGTCATACACGTACTTGCTGCCGAGCGACGTGATCCCGCCGCCCATGCCGATGAACCCGTCCGAGCCGCTGGTGCCGGTCCCGGTGTAGTCGATGAACGTCGCGTTCACCGTATTGCCCGAGACCGTACTCGAGTTCAGGTTGACCGTGCCGGCGAGGATGCCGCCGCCGCCCAGCAAGATCGGTGTGCACTCGTACTTGCTCTGGCCCGTATCCGAGAACTGGCAGGTCCCCCCGGTGACCGTGTTGTTCGCGACCGTGCTGGCACGCAGCTCCGCGTAGGCCGCGAGGACTCCACCGCCTCCGTCGGTTGCGGTATTGCCGACGACCGAGGATTGGATGGTGAAGAAATTCTGGGTGTAGACACCACCGCCCAACGCGGTGTCGTTGTACTTGTTGCCGCTCGAGCCGTGCTGGGCGACGCAACCGCTGACGACCGAACGTATCAGGGCGACGCTATCGGCGAAAATGCAGCCGCCGCGACCCACCGCGAGGCCGTTCTCGATGGTCAGGTCGATGAACGTCGCGTTGCCGCCGGCTTGGAAGACCCGGGTGAGCCCGCCACCGGAGACACGCAGCGCGGCGGGACCCGCAGCGGGGCCCCTGAATTCGATGATCGCATTGGTCCACTGTACCGGGCCGCCGGTCAGCGTGATCACGCCGGACAGTCCGGAGAGGTCGACCGCATCGTCGACCCCGAACGCGTTCGCGCTGCTGTTCGCGCAGGTGCCCTGCGCGCCGCCCGCGGAGTCGATCATCGCGACCGCCTGGCGCAACGTGCAGGTCGAGCCGCTGCCGGCGTCCCCGCCCTGGGTCACCACGATCGTCGCGGCATGCGACGCGAGCGGCGCCACCAGACCCGCAGCCGCCAACGCGACCGAGATCGGGCGGATGCGGAACCTGTCCTTGCTCCGAACGTTGGAAACCGTCACCTTCTTCCCCTCTCGCGCATCCACGTCACTTCCTTCCGGACCGCCTTGGAACCGGCACCTCCTCCGGTTCTGCGATCCGCCCCAGCCGGCCCGTCAGGCCAACCGATCGCGACCTAGCGTGCCGGACGTCGACGCCGCGCGAGCCCCAGCGCACCCAGCAGCGCCGACAGAAGCCCGAGCATCCACGGACCGAGGGCCGGAACCGGGACCACCGGGCTCGGAATCGAACCCTCGACCGCACCGATGTCCGTGCCCGGGCCCAAGGTCCGCGGGAAACCGGTCCCTCGCTCGTCGAACGGGAATCCCTCCAGATTGATCCCGGCGTCGAGCGCGGGACTGTTCGAATAGAGGATGTGGGTCTTGAGCGGCCCGGTCGTCCCGTGTCCTGCCGCGCCGGTGACCGTGCCGCCGTAGTTGGCCAGCGGCGCGAGCTTGGGGTCCCTGCCCACGATCGTGTCGGGCGGGAAAGCCATGCCCGGTCTGCGGATCAGGTTGTTCGACCCGCCGACGGCGCAGATATCCGGGTCTCCCGAACACGCCGTGTCGATGATGCCGGGGTTGTTCGCGATGATCGTGCTCTCCCAGACCATCGGAGTGAAATCCTTGTTGCGCGCGACCTTGGGCGTCTCGGTTCGCGTGCGCGTCCCGCTCGGCGTTCGCCACATCCGCTCGAACGCACCGCCGCCGAGGACCTTCGCGGTCCGTGCGTTCGGCACTCCCGCCGCGAAGATCGCGACACCGGCGATCTGCGACGTGTTGTCGACGATCGTGCTATTCGAGAAATCGACCGGCCCGCCGAAGAACGCCGCGCCCGCCGATCCCTTCTGCGGCGTGCCGTCCGGAGGCGGGTTGTCCGGCGGCGGCGGGAAGAACGGGAGCCGGTTGCCCGAGATCGTGCTGTTCGCGATCTCGTCGTTGTTGGTGCCGAGAAGGTACTTGTAGCTAGCGCCTCCCCCCGATATCTCGTAGGCGACCGCCAGCGACGCCACGCCGCCGCCGACGTATTTTCCGTTGACTGCCGGGTTGTTCGGTCCCTGGACCCGGTTGCCGCTGACCGTCGATGCGAAAAGCCCCAGGCTGTACAGCTGATAGCCGTCGACCTTGCTTCGCGCGCGCTGATCCGTCGGCGCGCGCGACGTCGACCGGAAGTCCTTCGCGGCCGACCGCCACGCGGACCGCGCCTTCGCGCGCGCTTCGGCGTTCGCTTCGAACGCGGCGACCGCCCGGCGCCCGCGCTCGGTCGCCATCAGCGTCGCTTTCGCCTTCGCGAACGTCGGCTTGAGCGTGGCCTTGGACACGGCGGCGTCGTAGCCGAAGATGTACTTCGCTCCGAGCACCGTCACGCCACCGCCGATTCCGAGGTGCGCGTCCAGGTCCGTCGGATCGTTGGAGGTGTAGTCGAAGAACGTCGCGTTGACCGTGTTGCCGCTGATGGTCGACCTGTTGAAATTGGCGACGCCGGCGAGCACGCCGCCGCCCCCCGGCGACTTCACCGTGCATTCATATTTCGAATACGCGTTGTTCACGATCGAACAGCTGCTGCCGGTGACGGTGTTGTTCGCGACCGTGCTGTTCTCGAAGTCCGCGTATTTCGCGAACGCACCGCCGCCGCCGTCGACCGCGCTGTTGTTGGCGATCGTCGACTGCTCGGAGGAGAGAACGTTGGCGGCGATCCCGCCGCCCCAGGCGAGACCGATGTACTTCTGCGGGCTGGGTTCCGCGACGCAGCCGGTGACGATCGAGTTCCCGAGGTTCAGCGAGCTGGCGAGCACGCACCCACCGGCGCCGGCCGATCGGCCGTTCTCGATCGTCAGGTTCTCGATTTGGGTGATATTGCCGCCCCCTCCGAGCAATGCGTTGAACACGCGGCTCTGGCCGTTGCCGGAAATGCGGAGCGTCGCCGGGCCGGCCGCCGGCCCCACGAACCGGATGCTCTCGTTCGACCACCCGATTTCGGTGCCGCTCAGTGTGATCACGCCCGAAAGTCCGGACAGATCGACCTGGTCGCTGACGCCGAACGCGTCCACCGAGCTGTTCGCGCAGGTGCCCTGCGCGCCGCCGGCGGAGTCGATCATCGCGACCGCCTGGCGCAACGTGCAGGTCGAGCCGCTGCCGGCGTCGCCACCGTGGGTCACCACGATCGTCGCGGCATGCGACGCGAGCGGCGCCACCAGACCGGCGGCCGCCAGCGCCGCGAACAAAGGACTTGCGCGCAGACCGGATCCCGGCCGGATGGTCTTCAATGTCGCCATGCTCTCCCCCTGGTGCAATGGCAAACGGCACGATTCGGCGGAACGTACACCGGACCGACGCATGACCACTCTTAGCTCATGGTCTTTCCGCTTTCGACCACCGGAGTAGCGCGAAGTCTAGGGGGGGCGGCGGCGCCTCGCAAGGTGGTTCGCGGCAGGCGCGGGGTCCCGGCGATCCCGATCAAGCCGGGCGCAGCAGCCCCGGCGGCGCGACCGGCACGGTGCCGTCGAAATTGACGCACCAGACGTCGCGTCCCTGCGCATCCCGCCCGAGCCGTGTCGCACCCAGCTCGGCGACCGTAGCGGCGGCCGCCTTGCGCATCAGCCTCGGGTTCTCGACGATCGCGACCAAACCCAGCGGATGGGCCGGATGCGGGTGGCGGCGCAGGACCTCGATCGCGTGGACGAACATCGCCCGCGGCAGCGCCCAGTTGCCCCGGTGCGCCGGCCTCAGGAACATCCGGTAGAACCAGTAGTTCGCGCTCGTCCCCGGCGCCTTCTGCACGTAGGCGGTGTTGACGCCGGCGACGGTTCCGTCGGCCGCCCGCGCGACCAGGACGACCTCGGCGACCCGCCGCTGCGCCTCGGCCGGCGCGACTACGCCCTCGGCGGTCCACATGCCGACGATCTCGTCTCGTACGGCCGGCGTGAGCCGTCCCAGTACCTCGACCAGCCGGTACTCGCCGGCGCCGACATCGATCGCTCCGCCCTCCGCCATCGCCGATCCTCCGCGCATTCGCGTCTATGTCGAGCCGCCCGCGACCTCGCCGGCCCCCCGACCGTCCTCGCCGCCGGGTCTCTCCGGCGCGAGTTCGACCTCGGCCAGCAGTTCATCGGGAATCGCCCAGGTCGACGCGAGCAGCGGATGATCCTCCTCGAGGATCAGCGGCGAGACCAGTCCCGGCAGCGCCTGCACCGCGAAGATCTCCTCGACGGTCGCCGAGAAGCGCAGGAAGGCGACGATCCGCCCGGTGTCGATGTTCACCGCCCACACGCCGCTCGCCCGATCGGGGTTCTGGTCGGTGAGCGGGATGTCGGTGAACGGGTTCGACGCGCGCAGTTGCGACAGGCCGACGAAGGCGATCGGCCCGAGGAAATCGAGCCCGCGGGTGAAGCCGGGCAATTGCACGAGCGTCTCGACGCGCCCGCTGTTCGGATCCACGGTCGACAGCGCGCCCTTGCCCGACTCGAGCACCCACAGCCGGCCGCGGTGGAGGCGCGGCGAATGCGGCATCGACAAGCCGGTCGCGACGATCTCGCCGGACGCGAAGTCGAGGACGATCCCGCCGCTGCGCTTGTTCACGCGCCAGCCTTCCTTCACGTTGGACCGACCCAGCGCCGTCAGGTAGCGCGGCAGCCCGTCGGCCATCGCCAGACCGTTCAGGTGGCAGCGATCCTCGGGCGCGTAGCCGGAGACGAACCGCGGCTTCCAGCGCGGCACGAAGCTGTGCTCGTTGTCGAGCGTGCACAGGCACGAGAACAGCGTGTTGACGTACCAGCACTCGTCGCGCGCGAACGCCATCTCGTGGATGTCGACGTGCCCGGTGACGTGGACGTTGCGCAGCAGGTAGACGGCGTCGTTGATATCCGGCGGGTCGAGCCGCGCCGCGACCGCGGGGACGTTGCGGAACTCGTAGACGGCGCGCGCGGCGCCGACGAAGATCCGATTGGGGTCCGCGGCGAGGCCCATCGGCCGCGACAGCCCGAGGAAGTGGGTGTTGAGCGCATCGCCCTGCGGCCGCAGCAGGATCACCCGTCCCGCCTGGAACGTCGTGACGATCAGCGACGAGGCGAGCTCGCGCAGGAGCGCCGGGAAGCTGGCGGTGTGGACGCTCGAGAACGCCTCGGGCGCGGGCGGGGATGGGTCGTTCACGGGCATCGGTCCGGGCCGCGCCGATTGTACCGGCCGGGTGGCGCGGATCGGCGCGCCGTTCCGGCGCCTACAATGTCTCAGTGAGGACCCCGGCCGGCCGTGGCGATCGTCGAACCCGCGCGCGAGCGCCGGCGGGCGCCTTCGCGGTCGCCGGCGTGATCGCCACGCTCGCCGCCGGCTGCGCGATCGGGCCGCTGGGCGGCACACCGGCGCCGCCGCGCGTCGCTGACGCCGCCTGCGTCCGGCTTTTCGAGGCGATCGACGCCGAAGTCGCCCGGGCCGGCACCGGCGACGGTGGGACCGCCCGCGTCGAGGGGTTCCGCACGCTGCGCGTCGACCGCCTGCTCGCGAGCTACGCCGGCGAGCCGATGGACGCCGGCCGCTTCGGCGACTGGGTCGGCGCGATGCGCTCGCTCGACCGCAACGCGCGCGCCGTCGAGATCGCGAACCTGCCGCAGGAACGGCGCGCCCGGGTCCGAGCACTCGTGGACGCGCTCCCGGCCGACGTCGCCGATCCGGACGCGGGCGACGCCGGGCGGATCGACGCCTGCGCCGAGCGGGTGCTCGCGCTCGACCTCGAGGTCCCCGGCGCCCGCGCCTTTATCCTGTCCGCCGCGAGCGTCCCGGACGACTACGACGACCGGCTGCGCGCGCTCGGGCTCTATCCGTTCACCGCCTTCGGCTACGCTGCCGGGATCCGCGTCTACGAGCGCGAGACGCGCGCCGCCTGGTCGCTGCCGCTCGCCGACCTCCCGCGCCGCGGCGTGTCGAAGATCTACCGGCCGGTCGGCGCCGCGGTCGACGTCGCGGAGCTCCGGCGCACCGTCGGCGCGCTCGTCGCTTCCGACGCGTTCCCGCCGGCGCCGCGCGCCGATCCCGCTGCGGTCGAGCGCCTGTTCGCCGCCTACGCGCCGGCCTGGGTGATCGACGAGGCGACGCCGGCCGACCGTCCGGGTCACGTCGTCCTGCGCGCCGATGGCCGGCCGGACGTCGATCCGGCCTCGGTCGTGGTGACGACCCGGCTCGCGTGGACGCGCTTCGACCGGACGCTCTTGCCGCAACTCGTCTACACGATCTGGTTCCCGGATCGCCCGTCGCAGTTTCCCGGCGATCCGCTGGCCGGGCGGCTCGACGGGCTCGTCTGGCGTGTCACGCTCGACCGCGACGGCGCGCCGCTGGTCTTCGACACGATCCACGCCTGCGGCTGCTACCACCAGTTCATCCCGACCGGACGCCTGGTCGAAAGGCCGGCGGCGGGAAGCGTCGAGGAGGGCGCGCTGGTCGTCCAGACCCTGCCGCCGCTCACCGCCGGACCTCGCGCGACGCTGGTCGTCGCCTCGGGCACCCACTACCTGCGCCGGGTACTGATCGGGGAGGACCCAGCCGAAGATCCGCGCAGCGCAGCCTCCAGTAGCGCAGTGATCACTTACACGCTGGCGGCGGACGGCGACCTGCGTAGCCTGAGGGACAACGGTGGCGGCACCCGGAGCCTCTTCCGCCCGGACGGCCTCGTCGGGGGTTCCGAGCGCCCCGAACGCGCGCTCTTCTGGCCGACCGGGATCGTCTCGGCCGGCGCGATGCGGCAGTGGGGCCGCCACGCGACCGCGTTCGTCGGCCGGCGGCACTTCGACGAGCCGTTCCTGATCGAACGCTACTTCAGCCGCGCGGACCGCTAGCGGCTCCGATCGCCGCAGGAAACCGCGTGTCGACCTCATCGCGCGTCGGCGCGCCGGCGCGTCCGCCCGGCCGCGTGCACTTGATCGCGGCGGCGGCCGATGCGAACCGCGCCGCCTCGGGAACGTCGCGGCCCTCGGCGATCGCCAGCGCGTAGGCGCCGTGGAAGACGTCACCGGCGGCGAGCGTGTCGACCGCGACCACCCGCGGCGCCGGCACGTGGAAGGTCCCCGAGCCGGTCCGCCACCAGGAGCCCGCCTCGCCGACCGTCACCGCGCAGACCCGCGTCGTCGCCGACTCGCGGGCCCGCTCGCGGACGACGTTCCACGCCCGCTCGAGCGCCATCGCGATCGCCTGCGGATCGGCGTGACCGGCGAGCCCGGCCCAGCGCGCGAGCCCGTGCTCCGAGAACACCGCGTGGTCGGTCAGCGGCAGGAGCGTGTCGATCACCTCGGGATCGGCGACGTCGGCGTCGAACACCGTGGTGACGCCGGCCTCGCGCGCCGCCGCGAAGAGAGCGCGCGCGCCCGACGGCCAGCGGACGTCGGCGAGCACCGCCTTCGCGCCGCGGACGATCCCGAGCGGCAGCCACGACGGCTCGTCCGGGACGTCGCCCAGGAACGAGACGATCAGCCGCTCGCCGCGGGCGTCGACGATCACCGTGGACTGCGACGAGCGGCAGCCGGGGAAGCGGCGGAAACCCTGCGCCGTGTCGACGCCGTAGGCAACCAGCTCGCGCTCGATCGAGGCGCCGGCCGGATCGTCGCCGGCGCGCCCGAGGAAGGCGACCCGGCCGCCCAGCCGAGCGATCGCGCACGCGGCGTTCGAGGCCATGCCGCCGCCGACTTCGCGGTAGGCGCTGGCGCGCAGCTTGGTCGGCACCGACGGGATCGCGTCGACCGTGTGCACGCGGTCCCAGGCCGCGTGGCCCAGGCAGACGACGTCGAAGGAGCGTTCGGTCATGGCGGGGACGCCGCGCATCCTACGGGAAACGCGCCGGGCGCGCCTCTGCTAGCATCCCGAAGGTCATGAACGAGCGGACCACGGTCGAAGTCGTCCACAACGCCGACGCGCGGCGGTTCGAAGCGCTGATCGACGGCGCGCTCGCCCGCTGCGACTACCGGCGCGTCGGCGACATCCTGCAGATCCACCACACCGAGGTGCCGATCGCGCTCGAGGGCCGCGGCATCGCCGGTCAGCTCGTCGCCGCGACGATCGAGCACGCGCGCCGGCAGGGCCTCAAGGTCGCGCCCTACTGCTCGTACGTGCGCTCGTACATGCGGCGCCATCCGGAGACGCAGGTCCTCCTCGCGCCCGGCATGAGCGTCTGACGGCTGACAATCGCGGCCGCGCGCCGGCCGACCTCGTCGCTGCGGCTCGCCGGCGATTCCATATCTATCGCACTTAGTGGTATAGTCCTGTGACGCGGCAGGTGTTTCGGGTTCGGACTTTCGGCCGCTGGATGCGCAAGGCGGGCCTCACGGATGTCGACCTGGACGCAGCCGTCGCCGAGATGGAAAGGGGTCTCGTCGACGCCGACCTGGGCGGCCACCTGCTGAAGAAACGGGTCGCGCTGCCCGGCCGCGGCAAACGCGGCGGCGCGCGCACCATCGTGGCCACGAAACGCGTGGGCCGCTGGTTCTTTCTCTACGGGTTCGGCAAGAACGAGCGGGCCGATATCGACAACGACGAACTGAAGGTGCTCCAGGAAGTGGCGAAAGAGTTGCTGGAGCTCGATACCCGCCGACTGGCGGCCGCCATCGCCGCGGGCGAAATCGTGGAGGTACGACATGGCGACGACCCGACGCAAGAGCCGCATTCTCGGCGAGATGCATGAGACGGCACGGGGCTTGCGCAGCGCCGGGCTCATCAGCAAGCGGCGCATGGGAGAGTTCGACGCGCTGTGCCATCTCGACGTTCACGAGATGCCGCCGCGCAAGATCAAGTCGCTGCGCGAGCAGGCGCGTCTGAGCCAAGCCGTCTTCGCCGCGGTACTCAACACCAGCGTGTCCACCGTGCAGAAGTGGGAGGTCGGCGACAAGAAGCCGAGCGGCCCGTCCCTCAAACTCCTCAACCTGATCGACCGCAAGGGCGTGGAGGCGGTGCTGTAGCCCCAGCGAAGGCGATCCGCCGGCACCGCCGGTGGCCGGCCGAAGCGTCCCGCTACCTCGGCGTGCACATGATCACCGCGTCCGGACCGTAACCCTCGGCGATCCATCCGGCCAGCAGGACCATCGTGTCGCGCACGTTGCGGTCGGTCACGTAGCGGTGGTTCGGCCCGCTCGGCCGGTAGACCCGCCAGACCGGCATCAGGTTCTCCGGGCACGCACCGGTCGTCTTGTCGGGCAGGAAGATCCAGAACGCCTCGCGCGTCTCCAGCACCCAGTCCGGGAAGTTGGCCACGACCGCGTCGCACTCGGCCGGATCGGCGGTGTAGAAGTGCGAGGTGAACTTGCTGCCGAAGAACCGGCACACCGGCACCGCGCCCTCCGGCGCCGCGGCCGCGCTCGGCCAGGCGATGAACGACCCGACCTCGCGCGTCCAGCCGGCGAAGGTGCCGGCGTCGAGCGCGTCGATCTCGGCCTGGTCGATCGTGTTGAAGTAGTTGCGCGCGGTGTCGTGGAAGTACTCGACGACGACCTGCGGCTGACCGGCGGGCGGGTTCACGACGCGGACGATCGAGAAGAACTGAATCCGACGACCTTCAGGTACCGACGTCGTCCCGAGATCCGCGGACGCTGCCATCAGAAATGCCGACGGAGAGAAATTTTGGTCGCCCATCGACAGCGAGGTCGAACCGTCTTGGCCAGTGATGCCGGTGCCCGCCGGCGGATAAGTACAGTCTGGCGACTCGAAGGAGGCGTTGAATCCGAAGAAGCCGAATTCGTCTCGATTCCGCCCACACCACGGCTCCGAGACCGCGGTCGATCGAGCACGAATGACGACTCCGGGCAACGGCAGACCCGAAATGTCCAGTGCTCGGACGGCGAAAGGCGCCTTTCCATTCGGGCCATGCCCCAGCACGATCTGGCGGTCACCGGTCACCTTCAGGAGCTTGCCGAACTCCGCCGCGTGGGCGCTCGCTGCCACCAGAGTGAGGATTCCACCCAGCACGGCCATCGATGCTGCAACGAGAGTGCGCCTCATGATCGTCTCCCGGCCTCAATTCGGCACGACCAAGCCGAGCGAGGTCTGCTGCTGCGTGTACCCGAGTCCGTTGGCGAGCGCGAGCTTCGACGACGGCACGAGGATGTAGGAGTCCGCCGTCGGGTTGTAGAGCTGGATCAGCTCCTGCAGCCCTCCGAGATTCGACGGTGCGACGTACCCTTCGACACCGTCGTACTTGTAGCACTGGCCGGCGCCCGTCCCCATGAGTTGAATGCGCGTGGGCTTGCTCGTTGTGTACGTGTGGATCACCGGAATCGGCTTGGTCGGTACCGGCATCAGATTTCCGCACTCGTCGCGCCCGTTGCCCAGATTCTGGAGCTTGCTCAGCCGATAGAGGGGCTTCAGCGCCGTCTGGCTCGCCTTGAGCTTTGTGTAGACTTTGAAATACGCGCGCGGCTGCACCGTCGAATCGGGGAAGGTGGTGTAACCGGTCACCACCGGCGCATTCGGATCCGGAACGTAGTACACCGGCGAAAACGGCGATACCAACGTCGGCAGCATCGTTCCGGCGATCGCGGCCCTGGCCATCTGCGGCGCGGCCGTCGTGAAGCGATTCCACTGGCCTGTGCTCGTCACCATCGCGAACGCGGGCCAGGTGTAGCCGTTGGCGATCGCCTGGTTCACCGCCGCCAGCAGGCTCGGCATCTTGAAGTTCCCCGGCCTGCCGAAGCTCGCCGGATACGGCACGTTCGCACCGGTCGCTGCAAGAGCCATGATGCGATCGAAACCGCTGCTGACGAGAGCGGGATTGATTGAACGGACAATCGCCATGGCCGGCCTGCAACGTGCGGCGCGGCCATCGATGTGCCGGTACACTCGTCGTAGGACGCATCGCCGTGTAGGTCATGTCGTTGCAACCCAGTGATCGAGGCTCTGTCCCCAGGTGGCGCCCGCATAGAACGTCGAGACGATCCTCGCACCTGGCGCGACGAGGTCGGCGCCGATGTAGTCGCGATGGCCGCGTTGTTCGCAACTTGCCCAGACTCGACCCCTGCTCGGGTGATATGCGCCGGCGGATTCCCTCGCCGAGTTGAAACCAAACCTCGTCCGGCAGAATTGACCGCTGCAACACCAATCACCGACGGCTCGCTGGCTGGGAAGTCGATTCGAGTTCTGGCTCGTTCTCGTTCCCGGTAGCCGCGACAAGGATCGAGGTCGCGCCGGTTGCCGCGAGGTCGATGGCGTCGCAGAATCCGTCGGCATCCTGGATTCGGATTCAGGTTGCACAGCGGCAGATTCTTTGCGGTAAACGCCGAAGTTCTCGATTCAGGTAGTGCTCGCGCCCCCAACTCATGTTCACAACTTGGTTGCCTCGATTGATGCCGTGAACTAGCGCGTTGATCCGCTGAGCGATGAATACGTCGTTGGCTTGGTACGCTTTGGCAATTATCAGCGAGCAGTTCCAGCACACTCCTCCGACGCCTATTGAATTGTTCGCGGTCGCGGCGATGATCCCGGCGACATGGGTTCCGTGACCGACAAAAGTGTTTTGGCAGTTGATGTTCGTGCTGCCCGTTTCGTCGACATCGACCTGCGACTCTCCCGTGCAGACGCCCGAGTAGAACGCCTGCGAAAAATGCGCCCGGAAGTTCTCCTGCAGATCCTCATGGTTTTTCTGGATACCCGAGTCGATCACCGTCACGTACCCGAACCCGGTCGCCTTGTCCCATCCGCTTTGCAGAGTCAGGTTGTTCCAGGGCGTCATCGCCCCGATCGCCTCGAGCGCCCACTGGTAGCCCTGTGGGATCTGCGACGGGCCGGTTACGCGGACGTAGTGGTCGTTGATCCGCAGGCTGAACCCCATCCGCGAATTCGGCCGGAACGAGCGGATCGCCTTGTCGGTCGCGAGCTTGCCTTCGGCGGCGAGCCGCGTGCCGACATCGGCGTAGCTCAGCACGACGTACTCCTGCAGGTGCAGCTCGGGATGTTCCGGATCCTCGGCACGCAGCGCGTCGAGGTAGTCGACCGGGAAGCGGTGGTGGATCAACCAGTTCGCGCTCGCCGGCGAACCGATGCGCGAGTAGAGCGCCCAGTCGGCGCCGGTCAGCGCCACGCCCTGGGTCGCGACCGCGTCGGTGACGACGTCGACGACGTCTTCGGGCAGGATCGGGCTCGCCGCTTGCCGCTCGAACTTGACGATGAGGCTGGTCGATTCGAGGTCAGGGCCGGGCAGCGTGGCCGCCGACGCCCCCCCCCGCGAACAGGGTCACTCCGAGAACCAGTGCGACGAACCGCGGCTTGCTCATGGGACCTCCGCAATGAAACACCGACTCGCGGCGGAGGCCCCCAGTCCCTTACGCCTGTCGTGCACAGCAGTATTCACGGAGCCGCGGCGAACGCAAGGGCGTTCGCCACCGAGAGACACGATGCTTGATCCCGATCAAGTCCAGGGAGCGCGTCGTCGATCGACGCCGGCCTGCATTCCCCCGGTCGCGCTCCCGGCCGGCGATCACCTCCGCGATCCTACGGCGCCGCGCTCGACGCCGCCGGACCCGCGGTGGCGGACACGAGATGATCGATGAACGCGCGCACCTTCGCGGAGAGGTGCCGCCGGCTCGGATACGCGGCGTGGATCGGGATCGCCGGCGGCGTGAAGTCGGCGAGGATCGGCACCAGTCGTCCGGCGGCGATCTCGGGCTCGACGATGAAATCCGGCTCGAAAGTGACGCCGGCGCCCTCGACCGCGAGCGCGGTCAGCATCCGGCCGTTGTTGGCGTGGATCGGGCCGCCGACCTTGGCGATCCGCTCGCGTCCCTGAGCGTCGACGAAGCGCCACTGCGAGCGCACCGGCGCGTACTCGTAGGTGAGGCAGGCGTGTCGCGCGAGGTCCTCGGGCGAGGCCGGCGTGCCGCGCCCGGCGAGGTAGGCCGGCGCCGCGCAGCACACCAGCCGCGTCTCCCCGATGCGGCGCGCGACCAGCGTCGGGTTGCGGATCGCGCCGATGCGCACCGCCAGGTCGAAGCCTTCGTCGACCAGATCGACCGCGCGGTCGGACAGTTCGACGTCGAGCCGCAGGTCCGGATAGCGCGCCGCGAACGATCCGACCAGCGGGGCGAGCACGCGCACGCCGTAGGTGATCGGGCAGGTGAGTTTCAGCGTGCCGCGCGGCGTCGCGGCGCCACCGCTCGCCGCCTGCTCGGCTTCGTCCAGGTCCGCGAGCAGCTGCACCGAGCGCTCGTGGAAGGCGCGGCCGGCCTCGGTCAGCGACAGCCGCCGGGTCGTGCGGTTGAGGAGCCTCGCGTCCAGGTGGGTCTCGAGCTCGGCCACCTGGCGCGAGACCGACGACACCGACTGGTCGAGACGGTCGGCGGCGCGGGCGAAGCTCCCCTGCTCGACGACCGCGACGAAGGTCCGGATCGCCTGGAATCGATCCATCGGTATATTATTGCGTAATTCGCAACAATCTGTCCATCTTTGTAATGTTTATCTCACCTTCAGCAACCTCTATCGTTCGCTGCGTCGCGGCTCCCCCGGCCGCCCAACCCGAAACGGAGACGTCCATGAACGACCGTCGTATCGACCTCGCCGCGTTGATCCTGCGGCTCACCCTGGGCGTGATGTTCGTCGCCCACGCCTGGCTCAAGATCTCGGTGTTCACCGTGGCCGGCACCGTGAAGTTCTTCGAGTCGATCGGGCTGCCCGGCCCGCTCGCCTACCTGACGATCGCCGCCGAGTTGATCGGTGGCGTGCTGCTGATCGTCGGTTTCCACACCCGCATCGTCGCCTCGGCGCTGGTCCCGATCCTCGTCGGCGCGACCTGGGCGCACGCCGGCAACGGCTGGCTCTTCACCGCGCAGAACGGCGGCTGGGAGTACCCTGCGTTCCTGGTCGCCGCCACGATCGTCGCCGCGCTCCTGGGCGACGGGCGTTACGCTCTGCGCCGCACCGACGTCGCACCGGCCGGCTACGCCGCCGCCT
>JAXMFN010000021.1:0-53233 GCA_046347725.1 Burkholderiales bacterium
GACGAGCGCGGTCAGCCGCGCGAGGTCGAGCTTGCGCCGCTGGCCGTTCTCGGTGACCGAGATCTCGATCTCGTGCTGCTTGACGTTCGCGTCGACCTTCGCCGCGCGCTCCTGCGCGCGCTTCTCGCGATACAGCACGTACGCGCGCGCCGCCTCGTGCTCGCCGCCGCGCATCAGCGCCAGCTCGACCTGGTCCTGGATCTCCTCGATGTGGATCGCGCCGCCCTCGGGCTTGCGCTTGATCAACGCCGCGACCACCGACTCGGTCAACACGCTCACCTGTTCGCGCACGCGCGCCGACGCGGCGCTCTGCCCGCCGTTCACCGCGAGGAACGCCTTGGTCATCGCGATCGAGATCTTCGACGGCTCGAAGCCGACGACCGCGCCGTTGCGGCGGATGACCTTGTATTGCGCGAATCGCGGATCGGCTCCGCTCGACACGGGAGTGCCCGTTGCTCCGGAGATCAGGTCGCGTGGAGGTTGGGCTGGCGCTGCACCCGTGGCGGGGGTCGGAGCGGCGATGGGCATCGGTGAATCTCCTGAAAATCTTGTCGTTGTAGGTATCGGACGCGGTGTTCGCTCGCGGCGGGACGTTCACGCGAACCCGAGCCCGTCGCGGATCTCCCGTGGGTTCCCCTCTCGTGGCGCTTCTGGCGGCACGCCTGCGGGCGCAGCGTCGGCACGGGAGGGGTCGGAAATCCGCTTAGGAATCAGAATCTACTACATCTAGTGTTCAAGTGCCGGTTCAACACAAAGCATAGTGGGTCGGTCGGCATTGCGCAAGGGCGCAATCACCCACAAGAAAGGCCCGCGAAAAGAGCAAGCGAAACAGGCTTTTGGCGCCGCACGCCCGGCATATCCCCGGGTTTTCCCGCGCTTGTCCCCAGGGTTGCACACCGGGCCGCCGCTCGTCGGAAAGCGGCCGGCGTTGCGAAAATTCGACACCGGTGGGGTTGGTGCGCCGCGCAATGCGCGATAGCGAACCACCGGGCGATGCGGCGAAGAGCCGCGTCCGGTGGGCGTTTGCGCCGCAGCATCGACGGGTCGGCCTTCGGGCCGACGTCGCGCCGCCGCTGGTCAGCCGACGAGCGCCGCCACCGCCGCGCTCAGCGATTCGAGCGGCGCCTCGTCGTCGAACAGCGCCGATCGCTGCCGCTCGATCCGCTCGGCGATCGCCGCGCGGGCCCCGGGCTCGCGGGCGACGGCGAGCGCCTGTCGCACCAGGGCCTCGTCGGTGTCCGCGATCAGGTCGTCGAGGCCGAGCCTTCGCAGCATCGCCGCGCTCTGGCGTCCGCGCATGAACGCACCCGGACGGGTGACGACCGGCAGTCCGACCGACAGCGCGTCGAGCGAGGTGTTGCCGCCCGACCAGTGGAGCGAGTCGACCATGACGTCGCAGACCCGGTTGATCTGCAGGTAGCGCTGCCGCGAGCACTGCGGATGGACGATGAGCGTGCGCTCCGCGTCGAGGCCGCTGGCCGCGAAGACGCGGCCGAGGCGGCGGCGCAATCGGGCGGTCGTGCCTTCCTCGACGCCTTCGAACATCACCCACCGCGCCTGAGGATCGTCCCTGGCGATCGCCACCAGCACGGCGTCGAAGTCCGGGTGCAGCTTGAACGGCGATTGCGGAACCAGGTAGAGCCGCGCGTCGTCCGGCAGGCCGAGCTCGGACCGCGTGGCCGGCGGCGGCGCGGCGTCGGGCGAGTAGCGCGTGCCCAGGCCCGGCAGCAGGATCAGCGGCTCGCTGTAGTGCTCCTGCGCCTGCGGGGGCTCCATCTCCGCACAGGAGAAGTAGCGGTCGATGTTCGACAGGCCCGGGGTCACCGGATGTCCCCAGGCGCAGCACTGGACCGGCGCGAGGCGCATCGCCGCCAGCAGCAGACAGGTCGGGTCCATCCCCAGTTCGGGATAGACGATCAGGTCGTAGTCCTGCGCGAGCAGCCGCCGCGCGAGCGGCGCCGGCGGGAGCGGCCAGTGGTGGTAGGCGTTCGCCTGCCGACGCAGCCGCTCGGTGTGTTCGTCCGGCGGGCCGGTCATGACCAGATGCACGTCCGACCCGCGCCCGCGCAGCGCGCCGATCCACGAGGCGAAGTAGTGCCCGACCGTGCAGTCGCGCCAGTACCGGGAGACGAGCGCGACCCGCGGGCGCGCGTGGGGTCGCGGCCGGCGCGGCTCGAGCAGCGCCGGTGCGTGCCGCTGCAACAACCCGGCGAGGAGCCGCCCGAACTGCCGCTGCAGTTCGCGGTCGTTCCCGCCCTGGTAGGCGAGATAGAAGTTGCTCCAGACGAGCGCGGCGAGCGTGTCGTCGGCGCCGGCGGCGCGAGGCGGGCGGTACGCCGGCAGCCACTCGCGCTCCAGCCGGTCGAGTCCTTCGGCGTAGCGCTGTCGGGCCGCCCGCAGATGCTCGATGCCGGCGGGCACGACCGGCAGGCACAGCGCCGAGCCGAACGCCGCCTGGACATCCGCCGGCGACGCGCGGGCGATCGCCGCGTAGGTCTGCGTGGCCCGTTCGTCCTCGCCGATCCGACGCAGCGACCGCGCGAGCTCGCGCTGGGCGGCGCGATCCGACGCGAGATCCGGACGCGAAGCGAGGTAGTCGATCGCCGCGGTCGGACGATCGGCGTTGAACAGCAGGCGCGCGTAGCGGGTCCCGAACGCGCGACCGCCCGGAGTCGCGACCAGCCGCCCGAGGCGCGCCAGCGCCCCGTCGGGATCCCCGGCGGCGAGGAACTGCTCGGCGATGTCGGCGACGAGCGCGTCGTTGCCCGCCGCGCGCGTCTCGGCGGCGGCGAGCCTCTGCCGCGCCTGGGCGGTTCGACCCGACGCCAGGTCGACGCGCGCCGCGAGCAGCAGCGCCTCGAGGTTGTCCGGCTGCAGCCGCAGCGCCCGGTCGAGCGACGCCTGGGCGAGCGCGGGCTGGTCGTCGGAGAGGTGGAGCTTCGCGCCGTTGATCAAGGCGAGCATGCAGCGCGGATCCGCGTCCACCGCTTGCTCGTAGGCGCGTTGCGCGGCGGCGGTGTCGCCGGCCCGCTGCAGGCGCGCGCCGCGGTTGTTGTACGCGGTGCCGAGCGCGACCCGGACCGGGTCCCGCCGCCGCAGCGCCTCGGGCAGACGGTCGATCGTCGCGATCACCGCCTCCGCGTCGTTCGCGAGGATGGCGAGATTGGCGAGCCCGAGCAGCGCCGCCGGGTGACCGGGTTCGGCGGCGAGGACCGTGTCGTAGAGCGTGCGCGCGCGCGCCGGGTCGCGCTGGTTGAGCGCGGCCTGCGCCTGTCGCAGGAGTTCGTCGCTGCGCGCGCTCATCGGCTCGTCCGCGGTCGGTGCCCGGGCGGGATCGACCGTGTCATCCGGGCAGCCGGAACAGCGACCCGCCGGCGATCGCGACGATCGTCTCGTCGGGCGAGGGCGAGACGATCGACAGCCCGGTCATCCGCCCGAACGCCGGCAGGATCGCGCGCCGCCGCCCGAGGACGAAGCAGGGCAGCCGCGCGCTCTCGTCGCCGCGGCCGCTCACCCGCACGCCCGGGTGCACATGGCCGCACAACGCGTAGCCGGACTTGGGCGTCACCGGGGCGTGGCAGGCGAGGAACGGCGGCAGCGCGTGCGGCTCGGCGACGACCTCGACGCGCCAGGACGGCGGCGGGTCGCCGGCGTTGGCGTCGTGGTTGCCGCGCACCAGCGTGAGCGCGAGCGAGGCGTGCGCGTCGCGCCAGCGAACGAACGCCTGATCGAGCGCTGGTACGACGCCGCTCTTCGCGTGCAGGAAGTCGCCGAGCACGACCAGCCGGTCGGCCGAGGTCGAGGCGATCAGCGTCGCCAGCCGCGCGAGATCGCTGGCGGTCGACCCGCGCGGAATCGGCAATCCGCCGGCACGGAAGGCCGCCGCCTTGCCCAGATGCAGGTCGGCGACGAAGAGCGTGCCGCCGCGCGGCCAGTGGAGCGCGCGGTCGGACAGGAGCTCGACCGCCTCGTCGCCGACCCGCGCCGCGTGGCGCGCGACCGAGCGTCCCGGGGGTCGCACTGTAGCGAACATACGATTTTTCCCTGCTTCGCGACGATCCGAATTCCTGCGCAAAAACTGCGCTGTATCAATTGCGGGCGCGGGAGGCGGTCGGCACACTCGACTCAGGTAGCCCCCCATTCTAACGATGCCGGCTCGCGCGACCGCCGCCCACGAAGCGGGCGGGCGCGCCGACCGGCCGGAGAGACCACGACGATGCCTCGTTTCGCTGCGAACCTCTCGTTCCTCTTCAACGAGGTCCCGTTCCTCGATCGCTTCGCCGAAGCCGCGCACGCCGGCTTCCGGGCGGTCGAGTTCACCTTCCCTTACGAGTTCCAGGCGCGCGATATCGCCGAGCGGGCCCAATCGCGCAATTTGGACGTTGTACTGTTCAACGCCCCCCCGGGCGACTTCGCGGCGGGCGACCGGGGACTGGCGAGCGTGCCCGGGCGCGAGCACGACTTCCACGCGTCGATCGCGACCGCCTTCCGCTACGCGCAGCTGATCGGCTGCAAGCGCCTGCACGTGATGTCCGGCGTCGCGCCGATCGAGGCCGACCGCGACGAGCTCGAGCGCCGCCGCCGCCTGCTGATCCGCCAGCTGAAGGAGGTCTGCGCCGACGCCGCGGCGCAGGGGATCACGATCCTGATCGAGCCGATCAACCCGCGCGACATGCCCGGCTACTTCCTGCGCACCCAGGCGCAGGCGCACGCGATCCGCGAGGAGGTCGGCGCGCCCAACCTCAAGATCCAGTTCGACCTCTACCACGCGCAGATCGTCGAGGGCGACCTGACCGAGAAGCTGCGCAAGTACATCGCCCACGTCGGCCACGTCCAGATCGCCGGCGTGCCCGGCCGCAACGAACCGGACACCGGCGAGGTCAACTACGCGCACCTGTTCCGGGTGCTCGACGAGCTGCGCTACGACGGCTGGATCGGCTGCGAATACCGGCCGGCGTCGGGCACCGAATCCGGACTCGCCTGGCTCTACAAGCTGCTCGACCGCAAGCCGTTGTAGCCGCCGCCGGGTGGGTCGGGCTTTCGCCCGACTGCCGCTTCGATGTCGCGACCGTCGGCCCGGAGACCGGCCTATCCGTCGATCCGCGCCGGGGTCCGCCGGTTGACATTTGATCAAAGATCAACGACGCTCGGCTGCGGATCCTCTCCCCCGACCGACCGATGCCCTCGCCCGCCCGTCGATCCACCCGCCGCGATCGCGCGGCGGCCCCCGAAGACGCCGCCGCGCCGATGAGCGACGCGCCGTCCGCACTCGCGATCGCGTCGATCCGCCGCTGGCTCGTCCGCGTGCCGGCGAAGGAGCCGATCGTCTGGGGCTCGGGCGTGCGCACCGGCGTCACCCGGCTCGTCGTCGAGCTGGAAACCCGGTCCGGCGTCGTCGGCTGGGGCGAGACGATCTGCCTGCTCGACGCGATCCCGGCGGTGCTCGACCACGCGGTGATCCCGCATGCGATCGGCCGTCCGGTCAGCGACGTCGAACGCTTCCACCGCCACATCCTCGGCGCCGGCTACTACCACCACAAACGCGCCGCGGTGATGGCGATCTGCGCGGTCGAGATGGCGATGTGGGACGCCTGGGGCAAGGTCTGCGGCCAGCCGCTCTACCGGCTGTGGGGCGGCGAGTGGCGCAGCCGCGTCCCGCTCGCCGCCTACCTGCTGCAGAACGATCCGGCGAAACTCGACGCGGCGACGCGCCGCTACCGGGACGCCGGCTACCAGACCTACAAGCTCAAGATCGGCTACGACGAACGCTCCGACATCGAGCTCACGCGGCTGGTGCGCGACATCGTCGGTCCGGACGCGCCGCTGCGTCTGGACGTCAACGGCGCCTGGACGCCGGGCACCGCCAAGCGCCAGCTCGAGCGCCTGCGGCCGTTCGATCCGGCCTACGTCGAGCAGCCGCTCGAGCTCGACGACCTCGACGGTCATGCGCGGTTGTGCGCGTCGCAGAGCGTGCCGATCGCGCTCGACGAGAGCGCCTACACGCTGCAGGACGTCGGCAACATCGTGCGCGCGCGCGCCGCCGACGTGATCCTGCTCGACCCGCACGAGGCGGGCGGCCTGTGGCCGACGATCAAGGCCGCCGCGGTCGCCGAGTCGGTCGGCATCCCGGTCACGCTGCACAGCGGCGGCGAGCTGGGATTCTCGCAGGCCGCCTACCTGCACCTCGCCGCCTCGATCCCCAATCTCTCGCTCGCGATCGACAACGAGATCGAGCACCTGGGCGGCGACGTGGTCACGCGGCCCTTCGTCGTCGACCGGGGCACGCTGAGCGTGCCCGACGGGCCCGGCCTGGGCATGACGCTCGATCACGACGCGGTGGCGCGCTACCAGGTCGACGACATCCGCGGCGCCTACCTCGATCCGCGCCGGCCCGGCTGGTTCCCGACCAAGCCGGCGTACTGAGCTCGGATGGGCGCTGCGCCGAAGCTGCGGGTCGTGGATCCGGACGCACCGGCGGTGGTCGTGCCGGACTTCCTCGTCGGATCGCTCGCGGCACCGATCGTCGCGATCCTGCCCGCGGCGCGCCTCGTGGCGATCGACGCCGACGGGCGGCTCGGAGCGCCGGTCGGCGAGGCGATCGCGCTGCTGCGCTACTTCCCGAACGACCGCTACGAGCGGGTGTTCGCCGGCGAAGCGTTCGACCGCGTCCTCGACGCGCTGCCCGGATTGCGCCTGGTGCAGATCCACGGCGCCGGCGTCGACGGGTTGCTGACCGCGCGTCTCGAAGCGTCCGGCGCGGCGCTGTGCAACGCCTCGACGCTGCACTCGGGGCCGATGGCCGAATCGGTGCTCGCGCTGATCCTCGCCGCGGCCAAGCGCATCCCGTTCCATGTCCGCCACCAGCTCGAGCACCGGTGGCGGCGCAGCGCGAAGGCCGAGCTCGCCGGTTCGCGGGTCACGATCGTCGGCTACGGGCGCATCGGCGCCGAGGTCGCGCGCTTGTGCCGGGCGTTTCGCATGGAGGTGACCGGCGTGCGACGGCGGCCCGAGGCGGCGGCAGCGCAGGACGGCGTGCGCGTCGTCGGGCTCGAACGACTCGACGAGGCGATCGCCGAGGCCGACTATCTGGTGCTCGCGCTGCCGCTCGACCCGCGCACGCGCGGCCTGATCGACGCGCGACGTCTCGATCGCCTGCGGCCGCCTGCCTGCCTGATCAACGTCGCGCGCGGCGAGGTCGTCGACGAGGACGCCCTGACCGAGCGGCTCGCCGACGGGCGGATCGCCTTCGCCTGTCTCGACACTTTCCGGGTCGAGCCGCTGCCGCCGTCGCATCCGCTGTGGGATCTGCCCAACGTGCTGATCACGCCGCACAACTCGGCCTCGTCGCCGCACATGGAGGCACGGGTCGTCGACCTGTTCCTCGACAACCTCGCGCGGCTCGCGCGTGGGGCGCCGCTGGTCAACCAGGTCCACCCGCCGGCCGCGAACGCGGTGACCGGCGCACCGTAACCGAAGGAGGAGAGCATGACCCTCGATCGACGTCGATTCGCGCGCGCGCTGGCCGCGGCCGCGTTCAGCGCGTCCTTCGCCGCCGCGGCGCAGGACTATCCGACCAAGCCGGTGAAGATCCTCGTGCCCTATCCGCCCGGCGGGGCGTCGGACGTCACCGCGCGGGTGCTGGCCGACAAGCTCACCAAGCGCTGGGGCGGCAAGGCGGTGTTCGTCGAGAACAAGGCCGGCGCCAACGGGGTCATCGGCACCGAGACGATCGCCCGCGCCGACGCCGACGGCCACACGCTGGGACTGGTCGCGAGCTCGCACGTCGCCAATCCGGCGCTCTTCAAGAAGCTGCCCTTCGAGCTCGCCGACATGACGCCGGTGACGATGACCGCGCAGGTGCAGTTGGGCCTGGTCGTCCATCCGTCGGTGCCGGCGCACAGCGTCCGCGAGCTGATCGCTTATCTGAAGGCGAATCCGGGGAAGCTCGCGGTGGCGACCTCCGGGCGCGGCAGCAACCCGCAGCTGTGGGCGCTCGCCTTCCAGCAGGCGACCGGAACGCAGATGATCGACGTTCCGTACAAGGGCAGCGGCGCCGCGCATCCGGACCTGCTCGCCGGCCAGACGCAGGTGATGTTCGACGCGGTCGCCGCGGTGGTCCCGCACGTGCGCGCCGGAAAGCTGCGCATCCTCGCCGTCGGCGGCGACAGGCGCTCGCCGTACCTGCCCGACGTGCCGACGATGCAGGAGGCGGGCGTGCCCGGCTACTCGATGGCGTCCTGGGGCGCGGTGATCGCGCCGGCCAAGACGCCGCGACCGATCATCGACTTCCTGTACCGAGAGATCGTCGCGGTGCTGAACGAGCCGGATGTCAGGGAGCGGATGGCGGCGATGCTCGCCGAGGTCATCGCCAATCCGCCGGCCGAGGCGGCCCGGATCATGAACGCCGAGGAGGCGCGGCTGACCAAGCTGATCCGCGATGTCGGCATCCCGCCCGAATAGGCCGGCGCCGGCCGCGGTCGCGGCGATCACCGCGACCACCGCGATGCGGGTCGCGGCGGAGCTGCGCCGGCGCATCCTCGCCGGGGATTTCGCCCCGGGCCAGCGTCTCAAGATCGACGAGATCGCCCAGGCCTGCGGCGTCAGCCACATGCCGGTGCGCGACGCGCTGCGCCAACTCGAGGGCGAGGGCGTGCTCGAGTCCTCGCCGCACCGCGGCGCGTTGGTCAAGGGCGTCGACGAGCGCTTCGTCCGCGACTTCTACGACCTGCGGGCCGCCGTCGAAGGGATGCTCGCCGAGCGCTGCGCCGAGACGATCGACGAGGCCGGGCTCGCCGCGCTGGAAGCCGCGGTCGCGCGCTTCGAGTCGGTCGCCGGGCGCGGCGCCGAGGCCGCGGTCGCGGCGAACCGGGCGCTGCACGACCTGGTCAACGCGGTCGCGGACAACCGGGAGGCGCTGGCGGTGCTCGATCGCGGGCGGGTGCTCGGCGACGCGCTGCGCGTGCGCTTCGGTTACGGCGCCGGCCGCATCGAGTCGATCCTGCGCGAGCACCGCGCGTTGCTGCGCGCGATCGCGCGCCGCGACGCGGCGAAGGCCGGCGAGGTGGCCCGCGCGCATTGCCGGCGCGCGCGAGACGATCTGCTCGCCAAGCTCGCCGCGCCGCCGCGTCGCTGATGCCGTGGGGCGGGCTTCAGCCCGACGCCGGCCTACAGGTTGACGCTGAACCCGCCGTCGACGGTGATCGTCTGGCCGGTGATGAAGGCCGCGGCGTCGCTCGCGAGGAAGACGACGGCGCCGGCGAGCTCGTCGGGATCGCCCCAGCGCTTCATCGGCGTGCGCAGGTTCACCCAGGCGACGAAATCCGGATTGTCGAGCAGCGCGCGGTTCATCTCGGTGGTGAAGTAGCCGGGCGCGATCGCGTTGACTCGGATGGCGTCGGGCGCGAGCTCGACGGCGAGTCCTCGGGTCAGCTGGCGCACGCCGCCCTTGCTCGCGGTGTAGGGGACGACGCTCGGACGGCCGAACTCGGCGGTCAGCGAGCTGACGTTGATGATGCTGCCGCGGCGGCGGCGGCGCATGCCGGGGATCACCGCCTGCGCCATCAGGAACGGCGCGGTCAGGTTGGTCGCGATCACCTCGTCCCAGACCGCCTTGGGGAACTCGCCGATCGGCCCGCGGCGCTGGATGCCGGCGTTGTTGACCAGGATGTCGATCGCGCCGTGCGCCGCCTCGACCCGGGCGACGCCGGCCTTCGCGGCCTCGGCGTCGGCGACGTCGAAGACCGCGACGTCGGTCGTCGCGCCGGCGTCGGCGATGCGCCGCGCCGCGTCGTCGAGCGCCGCGCGGTCGCGGCCGTTGAGCACGACGGTGGCGCCGGCTTGGGCGAGGCCCTTCGCCATCGCGACTCCGAGTCCGCGCGCCGCGCCGGTGACCAGCGCGACGCGACCGGTGAGATCGAACGGGTTGGGACGGGCCATCTCGGATTCCCAGTGACGGAGGAGGCCGGCATTGTCGCATCGCCGCTGGACGCCGGCGCCGGGCCGCGCGCCCGGTCGTTCAGCCGTCGGCGGCGCGCTCGAGATCGGCGACCATCCGCGCGACGCGCGCGTCGAGCGCCTCGGTCGAGAGCTTCTCGCGGAACATCTCGACCATCAGCGGGAAGGCGAACGGCGTCGGACGCAGCGGCGCGTGCATCAGCACCCGGTCGCGACGCATCCGGTCGAGCGCGGCGGCAAGTCGCGGCGCCTCGAGCTGGCGGTCGAGCACCTCGCGCTTCGCCTGTGCGAGCAGGAGGTTGTCCGGATCGTAGTCGGCGAAGACGTCGTAGAGGAGCCCCGACGAGGCCTGCAGCGCGCGGGCCGACTGACCCTGGCCCGGGTAGCCCTGGAACACGAGACCGGCGACGCGCGCGATCTCGCGGAACTGACGGCGTCCCATCTCGGCGGCGTTGACTCCGTCGAGCAGGTGCGCCTCGACGTCCGGCGCGGCGAGGAGGCGGCCCAGTTCGCCCAGCGACAGGTCGACCCGGTCGGGCGCGAGGAGCCCGAAGCCGTAGTCGTTGACGGTGATCGAAAAGGTCCGCGGGGTCTCGCGCGAGAGCCGGTAGGCGAAGAGCGTCGCGAGCCCCAGGTGCGCGAGCCGGCCGACGAACGGGTAGAAGAAGAGGTAGTGGCCGTCGCGGGTGCCGATCCGTTCGATGAGCCACTCGCGCTCGCCGGGCAGCGCCGACCAGCGCCGCTGCAGCTCGAGCAGCGGACGCACGAGCCGCAACTCCGGCGAGGCGTACTCGCCGTCCTTCGCCCGGGCGATCAGCCGGCGCGTGCGCTCGGCGAGCAGCGTGGTGAGCGCCATCTTGCCGCCGGCCCAACGCGGCACGACCGCGGCGCGCGAGGGCGCCGGCTTCACCCAGGCGGTCATCTCGCGCACCCGGACGAATTCGAGGACGCGGCCGGCGAAGACGAAGCAGTCGCCGGCGGTGAGCCGCGAGGCGAACGACTCCTCGACGTGCCCGAGCGCCTTGCCGTTCGAGAGGCGGACCGTGACACTCGACTCGGCGACGATCGTGCCGATCTGCGTGCGGTGGCGGCGCGCGATCTGCGCGTCGGGCACGCGGGCGACGCCGTCCTCGCCGATGACGACGCGACGATACTCCGGATAGGCGTTGAGGCTCGCGCCGCCGTGGGTGACGAAATCGAGCGCCCAGCGCCAGGTCGTCTCGTCGAGCGCGCGGTAAGCGTGGGTCGCGCGCAGCTCGGCGTAGAGCTCCGCCGGCACGAATCCGCCACCCAGCGCGCAGGTGACGAGGTGCTGGACCAGCACGTCGAGCGGACCGGCGAGCGGCGGGCGCGGCTCGATCGTCGCCTCGGCGGCGGCTTCGCGCGCGGCGGCGGCCTCGACCAGCTCGAGCGCGTGCGTCGGCAGCACGGTGACGCGCGAGACTTCGCCGGGACGGTGGCCGCTGCGCCCGGCGCGCTGCAGGAGCCGGGCGACGCCCTTGGGACTGCCGATCTGCAGCACCTGGTCGACCGGCGCGAAGTCGACGCCCAGATCGAGGCTCGACGTGCAGACGACCGCGCGCAGCCGTCCTTCGCGCAGTCCGCTCTCGACCCAGTCGCGGACCTCGCGCTCGAGCGAGCCGTGGTGGAGCGCGATCGTGCCGGCCCAGTGCGGCCGCGCCTCGAGAAGCGCCTGGTACCAGATCTCGGTGGTCGACCGCACGTTGGTGAACACCAGCGTCGAGCGCGCCGATTCGATCGCCCGGACCACTTCGGGCAGGAGCTTCAATCCGATGTGCCCGGCCCAGGGGAAGCGCTCGAGCGACGGCGGGCGCAGCGTCTCGACGACGACCTCCTTGCGCTCGAGGCCGCGGACGACGCGCAGCGACGAGCCGGCGCCGCCGAGCGCCGCGGCGGCCTCCTCGAGATTGGCGATCGTCGCCGACAGGCCCCAGACGGACAAGGCCGGTCGCAGTCGTCGCAACCGCGCGAGCGCGAGCTCGACCTGGACGCCGCGCTTGCCGCCGAGGAGCTCGTGCCACTCGTCGACGATCACCGCTGCCAGGTGGGCGAAGCGCTCGCGCCAATCGGCGCGCGACAGCATCAGCGTCAGGCTCTCCGGCGTGGTGACCAGCGCGCTCGGCAGTCGCTTCGCCTGCCGCGCCTTCGCCGCCGCGGCGGTGTCGCCGGTGCGCACGTCGATCGTCCACTGCGGCCGCAGCGCCTGCGCCGCGAGCGAGAGCGCGAGGCCGGTGTCGGAGGCGAGCGCCCGCAGCGGCGTGATCCACAAGACGGTGAGCGGCGGCGGTTCATCGGGCGCGCCCGCCGGGCCGAGCAGCAGGGGCCCGAGCCAGGCGGCCAGCGTCTTGCCCATGCCGGTCGGCGCGTGGACGAGCCCCGATTCGCCACGGGCGCAGGCGGCCCAGACCTCTTCCTGGAACGCGAAGGGTTCGTGGCCGCGCGAGGCGAACCACTCGCGCGCCGGCGTGAACGGGTCGATCGGCGCCGCGGCGGCCGCGACGGCGGGCCGGAGCGACGATCCGTTCACTTGCCCGCGGTCGCGGGCGCGAGTCGCCACTCCCAGACCGGACCGTCCTCGGGATCGTCGATCGTGCCGGTGCGCTGGAACCTGAGCTTCTCCAGGATCCGCGTCGACGCGCCCGGTGCCGGCAGCGTTCGCGCGGTGATCGCGAGCGCCGGCTCGGCCTGGCGCGCGATCGCGACCAGTTCGCGCGCCATCGATGTCGCGACGCCGCGGCCTTCGGCGTCGGGGAAGGCGAAGTAGGCGATCTCGACCTCGCCGTCGCGCGGCGGATGTTTGAACGCGCAGGTGCCGACGCAGGTGTCGCCGTCGAACGCGGCGTAACCGATCCACGGCCGCGCCCGGCCGGCGTAGTCGCGCATCGACGCCGTATCGCGGGCGGCGATCTCGGCGATCGCGGTGAGCGGTCGATTCCGTCCGTCGATCCTGCCGTTCGGCAGGATCGGCAGCAGCGTCAGTGGCGGCATCGCAGGCGCGTCGGCGGGTCGGGCGGCAGGGGCGGGAACGTCGGGAAGCGCGGGCGGCGGCGCGACCATCCGCGGCGCCCATGGTACGCCATCGCCGCGACCGAGGGCATCCGGTGCCGCGCGGATCGCGCCGCGGTCAGGCCGCGAACTTGACCGGCGCGGCCGGCGGCGCGGTCTCTCGTAGCTTCGCGAGCAGCACCGTCTCGCGCGCCTTCGCGTCCCTGACGTGACGCTCCTTCACGTGGCCGAAGCCGCGGATCTGCTCGGGGATCGTCGCGAGTTCGACCGCGGTCGCGAGGTTGTGCGGCGCGAGCCGGACCAGGATCTCGTCGATCATCGCTTCGTACTCGGCGAGCAGCCGCCGCTCCATCCGCCGCTCGTCGGTGCGGCCGAAGACGTCGAAGAACCCGCCGCGCAGACCCTTCAACCGGGCGAGCACGCGCATCGCCTTCAGCATCCACGGTCCGTAGCTCGACTTGGCGACCGTCGCGCCCGGTGCCTGCGGCCGGTGCGTCAGCGGCGGCGCCAGGTGGAAGACGAGCCGGGTGTCGCCTTCGAACTCGCCGGCGATCCGCTCGAGGAAATCGGTCTGCGTGTAGAGTCGCGCGACCTCGTACTCGTCCTTGATCGCGCGGAGCTTGAAATCGTAGCGGGCGACCGCTTCGGCGAGCTTCGTCGACCCGGGAGCGACCCGCGATTCGACCGAGCGGACCCGGGCGACCTGATCCGCGTAGGCCTTGGCGTAGGCAGCGTCCTGGTAGTCGGTCAGGAATCTGACGCGCCGCTCGATCGTCTCGTCGAGCGTCGCCGACAGCCGCTGCGACGCGGGGATCGTGCGCCGGGGTGTCGCCGCCTCGGCGACCCGCTCCGGCGCGTGCGCCGCCAGGCGCCCCCAGCGGAAGGCGAGCGTGTTCGACTCGATCGCGGCGCCGTTGAGCTCGATCGCCCGCAGGATCGCGGTCTCGGAGAGCGGCAGCAGGCCGCGCTGGTAGGCGTAGCCGACCATGAACAGGTTGGTCGCGATCGAATCGCCCATCAGCCGCGTCGCGGTCGTCGAGGCGTCGAAGAACTCGGCCGCGTCGCCGCCGACCGCGTCGACGATCTCGCGCTCCATCGAGCCCAGCGGAAAGGCGAGGTCCGGCTTGCGGGTGAAATCGGCCGGCATCACGAGCCCGGTGTTGACCAGCGCCCGGGTGACTCCTTTCTGCATCTTGGCGATCGCCTCGTAGCCGATGCCGGTCAGGATATCGCAGGCCAGCACCAGCTTCGCCTCGCCGGCGGCGATCCGCGTCGCGTGGAGCTTCTCCGGCGCGTCGGCGATGCGCACGTGCGAGACGACCGCGCCGTTCTTCTGCGCGAGGCCGGCCATGTCGAGCACCGACACGCCGCGGCCCTCGAGGTGCGCGGCCATGCCGAGCAGCGCGCCGATCGTGACCACGCCGGTGCCGCCGATGCCGGTGACGAGCACTCCGTAGGGCTCGGCGAGCGAAGGCGCTGCCGGCGGGTTTGGCAGCGTCGAGAAGTCGGGCGCCTCGGCCTGGTCGCGCTTGCGCAGCCGCCCGCCCTCGACGGTGACGAACGCCGGGCAGAAGCCGTTGACGCAGGAATAGTCCTTGTTGCAGGTCGACTGGTCGATCGTGCGCTTACGGCCGAACTCGGTCTCGAGCGGCGCGACCGAGACGCAGTTCGACTGGACGCCGCAGTCGCCGCAGCCTTCGCAGACGTGCTCGTTGATGACGACGCGCTTGGGCGGGTCGGGGAACTTGCCGCGCTTGCGGCGGCGCCGCTTCTCGGCGGCGCAGGTCTGGTCGTAGATGAGGACGCTCGTGCCCTCGGTCTCGCGCAGCTCGCGCTGGACCCGGTCGAGCGCCGAGCGGTGGTGGACCTCGATCGTGTCGGCGAAATAGCCCGACGGGTACTTGTCCGGGTCGTCGGTCACCACGACGATCCGGGTGACACCTTCGGCGGCGACCTGGCGGGCGATGTCCTGCGGATTGAGCGGGCCGTCGATCGGCTGGCCGCCGGTCATCGCCACCGCGTCGTTGTAGAGGATCTTGTAGGTGATGTTGACCCGGGAGGCGACCGCGGCGCGGATCGCCAGGATCCCGCTGTGGAAGTAGGTGCCGTCGCCCAGGTTGGCGAAGATGTGCTTCTCGGTGGTGAACGGCGCCTGGCCGATCCAGGGCACGCCCTCGCCGCCCATGTGGGTGAACTCGGAGGTCGACCGGTCCATCCAGATCGCCATCACGTGACAGCCGATGCCGGCGGTGGCCCGACTGCCTTCCGGCACCCTGGTCGACGTGTTGTGCGGGCAGCCGGAGCAGAAGTAGGGCGTGCGCGCGAGGCTGATCCGCGGCTTGGCCAGCGCCGCTTCCTTCTGGTTGATGAACTCGACACGCCGGCGGATGCGCTCGCGGTCGCCGTCGTTCGGATGCAGTCCCAGCCGCTCGATCCGCCCGGCGATCACCCGGGCGATCATCGCCGGCGTCAGCTCGCCGGCCGCCGGCAGCAGCCAGTCGCCGTGCGGCCGCACCCATTCGCCCTTCTCGTCGAACTTGCCGACCACGCGCGGACGCACGTCGTCGCGCCAGTTGTAGAGCTGCTCCTTCAACTGGTACTCGACGACCTGACGCTTCTCCTCGACGACGAGGATCTCCTCGAGTCCTTCGGCGAATTCGCGCACGCCCTCGGGCTCGAGCGGCCAGGGCATCGCGATCTTGAAGAGCCGGATGCCGAGCTCGGCCATGTCGCGCTCGTCGAGTCCGAGGTCGTCGAGCGCCTGGCGCACGTCGAGATACGACTTGCCCGAGGTGACGATGCCCAGCCGCGGCCGGGGACTGTCGACGACGATCCGGTTGAGGCGGTTGGCGCGCGCGTAGTGGAGCGCCATGTAGATCTTGTAGTCCTGCATCCGCGCCTCGGTGGCGAGGAACGGATCGGGCCAGCGGATCGACACGCCGTCGGGCGGCGTCGGGAAATCGGTCGGCACGACGATGCCGACACGCGCCGGGTCGATCGACACCGACGCCGAGCTCTCGACGGTGTCGGCGACGCACTTGAAGCCGACCCACAGCCCGGCGTAGCGGCTCATCGCCCAGCCGTGCAGGCCGAGGTCGAGGATCTCCTGGACGCTCGACGGATAGAGCACCGGCATCATCGCCGCGGCGAACTGGTGGTCCGACTGGTGCGGCAGCGTCGAGGATTTCGCCGCGTGGTCGTCGCCGGCCAGCGCGAGCACCCCGCCGTGCTTGGACGTCCCGGCGTGGTTCGCGTGCTTGAACACGTCGCCGCAGCGGTCGACGCCGGGGCCCTTGCCGTACCACATCGCGTAGACGCCGTCGACGGTGGCGCCGGCGTGCATCGTCAACTGCTGCGTGCCCCAGATCGAGGTCGCCGCGAGGTCTTCGTTCAGGCCCGGCTGGAAGCGGACGTGCGACCGTTCGAGGAACGGCTTCGCGCTCCACAGCGCCTGGTCGAGACCGCCCAAGGGGCTGCCGCGGTAGCCGGAGACGAAGCCGGCGGTGTCGAGGCCGGCGAGCCGGTCGCGCTGCCGCTGCAGGATCAGGAGGCGGACGATCGCCTGCGTGCCGGTCAGGTAGACGCGGCCGCTGTCGAGCGCGTACTTGTCGTCGAGGGAGACGTTCGCGAGCGCGACGCCGGATGCGGCAGCAGACATCGGGGACTCCGCCAAGATCGTGTCTTCGGGTGCTGCGGAGCGGGAGATGTCGCTCCGTCGAGCTGTCGCCGTCGGGGCTCGTGACCCCGACGCGAATGGGCGCGCAGTGTACGCCGGCGGGCGGATCGCCGCAAACCCGGGTCGGATCCGCGAACCGGGATCGCGATTCCGCTACTCGGGTGTGGGTTTCGCGCGCTCAGTCCCGCCGCCAGCGCACGTCGACCGCGTACTCGTCCTTGGCGTAGTGGATCGAAAGCTCGCCGTCCCAGGCGCGCTCGAGCGCGCGGCCGATGCGCTGCGGCAGGTGGATGTCGGTCGTCGTGACGACGGCGCGGTCGTCCGCTTCCTCGATCGCCAGGATCCGGTTGAGCGCGTGCTCGTCGCGCTCGCGCGCCGCCTCGTTTTTCACCAGGTTCATCGCCTCGTCGCGGTGGGCGACGAAGAACGCGCCGTCGAGGGTCAGCGTGCCCGCCGGCAGACGGTCGTGCGCGCGACGGCAGGCCGGGCAGGTGACGCGGTTCGCGTTCGGCTCGGCGGTGCCCCAGCACCAGCGACCGCGCTGCAGCACCGCGCCGCAGCTCGCGCAGACCGCGGGTTCGTGCACCTTCGCGCGCCGGTAGGGGTCGTGCTGCTCGTCGTCGAGCACGCGGGCGCCGTGGCGCTCGACGCCGCCCTGCGGGCGGTTCGGGGTGGGGGTGCGATGCTTGGACATAGGATCGCTCCGCTCGTGATCGGCGCGCCGGAGAGCGCAGCGGCTGCGCTCAGGACCCGGCCCACCACTACGATCACGCTACTCCCTCGGCGGTCCCGCTCTCGTTGACCCGGGTCAACTCGCGGCGACCGCGTCCCGCGGGTATCGGCGTGGCCGGGTTCGGGCTTGGCGGCCCGGGGCCGTACAATGCCCCGGAGCGACCACCGGTCGCCACCCGCCGCCTCGATCCCTTCCCGGATGAATCCGTCGATCCTGCCGCAGGTCGTCGTCGACACCGCGCCCGACCCGAAGGCGAGCGTGATCTGGCTGCACGGCCTGGGCGACACCGGGCACGGCTGGTCGCAGGTCGTGCCCGAACTCGGCCTGCCGACGTCGCTCGCGGTGCGCTTCGTCTTTCCGCACGCGCCGTCGATGCCGGTGACGATCAACGGCGGGCTGGTGATGCCGGCGTGGTACGACATCCGCTCGGAGGCGTTGAACGAGCGCGCCGATCTCGACGGCGTCCGCGCGTCGGCGCAGCGGATCGAGGCGCTGATCGCGCAGGAGCGCGAGCGCGGCGTGCCGGCGGCGCGGATCGTCGTCGCCGGCTTCTCGCAGGGGGGCGTCGTCGCGCTCCACGTCGCGCTGCGTCACCGCGAACGGCTCGCCGGCGCGGTCGTGCTGTCGGCGTACCTGGTCGCGCCGGAGGCGCTCTCCCGCGAGGCGGCGGCGGCGAACCGCGATCTGCCGGTGCTGATGGCGCACGGCAGCTTCGACGACATCGTCCGGGTCGACTGGGGACGGGCGTCGCGCGACACGCTCGAAGCTCAGGGGCGCACCGTCGAGTGGCATGAATACCCGATGGGCCACGAAGCCGCGCTCGAGGAGATCCGCACCGTCGGCGCGTTCATCGGCCGGGCGCTGCGGGCGCCGGTCTGAACGCCCGCCGTCGGTCGCGCTTCAGCCCCACCGCCGGCCGCGATGTCGCGCACGTCGCCCCAAAGGCCGACCTTGAGGCTTGGTGGGTCGGGCTTCAGCCCGTCATCCCGGATCGCGGCTCATTCGTCTTCGCCGCCGTCGGCGTCCTTGGCCGGCGCCGCGTCGCGCCGCGGGACGATCCCGCGCTTCGCCAGCGCGTCTCGCAGCAGGAATTCGATCTGCGCGTTGACGCTGCGCAGCTCGCTTTGCGCGAGACGTTCCAGCTCGGCCCAGACCGCGGGGTCGAGCCGGAGCAGGAACGCCTTGCGCGGGCTCACCGCCGTCCGGCCTTCGGAACGCGGAAGCGGAAGGCGAGGGTGAGCGCGATCGCGACGATCGCGGCGCCGAACGCCAGGGGGATCGCGATCGTCGCCGCGTCGGCGAGGGGTGGCGTGCGGCGGTTCGCCTCGACCACCGCGACATGGACGAATCCGAGCATCGCCGCCGTCAGCGCGCCGACCGCGAGCGCGGCGACCGCCAGGACGCCGGCGGTGGCTTCGCGTCGCGCCGGCGCGAGCCAGTAGTCACGGAAGCAGGGCTTGACCAGCCGCGGCCAGCGCAACGGCAGCCAGGCGATCGCGGCGGCGGTGCCGGTCGGCAGCAGCAGTACGAGCAGCGTGATCGAGGTCGTGTAGACCTCGCGGCTCGTCCAGCGATCGGGCCGGCCGCCGTCGGCGAAATGCGTCGCCACCAGCGCCGGCAGGTCGAGCGAGGTCGCGAGCACGACGCCGGCGCAGGCGGCGACCAGGGCGGCGAGGGCGATCGAGGCGAGTCGTAGCATCGGGGCCTCCGGGGCGGGGGACGCGGTTCGAGGCGAGGTCGCGGCTCAGCCGGTGTAGAGCGTGCCGGCGTTGATCACCGGCTGCACGTCGCTCTCGGCGCACAGCACCGTCATCAGGTTCTGGACCATCGCCGCCTTGCGCTCGTCGTCCAGCTCGACCACCCGCTTCGCCGACAGCTCGGTGAGCGCCATCTCGACCATCGACACCGCCCCGTGGACGATCTTCTGGCGGGCGGCGATGATCGCCTCGGCCTGCTGGCGGCGCAGCATCACCTGCGCGATCTCCGGTGCGTAGGCCAGGTGCGTGAGGCGGGCCTCCTCGACAACGACGCCGGCCTGGTCGAGCCGCGCCTGCAGCTCGCGCACCAGCGCTTGGGCGACGACGTTCGCCGAGCCCAACAGCGTCGGGCCGGCCGACGCGCCGCTGGTGTCGTCCTCGTCGTAGGCGAAGGTCGAGGCGAGGTGGCGCACCGCCGCCTCGCTCTGGACCTTGACGAACATCTCGTAGTCGTCGACGTCGAAGGCCGCCTTCGCGGTGTCATCGATGTGCCAGACGACGACCGCGGCGATCTCGATCGGGTTGCCGCGCTTGTCGTTGACCTTGAGCCGGTCGCCGTTCAAGTTGCGCGCGCGCAACGAGAGCTTCTTGCGGGTGTAGAACGGATTGGTCGCGCGCAGACCCGGGTCGCGGCTCGTGCCCTTGTAGGCGCCGAAGAGCTGGAGGATCGCCGCCTCGTTGGGCTGGAGTGTGTAGAGGCCGGCGAGCACCAGCACGCCGGCGAGAAGCAGGCCGACGATGAGCGCGATGCTCGGGATCGACGGCCGGCCGGCGCCGACCATCGCGACCGCCTGCCAGACGGCGGCGGTCAAGAGCGCCAGACCGATCGCGAGCACCACGAAACCGTTGGCGGTGCCGATCGGCTGCTCGGTGTGTGTCGCGTCGGCCGAACGGCTGGGGGTGGGGGTCGGGGACATCGCTCGCTCCTCGGGGTCGGTCGCCGGCGGCGGGTCGCCGCTGGGCTTATCAAAATGATATCACTTAGGTATCGTTTGTCAAGCGCCCGGCTTCGACCGCGGCGCCGGGGCACCCGGGTCGCCGGGCCGGACCCCGATGCGACGCCGCGGTCGTGCTCGCCTAGAATCCGGTCGGACCGGTCGGGAAGGTCGCCGGTATCGGCGACGCCGGCCGGCTCGTCGCGCTCCTGCGGCGGAGCGGCCGTCCGCCGGACCCGACCTGACCTGACTTGACGGGAGATCTCGATGACGCGAATCGATCGACGCCGGTTCTTCGCATTGGCGCTGTCCTGCGCGGCCTCGCCCGCGGCGCTGGCGCAGCAGGTCGTGCGCCCGGCGCCCGGCGCTCCGGGCGAGTGGCGCCTGATCGGCAGGACGCATGCGAAGCACACGATCGACCACGACACGATCTGGGTCCAGGGACCGCACGACAATTTCCGCCGGATCAAATTCCGGGTCGCCGACGCGCCACTGCGGATCCATCGCGTCGTGGTCACCTACGACAACGGCGCCTCCGACACGCTCGCCATCCGCCACCACATCCCCAGGGGCGGCGAGAGCCGCGCGATCGATCTTCGCGGCGCCGGCCAGCGCAGCCTGCGCAAGATCGAGTTCTGGTACGACACCAAAGGCTTCCTCAACGGCCAGGCCGACGTCACCGTCTTCGGCATGAAGTGACCGTCCGGCGTGGCGTGGCACGGCGGCGGCGCATCGGTCCGGCGCGCGGCGCGGGACCGCTACGGCGGCGGCCCCGCGCGCCGTCGGTTGCGGTGACGCGGCGATGAACCTGCTCTTCATCATGGCCGACCAGCTCCGGTGGGATCACCTGGGGCAGGCCGGCCACCCGAGGATCGCCACGCCCAACCTCGACGCGCTCGCGCGGCGCGGCGTGCGCTTCGAGCGCGCCTACGCCAACAGCGGCGTCTGCGGGCCGAGCCGGATGAGCTTCTACACCGGGCGCTACCCGGTGAGCCACGGTGCGACCTGGAACCGGGTACCGCTGTCGGTCGGCGAGGTGACGCTGGGCGAGATGCTGCGCGGCGCCGGCCTCTCGCTCGCGCTCGCCGGCAAGACGCACGTGATGCCGGACCACGCCGGCCTCGCGCGCCTCGAGCTCGAAGGCGGGCGCGAGTTGGCGACGCTGCTCGCGCGCGGCGGCTTCGAGGAGATCGACCGCTACGACGGGCACCGCACGCCGGGCGGCGAATCCGGCTACCCGGCCTTTCTGCGCCGGCACGGCTACCTGTCCGACGATCCGTGGACCGACTACGTGATCTCGGCGGTCGACGACGACGGCGAGGTCGTCAGCGGCTGGCACATGCGCAACGTCCACCTGCCGGCCCGGGTCCGCGAGGAGCACTCCGAGACCGCGTACATGACCGACCGGGCGATCGACTACGTCGAGCGGATGGGATCGAAGCCCTGGGTGCTGCACCTGTCGTACGTGAAGCCGCACTGGCCCTACGTCGCGCCGTCGCCGTACCACGCGATGTACGGTCCGGACGACTGCCTGCCGGTCGTGCGGGGCGACGACGAGCTCGCGAACGCGCACCCGGTCGTCGCCGCGTACCGCCGCCACGAGGAGAGCCAGAGCTTCCAGCGCGACGAGTGCATCCGGCGGGTGCGGCCGGCCTACCAGGGGCTGATCGCGCAGCTCGACTTCCATCTCGGGCGGCTGTTCGACCGGATGGACCGCGGCGGCGTGCTCGACGACACCTTCGTCGTCTTCACCGCGGACCACGGCGATCTCCTGGGCGACCATTGGCTGGGCGAGAAGGAGCTTTTCTACGAGGCGGTCCAGCGGGTGCCGCTCGTCGTCGTCGACCCGCGGCGCGAGGCGGACGCGACGCGCGGCCGGGTCGAGTCGCGCTTCGCCGAGGCGGTCGACCTCGTGCCGACCTTCCTCGAGGCGCTGGGCGTATCGGCGCCGACGCATCGGCTCGAAGGCGCGAGCCTCGTGCCGCTGCTGCACGACCGCGCACCGTCGCGCTGGCGCGAGGCGGTCTACAGCGAGCTCGACTACGCCTACCGGCACGCGCGGCTGATGCTCGGCAAGGACGTCCACCAGTGCCGCGCCTACAGCCTGCGCGACCAGCGCTGGCGCTACGTCCACTGGCTCGACGAGCCGGAGCAGCTCTTCGACCTCGCCGCCGATCCGGACGAGCTCCACGACCTCGGCCGCGACCGGGTCACCGAGGCGGTGCGCGAGGATTTCCGCCGCCGGCTCCTCGATTTCCTCGGGCGTCGACGCCACCGCACGACGGTGACCGACGAATCGGTCGAGCAGGGGACTGGCGCGTACAAGCGCGCCGGTGTCTACTTCGGGCAATGGTGACGATCGAGGGGGGACGGACGATGAGGGTCATTCCGCGCGCGGGCGCGACGCTGTTCGCCGGGTGCGCGCTGGCGGTCGCGGGTGCCGCCGCGCCGGCGGCGGCGCAGAATTCCGCGGCCGCGACGACCGCGGTGCTGTTCGAGAACGTGCGGATCTTCGACGGCAAGTCCGACCGGCTCTCGCCGCCGTCGAACGTGCTCGTCGTCGGCAACACGATCCGGACGATCTCGACCGCGCCGATCCCGGCGCCCGCCGGCGTGCAGGTCACGCGCGTGCCCGGCGGCGAGCGCACGCTGATGCCGGGGCTGATCGACAACCACGTCCACATCGTGCTGGCGGCGAACACGCGCGCCGACCTCCTCGACCCGAAGGTGTCCGCGGCGACGATCGAGGCGCGCGCCGCCGAGGAGGCGCGCCAGATGCTGCTGCGCGGCTTCACGACGGTGCGCGACGTCGGCGGCCCGGTGTTCGGCGTCAAGCGCGCGATCGACGCCGGCCGGGCGGTCGGTCCGCGGATCTACCCGTCGGGCGCGATGATCTCGCAGACGGCCGGGCACGGCGACACGCGGCTGCCCGTCGAGCGCCCGCGCCGCTTCTTCGGCAAGCCGTCGCGAGGCGAGGACCTGGGTGTCAACTTCATCGCCGACGGCCGCGACGAGGTGCTGACCGCGACCCGCGAGAACCTGCGCTGGGGCGCGACGCAGATCAAGCTGATGGCCGGCGGCGGCGCGGCGTCGGTCTACGATCCGCTCGATTCGACGCAGTACACGCTCGACGAGCTCAAGGCGGCGGTCGAGGCGGCCGACGACTGGGGCACCTACGTCACCGTCCACGCGTACACGCCGCGCTCGGTGCGCCGGGCGATCGAGGCCGGCGTCAAGGTCGTCGAGCACGGCCAGCTCCTCGACGAGGCGACGGTCCGACTCCTCGCCGACAAGGGCGTGTTCCTGTCGCTGCAGGCGCTCGACCCGCCGTCGGCGAGCGCCGACCCGGTCAACGCCGAGAAGCTCAAGCAGGTCGTCGCCGGGACCGACAGCGCGTTCCGCTGGGCGAGGCAGCACAAGGTGAAGCTGCTGTGGGGCACCGACTTCCTGCTCGATCCGGCGAAGAGCGGCCTGCAGACGCGCGACCTCCTCAAGCTCCGGCAGTGGTTCACGCCCGCCGAGGCGCTCAGGCTCGTCACCTACGACAACGCCCAGGTGTTCGCGCTGTCCGGCCCGCGCAATCCCTACCCGGGCAAGCTCGGCGTGGTCGAGGAGGGCGCGCTCGCCGACCTGATCCTCGTCGACGGCGATCCGCTCGCGAACTTCGAGCTCGTCGGCGATCCGGCGCGCAATTTCATGGTCGTCATGAAGGACGGCAGGATCCACAAGTACTCGCGCTACCCGTGAGCCGCGGGCCGCGCCGGTCGGGGCTCGCGCGTCGCGCCGCGGCGGCGCTCGTCGCCGGGGCCGCGATCCTCGCGCCCGTCGGCGTCGGGTCGGCGGGCGCCGACTCGGTGCGAGTGCTCTCCTGGGACGAGCTGCGTCCGGCGATCGCCGAGCCGGACGATCCGTTCGCGGCGATGAGCGACGACGAGTACGAGTCGCTGCTCGCGATCGTCAAGAGCCGCGTGCTCGAGTCGCGCGGGTTTCCCGTCACCGAGGAGTCGCGCGCCGAACGGGCCCGACACGCGACGCGGCTCGCGTCGCGAGGCATCGACGCCGAGGAGATGATCGCCAAGCGCGATGCGCTGATCGCCGAGCGGACCGCCGCCGCGCAGGCCGGCGTCGCCGCGCTCGACGGCACGCGGGCGGCGGTGTTCGGATTCCTCCTGCCGGTCGGCGAGCGCGCCGGCCCGGCGTCGGAGTTCCTGCTCGTGCCCTGGGCGGGCGCGTGCAGCCACACCCCGGCGCCGCCGGCCAACCAGGTGGTGCGCGTGCGATCGAGCCGGGCCGTCGGGGTCGGCGAATCGTTCGATCCGGTGCGGGTCGAGGGGGCGCTGCGCGTGCGCGTCGAGGAACGCACCGTCTACGCGCTCGACGGCGCGCTCGCGGTCCGCTCGACCTACGCGATCGACGACGCGCTGATCGAACCGGTGACCTTGCCGCCGCCGCGGCGATGACCGGCCGCCAGCGGGCGGCACGGCGCCCGCCCCAGCCGGATGCGCTATAGTTCGCGTTTCCGCGCGCCACCCACACGGTCACGACCGCCTTGGAGTCCGCCCGCCCCGGGTCGTTCCGCCGCGATGCGAAGCTGATCGGCCTGATCGCCTTCGTCCACGGGCTGTCGCACTTCTACCAGCTCGCGCTGCCGCCGCTCTTCCCGCTGATCAAGGCGGAGATCGACGTCACCTGGTCGATGCTTGGCTCGCTGGTCGGCGTGTTCTACGTCGTGTCGGGTTGTTCGCAATTCACCTGCGGCTTCCTCGTCGACCGCTACGGCGCGCGACCGGTCCTCTACGGCGGTCTGACGCTGATGGCCGGCGGCGCGCTCGCCGCGGGCCTCGCGCCCGGGTTCTACTGGCTCTACCCGGTCGCCGCGGCGATGGGCGCGGGCAACGGCGTGTTCCATCCGGCCGATTTCGCGATCCTCAACGCGAACGTCGCGCCGCGCCGCCTGGGCCACGCCTATTCGTCGCACGGCATCGGCGGCAACCTGGGATTCGCGCTGGCGCCGATCGTCTGCTACGGGCTCGGCAGCGCGTTCGGCTGGCGCACGGCGCTCGTCGGTGTCGGCCTCGCCGGACTACTCGCGCTCGCCGCCGTCGTGTCGCAGCGCGCCGCGCTCACCTGTCGCGCCGCCGCCGAGCGCGGCGGCACGGCGCGCACGAGCGCTGTCGCGCTGTTCCTGCAGCCGGCGATCCTCGCCTGCTTCGGGTACTTCGCCTTCAACACGATGGGCTCGATCGGATTGCAGACGTTCGCGCCGTCGACGCTCAACGTCGCCTTCGGCGTTCCGCTCGCGATCGCGACCTCGGCGCTGACCGCGCTGCTGCTGGGAGGCACCGCCGGGATCTTCGTCGGCGGCTTCCTCGCCACCCACTCGAAGCGCCACGACTGGGTCGCCGCCGGCGGCCTCGCGCTCACCGCGCTCCTGCTCGTCGTCGTCTCGCTGGCGCCGCCGCCGACGGCGCTGTTGCTGCCGACGTTCGCCGCGGTCGGGTTCTTCGCCGGCGCGACCGGTCCGTCGCGCGACCTGATCGTGCGCACGGCGGCACCGGCGGGCGCCGTCGGCCGTGTCTACGGCTTCGTCTACTCCGGACTCGATGTCGGCGGGACGATCGGTCCGATCCTCTTCGGTTTCATGCTCGACCACGCGATGGGGCGGCACGTGTTCCTCGCGGTGGCGGCCTTCTTCGCGATCGCGATCGTCACCGTCGTGCAGGTCCGGCGGGTGCGACCGGCGCACGCGTAGGACCGGCGGCGATGGACCTGGGCCTCGCCGGCAAGCGCGCGCTGGTCTGCGCGGCGAGCCGGGGCCTGGGTCGCGGATGCGCGCTGGCGCTCGCCCGCGAGGGCGTCGAGGTGACGATCTGCGCGCGCACGGGGGCCGACGTCGAGCGCGCCGCCGACGAGATCGGCGCGGCGACCGGACAGCGCGTCGGGCGGGTCGCCTGCGACATCACCACGCCCCAGGGGCGCGCGGCGGCGCTCGCCGCCTGCCCGTCGCCGGACATCCTGGTCAACAACGCCGGCGGACCGCCGCCCGGCGATTTCCGCGACTTCGACCGCGACGCCTGGATCCGGGCGCTCGACGCCAACATGCTGACGCCGATCGAGCTGATCAAGGCGACGATCGACGGCATGATCGCGCGGCGCTACGGACGGATCGTCAACATCACGTCGTCGGCGGTCAAGGCGCCGATCGACATCCTGGGCCTGTCGAACGGCGCGCGCAGCGGCCTCACCGGCTTCGTCGCGGGGCTCGCACGCAAGGTCGTGCGCGAAGGCGTGACGATCAACAACCTCCTGCCCGGCCAGTTCGACACCGACCGTCTGCGCGTCACCTACGCCGGACGGGCGAAGGCGCAGGGACGCACGATCGACGAGGTGATGGCCGCCGGGGCCGCCGCGGTACCGGCCGGACGCTTCGGCACGCCCGAGGAGTTCGGCGCGGTCTGCGCGTTCCTGTGCAGCGCGCAGGCCGGCTACATCGCCGGACAGAACATCCTCGTCGACGGCGGCAACTACCCCGGCACCTTCTGAGGCGCTCGACGAGCCGCCCGCCCCGCCGACTCCCGCTCACCCATGCCGCGCGCGATCCTGTCCGGCGCACTGTATTTCGCGGTCGTCTTCGCGGCCGGATTCGCGCTCGGGACGATCCGCGTGCTGTGGCTCGTACCGCGGATCGGCGTGCGGGCGGCCGAACTCGCCGAGACGCCGTTGATGATCGCGCTCTCCTGGCTCGCGGCACGCTGGATCGTCGGCCGGCTGGCGCAGCGACCCTCGGGCGCCGAGCGCGCGATCATCGGCGCGACCGGGCTCGCGCTGATGCTCGCGATCGAGTTCGGCGTCGTACGGTCGCTGCGCGGTCTGACGTTCGCCGAAGCGCTGGGCGGCCGCGACCCGGCTGCCTTCGCCGTCTACCTCGGCGCGCTGATCGTCTTCGCGGCGCTGCCTTCGCTCGTGCGGCGCGACCACCCCGCCGACGCCCCGATTTCCCACCGACCTTCGACCTCGCCATGATCGACCTCTACTACTGGACGACACCCAACGGGCACAAGATCACGATCTTCCTCGAGGAGACCGGTCTGCCGTACCGGTTGAAACCGGTGAACATCTCGGCCGGCGAGCAGTTCGAACCGGCCTTCCTCGCGATCTCGCCGAACAACCGGATTCCGGCGATCGTCGATCATTCGCCGCCCGACGGCCGCGGCCCGCTGTCGCTGTTCGAGTCCGGCGCGATCCTCCTCTACCTCGCCGGCAAGTGCGGTCGCTACTACCCGGCCGATTTGCGCGGGCGCTGCGAGGTGATGCAATGGCTGTTCTGGCAGATGGCGGGCCTGGGGCCGATGGCCGGACAGAACCACCACTTCAGCCATTACGCGCCGGAGGTCATCCCCTACGCGATCGACCGTTACGTCAAGGAGACCGGCCGGCTCTACGGCGTGCTCAACAAGCGGCTCGCCGACCGCGAATTCGTCGCCGGCGAGTACTCGATCGCGGACATGGCGTGCTACCCGTGGGTGTTGCCCGAACGGCAGGGGCAGAAGATCGACGACTTCCCGCACCTCAAGCGCTGGAAGGCGACGATCGGTGAACGGCCGGCGGTGAAGCGCGCCTACGAGCTCGCCAAGACCGTCAACACCAAACCCGCGCTCAGCGACCAGAAGGCGCGCGAGGTGCTCTTCGGACAGAGTGCGGCGAGCGTGAAGTAGACGCCATGGTTGCGCCGCTCGCCACGATCTTCCGCGACGGGGCGATCACGCGCGTCGAGGCGGGCGCCGACCGGTTCGACCTCGTCGCGTGCGTCGGCGTCCGGCACCGCCTGGCCTGCCCGCGTTGATCCGCGATCCCGGGCTCGCGCCGCCACTCGAGCAAGCGATGCCCCACCTGGACGCGACGCCGGTTGTTCTCGCCGGAGCCGGGCTCGACGTGGTCGTCGTGCGCCGGCCCGGGGCACCGAGCTCGCGCCCTTCGTGGAGCGTTTCGGATCGCCGGGCGATCCGGGTGACCGGCGCCGCGTGCGATGACGGCGGCGTGATCGGGTTCGGGGTCGCCAGGCCCGGTCGGCGGAAGGACGCGGCGAGGTAGGTCCGCCGCGACACGGCGGGGACTCGGCGATGGCGAACTTCGCGCCGCTCAAGCGCCACATGCTCGACGGCCTCGACCGGTTCGTCCGGGACCACGGCCTCGAGCCGCCGTTCCTCGACATCGGCTGCGGCGGCGGCGACCTCGCCGAGCATCTCGCGAGGCGGGGCTGGGCCGGAACGGCGATCGACGGCTCCGACGCGGCGATCGCGAAGGCGCGGGCGCGGCTGGCGAGGTACCCGCGGGTCGAGGTGCGCAAGGGCTGGATCGACGACCTCGACGGGCAATGGCCGACGGTGCTCCTGTGGGACGTGCTCGAGCATCTCGAGGACGATCGCGGGGCACTCGTCGCGATCGCGCGGCGGATGTCGCCCGGCGGCTGGCTGCTGATCGCGGTGCCGAGCAACCCGCGCGAGTGGCGCTGGGACGACGACTTCTACGGCCACCTGCGTCGCTACACGGTCGAGGGCCTGCGCGAGCGGCTCGCCGAAGCGGGACTCGAGGCGGTGACCTTCGAAGACTTCACGTTCCCGGTCTACTGGGCGCTGCGGCGCGCGTACACGCGGTGGAAGCGCGCCGCGCCGACGCCGGCCGACGCGCACGCGGCCACGCTCGCGAGCTCGACTCGCAACGCCTGGGAGATGTCGTTCGTCTCGCGCTGGGCCGACCGCAGCGCGGCGTTGTGGACGCCGCTCAACCGCCTCCAGCACCGGCTGTTCCGGACCGCGACCGCCCGCGGCCACGAGTTCTTCGCGCTCGCCCGGAAGCGGTGAGCGGACCGCCCGCGCTTCAGCGGAACACCCAGAGGCGATACGCGGCGTAGTTCGCGAACGTCATCAGGATGGTCGCGGCGACCTGCGCCGGCCAGGTCGGAACGCCGAGCGCGAGCCCGGCCGAGAGGAGGGCGGCGTTCGCGAGCGCCTGCGCGGCGAGCGCGATCGCGAAACGCAGGCCGGAGTGGGCGACCGGCAGCGTCGGGTCGAACACGTGCCGGTAGGCGAGCGCGAAGCGGACGACGGCGCCGGCCGCGAACCCGACCGACGAAGCCGGCACCGGAGGCAGTCCGATCGCCAGCATCGCGGCCATCGTTCCGTAGTGCGCGGCGACGGCGGCGAAGCCGGTGACGATGTGCAGCGCGAAGCGCCGCGTCTCGGCGAGGAGCGCGGCGCGCCTCACGGGGCCGCGTGCCGCCCGGCGACCCCGCGGAAGCGCCGGGGGACGTAGAGCCCGGTCCGGGCGAGGCCGCCCTGCACCGAAACGCCGAGCACGCCGATGCCGTACCGCACGGCGCGCAGGAAGCCGATCGAACTCGCCTCCGCGAAGTAGCGCGTCGGCACCGAGATCTCGCCGACGCGGCGGCCGCCGACGATCGCCTGGGCGAGGAGCTCGTTGTCGAACACGAAGTCGTCGGAGTTGTCGGCCCACGGCAGCGACTCGAGCAGCGTGCGCGAGTAGGCGCGGTAGCCGCTGTGGTACTCGGACATGCGGGCGCCGAGCAGGAGGTTCTGCGCGAACGTGAGCGCCCGGTTGGCCGCGTACTTCCACCACGGCATGCCGCCGGCGAGCGCCCCGCCGCCGAGGATCCGCGAGCCCAGCACGAGGTCGTAGACGCCCGACGTCACCATCCCGGCCATCGCGGTGACGAGGCGCGGGTCGTACTGGTAGTCCGGGTGCACCATGACGACGACGTCCGCGCCCCGGGCCAGCGCCTCCCGGTAGCAGGTCTTCTGGCTGGCGCCGTAGCCGCGGTTCATCGGATGCAGCAGTACGGTGAGCCCGAGCGCGCGGGCGATCGCGACCGTGTCGTCGTCGCTCGCGTCGTCGACGAGCACGATGTCGTCGACGACGCCCTTCGGCAGGTCGCGCACGGTCGCCTCGAGCGTGCGCCCGGCGCGGTAGGCCGGCATCACGACGACGATGCGCCGTCCGTCGAGCACGTCGCTAGCGTCCCGGCGGGCGGAAGACGACGAGCATCGCGTCCTCGTAGACCGGCGCGCCGAACCGCTCGCGCAGCACGGCCTCGCACTGCGCCGTGTCGTCGCCGTAGCGCACGTGCCGGTCCTGGTCGCGGGGCAGCCACGGCTTCTGCCAGGCGACGTAGTCGACCGGGAACGACGCGAGCGCCCGCGCGTCGGCGAGCCGCACCGCGTTGGCGAAGCGCAGCCCCTCGCGGTCGGGCAGCTCGCCGGGCCGGCGATCGAGACAAAGGCCGGTGAGCCAGCCAGGGACCACGCGCTGGTGCGAGACGCGCTCCCAGCGCGCGGCGTCCCAGTCGTAGCTCTCGAAGCTGAACGGCGCCGCGGCGACGACGATCGAGTCGCGCCGCCGGGTCGCGAGCGTGGACCAGAACGGCGAGAGCGGGATCGTGCGCTGGGCCGCCAGCGCGGCGTTGCGGGAGTCGCGGAAATCGTAGAGGAAGCCGACGCCCAGCCGATGGGTCGTCGGATGCACGCTCCAGGCGGGTAGCGGGCCGGTGGCGGCCGTCGCGCTCGCGATACCCGCGGTGGCGAGCGCGGCGCCGAGCGCGCTCGCGTGCTTCCACGGCCAGCGCCGCAAGACCGCGCGTCCCGCCATCACGGCGCCCACCGCGATCGAAAGGAGCAGAAGCGGCACGAACGGCATCAGGTAGCGCGCGAAGACGATCGGCACCTGGCCCCATTCAGGGCGGGCGAGCGTGATCGCCGCCGCCGTCAGCACCAGCCCCAGGGTTCCGGTGCGCGCTTCGGGCAGTGCGCGCCACACCGGGCGCGCGCCGGCGACGCCCAGCGCGAACGCCGCCAGCGCGACCGGCGCCGAGCCCGTTCCGACCCACAGGTGGAACGCCCCGCGCAGCGAGTTCGGATCGGCCGCGACGAATCCGCTCTTCACGGCGATCGCCTGCGACTGCACGGCGAGCGGAGGGCCGAGCGCGACCGCGATCAGCGCGACGGTCGGCAGCGCGATCGCGAGGAGCCGCCCGAACCGCTCGCGGCGCCGCCCGGCGTCGCGAGCGAGCGTCCACGCCGCCCACGCGAGCGGTGCGAGCACGAACGGCGCGATCACCATGTGCATCCAGACCACGACCGCGGACGCGACCGCGTAGAAGACCCCGGCGCGGCCGCTGCCGTCCCAGTAGCGCAGGAACGCGCGGTGCGACGCCCAGCCGATCAGCACGGTGATCGCGTAGGGGCGCGCGATCTGGCTGTAGGCGACGAGGAGCGGCGAGATCGCGAGGAGCAGCGCGAAGGCGAGCGACTCCGCCCTGCCGACACGCGAGACGACCGCGAGCGGAAACGCGACCAGCGCCGCGAGACCGCACAGCATCATCGGCATGCGCATCGCGGTCTCGGACAGCCCCACCGTGTGCAGCAGCGCCCAGTCGTAGAGTCCGAGCGGGATCCCGTAGTCGGCGTGGCCGAGCTCGAGGACCAGCGACGCGGGGCCCCGGCGCATCACCTGGTGCACCGCGTGCCACTCGTCGTCGAGCAGCACCTGCAGGGGAAACTGGTCGAGTCGCAGGAGCGCGCCCAACGCGACGACGACGACGAACACGGCGAGCGACGCGCCCGCGAACCGCCCGAGGGGCGCGGAAGGCGTGGCCGGGCGGCGCAGGGGCTCCGCGGGCATCCGGAACCGTCAGCGCCGCGGGTCGGGCGCGAGCGGGATCACCGCGCCCGTCGAACCGGCGGCGGCCGCCTCGACCGCCGCCTCGAGCGCCGGGTCGACGTCGAAGCCGAGGTCGCCGTCCTCGACCGGCGCGCCGGTGGCGCGCAACGACGCGAAGTCGAACAGGCGGCGGTCCATCAGGTGCGAGGGCACGGCGCGCGACAGCGCGTTGAAGATCGACTCGATCCGTCCGGTCTCCCGGCGCTCCCAGTCGCGCAGCATCGCCGCGATCTGCCGGCGTTGCAGGTGCTCCTGCGAGCCGCACAGCGTGCACGGGATGATCGGGAAGTCGCGCAACTCGGCGTAGCGCGCGAGGTCGCGCTCGCGGACGTAGGCGAGCGGCCGAACGATCACGTGGCGCCCGTCGTCGGAGACGAGCTTGGGCGGCATCGCCTTGATCTTGCCGCCGAAGAAGAGGTTCAAGAAGAACGTCGCGAGGATGTCGTCGCGATGGTGTCCGAGCGCGATCTTGGTCGCGCCGAGTTCGGAGGCGACCCGGTAGAGGACGCCGCGGCGCAGCCGCGAGCACAGCGAGCACATCGTGCCGCCCTCGGGGATGACGCGCTTGACGACGCTGTAGGTGTCCTGCTCGACGATGCGCGACGGTATCCCGCGCGAGGCCAGGTAGCCGGGAAGCACATCGGCCGGGAACCCGGGCTGCTTCTGGTCCAGGTTCACCGCGATCACCTCGAATCGGACCGGCGCGCGGTGCTTCAGCATCCACAGCACGTCGAGCAGCCCGTGGCTGTCCTTGCCGCCGGACAGGCAGACCATGACGCGGTCGCCGTCGGCGATCATCGAATAGTCGGCGATCGCCTCGCCGACCTGGCGGCACAGGCGCTTGCGCAGCTTGTTGGCCTCGTAGGCGGCCTTGCGCGGGTCGGCGCGGATTTCGGCGCGGACGGCGGACGCGGCGGGCGGGGCGTCGGGGGCGGAGGACGGCGTTTCCACGGCCGGCGATTCTACCGGAGCGGGCGTCCGGCCCCGCGACCGCGGGATTGGGCTACCATCGCCGGGGCGGAGGCGGCCCGGGCCCTGGTGCCTCGGGCGCACGCCGGGGAGGGCGCCGTGCATACGATCCTGATCGCCAATCCGAAAGGTGGCAGCGGCAAGACGACGCTGGCGACCAACGTCGCCGGCTGGCTCGCCGGCAAGCGGCAGCGCGTGGCGATCGACGACCGCGACCCGCAGCAGTCGTCGACGCAGTGGCTCGAGCGGCGGCCGGCGCTCTTTCCGGCGATCGGCCTGATCGACGCCGACACGCGTCGCAAGGACACCAAGGCGCTGGACCTCGCCTGGCGCGTCGTCGACAGCCCGGCGGGACTGCATGGCGACGAGCTGCGCGACGCGCTCAAGGCCGCGGACCAGGTGCTGGTGCCGCTGACACCGTCGGCCTACGACATGGCCGCGACGCAGCGCTTCCTCGGGACGGTGGCCGAGGCGAAGGCGGTCAAGCAGGGCAACCTGCCGGTGGGCATCGTGGCGATGCGCGTCGACGCGCGCACGCACAGCGCCACCGAACTCGACGATTTCGTCGCGAGCTTCGACTTCCCGCTGATCGCGCACCTGCGCCAGACGCAGGTCTACGTCTGGTGCGCCCGCGACGGGGCGAGCGTCTTCGACCTGCCGCGCTCGCGCGCCGAGCAGGATTGGGAGCAGTGGAAGCCGTTGACCCGCTGGATCGCCAAGCACGCGCCGGTGCGCGGCTGATCGATCCTTGATCGGCCGCCCGCGCGCCGGCCCGGGAAGCGCAACGGCCGGCGCGCGTCGCCGCGGGCCGGCCGTTCGCTGTCGCGGCGCCGTTTACTTCTTGGCGGCGTCCTGCGCGGCCTTGACCGCCTTGTCGGCGGCTTCCTTGGTCGCGTCGGCGGCCTTCGCGGCCGCGTCCTTGGTCGCATCGGCGGCGGCCTTGGTCGCGTCGGCCGCGGCCTTGGTCGCATCGGCGGCGGCGTCCTTCGCCTTGTCGGCGGCTTCCTTGGTCGCGTCCTTCGCGGCCTCGGCGGTCGCCTTGGCGGCGGCGGCGGCGGCTTCAGCGGCCTTGGCGGCCTCGGCCTTCGCCTTGTCGGCGGCTTGTTGCGATTGCTGACCGCACGCGCCCAGCGTCGTGGCCAGCGCCAACGCGGTCAGCGTGGCGATCGTACGCAGTTGCATCATGACTCTCCCGGAGATCGATCGAAGTGGGTGGCGACGCCCGGACATCGGACTAGCCTGCCTCATATTGTACTGCAACATGGCCGGTCCGCGGCGACCCGGGGCGCGAGCGGCTAGCGCGGCCCGGTTTCGCGCAGGCCGGGCAGGCGCGAGGCGACCAGTACGACCAGGCCGCAGGTCGCCATCGTCAACGTCATCGGCACCGTGGTGCCGTCGTGCGTGGAGCCGATGACGAAGCCCACCGTGGTCGCCACGCCCATCATCAGCGCGCCGAAGAGGCCGGCCGCCGCGCCCGCCCGGTCGGGGAACTGGGCGGTCGATCCGGCCTGCGCGCAGGGGAACACGATGCCATGGGCGATCACGTAACCGAGCGACGGCAGCGTCACCGCCAGCACGTGCCCGTTGCCGGCGAGCGCGAGCAGGGCGGCGGCGGTGCCGGAGCCCGCCGACAGCAGGGCGCCGACCCGCAGCGTGCGCGCCACGCCCAACGGACCGAGGATCCGGCGGCAGACGAGCGTGCCGATCAGGAAGCCGACGACCACCGACGCGAACCAAAGGCCGAACCACGCGGCGGGCACGCCGAGCACGCGGATCAGCACGAACGAGGATCCGGAGATGAACGCGAACAGGCCGCCGTAGGACGCGGCGCCGGCCAGCGAGTAGGCGCGGAACACCGGTGAGCGGACCATGGCGAGATAGCCGCGCGCGATCGGTCCGGGCGAGAGCGCCGCCGGATCGGGCCGCTCGAGCGTCTCGGGCAGCGTGCGCGCGGTGACCGCGAGCAGGGCGAGCGCGATCGCCGAGAGCAGGACGAAGGCGCCGCGGAAGCCGAACGCGACCTCGAGGAAGCTGCCGGCGATCGGCCCGGCGATCGGGCCGATCGCCAGGATCGACGAGGCGCGCGCCAGCACGCGCGCGCCGGCCGCCGGATCGAACGCGTCGCGCACGATCGCCCGGGCGACGACGACCACCGTACAGCAGCCGACCGCCTGGAGGAACCGCGCGGCGATCAGCACTTCGATCGTCGGTGCGGCGGCGCAGGCGAGCGAGGCGCCGACATAGAGCGCGAGCGCCGCGAGCACCACCGGCCGGCGTCCCCAGCGGTCGGACATCGGTCCGCTGGCGAGCTGCATCAACCCGAAGCCGGCGACGAACAGCGACAGCGTGAGCTGGGCGACCGACGCCGGCACCGAGAAGCGTGTCGCGAGGCCGGGAAGCGAGGCGAGGTAGAGGTCGGTCGACAGTGGTTGAAGCATCAGGAAGACGCCGACCAGCGCGGTCAGCCCGGCTTCGCCGGTCGCCGCGCGGCGGGTGGGCGGCGCGTCGACGATCACCGGCGCGGCTCCGTGGCCGCGCCGGCGCGCAGCATCGCGGCCGCGCGCCGCCGTTCCTGCCAGGCGAGCGCGACGCCGCTGGCGGCGATCACGGCCATGCCGACGAACGACGCCGCATCGGGCAACTGGGAGAAGGCGAGCCAGCCCCAGATGGTCGCCCACAGCACCTGGACGTACGTGTACGGCGCCAGCATCGCCGCCGGGGCCCGCAGGAACGCGAGCGTGAGCAGCCCATGCCCGATGCCGCCCATCAGCCCGAGAAGGAGCAGCAGGCTCGTGTTCTCGACCATCCAGGTCCGCGGGCCGGCGATGAACGGCACGAACGGGGTCAGGACGGCGGTACCGACCAGCGCGCTGTAGAAGATCGTCGTGTGCGGCGGGTCCGACGGCAGCTTGCGCGTGAGCAGCGTGTAGAAGGCGATGCACAGCGCGGTCAGGAACAGCAGGATCGCCGCCGGATGCAGCACGTCGCCGCCGGGGCGCAGCAGGATCAGGACGCCGACGAAGCCACCGAGCGCCGCGGCGACCTGGGAGCGACGCGTCGTCTCACCCAGGATCCACGGGGCGAGCACGACGACGAGCAGCGGCGACACGAACGAGATCGCCGAGGCCTCGGCGAGCGGCAGGTAGCGGATCGCGGCGTAGAACGACGCGGTCGCCGCGAACAGGAGCGTCGAGCGGAGCAGCTGGACGCGCGGGTGGCGGGTGCGCCAGAAGACCGGGCCGGACCGGTGCCACGCCCAGGGGGTGACGACGATCATCTGGCCGGCGTAGCGGGCCCAGACGACGATGAACAGCGCGTGCTCGCGCATCAGGTGCTTGGCGAGCGCGTCCATCGCGGCGAAGCAGAACCCGGCGCCGAGGAACAGCGGCAACGCGCGGGCGAGCGGATGGGCGGGTGCGATCAGCGGCACCCTCGTCGACACGGCGTCCGGCGGCCGGGGCGCGGACGGGCGCGATCGGGCCCGCCCGCGGCCTGCGGCCCGGAGCGCGTCACACCGCGGCCTTCGAGACCAGCTCGCGAAGCACGTAGGGGAGGATGCCGCCGTGCTGGAAGTAGTCGATCTCGATCGGCGTGTCGATCCGGCAGAGGACCTTGGCTTCGCGCCGGCCGCCGTCCGGCCGGACGATCACCAGCGTGACGTCCTGCTGCGGCCTGAGGTTCGAAAGGCCGGTGATCTCGAAGGTCTCGTCGCCGCGGATGCCCAGCGATTCGACGCTGTCCGACCCCTTGAACTGCAGCGGCAGCACGCCCATCCCGACCAGGTTCGAGCGGTGGATCCGCTCGAAGCTCTTCGCCACCACCGCCTTGACGCCCAGCAGCTGCGTGCCCTTCGCGGCCCAGTCGCGCGAGCTGCCGGTGCCGTACTCTTCGCCGCCGAACACGACGGTGGGCACCCTGGCGGCGACGTACTTCATCGCCGCATCGTAGATCGGCATCTTCTGGCCGCCCGGCTGGAACAGCGTGACGCCGCCCTCCTCGCGCGTGCCGTCGGCCTTCGGCGGCAGCATCAGGTTCTTGATGCGCACGTTGGCGAACGTGCCGCGCATCATCACCTCGTGGTTGCCGCGACGCGCGCCGTAGCTGTTGAAGTCGGCGACGGCGACGTCGTGCTCCTGCAGGTACAGACCGGCGGGCGAGGTCGCCTTGATCGAACCGGCCGGCGAGATGTGGTCGGTGGTCACCGAGTCGCCGAAGATGCCGAGCGCGCGCGCGCCGCGGATCGCGTCGGCGCCGTGCGCGGCCGGCTTGAGCGAGAAGCCGTCGAAGAACGGCGGCCTGGCGATGTAGGTCGAGCGCGGCCAGTCGTAGACCTGGCCGACGGCGCCGCGGATGCCTTTCCACAGCGGATTCGCGTTGGCGAGGTCGCCGTAGAGCGTGCGGAACGACGCCGGGTCCATCGCGTAGGGCATCGCCGCGGCGATCTCCTGCGAGCTCGGCCAGAGTTCCGCGAGCATCACCGGCTTGCCGTCGGCGCCGTGCCCGACCGGTTCGGTCGTGAAGTCGCGCAGCACCGTCCCGGCGATCGCGTAGGCGACGACCAGCGGCGGCGAGGCGAGGAAGTTGGCCTTGAGGTTCGGGTGGATGCGCGCCTCGAAGTTGCGGTTGCCGGAGAGCACCGCCGCGCAGACCAGGTCGTTGGCGACGATCGCGTCGTTGATCGCCGGCTTCAGGTCGCCGGCGTTGCCGATGCAGGTCGTGCAGCCGTAGGCGGCGACGTCGAAGCCGAGCTTCGCGAGGTAGGGCAGGAGCCCCGCCTTGGTCAGGTAGTCGGTGACGACGCGCGATCCGGGGGCGAGCGAGGTCTTGATGTGCGGCTTCACCTTGAGCCCGCGCTCGACCGCCTTCCTGGCGAGCAGCCCGGCCGCGAGCAGCACGCCGGGGTTCGACGTGTTCGTGCACGAGGTGATCGCCGCGATCAGGACGTCGCCGCTGCCGATCTCGTCGCCGTCGGCGGTCCTGACGCGCTGCGCCAGGTCGCCGGGCTTCTTGGCGAAGCCGTTCTCGGCGACCGGCTTCGAATAGAGCTCGGTGAAGGTCGACTTGAGCTTCGGCATCTCGATCCGGTCCTGCGGGCGCTTCGGTCCGGCGAGCGACGGCTTGATCGTCGAGAGGTCGAGCGTCAGCACCTTCGTGTAGTCGATTTCGCCGGCCCGCGGCACGCCCCAGAGCTTCTGCGCCTTGAAGTACGACTCGAACCGGTCGATTTCCTCGGCGGTCCGGCCGGTCGCGCGCAGGTAGTCGACCGTCGACCGGTCGACCGGGAAGAAGCCCATCGTCGCGCCGTACTCCGGCGCCATGTTGGCGATCGTCGCCCGGTCGGGCACCGCGAGCGACGCGGTGCCTTCGCCGAAGAACTCGACGAACTTGCCGACCACCTTCTCCTTGCGCAGCATCTGGGTGACCGTCAGGACGAGGTCGGTCGCGGTGATGCCTTCGGCGAGCCGGCCCTTCAGTTCGACGCCGACGACGTCGGGCGTGAGGAAGTAGACCGGCTGGCCGAGCATGCCGGCCTCCGCCTCGATGCCGCCGACGCCCCAACCGACGACGCCGATGCCGTTGATCATCGTCGTGTGGCTGTCGGTGCCGACCAGCGTGTCGGGGTAGGTGACGCCGTCCTTGACGTGCACGCCGCGCGCCAGGTACTCGAGGTTGACCTGGTGGACGATGCCGATGCCGGGCGGCACGACCTTGAAGGTGTCGAACGCCTGCATGCCCCATTTCATGAACTGGTAGCGCTCGGCGTTGCGCTGGAACTCGAGCTTCATGTTGAGGTCGAGCGCGTCCTTGCTGCCGTAGTGGTCGATCATCACCGAGTGGTCGACGACGAGGTCGACCGGCACCAGCGGCTCGATCGTCTTGGGATCGCGCTTCAGGTCGTGGGCGACGTTGCGCATCGCCGCGAGGTCGGCGAGCAGCGGCACGCCGGTGAAATCCTGCAGCACGACGCGGGCGACGACGAACGGGATCTCGTCGACGCGCTCGGCGACCGGCTTCCAGGCGGCGAGCTGGCGGACGTGCTCCTCGGTCACCTTCTTGCCGTCGCAGTTGCGCAGGACGCTCTCGAGCACGAGCCGGATCGACACCGGCAGTCGGGAGATCCTGCCGACGCCGGCGGCCTCGAGGGCCGGCAGCGAGTAGTAGCGGCCGCTGCCTCCGGCGCCGAGGGGATAGGACTGGAACGTGCCGAACAGGTTGTGGTGGGTCATGGGTGTCGTCGTTCTGGCGGTATCGCCGGCTACGGGCGGCCGGCCTTGGAAAGGCTTCGGATGTTGATCGTCTGGCCGCCTGCTGTCGTCATGTCGCCGGGTTTCTGTCCGGGCGCGCAGGGACCGGTGTGCCTGGCGTCGACCGTCGTCGTCGCTTCGGCGATTCCCAGGAACGGCGGATCGTAGGTCGAGCGGCCCTCGATCCGGTAGGCGGCGTCGCCGCTCATCGTCATCGTCGAGCGCGCGAGCATCTTCGAGCCGCCGAGCGTGCAGGTCGCCTCGCTCGTGTACCGGCTGCCGGAGCGCCTGACCTCGAAGCGGCTGCACATGCCGTCCATCATCCCCTGCGAGAAGCGGGACATCTCGCGCGACGTCGCGTCGTCGAGGCACATCGACGAGGCGAGCGGCGGGTCGCCGGGCTTTTGCGTCGACGTGCGGGTCGCGAGCTCCCAGCGACCGGCCTTCAACGTCGGGTAGTCGTCGGCGGCCTCCGCGATCGAGCCGATCGCCGCGACGACGAGCGCGGCCATCGCGGCGGTCGCCGAGCGGCTCACCGGAGCACCGCCGGGAGGGCGCGGCGTTCCGCTGTTCGCCCGTGCGCGGCGGTCAGGTCTCGACGCATCCGGACACCAGCGTCGAGCCGTCCGATGCCCGGACGAGCCGGGCCTCGCGGTCCTTGACGCGCCACTCGACGTCGGAGGCCCGGTTGGCGTAGCGCGCGCCCGACGCCGATCGGGCCGGCGCGAGCAACAGCGTCTGGCCACGCCACGAGAGCCGGACCGGCTCGGCCGAGCGGGCGAACGGCGCCGGATAGGCGACCGCGACCCAGCGATTCGAATCGCATCGGTAGAGCGAGACGAAGGCGCTGGAGTGCGGATGGGCGGCGTCGTTGGCCCCCACCGCAGCGGTGGCGCCGACGCCGGTCGCCAGGACGACGAGCGTCCGCGTCAGCATGCGCGTTCGGTTCATGGCCTGCTCCCGGGGAGGTGGGCGCTCCGAGGACGGTCGCGCCGACGCCGGACGGCGGGACGTTCCCGTCGCCGGGCTCGCGCCGACCGGTGATGCGCATGGTCGCGAACGGAGCGTGACGGTTCGATCCTCGGTCAGCCGAGCATCGAGGCGACGCCGGCGCGCTCTTCCTCGAGCTCCTTCAGCGTCAGGTTCATCCGCTCGCGCGAGAACTCGTCGATCGGCAGATCGCGCACCAGCGTGTACGAACCATTGGCGCAGGTGACCGGCACGCCGTACATGACGTCGCGCGGGATGCCGTAGCTGCCGTCGGAGGGGACACCCATCGTCACCCATTTGCCGTGCGTGCCGAGGAACCAGTCGCGGACATGGTCGATCGCCGCGTTCGCCGCCGAGGCGGCCGACGACATTCCGCGCGCCTCGATGATCGCGGCGCCGCGCTTGCCGACGGTCGGCAGGAAGACGTTGCGGTTCCAGTTCTCGTCGCCGATCAGGTCCTTCACCGACTGGCCGCCGGACGTGGCGAAACGGTAGTCGGCGTACATCGTCGGCGAGTGGTTGCCCCAGACGACCATCTTCTCGATCGAGGCGACCGGCCGCCCGGCCTTGGCCGCGACCTGCGAGACGGCGCGGTTGTGGTCGAGCCGCAGCATCGCGGTGAACTGTTCGCGCTTGAGCGAGGGGGCCGACTTCATCGCGATGTAGGCGTTGGTGTTCGCCGGGTTGCCGACGACCAGCACGCGGATGTCGCGCGCCGCGACCGCGTCGATCGCGCGCCCCTGCTCGACGAAGATCTTGGCGTTCTCGAGGAGCAGGTCCTTGCGCTCCATGCCCGGACCGCGCGGCTTCGCTCCGACGAGCAACGCCGCCTGCGCGTCCTTGAACGCGACCTTCGGATCGGAGGCGCCGACCATGCCGGCGAGCAGCGGGAAGGCGCAGTCCTCGAGCTCCATCATCACGCCCTTGAGCGCCGCCTGCGCCTTGTCGATCGGCAGCTCCAGGAGCTGCAGGATCACCGGCTGGTCGGGGCCGAGCAGGTGGCCGGAGGCGATGCGGAAGAGGAGGGCGTAGCCGATCTGGCCGGCAGCGCCGGTGACGGCAACGCGGACGGGTGCTTTCATCGCGGACTCCTGGGCGGGGTGATGGATCGTGGGCGTGACGTCGCGGCGGGGCTGCGGGTGTCGCGGGCGGCGGAGGGCGCAGCGTACCGATCCGCCGCCCACCGCCGGCGGTCGCCGTGGCGCGCAGGGAGACGATCGTTGCGCGGGTCGCGCCGCCGACGGAAATCTCCGCCGGCGCGGGTCCCGGTGGACGGCCGCTATCCTAAGCGCCCGGGCCGGGGTTGTCAATGAAGTCATATATCATATATAAGATATAAGATATGGATTAGACAAGCACCGACCGGTCGGGCGATAATTCGTCCCGATCCGACCGCGCCAGCCGGCGGTCGCGCGCCCGACGCGATGAGCCCCGCCGACATCCCGACGTCCCCGTCGTTCCAGCCGCTCTACCTCCAGATCAAGGCGCTGATGGTTCGCAGCCTGGAGGCGGGCGAGTGGCGACCCGGCGAAGCGATCCCCTCCGAACTCGAGCTCGCCGCCCGTTTCTCGGTCTCCCAGGGCACCGTGCGCCGCGCGATCGACGCGCTCGCCGACGACAATCTGGTCGTGCGCCGTCAGGGCAAGGGCACGTACGTCGCCACCCATACCGAGGAGAAGGTGTCGATGCCCCGGTTCCTGCGGATCCGGCGCGACGACGGCCAGGACGAGAATCCGGCGAGCCGGCTCCTCGACGTCCGACGCGGCAAGGCGGCGGGCGAGGTGGCGCGGGCGCTGGAATTGAAACCCGGCGACCCGGTGCTGGTGCTGACGCGGGTTCTCGAGTTCGGCGGCGAGCCCGCGGTCCTCGACGAGATCACCTTGCCGGCGGCGCTGTTCCGTGGACTCACCAAGGCGCGGTACGAGGCCTACCAGGGATCGATGTACGGCTTCTTCGAGACCCAGTTCGGTGTGCGGATGTTGAAAGCGCGCGAGCGCCTGAAGGCGATCGCGGCCGACGCCCGCACCGCGGCGATCCTCGCCGTCGCGCCGGGCGCGCCGCTGCTGGCGGTCGAGCGGGTCACGACGACCTACGGCGACAAGCCGGTCGAATGGCGCCGCGGCCTGTGCGTGACCGGACGCCACCACTACCTCAACGAGCTCGGGTAGCGGCGATGCGCGCTGCCACCGGCGTCCGAAGTGGTCAGGGGAGCGCGCGACGCGCTATAATCCGCCGGCTGCGCGGCCCGAGTCTCGCGCAGCGCGTTTCCGTTCTCCGCCCGGCGCCGGCGCGCTTCGCCGTTCCGCCGGACTTCCGAATCGCGCCGACGATGCCTGACGCCTCGAACGTGTCCGTTGTCGATCGCCCGGTGGGCGGCGTCTCGCCCTCCGCACTTCGTCCGCCGCGTCGGGTGCCAAACCCGCGCGGCGCGCCCCTCCCGACGTAGAGTTCCGCGACCCAGCGACCATGCCCCCGTCACGCCCGGCCGAGCGCCCGCGCCGTCCCGTCTACCTCAACCTGCCGGCGATCCGGCTGCCGCTGCCCGGCGTGGTGTCGATCCTCCATCGGGTCAGCGGCGCCGTGCTGTTCCTGGTCGCCATTCCGCTCGCGCTGTGTGCGCTCGACGCGAGCCTGTCGTCGCCCTCCGCCTACGCGAGCTTCACCGCGGCGGCGAGCCACCCGCTCGCCAAGCTGGTCGCGATCGGACTGGTCTGGGCCTACGTCCATCATCTGCTCGCCGGCGTCCGGCACCTGGCGATGGACCTGCACGCGGGGCTCGAGCTCGCGTCGGCCCGACGCGCGAGCGCGGCGGTGTTCGTCCTCGCGATCCTGCTCACGCTGGTCGTGGCGGTGCGGCTATGGTGACCCGGACGCAGCGGCACGTCGTCGGCGCCCATTACGGCCTGCGCGACTGGATCGCGCAACGGGTCACGGCGGTGGTGATGATCGTCTACACGCTGGTGGCGCTGGGGGCGCTGGCGTGGAACGGCGGCTTCGACCACGAGTCGTGGAAGGCGCTGTGGTCGAGCCGCGCCTTCCGGCTGGCGACTTTCCTGTTCGCGATTTCGGTTTACTGGCACGCCTGGGTCGGCGTGCGCAACATCACGATGGACTACATCAAGCCGACGGGGGTGCGCCTGGTCGTGCAGAGCGCGGTGATCGCCGCGCTCGTCGCCTACGTCGGCTGGACGATCCAGGTGCTGTGGGGGGTGCGGCCGTGAGCCTACCGGTACGCAGGTTCGACGCGGTGATCGTCGGCGCCGGCGGCGCCGGCATGCGCGCCTCGCTGCAGCTCGCCGAAGCCGGGCTCTCGGTCGCCGTGCTCTCGAAGGTGTTCCCGACGCGGTCGCACACGGTCGCCGCCCAGGGCGGCATCGGGGCGTCGCTCGGCAACATGAGCGAGGACAACTGGCTCTGGCACATGTACGACACGATCAAGGGCTCCGACTGGCTCGGAGACCAGGATGCGATCGAATACATGTGCCGGATGGCGCCGCAGGTCGTCTACGAGCTCGAGCATTTCGGCATGCCGTTCGACCGCAATCCGGACGGCACGATCTACCAGCGCCCGTTCGGCGGCCATTCGGCCAACTTCGGCGAGAAGGCGGTGCAGCGCGCCTGCGCCGCCGCCGACCGCACCGGCCACGCGCTCCTGCACACGCTCTACCAGCGCAACGTCCGCGCGCGCACCCAGTTTTTCGTCGAGTGGATGGCGCTCGACCTCGTCCGCGACGCCGACGGCGACGTCCTGGGCGTCGTCGCACTCGACATGGAGTCGGGCGAGGCGATGATCCTGCAGGCGAAGGCGACGATGTTCGCCACCGGTGGCGCCGGGCGCATCTTCGCCGCGTCGACCAGCGCCTTCATCAACACCGGCGACGGGCTGGGCATGGCCGCCCGCGCCGGCATTCCGCTCGAGGACATGGAGTTCTGGCAGTTCCACCCGACCGGGGTGGCGGGGCGCCGGCGTCCTGATCACCGAGGGGTGCGCGGCGAAGGCGGGATCCTGCTCAACTGCCACGGCGAGCGCTTCATGGAGCGCTACGCGCCGAACCTCAAGGACCTGGCGTCGCGCGACGTCGTCTCGCGCTCGATGGACCAGGAGATCAAGGAGGGCCGGGGCTGCGGGCCGGACAAGGACCACGTGCTCCTCAAGCTCGACCATCTCGGGCCCGAGGTGATCACCAAGCGGCTGCCGTCGATCCGCGAGATCGCGATCAAGTTCGCGAACGTCGATCCGATCAAGGAACCGATCCCGGTCGTGCCGACGATCCACTACCAGATGGGCGGCATCCCGACCAACATCCACGGACAGGTCGTCGCACCGAAGGACGGGAATCCGAACGCGGTCGTCGAGGGCTTCTACGCGGTCGGCGAATGCGCCTGCGTCTCGGTGCACGGCGCGAACCGGCTGGGCACCAATTCGCTGCTGGACCTGGTCGTCTTCGGTCGCGCCGCCGGCGATTTCGTCGTCGCCCGGAACCTGAAGGCGCAGTCGCACAAGCCGTTGCCCAGGGACGCCGACGACCGGCCGCGCGCGCGTCTCGCCCGCCTCGACGCTTCGACATCGGGCGAGTCGGTGCAGGACGTCGCCGCGACGCTGCGCCGGACGATGCAGGCGCATTGCGGCGTGTTCCGCAATCAGGATCTCCTGGCCGAGGGCGTGCGCATGGTGAAGGAGCTCGACGAGCGCGCCCGGCGCGTCGCCATCCGCGACAAGAGCAAGACCTTCAACACCGCGCGCGTCGAGGCGCTCGAGCTCGACAATCTGATGGAGACCGCGAAGGCGACGGTGGTCTCGGCCGAGGCGCGGCGCGAGAGCCGCGGCGCGCAGGCGCGCAGCGACTACCCGAACCGCGACGACGCGAACTGGCTCAAGCACACGCTGTGGTACTCCGAGGGCAGCCGCCTCGAGTACAAGCCGGTCAACCTCAAGCCTCTCACCGTCGAGGCCTTCCCGCCCAAGGCCCGGACGTACTGACGACCGGCCCCGCCGCCACCTATCGACCCGAGCCCGCGACGATACCCGATGAAGTTCCGCATCTACCGCTACGACCCCGAGAAGGACGCGAAGCCGCGGCTCCAGGAGTACGACGTCGCGCTCGAGCCGACCGACCGGATGCTCCTCGACGCGCTGATGCGCCTGAAGTCGGTCGACGACTCGCTGTCGTTCCGCCGCTCCTGTCGGGAAGGCGTCTGCGGCTCGGACGCGATGAACATCAACGGCAAGAACGGTCTCGCCTGCGTCACCAACCTCAAGACACTGAAGGAACCGGTCGAGCTGCGCCCGCTGCCCGGTCTGCCGGTCATCCGCGACCTGGTCGTGGACATGAGCCAGTTCTTCAAGCAGTACCACTCGATCCGGCCGTACCTGGTCAACGACACGCCGCCGCCCGAGAAGGAACGCCTGCAATCGCCGGAGGACCGGGAGGAACTGGACGGTCTCTACGAGTGCATCCTGTGCGCTTGCTGCTCGACGTCGTGTCCGTCGTTCTGGTGGAATCCCGACAAGTTCGTGGGTCCGGCGGGACTGCTCGCCGCTTACCGTTTTCTCGCCGACACCCGCGACCAGGCGACCGGGGAGCGTCTCGACAACCTCGAGGACCCCTACCGGCTGTTCCGCTGCTACGCGATCATGAACTGCGTCGACGTCTGCCCGAAGTCGCTCAACCCGACGCGTGCGATCGGCAAGATCAAGGAGCTGATGGTCCGGCGCGCCGTCTAGCGCCGGGGCGGCGCCCCGCGGGCCGCTCAGGCGACGACGGTCCGGGATCGCCGATGGACGACCGACGCCTCGCCCGACTCCGCTGGCGCTGCCGGCGCGGCCTCCTCGAGAACGACCTCGTGCTCGAGCGATTCATCGCCGCGCGCGGCGCGGGGCTCGGGGAGCAGGAGATCGCGATGCTGGACCGATTGCTGGATCTGACCGATAACGACCTGTGGGACCTGATCGCCGGCCGGGCCGAACCCGACGACCCGACGCTCGACCCGATGGTCCGGGCGCTGCGTGAGGCCTGAACCGGCGCCCGCCGCAGCGACACCAACCGACAAGACGACACGTTCCGACCCGACCCCCGCGACGACGACCCCGCGCACGACCCGGAGCACGACATGACCGACCGCACCGCCACGCTCTCCTTCTCCGACGGTTCGCCGTCCGTGACCTTCCCCGTCCTCGCCGGGACCACCGGCCCGGACGTCGTCGACATCCGCACGCTGTACGGCAAGACCGGCAAGTTCACCTACGACCCGGGCTTCCTGTCGACGGCCTCGTGCCAGTCGACGATCACCTACATCGACGGCGACAAGGGAGAGCTCCTCTACCGCGGCTATCCGATCGAGGAGCTCGCGGTGAAGTGCGATTTCCTCGACGTCTGCTACCTGCTGCTCTACGGCGAGCTCCCCAACGCCGCCCAGCAGAAGGACTTCGACTTCCGCGTGACCAGCCACACGATGGTCAACGAGCAGATGCAGTTCTTCCTGCGCGGCTTCCGCCGCGACGCGCACCCGATGGCGGTGCTCACCGGACTGGTCGGCGCGATGAGCGCGTTCTACCCGGACTCGATGAACCTGCACGACCCGAAGCAGCGCGACATCTCGGCGATCCGACTGATCGCGAAGATGCCCACGCTGGTGGCGATGGCCTACAAGTACTCGATGGGCCAGCCGTACATGTACCCGCGCAACGAGCTCAACTACGCGGCGAACTTCATGCGCATGATGTTCGCGACGCCCTGCGAGGACTACAAGGTCAACCCGGTGCTCGCCCGCGCGGTCGACCGGATCTTCATCCTGCACGCCGACCACGAACAGAACGCGTCGACGTCGACGGTGCGGTTGTGCGCGTCCTCCGGGACCAATCCGTTCGCCGCGATCGCGGCCGGCGTCGCCTGCCTGTGGGGACCGGCGCACGGCGGCGCCAACGAGGCGGCGCTCAACATGCTCTACGAGATCCAGGCCCAGGGCGGGATCGCGAAGATCGGCGAGTTCATCGCCAAGGTCAAGGACAAGAACTCCAGCGTGCGGCTGATGGATTCGGCCACCGGGTCTACAAGAACTACGATCCGCGGGCCAAGCTGATGCGCGAGACCTGCCACGAGGTGCTCGACGCGCTGGGCCTGCAGGACGATCCGCTGTTCAAGCTGGCGATGGGTCTGGAGAAGATCGCGCTCGAGGACGACTACTTCGTCCAGCGCAAGCTCTATCCGAACGTCGACTTCTATTCGGGCATCGTCCAGAAGGCGATCGGCATCCCGGTGTCGCTCTTCACCGCGATCTTCGCGCTGGCGAGGACCGTCGGCTGGATCGCGCAGTTGAACGAGATGATCGCCGATCCCGAGTACAAGATCGGCCGTCCGCGCCAGCTCTACCGGGGCGCGACGCGGCGCAGCGTTCCGCCGCTCGACCGGCGCTGAGCGGCGCCGCCGCGGCGTCCGGCCGGTCCGGACGCCGCCGCGATCACGACGCCGGAGCCGCGGGCTCCGGCCCGGTCCCGGTCGCCGGGACGCCTCCGCAGGGAACGACGATGGGCACGATGAAGGACCTGGAGTCCACGAGCACCTTGTTCGGCGCCAACGCGCCGTTCATCGAGGAGCTCTACGAGCGTTACCTCGCCGACCCGCGGGACGTTCCCGCCGAGTGGCGCGGGTATTTCGACGAGCTGCGCGGCGACGCGGCGGATGTCGCGCACGCGCCGGTCGTCGCCTCGTTCGTCGAGCTGGCGAAGAACCGTCGCGTCCACTCGGCGATGGTCGACTCGACGACGATGGCGAAGCAGGTGCTGGTGCTGCGCCTGATCAGCAAGTACCGGACGATGGGGTTCTTCCACGCCGATCTCGACCCGTTGAAGCGCCACGAGGCGTCGTATCTGGCGGACCTCGACTTCCGCACCTACGGATTCACCGAACAGGATCTCGATACCGAGTTCGACATCGGATCGTACAAGGGCGGTCCGCAGCGGATGCGGCTTCGCGACATCTACGCGTCGCTGCGCGAAACCTACACGCGCACGATCGGCCTCGAGTACATGTACATCGGCAACACGGCGGTGCGCAAGTACCTGCAAGAGCGGATCGAGCCGACGCGCGCGCGTCCGTCGTACGGGGTCGAGCAGCGCCGCCACATCCTGGAGCGGCTGACCGCCTCGGAGACCCTCGAGCGCTACCTGCACACCAAGTACGTCGGTCAGAAGCGCTTCTCCGGCGAGGGCGGCGATACCGTCATCCCGATGCTCGACCAGCTGATCCAGCGCGCCGGCGCGGCCGGCGTGCAGGAGATCGTCATGGGCATGGCGCACCGCGGCCGCCTCAACGTCCTGGTCAACACGATGGGCAAGATGCCGGCCGACCTGTTCCTCGAATTCGAAGGGAAGGGCCACCAGGACCTGCCGGCCGGCGACGTCAAGTACCACCAGGGCTTCTCGTCGGATGTCGCCACCCCCGGCGGCCCGGTGCACCTGACCCTCGCGTTCAATCCGTCGCACCTCGAGATCGTCAACCCGGTCGTCGAGGGGAGCGTCCGCGCGCGCCAGCACCGGCGCGGCGACCGCACCGGCGACCACGTGCTGCCGGTCCTGATCCACGGCGACGCGGCGATCGCCGGACAGGGTGTCAACCAGGAGACGCTCAACCTGGCGCAGACGCGCGGCTTCTACACCGGCGGCACCGTCCACATCGTCATCAACAACCAGATCGGCTTCACCACCTCCGACCCGCGCGACACCCGCGGCACGCTCTACTGCACCGACATCGCGAAGATGGTCGACGCGCCGGTCCTGCACGTCAACGGCGACGACCCCGAAACCTGCCTCCTCGCGATCGACATCGCGCTCGAGTACCGGCAGAAGTTCCACAAGGACGTCTTCATCGATCTCGTTTGTTTCCGCCGCTACGGGCACAACGAGGCCGACGAGCCGATGGTGACCCAGCCGCTGATGTACAAGCGCATCCACGCCCACCCGGGCACCCGCCGGCTCTACGCCGACCGCCTCGAGCAGGACGGCGTGATCGCCGCCGGCGAGGCCGACGCGATGGTCGCCGCCTACCGCGCGGCGATGGACAAGGGCCAGCACACGAACAAGACGATCCTGTCGAACTACAAGCCGCCGTTCACCGTCGACTGGACGCCGTATCGCGACCGCCACTGGACCGACGCCTGCGACACCCGCGTGCCGCTCGCGCGCCTGCAGTCGCTCGCCGCCAGGCTCGCCACCGTCCCGGCGGACTTCAAGCTCCACTCGCGCGTCGAGCGGGTCGTCGCCGATCGCAAGGCGATGGGCGAGGGTAAGCTGCCGCTCGACTGGGGGATGGGCGAGACGCTCGCCTACGCGTCGCTGCTCGACGAAGGCTTCGGCGTGCGCCTGACCGGCCAGGACGTGGGCCGCGGTACGTTCACCCACCGCCACGCGGTCCTGCACGACCAGGATCGCGAGCGCTGGGACAGCGGCAACTACGTACCGCTGCAGCACGTGCGGGACGGGCAGCCGTCGTTCGAGCTGTTCGATTCGGTGCTCTCGGAGAACGCGGTGCTCGCCTTCGAGTACGGCTATGCGACCTCGGATCCGTCGCGCCTGGTGATCTGGGAGGCGCAGTTCGGCGATTTCGCCAACGGCGCGCAGGTCGTGATCGACCAGTTCATCAGCGCCGGCGAGGTGAAGTGGGGCCGCATCTGCGGACTGACGATGCTCCTGCCGCACGGCTACGAAGGCCAGGGTCCCGAGCACTCGTCGGCGCGGCCGGAGCGCTACCTGCAGCTGTGCGCCCAGCACAACATGCAGGTCGTCGTCCCCTCGACGCCGGCGCAGATCTTCCACCTGCTCCGCCGCCAGATGCTGCGCTCGTACCGCAAGCCGCTGGTCGTCATGAGCCCCAAGAGCCTGCTGCGCCACAAGGAGGCGGTCTCGTCGCTCGAGGAGCTCTCCGAGGGCCGGTTCCAGCCGGTGATCGGCGAGGTCGACCGGATCGACGCGAAGAAGGCGCGCCGCGTGATCGTCTGCACGGGCAAGGTCTACTACGACCTGCTCGCCCACCGGCGCGAGAAGAAGATCGAGGACATCGCGATCGTCCGCGTCGAGCAGCTCTACCCGTTCCCGCACGCCGACTTCAAGTCCGAGATCGCGAAGTTCGCGAAGGCGAAGGAGGTCGTGTGGTGCCAGGAGGAGCCGCAGAACCAGGGCGCGTGGTACCGCCTGCGCGCCTACCTGCGCGCCGACATCCTCGATTCGCAGGTGCTCGCCTACGCCGGACGCCAGATCTCGGCCTCGCCGGCGGTCGGCTACGCGGCGAAGCACATGGCCGAGCAGAAGCAGCTCGTCGAGGACGCCTTCGCGGCGAAGCTCGCGTCGGGCGAGATGGTCGTCGCGCATTGACCCGGGCGGCCTGCGGCCGCCCAAACCGTATCCGAAGGTTGCCATGAGAATCGAAGTCAAGGTCCCGCAGTTGCCCGAGTCGGTCGCCGAGGCGACGCTCGTCAGCTGGCACAAGAAGGCCGGCGACAGCGTCCGGCGCGACGAGAACCTGATCGATGTCGAGACCGACAAGGTCGTGCTCGAGCTGCCGGCGCCGGGCGACGGGACGCTGGTCGAGATCCTCCAGGGCGATGGCGCGACGGTGAAGTCGAACCAGGTGATCGCGATCGTCGACACCGAGGCCGCGGGTGCGGCCGCGTCGGCGCCCGACCAGCCGGCGGCGACCAGGTCCGCGGCGGCGGCGGTCGCGAAGTCCGATTCGGGCGCACCAGTGCTGCCGGCGGCGCGCAAGCTGATGGCCGAGCAGGGGATGACGGCCGGCGATGTCGCCGGCACCGGCCGGGGCGGTCGCGTGACCAAGGGCGATGTCCTTGCCGCCGCCGAGGCGAAGGCGGCCGCGCCGGCGCCGGCGACGCCGGCCTCCGCGACCGCGCCACCGCGCGGGGCAGCTCCCCCGACTCCGGCGGTCGCGCTCTCCGGAGCGCTCGGGTCGCGACCGGAACAGCGCGTGCCGATGTCGCGGCTGCGTCAGCGGGTCGCCGAGCGGCTCGTCCAGTCGCAGTCGATCGCGGCGATCCTGACGACCTTCAACGAAGTGAACATGCAGCCGGTCATCGACCTGCGCAACCGCTACAAGGACCGGTTCGAGAAGGAACATGGCGTCAAGCTGGGCTTCATGGGGTTCTTCGTGAAGGCTGCGGTCCATGCGCTCAAGAAGTATCCGCTGGTCAACGCCTCGATCGACGGCGCCGACATCGTCTACCACGGCTACTACGATGTCGGCATCGCCGTGGGCAGTCCGCGCGGGCTCGTCGTACCGATCCTGCGCGACGCCGACCAGATGTCGATCGCCGAGATCGAGCGGCGGATCGCCGAGTTCGGGCGTCGGGCGCAGGAAGGCAAGCTGACCGTCGAGGAGCTGACCGGCGGAACCTACACGATCTCCAACGGCGGCGTGTTCGGCTCGATGCTGTCGACGCCGATCATCAATCCGCCGCAGTCGGCGATCCTCGGCGTCCATGCGACCAAGGACCGGGCGGTGGTCGAGAACGGGCAGGTCGTCGTGCGCCCGATCAACTACCTCGCGCAATCCTACGATCACCGGATCATCGACGGCCGCGAAGCGGTGCTCTCGCTTGTCGCGATCAAGGAGGCGCTCGAGGACCCGGCGCGGCTGCTCCTCGACCTCTAGCCGATCATCACCGACCGTTCCCATGTCCGACACCTTCGACGTCATCGTCATCGGCGCCGGTCCCGGCGGTTACATCGCCGCGATCCGCGCCGCCCAGCTGGGCTTCAAGGTCGCCTGCATCGACGATTGGGCGCGTCCCGACGGCAAGCCTGCACCGGGCGGGACCTGCACGAACGTCGGCTGCATACCTTCGAAGGCGCTGCTCCAGTCGTCGGAGAATTACGCGCACGCCGGCCACGCGTTCGCCGAGCACGGCATCGATGTCGAGGGTCTGTCGATCGACGTCGCGCGGATGCTCGCGCGCAAGGACAAGGTCGTCGCGCAGAACAACGACGGCATCCTCTATCTGTTCAAGAAGAACAAGGTCGCCTTCTTCCACGGTCGCGGCGCGTTCGCCGGCAAGGCCGACGCCGGCTGGCGGGTCGAGGTGACCGGCGCGAAGCCGGCGAGCCTCGTCGGGGCGAACGTGATCGTCGCCACCGGAAGCAAGCCTCGCGCGCTGCCGGGCGTGCCGTTCGACGAGACGCTCGTGCTGTCGAACGCCGGGGCGCTCGCGATCGACTCGGTGCCCGAGCGTCTGGGCGTGGTCGGCGCCGGCGTCATCGGCCTGGAAATGGGCAGCGTCTGGCGGCGCCTGGGGTCGGAGGTCGTCGTCCTCGAGGCGTTGCCGACGTTCCTCGCCGCCGCCGACGCCGCGGTCGCCAAGGAGGCGTTCCGCGTCTTCCATCGGCAGGGACTGGCGATCCACCTCGGGGCGAAGATCGCGTCGGTCTCGGCGGGCAAGGGGTTCGTGTCGGTCGAATGGTCCGACGCGAAGGGAACGCCGCACAGCGAGCGCTTCGACCGGCTGATCGTGTCGATCGGACGGATGCCCTGCACCGACGGGCTGAACGCGCCGGCGGTCGGGCTCGCGATCGACGAGCGCGGCTTCATCGCCGTCGACGACGAGTGCCGGACCAACCTGCCGGGCGTCTGGGCGGTCGGCGACGTCGTCCGCGGGCCGATGCTGGCGCACAAGTCCGAGGAGGAGGGCGCCGCGGTCGCCGAGCGCATCGCCGGCCAGCATCCGCACGTCGACTTCGCCACGATCCCCTGGGTCATCTACACGTCGCCGGAGATCGCCTGGGTCGGTCGGACCGAGCAGCAGCTCGAAGCCGACGGCGTCGACTTCAAGTCGGGCAGCTTCCCGTTCCTCGCCAACGGCCGCGCGCGCGCGATCGGCGACACCACCGGCTTCGTCAAGATCCTCGCCGACGCGAAGACCGACCGCCTGCTCGGGATGCACGTCGTGGGAACGATGGCCTCCGAACTCGTCGCCGAAGGCGTGATGGCGATGGAGTTCGGCGCGTCGGCCGAGGACATCGCGCGCATCTGCCACGCGCATCCGACGCTGTCCGAGGCGACGAAGGAAGCGGCGCTCGCCGTCGATGGGCGCACGCTCAACCTGTAGCGGCCCGGCGATCCGCGGAGCCGGGACCGGGCGCAAGGGGCGCCGCCGTTCGGATGTGCGGCGGTCGCGATCGGCGTAAGATCGCGACCGTGGGGGAGACCCGAGCC
>JAXMFN010000022.1:0-43055 GCA_046347725.1 Burkholderiales bacterium
GCATCGCGCAGCGCTATCCGAAGATGTCCGCCGACGAGCAGGCGAAGATCCAGGAGCAGATGCGGCCCTGGGCCCAGTTGAGTCCGGCCGAACGCCAGGCCGCGCGCCAGCAGTTCAAGTCGATCAATCAGCTGCCGCCGGAGAAGAAGTCCGAGGTCAAGCAGAAGTGGGAGGAGTACCAGAGCCTCCCGGCGGAAAAGCGGCGCGAGCTGGCGTCGACGCCAGCGCCGGCAGCCGGCAACAAGATCCCGGCACCGGCCGCCCCCCCTCCGCCCGGCACCAAGCCCGCGGCGTCGCCCTCGCGTTGACCGGGGCGCGATGAGCGCCGGCCCGCGTCCACCGGCCGAGCGAGCCGGATTGGGACGGCGGCTGGGTTCGCTCGCCTACGAGATGCTGCTCGCCGCGGCGATCGTCCTGTTGGCCGGATTCGCGACGGCCCCGGTGGTGACGCCCGCGGCCCGCGGCGTCCTCGTCGTTCCGGGCTTCGTCGGGCGGGCGGTCGGACTCGTCATCGTCGTCGCCGTGCTCGGCGCCTATTTCGTCTGGTGCTGGAGCGGTGGTCGGCGGACGCTGCCGATGAAGACCTGGCGGCTGCGTCTGGTCCGTGCCGGCGATGGGAGCGGCGTCGACGCGCGTGCGGCGGTCGTCCGGTTCGCCGCCGCCGGTGCCGGGCCGGCCCTCGCGGTCGCCGTCTACGCGCTGACGCAGGCGCGCACCGCGTGGGTGCTGGTCGCGTGCGGCTACCTTTGGGCGCTGGTCGATCGCGATCGCGCGTTTCTCCACGACCGGGTCGCGGGTACCGCACTGGTTTTCGATCCGGCGGCGAAGCCGGCCAAGACGTCGGCCTGAAGGCCGACCCACCAGGCGACCGCCGGCCGGAAGGCCGACCCACCGGCCCGGGGACGACCGGCGTCAGCCCGACACGCGCGGCGCCCGCGCCAGCGCGACGCCGACCGCGATCGCCACCATGCCGGCGTAGGCCCACCCATCGAGCCGCTCGTCGAACAGGAGCCAGGCCTGGAGCGCGGCCACCGGCGGCACCAGATAGAACAGCGTCGCGACGTTGCCGGCGGCACCATGGCGCAGCAGCACGAACAGGAGGCTGATCGCGCCGACCGACAGGACGAGCACCGACCAACCGACGGCGAACACGAACGAACCCGTCCAACGGATCGCTTCCGGCTCGAGGCTCCAGGCGAGCGGCAGGTAGACGACCGCGCACGCCGTGAACTGGATCGCAGCGCCGGAACGCAGATCGACGCGTGCGCAATAGCGCTTCTGGTAGAGCGTGCCGACGCTGATTCCCGCCAGCGCGACGAAGATGGCGACGAAGCCGCTCGTATCCGCGCCCCAGCCGATCTTGTCGTGGACGACCATCGCGACACCGGCGAGGCCCAAGACCAGCCCGACCCACTGGCGGCCGATCACCGACTCGCCGAGCCAGCCCCGGGCGATCAGAACCGTGACGATCGGCTGCAGGCCGACCAGCATCGCGGCCGTCCCGGCGGGCATGCCGCCGCCGATCGCGACGAACACGCCGCCCAGGTAGAGCCCGTGCACGATCAACGCCGACACCGCCGAATGGAGCGCTTCCCGGCGGGACGGGAAGCGCGCGCCGGACACCACCGCGACGACCGCCATCAGCACGGCGACGAACGCGAAGCGGACCGCCAGGAACTTGAGCGGCGGCGCGTCCTTCAGTCCGAGCTTGGCGGCGATGAACCCCGTGCTCCACAGGAGCACGAACAGCGCGGGGAACGCCGCGAACGCCCTGGGCGCGGGCGTGGTCAGGTCGAGGCCTTCGCGGACCGCGCGCGGGACCTGCGGTCCCGCTTGAAGCGCTCGACCGAGGCGAGGATCTCGGCGCGGGCGTCTTCGGCCTCGACCCAGTTACCCACGCGGACCCACTTTCCGGGCTCGAGATCCTTGTAATGCTCGAAAAAATGCGCGATCTGCCGGGTCGTGATCTCGGGCAGGTCGCGGGGCGACCTCACCTGCCGGTAGAGCGACGAGAGCTTGTCGATCGGCACCGCGAGGATCTTGGCGTCGCCGCCGGCCTCGTCGTCGAGCTTGAGCATGCCGATCGGGCGGCAGCGGACGACGACGCCGGTGATCAGCGGCACCGGGGACAGCACCAGGACGTCGCAGGGATCGCCGTCGTCGGAGAGCGTCTGCGGGATGTAGCCGTAGTTGCACGGGTAGTGCATCGCGGTCGACATGAACCGGTCGACGAAGACCGCACCGGTGTCCTTGTCGACCTCGTACTTGATCGGGTCCGCATGCATCGGGATCTCGATGATCACGTTGCAGTCGTGCGGAACCTCTCTGCCGGCGGGCACGCGGTCGAGGCTCATCGTCTCGGGTCGGGTCTGGGTCGGGATCGCTGTGATGCAGCGCGGCATTATAGCCGCCCGTCGCGCGCGTCGCCCCGGGCGCGACAACCCGGCCGGCTCGCGGCATACTTGCCCCCGCCCGGCGACCCTGCCGCTCGCTCCGCGTCATTCCACGATCGAGGTACCGACATGCGCCGAACCGCCGTCCTCGCCGCGACTCTCGCGACCGCCTGCTCGCTCGCCGCCGTCCCGGCCGCGCTCGCGCAGGGCGACAAGGGCGTCGCCCGCATCCCCGCGTTCTCGGCCGCGCCGCCCGGTCCGCTGGCCGCGCCGTGGGAGATCGCCAAGGTCAACGAGCGCAAGAAGCTGACCGCGTTCGAAATCGTCGACGACGGCGGCACGCGGGTGCTGCACGCCACCTCCGAGGCCTCGTCGTCCGGCATGGGCGTGCGCACCGCGTTCGACCTGGCGGCGACGCCCAACCTGGCCTGGCGCTGGAAGATCGCCGGCCTGATCGAGGGCGCCGACAACTCGGTGGCCGGCAAGGAGGACGCGCCGGCCCGGATCATGCTCACGTTCGACGGCGACAAGGACAAGCTGCCGTTCTCCGACCGGACGACGATGGGGCTCGCGTCGAAGGTCTACGGCCGCGACCTCCCGTACGCGACGCTGATGTACGTCTGGGCGAACGAACACCCGGTCGGCACGGTGATCGCCAATCCGCACACGCGGCGCATCCAGATGATCGTCGTGGCGAGCGGCAAGGCGGGTGTCGGCCAGTGGCAGTCGTACAAGCGCAATGTCCGCGACGACTACAAGAAGGCGTTCGGCGAGGACGCGCCGCGCCTCGCCTCGGTGGTCGCGTTCACCGACTCCGACAACACCGGACTCAAGGCCGAAGCGTGGTACGGGGACCTCGTGTTCTCGCCCTGACGCGGCGCCGATGGAGTCGCTGAAACCCAAGCGAACGATCGTCGAGGAAGTCCACCAGGCGATCCTCGAGGCGATCTGCGACGGCCGCCTCGAACCGGGCGAACGGCTCACGCAGGAATCGGTCGCCGGGAAGCTCGCGGTCTCCCGCCAGCCGATCGGACAGGCGCTCCTGCTCCTCAAGCAGCAGAAGTTCGTCAGCGAAGCCGGCCGTCGCGGCCTGATGGTCGCGCCGGTCGACCGCGACTTCATGCGCTGGATCTACGAGCTACGCCTGGGTATCGACCCGATGGCCGCCTCGCTCGCCGCCGGACGCGCCGACCCGGACACGCTCGCCCGGTGCCAGGCACTCATCGACACCGGGCGGCAGGCGGTGCGCGACGGCGATATCGGCGACCTGATACGCGCCGACATGGCGTTCCACATGACCGTCTACGAACTGTCCGGCAACCGGCTCTACGTCGACGTGATGGACCAGTTGTGGAACCACCTGCGCCGAGTCATGCGCGAGGTGCTCCGCTACCGGGGAACGCGCAAGACGATCTGGACCGAGCACGAACAGATCCTGCGCGCGATCGCCGCGGGCGACGCCGCGGCCGCCGCCGCCCTGTCGAAGGCGCACCTGTTGTCGGCGGCTGCGAACGTCAAGCTCGCCCTGCCGCGAACACCGGACGTCGCCGAGACTCAGAGCGCCGCGCGGTAGGCGCGCGCGTAGCCGACGTAGACGCCGACTCCGTGCGCGAACCACTCGCGCTCGGCGTCCTTCAACTCGCGGAAGGCGCGCGCCGGTCGCCCGGCCCAGATCCACCCGGCGCGCACGACCGTGCCCGGCTCGACATGGGCGCCGGCGCCGATGCAGCCGCCGCGCTCGACGACGACGCCGTCGCCGACGACCGAGGCCATGCCGACGAGCGCGTCATCGTCGACGCGCGCCGGCCCGATCCGGACGTTGTGGCCGACGGTGACCCTCCGACCGATGACGAGATCGCCCCGCTTCGCGTCGGTGACGAGGATCGAGTTGTCCTGCACGTTGCTCGCCTCGCCGACGACGATGCGCGCGCCGCCCGCGTCCAGCGCGCAGCCGAAATAGACGCCGGCGTCGTCGCCGATCCGCACATCGCCGGCGAGCACCGCGTTCGGAGCGACGAACGCCCGGCCGAGCGACGGACCGCGACCGGCCCGGGCGTACAGCGATCCCCGGACCGCGCCGTCCGCCACGAACGGCGACATGTCGAGCGGCGGCAGCGCCTCGGCGGTGGCGAGCGTCGCGTGGGCGCCGGCGCGCAACGCGGCGGCGATCGCCTCGAGTTCGTCGCGCGCGATCTCGCGCAACGGCGAGGCGGGGTTGCCGGCGTAGACGAATCCGCCGGCCAGCGCCTTGCGGGGCGGCACGAGCGCTCCGGCGGCGATCAGCGCATGGTCGCCGACGGTCGCGCCGTCCATGACGGTCGCCGCCTCGCCGACGACGACACCGCGGCCGAGCGTGCAGGCGTGGACGAGGGCGTAGCGGGCGACCGTGACGTCGTCGCCGACCACCGTCGGGATCTTCCCGTCGGCGATATGGACGGTCGCGCGCTCGCCGAAATGGCAGCGCTCGCCGACGCTGATCGATTCGCCGTCGGCGCGCAGCGTCGCGTAGTCGCGCAGCACCAGCCCGGCGCCGCCGCGGGTGCGTCCGATCGCGCAGGCGGTCGACGCGATATCCGGGCTTGCGGCGATCGACGGGCGGTATTGGAGGTAATCGAGCAGCATGACGGTCCCGGGAAGTCGGATGCCGCGCGGTGCGGCGGCGCGCCGCCCGGATTGTGTCATCGGCGGCCGCGCGGCGACACCCCGATGACACGCGAGGTAATCAGGACGCGCCGGTCCGCCATCGGCGCTCGGCCTCGTCCCAGGCGTCGAGCGGCTGCAGGTCCGGGACCCGGGCGAGACCACTCTTGGCGTCGCCGGAGACGGCGTCGGTCGTCACCGAGACATCGAGCAACGCCGGTCGGCGCGCGAGCGCGCGGGCGAACGCCGCAGGCAGATCCTGGGCTCGCTCGACGCGCTCGCCGTGCATCCCGAGCGCGCGGGCCATCGCCGCGTAGTCGACGTCGGCGAGCCGCGTCCCGGCGATCCGGCCGAACCGTTCGCGCTGGTCGTGGACCTCGATCTGCCAGGCCGCGTTGTTGGCGACGACGACGAGGAGGTTCGCCCGCTGGCGCGCCGCGGTGTCGAGCTCCATCGCCGTGAATCCGAACGCGCCGTCGCCGGTCGCGACGGCCACCGGACGGTCCGGTTGCGCGAGCGCGGCGGCGATCCCGAACGGCATGCCGACGCCCAGACAGCCGAGCGAGCCGGGGTCGAGCCATCCGCAAGCCTCGACGCCGACCCGCGCGAACGACAGGAAATCGCCGCCGTCAGCGACGACGAGGGCTTCCGGGCCGACGGCGTCGTTGAGCGCGGCGATCAGCGCGTACGGGTGCATCCGCCCGTCAGCACCGGCGGGCGCCGAGCGCATCGTGCGATCGAGCGCGAGCGCCCGCGCGGCGTGCCGCTCGCGCAGGCCGCGGAGCCAGGCGCGATCGACCGCCGGCTCGCGCGCGCCGGCCGCGGCGACGATCGCGTCGAGGGCGAGCGCCGCGTCGGCGTAGAGCTCGACCTCGCCGCGCCGGTTGTCGCGCAGTTCGCCGGGCGTGTCGGCGATCCGAACGAAGCGGGCGGCGCCGAACACCGCCGGCGATCCGTAACCCAGCTGGAAATCGAGGCGCCTGCCGATCGTCAGCACGACGTCGGCCTCGCCCAACGCCGCGCCGCGGACCGCGGAGACGACCGACGGATGCGAGGGACTCACGAGGCCCCGCGTCTCGCCGGTATCGAGGTACGCGGCGCCCAGCCGGTCGAGCAGGCGCACGAGCTCGGGGACGGCGCGACGCGCGCCGCGTCCCGAGACGACCAGCGGCCGACGCGCCGACCACAGGAGCTCCGCCGCGGCCCGCGCCGCGCCCGCGTCCGGCGGCACCCGCAGTCGTGGCCGCGCCCGCAGCCGTTCGTCGCCCAGCATCGGCGGCGGCACCGGGGCGCGCAGCACGTCGGTGGGGAAGTCGAGGTAGGACGGCCCCGGCTCGCCGCCTTCGCCCAGCGCCCGCGACCACGCCTCGTCGACTTCCTGCGGCACCAGCGCGGCGTCGCGCACGGTCCGCGCGTAGCGGGCGAGCGGCCGCACGATGTCGACGTGCGGCAGGTCCTGCAGCGCGCCGCGGTTCTCCTGCGCCGTCGGCGGAACGCCCGACAGCACGACCAGCGGCGAGCGCGAGACGTGGGCGTTCGCGATGCCGGTCGCCGCGTTGGTGACCCCGGGACCGGCGGTGACGAGCGCGACGCCCGGACGCCCGGTGAGCTCGCCGTAGGCCTGCGCCATCAGCGCCGCCGAGCGCTCGTCGCGCACGTCGACGATCGCGACCCCGGCCGCGTCGAGGGCCATCCAGATCGGCATGATGTGGCCGCCGACCAGGCCGAACACACGGTCGACACCACGGGCGGCGAGGACCCGCGCGATCGCGTCCGCGCCGCTGATCGTCGTCCCGGTCGAAGCGCGGTCCATCGTCGTCATCGCGGTCGTCCGGCTCCGGTTCAGAACACCGGTCGTTCGCGGTAGGTACCCCACAGCCCCTTCAGCTTTTCGACGATGTCGCCCATCGAGGCACCGGCCTCGACCAGCTCGATCGTGACCGGCATCAGATTGCGCGATTCGTCGCGGGCCTCCTCGAAGAGCCGGTCGAGCAGACGCTGCACGCGCGCTTCGTCGCGCGCGCGCCGAACCCGATCGAGCCGTTCGATCTGGCGGGTCGCCGTCGACGGGTCGTACGGATGCAGCTCGACGTCCTCGAAGCTCTCGTTCGGGTCGACGTAACGGTTGACGCCGAGCACCGCCTTCTCGCCCGAGGCCTTCTTCAACGCGGTGTCGTAGGCGAAATCGGCGATCCGACGCTGGAACCAGCCCTCCTCGGTCAGCCTGACGGTGCCGCCCGATCGGTCGACCTCGTCGATCACCGCGAAGATCGCCTTCTCGTATTGCGTCGTCAGGCTCTCGACGTAGTAACTCCCGCCCAGCGGGTCGACGACGCTGGCGACGCCGGACTCCTCGGCGACCACCTGCTGGGTGCGAAGCGCGATGCGCATCGCCTCCTCGGTGGGGATCGCGAACGCCTCGTCCATGCCGTTGGTGTGCAGGCTCTGCGCGCCCCCCAGCACCGCGGCCAGCGCCTGCAGCCCGGTGCGCACGATGTTGACCTTGTACTGCGGCTTGGTGAGCGAGGCCGCCGCGGTCTGGCAATGGAAGCGCAGCCGCATGGACTCCGGGTTGCGCGCGCCGAAGCGCTCCTTCATGATCTTCGCGTAGACGCGGCGGGCGGCACGGAACTTGGCGATCTCCTCGAAGAAGTCCGCCTGGCAGACGTAGAAGAACGCCAGCCGCGGCGCGAACTCGTCGACGGGCATGCCGGTCTTGACGACCTCCTCGACGTAGGCGATCAGGTTGCACATCGTGAAGGCGATCTCGTCGAGCGGCGAGGAACCGGCTTCGCTGACGTGGTACCCCGAGATGTTGATCGGGTTGTACCGCTTCATGTGCGTCGCGCAATAAGTGATGCAGTCGCGCACGATCCGCACCGACGGCGCGACCGGGTAGATCCACTCCTTCTGCGCCTGGTACTCCTTCAGGATGTCGGCCTGGATCGTGCCGGAGAGCTTGTGGAGGTCGCAGCCGCGCCGTTTCGCGAGCGCGACGTACATCGCCAGCAGGATCCACGCCGACGGGTTGATCGTCATCGACACCGAGATCCTCTCGAGGTCGATGCCGTCGAACAGCGCCTCCATGTCCGCGAGCGTGTCGATCGCGACGCCCTCGCGGCCGACCTCGCCCTCGCTCATCGGATGGTCGCTGTCGTAGCCCATCAGCGTGGGCATGTCGAAGTCGGTCGAGAGTCCGGTCTGGCCGTTGGCGATCAGGTACTTGAAGCGGCCGTTCGTATCCTCGGCGGTACCGAACCCGGCGATCTGACGCATCGTCCAGATCCGCCCGCGGTACATCGTCGGGTACGGCCCGCGCGTGTACGGATACTGTCCGGGCAGGCCGATGTCCGCGATCGTCGTGTCGGCGAGGTCGAGCGCGGTGTAGGTCCGCTTGACCGGGAATCCCCCGTTGGTGCGGAAGTCGGCGAGCCGCTCGGGAGCCCGGGCGACGAAGCGCGCGACTTCGTCGCGCTCCCACGCCTCCACCTGCCGGGCCAGCCGCTCGGCGGTCGCGGCGTCGATCGCGGGCGCGCCGCGGGCGTCGTGTCGGTTCATGCGTTTGCTCCGCTATCGAGATGGGCCAGCAGATCGACCGCCGCGGCGTGCGGCGAGACCGTTCGTGCGTCGAGCCGGTCGAGGAGGCCGGCGAGCCCCGACCCGCGACGCCGCTCGAAACGGTCGCGCAGGATGTCCTCGGCGGCCTTGAGGAGCCGGCGCTCGGCGATCGTCCGGCGGCGAGCGGCCAACAGGCCGCCGGCCTCGAGAAGGGCGCGGTGCGAGTCGATCGCCGCCGCCAGCGCCGCGACGCCCTCGCCGGTCGCCGCGCTCGTCGCCACGACCGGCACGCCGCGCCGCTCGCCCGGCCCGTCGATCGAAAGTCCCATCGCCAGCATCGCCTTCAGATCGGCGATCGTCCGGTTCGCTTCGGGCCGGTCGCACTTGGACACGACGTGGACGTCGGCGATCTCGAGGATCCCCGCCTTGATCGCCTGGATGTCGTCGCCCAGCCCCGGCGCCGAGACGACGACCGTCGTGTGCGCGGCGAGCGCGACGTCGACCTCGTCCTGACCGACGCCGACCGTCTCGATGATCACGAGGTCGTAGCCGGCGGCGTCGAGGACGTCGACCGACTCGAGCGTGCCGCGCGCGAGGCCCCCGAGCGCGCCGCGCGTGGCCATGCTGCGGACGAACACGCCCGGGTCGCCGGCGAGGTCGGCCATGCGGATGCGGTCACCGAGAATCGACCCGCCGGAGAACGGGCTCGACGGATCGACCGCGACGATGCCGATCGTCCGGCCGGAAGCGCGGATTTCGGCGGCGAGCTTCGCGACCAGCGTCGACTTGCCGCTGCCGGGAACGCCGGTGACGCCGACCACGTGGGCGCGGCCGGCCCGGGCGTAGAGCGCGTCGAGCGCCGGGCGCGATTCCTCGGCGCCGGTCTCGGCGCGCGAGAGCATCCGCGCGATCGCCCGCGTGTCGCCGGCGAGCACGCGTGCGACCAGTTCGGCCGACGGCTGGTAGGCCATCTCAGCGCCGGGGATCGGAGAGTCGGGCGTTCATCTCGCGGAACACCTCGCGATCGTCGACGACGCGGCGCGCCTTGAAGTCGGTGCGCGGGAACGTTCCCGGCGGCACGATCTCGACCTTCGCCCGCAGGCCGAGCATCTTCTGCAGCGACTTCGCCGCGTCCGCGCGCAGGCGCCCGGCGCCGCCGCCGGCGGCCACCGTCGCCGACGATTCGACGCGCACCAGGAGCTCGTCCATCGCCCCGTCCCGCGAGATGACGATCCGGTGCTCGCCGCCGTAGCCGTCGAGCGTGTTCATCACCGCGTCGACCTCGGACGGGTAGACGTTCTCGCCGCGGATCGTGAACATGTCGTCGATGCGCCCGAAGATGCCCTGGGGCAGACGCGGATAGGTCCGCCCGCAAGGATTGGGGCCGTTCTCCCACAGCGTGAGATCGCCGGAGACGAGCCGGATCATCGGCTGCGAAGTCCTTTCGAGGTGCGTGTAGACCGGCGTGCCGCGCTGGCCGTAGGGGACGCGGTGGCACGTCTTCGGATCGCAGACCTCGGTGTAGATCACGTCCTGCCAGCAGAGCATCCCGTCGGTCTCGGCGGTTCCCGACACGTTCATGAACGGCGTCATCTCGGCCATCGAGCCGCAGTCGATCACCCGCGCGCCGTACGCCGAGGCGATCCGGTCGCGCACGCCCGGCACCGAGGCCCCCGGTTCACCGGAGAAGAACATGGTCCGCAAGCCGAACGAGCGCGGGTCGTAGCCTTCGGCGAGCGCGACTTCGGCGAGGTGCAACGCGAAGGACGGCGTGCCGTAGAACGCCGACGGTTTCATGCTGTCGAGCCACATCGCCGCGCGCGCCGTCATGCCCGGCGCGCCGGCGCCGAACGGGAACGAGCGCGCGCGCAGCCGTTCGGTGCCGGCGAGCGTCCCCCACGAGCCCAGGTAGAGGCTGAAGATCGCGGCGATGAACACGGTATCGCCGGGCCGGATGCCCATCGACCACAGGATGCGCGCGTGGTTGTTGGCGATCGCGTCCCAGTCGCGGCGCCCGATCCCGAACGCGGTCGGCCGCCCGGTCGTGCCCGAGGTTCCGTGGATGTGGAAGATCTCGCGCTCGGGCACGCAGACGTAATCGCCGAACGGCGGTACGCGCGATTGCGCCTCGCGCAGGTCCTTCTTGGTGACGACCGGCACCCGCGCTTCGAAATCCTCGAGCGTGCGCAGCTGGTCGGGATGGAAGCCCGCCTCCTCCCACTTGCGCCGGTAGAACGGCGCGTGGTCCCAGGCGTAGCGAGTGACCTCCTTCAGCCGCCCGAGGATCGCGCGCTCGCGATCGGCGGCGGGCATCGTCTCTCGCACCGGGAACCAGTAGCGCGATCCCGGGTCCGGCAGGTAGTCCGGGTCGTACGAGGGCGGATAGGTCCAGGATTCCATGTCGGCCCCCTTCAGCGCGGACCGCGCTCGGCGACGACGCGCCGGATCATCGCGACGATCGCCTCCGGCGGCGTGTCCTGGAGCAGGAGTTCGCGTACGCCCAGCGCCTTGAGCTTGGCGACGTCCTCGTCGGGGATCACGCCGCCACCGACGACGAGGATGTCGTCGGCCCCCTTCGCGCCCAGCGCGGCGAGGATGCGCGGGAACACCGTCATGTGCGCACCGGAGAGGATCGACACGCCGATGACGTCGACGTCCTCCTGGACCGCGGCGTCGACGACCTCTTCGGGCGTGCGGTGCAATCCGGTGTAGATCACGTCCATCCCGGCGTCACGGAGCGTTCGGGCGACGATCTTGACCCCTCGATCGTGGCCATCGAGCCCGACCTTGGCGACGATGACCCGGATGCGTTCGCGACCGGACGACATGGCTTCCTCCCGGAAACGTCACGGGGATCGCTCCCCGGTCTGGGTTTGATGAATTCAGTATACAGAATTCCATAATAGCCCGCGCTCGTCAACGCCGGCGGGCGGATTCGATGATGACATCGGCCGGCGAATCCGGCCGGGCCCTGCCACGCATCCAACCGACACCGCCTCCCGCCCCCGGCCCTGCCCATGCGCCGTTCGGCCCTGCCGCTTCTCGTCGCCGCCTGCGTCGTCGTCGCCGCCGTCCTCGCCTGGCTCGTCGTCCAGCGCGTCTTTCCGGGCGTCGTCGGCCCCGGTGGCGACCCGGGACCGATGGTGACCCAGACTCGCCCGATCGGGACGTTCGACCGCCTCGAATGCAAAGGCCAGGTCGAGATCGTGCTGGTCCAGGGTGCCGGCCACGAAGTGACCGTCGAGGCGCCCGAGGCGGAGCAGGCGCGGATCCGCACCGGCGTCGACGGCCGCACGTTGACGATCGTCGCGCGCGAACCCAGGGCCGGCTTCCGTGCGTTCCGCGGCTCGTCGGTGGGCGTGCCGCGGGTCCGCGTCACCGCGCCCACGATCGAGGCGATCGCGCTCAGCGGCGCGGTCCGGCTGTCGGCGACCAGGCTCGAGGTCGCCGCGTTGCGCATCGCCGCCCACGGGGCGACCTCCGTGCACGTCGATTCGCTGACCGCGCAGTCGTTCAAGCTGTCCGGTGCCGGCGCCGTGAAGGCCGATCTGTCCGGGCGCGTGGTCGAGCAGACGATCTCGCTGTCCGGCGCCGGTGACATCCGGGCCGGGGGTCTCGCGAGCGAGACCGCCAAGGTGTCGGTCGCCGGCGCCGGCCGGGTCGTCGTGCGCGCCGAGAAAGCGCTGCGCGTCAGTCTGTCCGGAGCCGGCAGCGTCGAGTACTACGGCGACCCCGAGCTCTCGAAGTCGGTGAGCGGCCTCGGACGGGTCAAACGCCGCGACGGCGAACCACCGTCCCCGCGCAACCGGACGCGCTTCGAAGTCGCCTGACCGTCGCGCTCGCACGCGGCCCCGACCGCTCGAGCTCAGTGCGGCCGCGCCTCGGCGTCGGGCGGCAACGTCTCGGGCTTGAAGAGCAACGGCAGCCCGGTCCGGGTATCGCGGTCGGGGTGAATTCCGGCGAGCGTGCGAACATCGCCGATCCGGCAGTCGCGCAGCAGATCGACCAGCATCGTCGCGACATCGGCGACGCGATCGAGCGGGTCCAGCGGGCAACGGAATCCCTCCGCTTCCTTCGGTGCGAGCGCGGAGGACAGCGACAAGCGCAGCTCGCCGCCCATCGGCGCGCTGTCGCAGCGGTGCGCCGAGACGATCGCCACCGGTTCGCCGACCGCGGAGCGGAGCTTGCGGATCGCCTGGCTCGCGAACAACATCGCGGCGACTTCGCGCCGGGCGCTGCGGCCGGCAGCGATCGCGACCGGCAACGAGGCCGGCGAGCGCGGCAGCGCGGTGACGGTCGCACCGGGGCGCGCGATCGCCCGCGACAGCGCGCGCGACAGTGGCGCGCCCCAGCCCGCGCCGGGCGAGGCGGACGCCGGAGCGGCGCCGCCGATCGCGCTACCGACCAGAAAGCGCAGGTGCGCGGTCTCGTGCCCCTTCGCGGTGGTGATCGGCGCCGGCGGGAGGTCGATCGGCCGGACCGCGCCGCGCTCGGCGAAGGCGGCCGCCTCGTGCAGCAGGGCCGGGAGCCGCGCGAGGTCGATCGCCTCGGTCGCGACCAACGCGTCTCCCAAGCCGAATTGGCGGCAGCCGCCGAGCGCGTCGTGATCGCGCAGCAGTTTCGCAGCGGCCGACGGATCGTCGAGCACCGCGTCGAGCGTGCGTTCGCCACCGTCGTCGGCGGCGGCGACGATGACGATCGGCAGCGCGAACAACCAGACCGGGAGTCCGCCCGGCGCAGGCCGACCGGCCAGCGCCGCGCACGCGCGCCACAGATGGCGATAGACCGCCGCACCGGGGCTGGACGCGAGGCTCCGCGCGAGCGATTGGCCGTCCGCGGCGTCGAACCACGCGGCGAGGCGCGCCTCGATGTCCGCGTCGATCGCCTGCGCGATCTCGCCGGTCGGCGCACCGAGGCTCGCCTCGGCGAGCGCGAAGAGCTCGCGCGCCTCGGGCGTCGCGGCGGACGGATCGGGGTACGCGCGGGGATCGTCGATCATCGATCGGGCACGGTGCGAAGGGCGGCGATTGTCGCATGCGCCGTCGCCGCGCAAGTCGGCGTACCGATCGGCACCGGTCAGCGCACGAGGCAGTAGGGCCCGTCGGCGAGCCGCTCGACCGGGCCGAGCGCCCGCCACAGCCCCACGACGGCGAAGGCGGCGACGATCACCGCCGCCGCCCAGCGCAGGTAGCGATGGTCGAGCCTGCGTTTCGCTCGCCCGACCATCCATCCGGCGGCCAGCACGTTGGGCAAGGTCGCGATGCCGAAGACGACCAGGATCAGCGCCCCCTGCCAGGCGCCGCCCGACAGCAGCGCGAGCGGCAGCAGACCGTAGACCAGCGCGCAAGGCGTGAGTCCCCACAGAACGCCCAACCCGACGCGCGACGCGAGCGTCGATCCGCCGATCGTGCGAGCCAGCGCCGGTGCGACCCGACGATGGACCGCGAGGCCCGCGCGTTCGGCGAATCCTGGCGCCCCGCCGCCACGGACCAGGCTCCAGGCGACCACCAGAAGGAACAGGTTGGCGACGAGATAAAGACCCCTCTGGGCGCCGATCCACGCCGCGGCGTACGCGGTGCCCCCCAGCGCGCCGAACGCCGCGCCGACGAACGCGTACGCGCCGATCCGGCCCGCGTGCGCGGCGACGAGCCCGCGGGCGATATCCCCTGCCGAACGCAGGGGCTCGACCGCCTGCCCGGCGTCCCGCTGCGCCAGCGTGATATAGGCGCCGCACATCGCGATGCAGTGGACACCCCCCAGCAGACCGGCGAGGAGCGCGGCGACGAGCGCGCTGTCGGGCATCAGGATCCCCCGGCCGCCTCGTGATCCGGGCGCGCTCGTCCCCGGTTCCGGTCCGGGAGCCGGCGAAGGTGGTAGGATTTGATCTCCGTCAAGGCACGCCCCAACCCATGTCGAGCACCGTCCCGCGCCCCGCCGACCCGGCGACTTCCGAGTCGCCCGCCCGTCAGGCGCAGGTCATCTCCATCCGCGACCTCAAGTCGCATTGCTCGACCTGCTCGATGCGCGAGCTCTGCCTCCCGGTGGGCCTCGCGCCGGACGACCTCAAGCTCCTCGACAACGTCGTCGGCAGCCGGGTGCGCCTGCGCAAGGGTGAATCGCTCTACCGGGCCGGCCAGGCGTTCGCGGCGCTCTACGCGGTGCGACTGGGCACGCTCAAGACGACGGTGCTCGCCGAGGACGGGCGCGAACAGGTCGCAGGCTACCATCTGCAGGGCGACATCGTCGGACTCGACGGCCTGGGCACCGAGCGGCACGGCTGCGAGGTCGTCGCGCTCGAGGACAGCGAGGTCTGCACGATCCCGTTCGAGAACCTCGAGGAGCTCGCGCGTCGCATTCCGCCGCTGCAGCACAACCTGCACCAGTTCCTCGCCCGCGAAATCTCCCGCGACCATGGTGTGATGCTGCTGCTCGGCAGCATGCGCGCCGAGGAGCGGCTCGCGAGCTTCCTGCTCAACCTGTCGGAGCGTTACCGCCGCCGCGGCTACTCGTCCACCGAGTTCGTGCTGCGGATGACCCGCGAAGAGATCGGCAGCTACCTCGGCCTCAAGCTCGAGACGGTGAGCCGCCTGTTCTCGCGCTTCCAGGAAGAGGGCCTGCTCAAGGTCTCCGGGCGCAACGTCAAGCTCACCGACGTCGCCGGCTTGAAGCAGCTGGTCGGACAACGCAGCTGATCGCGCGCTAGCGACGCAGGTCCGCGGCACCGTTGCCGAGCACGTCCGCGGCGAGCGCCTGCTTCGGGCACCCGTGTGGCCGGCCGGGCGCGTCCAGGGGGCAGCGGTCGGCCTCGAACGGCGAGCGCTCGAGGAACACCGTCAGCGCCGACGAGGCGATGCCCAGCGCCCAGAAGCCGAAGAACCCCATCGTGTAGATCGCCTCGCGCGTCCAATCGAGCGGCGCGCCGAAGAAGTGCAGGTCGAACGGGTCGAACAGCGTGAAGAACACCGCCTCGGCGACGCCGGCCACCAGGAACGCCGGCCAGATCACCCACATCAGCCGACGCGAGAGCAAGCCTTCGGTGTTCATCGTGGACTCCTGGTGGTAGCGTACGCTTGGCGTCCGCCGGCTCAACGCGCGGCGGCGGCCACACGCAGGCCGCGGATCGCGCCCGTGGTTTCGACCGCCGGCAGACGCCAGCGGTCGGTTTCGACGATGACGCGCCAGCGGCCTTCCGGCAGCGGCGGCACACGCCCGGTGTAGCGTCCCGTCGCCGCCGGCACCAGCGTGGCGGCCCGGTCGTCGCCGGCGCGCGTCGGATGCGCCAGGCGCAGCCGCAGCGCCGCCGGCGCGACGTCGACCGCGTCGCCGCGGCCGTCGAGCAGCACCGTCACCGCGCCGTCGGGTTCGACGTCGACCACCGCCGTGAGGCCCAGTTGCGCCGCGCGATCGACCCGCTCGAGCGTCTGGTTGATCGCCAGCCCGCGCTTGTAGTAGTCCTCGGCGACCAGTCCGTCGTCGCTGCGCACCGCGATGATGGCGGTGGCGATGCCGGCGACGACGACGACCGCCGGTCCCGCGATCAGGAACCAGGGCCAGCGCTGCCGGTACCACGGAGGCTGGCGGGTCGCGGCGGCGTCGGTCATCGCGCGCGGTCCGTCAGTTCCGGGGCAGGAAGAACGTCGAGTGCTCGTCGCGCGCGAGTCGCTCGTCCGAGGTCGATTTCACCTCGAATTCGATCCGATGCGCGCCCGGCCCGCCCGCCTCCGCCGGCGCCCGGAGGCGGACCGGCACGGTGGCGAGCGTCGCTCCGGCGACAGGAACCGGCTGGGTCACGCCGACGACCTCGAGACCCGGCAGTCCCTTGGCCCGGATCGTGAAGGCGTGCGGCTCCTCGGCGGTGTTCATGATCTGCAGCCGGTAGACGTTCTCGATCACTCCCGGCGAGGCCTCGCGCGCCAGGGCGCCCCGGTCGCGCAGCACGTCGACCTTGAGCGGATTGCGCATCGCCAGCGCGATCCCCGCCGCGATCGTGATCGCCAGCAGCAGCGAGCCGTAGACGAGCGTGCGCGGCCGCAGCACGTGCCGCCACATCACCTTGGCGCCGAAATGCTCGCGCATCGCGTTCTGCGACGCGTAGCGGATCAGCCCGCGCGGATAGCCCCACTTGTCCATCACCTGGTTGCAGCCGTCGATGCACGCCGCGCAGCCGATGCACTCGTACTGCAGGCCCTTGCGGATGTCGATACCGGTCGGGCACACCTGGACGCAGATGCCGCAGTCGACGCAGGCGCCCAGACCTTTGCCCTTCGGATCGGCCTTGCGCGAGCGCGGGCCGCGCGGCTCGCCCCGCTCCTCGTCGTAGGCGATGATCATCGTGTCCTTGTCGAACATCACCGACTGGAACCGCGCGTACGGACACATGTACTTGCAGACCTGCTCGCGCATCCAGCCGGCGTTGCCGTAGGTCGCGAAGCCGTAGAACAGGATCCAGAACGTCTCCCAGGGTCCCAGCGCGAAGGGGATCGCCCGGACGAGCTCGCGGATCGGCGTGAAGTAGCCGACGAACGTGATGCCCGTCCACAGACCGATCGCGGCCCAGACGACGTGCTTCGCGGCTTTCTTGGCGAACTTGCCCGCCGTGAGCGACTGACCGTCGAGCCGCATCCGGGCGACCCGGTCGCCCTCGATCCGGCGCTCGACCCACAGGTAGATCTCGGTGTAGACGGTCTGCGGGCAGGCGTATCCGCACCACAGGCGTCCGGCCACCGCGGTGAACAGGAACAGCGCCAGCGCCGAGAGGATCAGCAGGATCGACAGGTAGATGACGTCCTGCGGCCAGAACACCAAGCCGAAGACGTAGAACTTGCGCGCGCCGAGGTCGAACAGCATCGACTGGCGGCCGTTCCAGGTGATCCACGGCAGGCCGTAGAAGACGAGCTGGGTCGCCCACACGAGCGCCCAGCGCCAGCCGGCGAACCAGCCATGGACCGCCCGCGGATAGATCTTGCGGCTGATCTCGTAGAGGGAGACTTCGTCGGCGGCGGCGTCCGGCGCGGGAACGATCGGTACGACTTTCTTCGGGGCGTCCAATGGGCTCATCGAAATGGAAGGCGGGGCGCTCCCTCGCGCGCCCCGCCCGTGACGGATGGATCCGGGGTCCGGCGGCTACTTCGCGGCGCCCGCCTTGTTGGAGAGTCCCCAGACGTACGCGGCGACGAGATGGATCTTAGCCGACCCCAGCGTCTCCTTGAACGACGGCATCGCCAGCGTGCCTTCCGACACGTTGACGTTGCGGCCCTTCTGGATGCCTTCGAGGATCGTCGCCTCGGCGCTGCCGTACAGCCAGACGTTGTCGGTGAGGTTCGGCGCACCGATCGCCTGGTTGCCCTTGCCGTCGGCGCCGTGGCAGGCCGCGCAGTTCGTTTCGAACAGCGGCTTGCCTGCCTGCGCCTTGAGCGAGTCATGCGGCAGTCCGGACAGCGACCGGACGTAGGCGGCGACGTCCTTCGTGCCCGCCTCTCCCAGCGCCGCGCCCAGCGCCGGCATCACGCCCATGCGCCCGCCGGTGATCGTCTCGACGATCTTCTCGGGCTCGCCGCCGTAGAGCCAGTCGCCATCGCGCAGGTTCGGGAAGCCGCGGGCGCCGCCCGCGTCCGAGCCGTGGCATTGCGCGCAGTTGTTGAGGAAGATCCGCTCGCCCATCGCCCGGGCCTCCGGATCGGCCGCCACCTTCGAGAGTTCCATCGCCGCGAACTTGTCGTAGAGCGGTTTGACGCGCGCGTCCACCTCGCTGCGCTCCTTCTCGTACTGCCCGGTCGACGACCAGCCCAGCATCCCCTTCATCGAACCCAGCCCCGGGTAGAGAACCAGATAGACGATCGAGAAGACGATGGTGATCCAGAAGAGGTTGCTCCACCACTTGGGCAGCGGGTTGTTGTACTCCTTCAGGTCCTCGTCCCAGACGTGGCCGGTGGTGTCGGTCGTCCTGCCGGTCGGTCCGGGCTCGCCGGTCGTGCCGGTGGTCTTGCTCATCGCGAGGAGGATCCAGGCGCAGAACGCGATGCCGCCCAGCGTGATCGCGATGACGTAGATGTTCCAGAAGCCGGAGGTGAAATCGCTCATGACTGCCGCTCCCTTATTGGGTCTTCGTGGCGCGCGAGGCGGGCATGCCGCCGACCGTGTCGTCGGGCAGCGCGAACGGGGCGTTGGCCGCCTCGTCGAAGGCCTCCTTGCGCCGGGCCCCGTAGGCCCAGACCACGATTCCGATGAACACGACGATCGAGACCACCGTCGTCGTGCTGCCGATCATCGAGACGATGTCCATCGCTACTTCGCCCCCTTCATCGCCAGGCCGAGGTTTTGCAGGTAGGCGACGACCGCGTCCTCCTCGGTCTTGCCAGAGAGCTCCGATGGCGCCTTGGCGATCTGCTCGTCGGAATAGGGAACGCCGACCGTGCGCAGCGCCTTCATCTTGGCCTGGATGTCGGCGGCGTTCGCCGGCGACTTCGCGAGCCACGGATAGGCCGGCATGTTGGACTCCGGCACGACGTTGCGCGGATTCTGGAGGTGCACCCGGTGCCAGTCGTCCGAGTAGCGGCCGCCGACGCGCTGCAGGTCGGGTCCGGTGCGCTTGCTGCCCCACTGGAACGGGTGGTCGTAGACGTACTCGCCGGCGACCGAGTACGGGCCGTAGCGCTCGGTCTCGGCGCGGAACGGCCGGACCATCTGCGAATGGCAGTTGTAGCAGCCCTCGCGGATGTACACGTCGCGGCCGGTCAGCTGCAGCGCCGTGTACGGCTTCAGACCCTTGACCGGCTCGGTCGTCGACTTCTGGAAGAACAGCGGAACGATCTGCACCAGACCGCCGAAGCTGATGGCGATCACGATCAGTACGATCATCCAGCCGACATTGCGCTCGATGGTGTCGTGGTTCATGGCCATGGTCGTCTCCGTGGGATCAGGCGTGGGCCGGCGCGCCGGCCGGGATCGGCGCCTCGTAGGCGTTGCCGCCCGAGACCGTCTTCACCACGTTCCACGCCATGATCAGCATGCCGGTGAGGAACAGCAGCCCGCCGACCAGCCGGATCGAGTAGAACGGATAGGTCGCCTTGACGCTCTCGACGAACGCGTAGGTCAGCGTGCCGTCGGCGTTGGTGGCCCGCCACATCAACCCCTGCATCACTCCGGCGATCCACATCGCGGCGATGTAGAGCACGACGCCGATCGTCGCGATCCAGAAATGCGCGGTGATCAGGCGCGTCGACCACATCTCGGTCTTGCCGAACATCCTCGGAACCAGGTAGTAGACGCAGCCGATCGAGATGAACGCGACCCATCCGAGCGCGCCCGAGTGCACGTGGCCGACCGTCCAGTCGGTGTAGTGCGACAGCGCGTTGACGGTCTTGATCGACATCATCGGGCCCTCGAACGTGCTCATGCCGTAGAACGACAGCGAGACGATGAGGAACTTGAGCACCGGATCGTCGCGCAGCTTGTGCCACGCGCCCGACAGCGTCATGATGCCGTTGATCATGCCGCCCCAGGACGGCGCCAGCAGGATCAGCGAAAACAGCATCCCCAGCGATTGCGTCCAGTCGGGCAGCGCCGTGTAGTGCAGGTGGTGCGGGCCGGCCCACATGTAGGTGAAGATCAGCGCCCAGAAGTGGACGACGGAGAGCCGGTAGCTGTAGATCGGGCGTCCGGCCTGCTTGGGAACGAAGTAGTACATCATCCCCAGGAACCCGGCGGTCAGGAAGAAACCGACCGCGTTGTGTCCGTACCACCACTGCACCATCGCGTCCTGCACGCCCGGATAGGCCGAGTACGACTTGGTCAGCGTGACCGGGATCTCGGCGCTGTTGACCAGGTGGAGCACGGCGACGGTCAGGATGAACGCGCCGAAGAACCAGTTGGCGACGTAGATGTGCGGAGTCTTGCGCAGGACGATCGTGCCGAAGAACACGACCGCGTAGGCGACCCACACCAGCGTGATCAGGATGTCGATCGGCCACTCGAGCTCGGCGTACTCCTTGCCCGACGTCATCCCCAGCGGGAGCGTCACCGCCGCCAGCACGATGATGAGCTGCCAGCCCCAGAACGTGAACGCCGCCAGACCGTCGGAGAACAGGCGCGTCTGGCAGGTGCGCTGGACGACGTAGTACGAGGTCGCGAACAGCGCGCAGCCTCCGAACGCGAAGATCACCGCGTTCGTATGCAGCGGCCGCAACCGGCCGTAGGACAGCCAGGGGATGCCCGCGGTCATGTCCGGCCAGATCAGCTGGGCGGCGATGATCACGCCGACCAGCATGCCGACGATGCCCCAGATCACGGTCATGATCGCGAACTGGCGCACCACCTTGTAATTGAATGTCGTTGCATTCGCCATTGCAGAAGCCCCCTTGTTTACATCGTCCCTGGCCGCCCGCGTTGAGGTACGCCGGCGAGGTTTGTGCACCGCGTCATCCTAATCGGCCGCATCTTGCGTCCGATTGATCGAAATCAAAGACACCGGACCGTCGAGGGGTCCTTGCGCTGGTCATCAGCTGCGACCGTGTCGTCGTCCGCGACGATGCGGTGCGCCGGTCCCTCGAGATCGTCGAACTGGCCGCTCTTCACGCTCCAGACGAAGGCGAGCCCGATGCCGGCGACCAGCACCAGCGACAGCGGGATCAGCAAGAGCAGGACGTCCACGGTCATCCGGCCGCGACCGCGCGCCCGGGCGCGCGGTGTTCCGCCGCCGCGAACGGTCGCGGCGCCGGCGCCCGGACGCGCGCGAGGCGCGCGGCGTTCGCGACAACCGCGAGCGACGACAGCGACATCCCGATCGCCGCCACCAGCGGCGTCACCAGTCCGAACGCCGCCGACGGGATGGCGATCGCATTGTAGACGCTCGCCCACGCCAGATTCTGGCGGATCACCGCCAGCGTGCGGCGCGCATGCTCGACCGCCTGCGGGACGGCCGCGAGCGCGTCGTTGAGCACGACGACATCGGCCGTCCACTGCGCGATCGGCGTCGCGCTCGCGAGCGAGATCGACACCTGCGCCTGCGCCAGCGGTGGCGCGTCGTTGATGCCGTCGCCGACCATCGCCACGACCTCCCCGCCCTTCTGCATCGCCTCGATGCGCGCGCGCTTCGCGTCGGGGTCGAGATCGCCCTCCGCGACCAGGATGCCCGCGGCACGCGCGCAAGCGGTCGCGCTCGGCGAGACGTCGCCCGACAGCAGTGTGGTTCGCACACCGATCGCGTGCAGCCTCGCCACCGCGTCGCGCGCGTCGTCGCGCAGATCGTCGCCGAACGCGAAGGCGGCGAGGAAGCCGGTCTCGTCGCCCAGCGCCACGACGCTCGTGCCTTCACACTCCGCGGCGGCGAAGCGCGCCAGGTCCGCCGGCTCGGCGCCGGAGAGCTCGGCGACGAACGCGGCGCGCCCGATCCGCAGGCGCCGACCGCCGATGCGGCCCTCGATTCCTCGACCGACCACCGTGCGCGGATCGACGAGGCCCTCGGCCGGACCCGGGCCGGCGGCGGCGATCGCGCGCGCGATCGGGTGCTCGCTGCGGGCCTCGAGCGCGGCGGCGAGCGAAAGCGCCGCCTCGCGATCCAGGCGACCGAAAACGGCGGTCCGAGCCAGTCGCACGCGGCCGTGCGTCAGCGTCCCGGTCTTATCGAAGACGACGCGGGACACCCGCGCGAGCGTCTCGAGCGCGTCGGCGCGCGCGAGCACGACGCCGCGCCGGCCGAGCGCCCCGGCGGCGGCGGCGAGCGCCGAAGGCGTGGCGAGCGAGAGCGCGCAGGGGCACGAGACGACCAACAGCGCGAAGGTGACCTCGAGCGCGCGGGCCGGGTCGATGACGAGCCAGGCGGCCGCGGTCAGTCCGGCGACGGCGAGCAGGACGGCGACGAACACCGACGCCGCCCGATCGGCGAGCCGCGCCACGTTCGGACGCGAAGAGGCGGCGCGGTCGACCAGGCGAAGCACGGCGGCGAGCTCGGTGGCCTCGCCGACCGCGTCGACGCGAACGACCAGCGCCGCGTCGCGCGTCACCGAACCGGCGAGCACGCGCTCGCCGGCGCGCCGCGGCCGCGGCCAGCTCTCGCCGGTCAACATCGCCTCCTCGACCAGCGCTTCGCCCTCGGCGACCGTACCGTCCGCCGGCACGACCGCACCCGGTCGAACCAGCACCAGGTCGCCGGCGACGAGCGCGGCGGCCGCGACCGTCGTCGCCGGTCCCGAAGCGCCGCTGTCGAGGCGTTCGGCGGTCGCCGGCATCGCGCGCGCCGCGCGCTCGATCGCCGCGACTGCGCGCTGCCGGGTGGCGAACTCGACGGTCCGCGCCAGCGTGACCAGCGCGATGAACATCGTCACCGAGTCGTAGTACACCGGACCGCCGGCGTGCAGCGTCGACCAGGCGCTCGCGGCGAACGCGGCGCCGAGACCCAGCGCGATCGGGACGTCCATGCCGAGCCGGCGGACCCTCGCGTCCCGCCAGGCGCCGGTGAAGAACGGCCGGCCGGCGTAAACCAGCACCGGCAACGTGATCACCAGGCTCGCCCAGTCGAGCAGCCGCTGGTGCTCGGGCGCGACACCGTCGTCCGACAGGTAGCCGGGCACCGAGAACATCATGACCTGCATCATTCCGAGCATCGAGACGCCCAGCCGCAGCAGGAGCGCGCGCTGTTCGCGCCGGGCGCCTTCCTCGCGACGTCGAGGATCGTACGGATGCGCGCGGTAGCCGATCGCGTCGATCGACGCCAGCACGCCGTCGAGCGTCGCCTCGCCTTCGCGCCAGGCGACCCGCGCCCGCCGCGTCGCGAAGTTCACGCTCGCCCGGGTGACGCCCGGCGTGCGCGCGAGCCAGGTCTCGACCAGCCAGACGCAGGCGCCGCAGGTCAGCCCGTCGAGGAGCAGCGAGACTTCGACCTCGCCGTCGGGTCCGGGCCGCAGGAGCCCCGCCGCGCGCGCCGATTCGCCCCACTCGGCTCTTTGCGGCGTGCACGCCGGCCCCGGCGACGCACCGGTGCGGGCGGCGTAGTAGCGCTCCAGTCCGGCGCCGGCGATCGTGCGCGCGACCGCCAGGCATCCCGCGCAGCAGAAGGTCCGCGACGCGCCGCCGATCTCGGTGCGCCAGCGACCGCCGCGGGGATTGCGGGCCCCGCAATGCCAGCACGACCCGGCGTCCGACGACGGATCCGCGGGTCGAGCGCGTTCGGCGATCCCGGGCGCGGACATGCGCCGATTCTCGGGGCGCGGCCGGGCACCGGCAAGCGAAAAGCCCGGTGGATTTGACCACGGGGCCCGGACCGTTGACCTGCATCAACGTCATCGGGCATCGTGCGCGCTTAGGCTCGATCGACCCCTCCCCGGAAGGAGTACCCCATGTACAAGCATCTGCTCGTCGCGACCGACGGCTCGAAACTCTCGATGAAGGCGGTCGCGCACGCGATCGGACTCGCCCAGGCGCTCGGAGCCAAGGTCACGGCCTTCTACGCGGCGCCGGACTACCCGCTGCCGATGTACGCCGACGGCGTCGTCTACGAACCGGTCTCGAAGAAGGAGTACACGGCGCTGATGGCCAAGGAGGCGCAGAAGGTGCTCGACGCCGTCGCGTCGAAGGCCGGCGCCGCCGGCGTCGAGTGCGCCACCGTCCACGCGATCGCCGCCGCCCCCTGGGAGGCGATCCTGGCGGCAGCGAAGAAGGCGAAATGCGACGCGATCGTCATGGCCTCGCACGGCCGTCGCGGAGTCTCCGCGTTGCTGCTGGGGTCGGAGACGCAGAAGGTCCTGACGCACGGCACGACGCCGGTCATCGTCGTCCGGTAGCGCCCGGCACGGAAGCCGGAACGCGCGTCGCGTCCGGTTTCGACCACGGACCGATCGCCGAGCCGGAGCGGCGAGGCGGTCGGTCGGCGTCGGGTCGCGCCGCTGCGCGAGACGCGACGGGTTTGGCCGGCGCGCGCCGGTCCGCTACAATGGCCGTTTGTTCAAGAAAAACAGGGCCATGCGCGCATCCCGCTCGTATCTAGTCACGCTGAAGGAAGCGCCGGCCGAGGCCGATGTCGCGAGCCAGAAGCTCATGCTCCGCGCGGGCATGATCAAGAAGGTCTCGTCGGGCATCTACTCGTGGCTGCCGCTGGGGCTCGTGACGCTGCGCAAGGTCGAGCGGATCGTCCGCGAGGAGATGAACCGCGCCGGTGCGCTCGAGTGTTACCTGCCGCACGTGATCCCCGCCGAACTCTGGCAGGAGACCGGCCGCTGGGACAAGTTCGGACCGCAGCTTCTCAAGATCCGCGACCGTCACGAGCGCGATTTCCTCTTCGGCCCGACGCACGAGGAGCCGATCACCGACATCGTCCGCAAGGACATCCGCAGCTACCGCCAGCTGCCGGTGAACCTCTACCAGATCCAAGTGAAGTTCCGCGACGAGATCCGCCCGCGCTTCGGCGTGATGCGTGGGCGCGAGTTCCTGATGAAGGACGCCTACTCGTTCGACGCCGACCGCGACGCGCTGATGCGCAGCTACCGGGCGATGTACGAGGCCTACGAGCGGATCTTCACGCGGCTGGGCCTGAAGTTCCGCGCGGTCGAGGCCGACACCGGCGCGATCGGCGGATTCGCTTCGCACGAGTTCCAGGTGCTGGCCGACGCCGGCGAGGACGCGATCGCCTGGTGTCCGCAGTCGGACTACGCGGCTAACGTCGAGCAGGCGGAGGCGCTCGCGCCCACCGGTGGGCGGCCCGCGCCCGCCGAGGCCCTGCGCAAGGTGCCGACGCCGACGCAGACGACCTGCGAGGAGGTGACCGCGCTCCTCGGCCTGCCGCTGTCGCGCAGCGTCAAATGCCTGCTCGTCTGGGCGAACGAGCGTGTCAACGTGCTGCTCGTGCGCGGCGACCACATGGGCAACGAAGTCAAGATCGGCAAGCTGCCGGGGCTCGGCGGTTGGCGCTGGGCGACCGAGGCCGAGATCGTCGCCGCGTTCGGCTGCCGGCCGGGGTTCCTCGGGCCGGTCGGAATGCCGGCCGGATTGCCGCTCGTCGTCGACCGAGCCGTGGCCGCGATGTCGGATTTCGTCTGCGGCGCGAACGAGGCGGGATACCACCTCGCCGGGGTCAACTTCGGCCGCGACTGTCGCGAACCCGACGCGGTCGCCGACCTGCGCAACGTCGTCGCCGGCGACCCGTCGCCCGATGGCCGGGGCACGCTCGAGATCCTGCGCGGCATCGAGGTCGGACACGTCTTCGCGCTGGGCACCCGCTACTCCGAGTCGATGGGTGCAACTTATCTCGACGCCCGTGGTCAATCCCACCTGATCGAGATGGGCTGCTACGGCATCGGCGTGACGCGCGTGGTCGCCGCGGCGATCGAGCAGAACCACGACGAGCGCGGCATCGTCTGGCCGGAGGCGATGGCGCCCTACACGGTCGCGATCGCGCCGATCGGCTACGAGCGCAGCGAAGCGGTCCGCGCGCTCGCCGACCGGCTCCACGACGAGCTCGAAGAGGCCGGGATCGAGGTCCTGCTCGACGACCGCGGCGAACGTCCCGGTGTGATGTTCGCCGACCTCGAGCTGATCGGTGTCCCGCACCGGATCACGATCGGCGACCGGGGGCTGAAGGACGGCAAGGTGGAGTACCAGGCGCGCCGTGACACCGCGCCGACGCCGGTACCGGTCGACGGAATCGTCGGCTTCCTCCGCGGCCGGCTCGCGGGCTGAGCGGCGGAGCGGGACCGGACGACCGGAGAAGACGAAGACGACGCCAAGACGATGAAGCGAGTCGCGCCTCGGCGATGAAGACGTTGCGCCCCCTTCCCATCGTGCCGGCGGCGGTGTTCGCCGCCGCGCTGGCCACGCTCGCGCTCGTGCCCGAAACGGCGCGCGCCGGCGCGCAGGCCGAGGAAGCGCTCGCGCCGTCGGTGGCGACGGTGCTTTCCCGGTCGATCTCCGACCGCCCGGTGCCGGCGCATTGGGAGGAGCGCCCGGACGCGCGCGACTGGATCGCGGCGATGGGTCGCAAGATCGCCGGCCGCCTGCCCGACGACACCGAGCGTCGCGAGCTCCTGCGTTCGGTTCACTACGAGGCGGTGCGCGCCGGCCTCGATCCGCAGCTCGTGCTCGCGGTGATCCACCACGAGAGCGGCTTCCGAAAGTACGCGGTCTCGATCGCCGACGCGCGAGGCTACATGCAAGTCATGCCGTTCTGGACGAGACTCATCGGCAGCGCCGAGCACAACCTTTTCCACCTGCGCACGAACCTGCGCTACGGCTGCGTGATCCTGCGCCATTACCTCGACCGCGAGAACGGCGACCTGTTCCGCGCGCTCGGACGCTACAACGGCAGCCTCGGCCGACCCGAATATCCGAACGCGGTCCTCGCGGCGATGCAACGCTACGTGGCCGACGCGCCGGCGATCCGCGTGAGCGCCGCGCCCGCCCGCTGACGGCGGTGGCCGGACCCGCGCCCAGGATCGGGCGCTTCGCGCCGTCGCCGACCGGACCGCTCCACTTCGGCTCGCTGGTCGCCGCGGTCGCGAGCGCCGCGGACGCCCGCGCGTTGGGCGGCCGGTGGCTCGTGCGCATCGAGGATGTCGACACGCCGCGTTCGGTGCCGGGCGCCGAACGCGAGATCCTCGACGCCCTGGTACGCCACGGACTTCGCGCCGACGGACCGGTCGTCCGCCAGTCGGCGCGCGGCGCGCTCTACGCCGCCGCGCTCGACGACCTGGAGGCGCGCGATCTCGTCTACCCGTGCGCCTGCACGCGCCGCGAGCTCGAGTCCGCGCCGCTCTCGCCGGCCGGCGAGCGCGTCTATCCGGGGACCTGCCGCGCCGGCGTCGCGCCCGGTCGCGCGCGCGACCGGTTGTCGGTCCGCGTGCGCGTCGGCGATGCGCGCGTCGAATTCGTCGACCGCCTCCAGGGTCCGCAGGCCCAGGCGCTCGCGAGCGAGGTCGGCGACTTCATCGTCCGTCGCGCGGACGGCCTGGCCGCCTATCAGCTCGCCGTGGTCGTCGACGACGGCGAGCAAGCGGTCACCGATGTGGTGCGCGGCGCCGACCTGCTCGTCTCGACGCCGCGGCAGATCCACCTGCAGCGCCTGCTCGGACTGACGACGCCGACCTATCTGCACGTACCGGTCGCGATCGACGCGTCGGGCGAGAAGCTCTCCAAACAGACCCGCGCGCGCGCGCTGCCCGACGACGCGCTCGCCTCGCTCGTCGCCGCCTGGCGTTTCCTCGACCAGCCGGCGATCGACGCCGCGAACGTCGCGGAATTCTGGGCGCGCGCCGAGCGCGCCTGGTCGCCGCGCCGCCTGCCGCCGGTCCGGATGCTGCCGGCGCCGCGCTGGGCGGTCGCGGTATAATCCGTCCCCCGCGTCGCCCCGCGGTCTACGCGGCCGACGCTCCGTCGCCGCGCGACGCCGCCGGCGCCGCACCGACACCCGGCGTGCGCCCCGCGCGCCCGCGCCCGACCTGCGGACCCTCGCATGACCACGCTCGTAGCCGTGCGCAAGCACGACGAAATCGCCATCGCCGCCGATTCGCTGACCACGTTCGGCGATCTGAAGCTCTCCGAACCGTACGACCGCGCCCCCGAGAAGATCGTCCGCTACAAGGGCACGTTCCTCGGGCTGTGCGGCTCGGCGGCCCACCAGCTCGTCTTCGAGAGCCTGCTCGCCGCGCGCGACGACCTCGACTTCTCCGGCCGCCTCGCGATCTTCGACACGCTGCGCAAGCTCCATCCGGTGCTCAAGGACCAGCATTTCCTGAACCCGAAGGAGGAGGAGGACGATCCCTACGAATCGACGCAGATCACCGCGCTGATCGCCAACGAGTACGGCATCTTCGGCGTCTATTCGATGCGCGAGGTGTTCGAGTACACGCGCTTCTGGGCCGCCGGTTCCGGCCGCGACTACGCGCTGGGCGCGATGAACGCGCTGTATCCGCGGCTCAGGACCGCCCAGGCGGTGGCGCGCGCCGGCGTCGAGGCCGGCGCCGCGTTCGACCGCAACACGGCGCTGCCGATGTCGACCTACACGGTGCGTCTGAAGCGCTGATGGCCGATGCGCTGGTGCCGTTCGTCTTCGATGGCGCGGCCGTCCGCGGCGCCTTCGTCCGTCTGGACGGCGCGGTGCGCGACGCGCTCGCCGCCCACCGCTATCCGCCGCCGCTCGCGCGGGTGCTCGCCGAGCTCGCGGCGGCCACCGCGCTGATCGCGGCGAGCCTCAAAGGCCGGGGGAGCCTCGTCGCGCAGCTGTCCGCGCCGGGACCGGTCCGGCTCGCCGTCGTCGAGTGCGACCACGCGCTGTCGCTGCGGGCGACCGCCCAGTGGGACGAAGACGGCTGCGCCGGCCTCGATGCCGGGGCGCCGCTCGCGGCGCTCGCCGGCGATCCGGCCCGCGCCCGCTTCGCGATCACGATCGATTCCGGCGACGGCGCGATGGCGCAGGGCATCGTCGCGGTCGAGCCGGGATCGGTCGCCGGGATGCTCGCTCACTACCTCGCCCGCTCGGCCCAGGTGGACAGCCGGCTCGCGCTCGCCCGCGTCGACGGGCGGGTCGCCGGCCTGCTCGTGCAGAAACTGCCGGACGCGCGCGCGGACGACCCCGGGGCCTGGCCGGCGATCGCCGCGCGCGCCGACGCGGTCGACCTCGCCGACCTCGTCGCCGGCGACGACCCGATCGGGACGCTCGGGCGGCTGTGGCCCGATCGCGACGTGCGCGTGTTCGCCACGCGACGCCCCCGCTTCGGCTGCCGCTGCTCGCCGGCACGGGCTTCGCGCTCGCTCGCGATCGCCGGTCGCGACGAGATCGAGGCGGCGATCGCCGCGACCGGCGGCGTCGAGGTCACCTGCGAGTTCTGCGGCAGGCGCTACACTTACACCGCCGCGCAGGCCCGGGCGCTGACCTCGCCGGGCGGCGCCGACCCTCCGCGAGCGTGAGTCTCTACCAACCTCCGGTCTTCGCACCGGCCGACCGTGCCGCGGTCGCGCGGCTGATGCACGACCATCCGTTCGCGACGCTGGTCACGCCGGCCTCGCCCGAACCGGTCATCACGCACCTGCCGCTCCTCCTGCAGCCGTCGTGCGAACCGCATGGGACGCTGATCGGGCATTTCGCCCGCGGCAATGCGCACTGGCGCGAAGCAAACGGCGCGGAGTCGATCGCGGTGTTCCACGGGCCGCACGCGTACGTGTCTCCGTCGTGGTACGCCGATCCCGGCTCGATGGTGCCGACGTGGAACTACGCGACTGTGCACGCGCACGGTCCGATCGAGATCGTCGAGGACCCGGCCGAGGCGCGCCGCGTCCTCGAGGCGCTGGTCAACCGATTCGAGTCGGGACGCGAAGCGCCATGGACGCTGGCGATGCCCGAGTCGAAGCTCGTCCCGCTGGTCGGCGCGATCGTCGCCTTCCGGCTGCGCATCCGCCGTCTCGATGCGAAGTTCAAGTTGTCGCAGAACCGTTCGCGGGAGGACCGGGGCCGCGTCATCCGCGCGCTCGAAGCGGCGGGCGATCCGGAGTCCGACGCGACCGGCCGGTGGATGCGCGCCTACGCCGACCCGGACCGCTCGTGAGCCGCAAGGACTCGTCGAAGGTCGACGATGCGCCGCGGTCAGGCGAGACTTGCCGGCTGGACAAGTGGTTGTGGGCCGCGCGCCTGTTCAAGACCCGGGCGCTCGCCTGCGCGGCGATCGAATCCGGACAGGTCCGTGTCAACGACGCCCGGGTGAAGCCGTCGCGTGCCATGCGCCCCGGGGACCGGCTCCTGGTGCGCAAGGCCGGTCTCGCCTGGGTGCTGACGGTGAGCGCCTGCTCGACACGCCGCGGATCGGCATCCGAGGCGGCGCTCCTCTACGCCGAAGACCCGGCGAGCGTCGCCGCGCGCCAGGACGCGATCCAGGCCCGCCGGGCGGGAACCTCCGGCGCCGCCGGCCGGCCGACCAAGCGTGACCGGCGCTCGCTCGAGGACTTCCTGAGCGAACCCTGAGAAAACCATGGTCGTCGCGACCGGCGCGAGCTCGCGCTACTTCCGGGCGCTCGCGAACCTGGTCGGCTCGATCCACCACTGGGCACCGGGCACGACGATCGCGGTGTTCGACCTGGGGCTCGCTCCGGCGGAGCGCGAGCGCATCGGCGGCTGGTGCGACTGCCGGCTGCACTGGGCGCCCGACGGACCGCCGCGCAACGTTCTGCTCGACGGTCGCCGCCTGCGCCGTCCGCATCTGGCGATCCCGGGTCTGTACGCCTGGAAGCCGCTCGCGATCCGGCAGGCGGTCGACGAGTACCGACGCGTGTTGTGGCTCGACGCCGGCAGCGACGCGCGCGGGCCGCTCGATCCGATCGAGCGAGCGCTCGAAACCGACGGCCACTTCCTGGCCCGCGGCCAGGACCTCGACATGACCGAGCGGCTCCACCCGGGCTGCGCGCGTCGCATGGGTCGAACCGTCGCGGATTTCGCCGGACGGCCGAGCTACGCCGCCAACACGCAGGGATACGAGCGCGGCGCAGAGGCCGACTCCCGGATCCTCGATCCGATGCTCGCGGCCGCCCTCGACCGGCGAACGATCGCCCCGATCGGCGCGACCGTCCTCGGCCACCGCTTCGATCAATCGTTGCTGTCGATCATCGCCTACACGAGCGGACTCGCGATCCGCGATCGGACCGACCTCGTCGCCGCGCACCGGCACGAAGTGGAGCTCGACCCCCGTCGCGCGAGCGCCCGGCGGATCTACACGGCGCGCGCGACGTCGAGCGACTACACGCTCTGTCTGCGGTCGCGGTAGGCGCGCGCGCAGCGGATGTTCGCGCTAGCGTTCGCGCTCGGCCGCGTCGGCGACCGACGCGTCCCCGGCGTCGGCCTCGCGCTCGCGCGGCAGCATGCGCATCGCGACCAGACAGACGATGCCGGCGATGCCGGCCGCCGAGACCACGCCCATGTCGCCGCCGAACGCCTGGACCGGGGCGACGACGAGCGCGCCGCCCAGCAGCAGCGTGCCGGCGATGCCCAGCGCGCGACGCGCGAGCGCGAACCGGCGACGCCAGGCGTCGCTCAGCACAGCCGGATGTTGGCGATGTCGAGGATCAGCGCCGGCTGCTGCCAGCCGCGCCACAGGAGCCAGGCGATCAGCCCGGCCGCGACCAAGCCGACCAGGTGCGCGACGACCCGCGCGTAGCGGTGCGCGTCGCGCGGCGAGGAAGGCGGGGTTTCCACCCCGCCGAGATTACGCCCGCTGCGCCTCCGGCGGCAAGACGCCGACCAGCGACACCGGCGCGCTCGGCAGCACGCCCAGCTCGCGCATCGCCGCCATCACCGAACTGAAGTCCGCCGCGGTGCGCACGTCGGCGATCGGCCGCGCGAGCAGGTTGACCGCCCGCCCGCTGACCACGAGCGGGACCGCCGGCGACAACGCCGACCGGAGACTGCGGATCTCCTGACCGGCGATCTTGCCGGAGATGCCGCGGTCGAACAGCAGGACGACCGTGGCCACCTTGTAGGCCTCGGCGGCGCCGGCGATCTCCTGCGCCGGGACGCCGGCGCCGAGCGTCAGGCAATTGACGCCGTCGGTGAACAGCAGCAACTCGAGGATCGCGAGGCCCAGCTGGTTGGGATCGTTCGGGGGCGTCGCGAGCAGGATCTGACGCGCGTCGCGCGTCGGTCGGACCAGCCGCGTCACATCTCGGAGCAGCCGCTGCGCCAGGTCGGCGAAGCGCAGCTCCTGGTAGTTCTGCATCTCGCCGCGCACGACGCGCTCGTGCACCGCCTCGTTCAGCGGAATCAGCGTCTGTTCGAGGAACTTGCGCAGTCCCAGGCCCACCAGCAGCTTCGACAGGTGGTTCTGGAGTTCGCCGACGCGGTGCTGGGCGAGCAGCCGGACCCCGGTCTCGATCTCCGAGGGAAGCGGCGCCGGCGCGTCGACGGTGAGTCCCAGCATCGAATTGAGCGCGGTGTCGGACAACGGCACCACGGCCCCGGCGCGCCAGCCCTCCGACAGGAGCTGCTTGATCAGCTTGAGTCGCGCCACCTGGTCGGGCGGATAGACGCGGTCGCCGAAGGCGTCGCGCATCGGCGACGGGAACCCGTAGCGCCGCTGCCACATATAGAGCTGCTCGCGGCGCAGGCCGGTCGTCCGGACGACCTCGCGGATATGCAGGGCGCCGCGCGAATCGGTCGGGGCGACCGGCTTGTCGAGCGTCGCCACCCGGCCTTCGGGCCGGCGGCTCGGTGCCTTGATCAGGATGCCCATCGTCGTCGTTCCTGTCGGTAGAGGTCGTCGCCGGCGATCGCGAGCGCGGACAACATGTCCACCACAACGCTATCACGATTCCGGGACCGGGCCCGCCGCCCTGACGCCCCTTCCGGCGCCCGGGTATCCGGTCCCTGGCTGAACCCTGAACAGCACAATGCGTGCCAAAGCACCGCCGCCGGCCTTGCCGCCGGGCGGCGCTTTGGAGGAAGATCAGGCACGCACGAGGGCCGCCACCGGCCGCCGGCCGGGTCCCGGCTAGGCCCGGGGGTGACCCTGCGCGCGACTTCCGGCCGCCCCACGTCCCGACATGTTCGGCTTCGGCAAGACCGTCAAGGATCCGCTCGCCGACGAACGTTCGGCCGAGCGCTGGTTCGCCGCCCAGCCGGGCGGGGATCCGCTGGCGACGCACGCCGAACTCCTGGGCGCGCTGGGCGCGGCCGCCGAGCGCGGGCGCAACCGCTCGATCTCGGCGCTCGAAGCGGTGCTGCGCCTCGACGCGTTGGCGCAGGGCGTGCGCTCGGCGCTGACCGCCCAGTACATCGAGCACGCGACCCGCAGTTCGCGGATCGAACACCAGCTCTGGTCGGCGCTGTTCGACCATTCGCAGGCGTTCCTGGTCGCGTACGCCGCGTTCATGCAGGACCTCGGCGAACACGCGCAGAGCGGCAAGTGGCAGGCGCTGCTGCCGCTCCTGATCGAACGCCAGATCGTCCACATGGGACTCGAGGCGAAGGTCCGCCTCTACCGGTACGAACAGTGGATCCCGGCGAAGTGGGCCGAGCTCCATGGGCTGTTCTCGCTCGCCTGCACCCGCCAGATCGAGCGCCGCCCGGTCGACGCGGACCGTGGGCGCGCCTCGACGATCGAGCACGCCTATCTGACGGTCCTCGTCCTGCAGCTGATGAACGCCGGCAACCTGACGGCGCGCCACCTCGAGTGGGTCGCCGGGGAGCTGGACGAATGGTGCGCGCCGCTGCGGTTGACGCTCGAACCGACGTCGGTCAGCTCGTTCTACGTCGACCTGGGCGGGCGCGAGGGGCTCAGGCGCCGCGCACCTGCCCCGCTCGAAGGACGCGTGCTCTTCCTCGACACGCGGCCCCTGCACGCGGTGCTGTCGCAGAACATCGTCACCATCGAACAGAAGATCCGCCACCAGCCGCTGTCGGACAAGACGCCGCGCCGCACCGAGCAGCTGACGCTGCTGACCAAGCTCGCCGCGCAGGTCGACCCCGAGTACCGGCCGTTCGCCCGCCGGGGTGAGCGCACCGCCGCGGTCGGCGTCGTCGACGCGATCGTCGGCTTCGCCAAGATCTCCGGCTATCTGCGCGAAGAGGAGCACGCGCCGCTGCCCAAGGTCGACCCGGGCAAGAGCTTCGGCGGCACGATGGAGCTCGCGGTGTTCGGCCACGTGCGCAACGAGGAGGACCGCCGCCGCGAGCTCGCCCGCCGGCGCCTGTCGGCGTTCGCTCCGCCCGGCGGGCCGTGGGACGCGAAGGACGTCTCGCAGACCGGCTACCGGCTGGTCGCGCCGATGAGCGCCGCGGCGCAGGTGACGCTCAACACGCTGACCGCGATCCGCCCGCACGGCCATACGTTCTGGGCGCTGGGCATCGTCCGGCGGATGAAGCGATTGACCGCGGATCGCGCCGAGATCGGCCTGCAGGTGATCGCCAACACGCTCGTGTCGGTCGAACTGATCGACCAGCGGCGCGTCGACACCGACTATTCGGTCGACGGCGAGGCGGTGAGCGTCGGCGCGCGCTCGTTCAACGGGCTCTTCCTCGCCTTGCGCAAGAAGGAACGCGAGAACGCGGTGCAATCGCTGATCGTGCCGGCGTCGGAGTACCAGCCGGCGCGCCGGTTCCGGCTCGCGACGTCGAAGACGACGACGCCGATCCGCTTCGGCCGCCTGATCGAGCAGCAGCCGGACTGGGTCTGGGCGGCGATCGAGCCGCAGGAGCTGTCCGGGGGCGGTGGCTCGCCCAATTCGATCGCCCCCGACGCCGGGTTCGGCTAGCCGGGACCCGCCGCCGATGTCTGCCGATCCCGGACCGGCGCCGGACCGCTACGCCGAGGTCTTCGGCGCCTTCCGCTGGGACGTTCCGCCGGACTACAACATCGCGCGCGCCTGCTGCGGCCGCTGGGCCGCCGACCGGTCGCGCTTCGCCCTCTACTGGGAGGACGAGGACGGGTCCACCGCCGCACTGACCTTCTGGGACGTGCAGCAGCGGGCGAACCGGCTCGCCAACGCGCTCGCGCATCTGGGCGTGCGCCGCGGCGACAAGGTCGCGCTGATCCTGCCGCAGCGTCCCGAGACCGTGATCGCGCACGTCGCGATCAACCAGATGGGCGCGGTGGCGGTGCCGCTGTCGTTCCTGTTCGGTCCCGAGGCGCTCGAGTACCGGATCGCGAACAGCGAGTCGGTCGTCGCGATCGTCGATCCGCCCTCGCTCGTCAACCTCGCGCCGATCCGCGAGCGCTGCCCGCGCCTCGCCCACGTCGTCGGCGTCGCCGGCGCGCGCGAGACGTTCGTGACGCCCTGGGACGATCTGCTCGCCCGCGCGTCGCCCCGGTTCGAGCCGGCGGCGACCCGCGCCACCGATCCGGCGTTCCTCATCTACACGAGCGGCACCACCGGACCGCCGAAGGGCGCGCTGATGCCGCAGTCGTGCCTGATCGGCAACCTGCCCGGCTTCACCTGCTCGCACGACGGCTATCCGCGCGAGGGCGACCTCTTCTGGTCGCCGGCTGACTGGGCCTGGACCGGCGGCCTGATGGACGCGTTGCTGCCGACGCTCTCGCTCGGCCAGCCGATCGTCGGCTACCGGGGGCGCTTCGACCCCGACCGCGCCTTCGCGCTGATCGAGAAGTACGGCGTGCGCAACGCGTTCCTGTTCCCGACCGCGCTCAAGATGATGATGAAGGCGCATCCGCGGCCGAAGGAGCGCTACGACCTCGCGCTGCGCACGATCATGTCGGCCGGCGAATCGGTCGGCACGACCGTCTGGGAATGGACGCGCGAGGCGCTGGGCGTCACGGTCAACGAGATGTTCGGCCAGACCGAGATGAACTACATCGTCGGCAATTCGCAGGCGCTGTGGCCATCGAAGCCCGGGTCGATGGGCCGACCCTACCCGGGCCATCGCGTCGCGGTCATCGACGACGACGGCAACGAGCTGCCGCGCGGCGAGGCGGGCGAGGTGGCGGTCCACCGGATCGCGCCGGACGGCACGCCCGACCCGGTGTTCTTCCTGGGCTACTGGGGCAACCCCGAGGGCACGCGCGCCAAGTTCACCGGCGAGTGGTCGCGCACCGGCGACGTCGCCGTCATGGACGACGACGGCGACCTCTGGTATCGCGGTCGCGCCGACGACATGTTCAAGGCCGCCGGCTACCGGATCGGACCCTCGGAGATCGAGAACTGCCTGGTGCGCCACCCGGCGGTCGCCAACGCCGCCGTGGTCCCCTCTCCCGACGAGGAGCGCGGCAACGTCGTCAAGGCGTTCATCGTCCTCGCGTCCGGGCACGCGCCGTCGTCGGCGCTCGAGGACGACATCCGGGCGCACGTGCGCGCGCGCCTCGCCCCCTACGAGTACCCGCGCGAGATCGAGTTCATCGACGCCCTGCCGATGACGACGACCGGCAAGGTCCAGCGGCGCGTGCTGCGCGAGCGCGAACGCGAGCGCAAGGCGAGGTGAGCGGCGTTAGCGCGGGCCCTGTGCGCGCAGCCGTTCGAGGAAGGCGCGGTGCGAGAGCACCCACACGATCGCCGGCGCGACCGTGGGCAGGATCAGCGTGCCGAACTGGTAGGCGAACGCGATCGCCTCGCGCTGACCGGCGCTGAAGCCGGACTGCGACGCGACGATCGGCCCGGCGGTGATCGCGACGTTCTTCAGCAGGTCGGCGACCGCGCCGAAGGTCACGAACGGCAACAGCGCCGCGATGCCGATCGCCAGTATCCGCCAGCGCGCGGGTTCGCGCGCGGCGAGCGTCAGCGCCGCGAACATCGGCATGCCGAACGAATAGAGCAGCCCGTCGACGCTGACGGTGACCACGCCGCCGCCGGCGGTCTGCCCCGGCTTGAGCGAGGTGACGAACTGCAGCGTCGATCCCGACTGATCGACCGTCTGCACGAGGTCGCCGAACGGCAGCGTCGCCGCCGCGGCGAGCAACCGGACCACGGCGATCAAAGCCGGCGAGACCGCGTACCAGACGGCGAACGTGACCGGCAGCCACAGGAGCGCGGTCGCGACGAAGCGCGCCAGCGGCGAAGGCCCGCGCCCGGGGGGCGGCGCGCTCGGTTCGGCCGGGGCGTTCACGTCAGGCCGAAGCGGCGGCCGCCGCGGGCGGCGTCGGCGGCGGCGCGCCGTCGCGGGTCGCCGGCAGCGTGCGGACCCAGACGAGCCACACGATCAGCACGTCGAGCATGATCAGCGCCTGCCAGACGTACAGGTGCGCCCACTCGAACACCTGGAAGTTCCACTGCCCGAGATAGAAGAGGCTGATCACCCGCAGGATGTTGAGCCCCTGCACCGCGACGATGCCGGCGGCCAGTCCGATCGCCTTGCTGCGCCAGGGCGCCGGGAAGGCGAGGATCGCGGCGAGCAGCACGATCGTCGCCTCGACGCCGTTGCAGCCGGCCTCGATCGACACCGCGAAGCCGTTGGTCGTGCTGCGCATCACCTTTCCGACCGCGACGACGTTCGGATCGAAGAAGGTGACGATCGCCGTCGAAATCTGCGCCAGCGCGGTGGTCCAGGGAACGACGAACCACTGCTGCGCGACCGGCGTCAGCTCCAGGCCGAAGAGCGCCGCCTGGATCACGAGGAAGAGGACGAGGAAGCGGATCACGCGCGGATTCTACCGGCTTTCCCGGGCGCGCCGGTCGTCGTGCGACCTCACCCGGCCCTGAGCGTCGGGTGCTTGGCGAAGTAGCGGCGGACGCCGTCGGCGATCGATTCGGCGTAGCGGGCCTGGTGGCGCGGATCGCGCAGCTTCGCCTCCTCGTCCGGGTTCGAGATGAACGCGGTCTCCACCAGGATCGACGGGACGTCCGGCGCCTTCAGCACGGCGAATCCCGCCTGCTCGACGTCGCGCTTGTGCAGCGCGTTGACCTCGGCGAGCTCCTGCAGCACCTGGCGCCCGGCCTTCAGGCTGTCGGCGATCTGGGCGGTCTGCGAGAGGTCGAGGAGCGTGCGCGCGAGCACCGGATCGCGTACGTCCAGGTTGACGCCGCCGATCAGGTCCGCCTCGTTCTCCTTCTGCGCGAGCCAGCGGGCCGCCGCCGAGGTCGCGCCGTTCTCCGAGAGCGCGTAGACCGACGAGCCGCGGGCGCGCGGTTCGCGGAACGCGTCGGCGTGGATAGAGACCAGCAGGTCGGCCTGCGCGCGACGCGCCTTCTGCACGCGCAACGCGAGCGGCACGAAGTAATCGTCGTCGCGCGTCAACACCGGGCGGACCGCCTTGTCGGACTCGAGGATCGCCTTGAGCTTGCGCGAGATCGCCAGCGCCACGTGCTTCTCGTAGGTGCCGCGCCGCCCGATCGCGCCGGGATCCTCGCCGCCGTGCCCGGCGTCGATCGCGACGGTCGCGCGCCGCGGCCCGCCTTTGTGCGCGCGGGCGTCGGGCGCCGGCCGCGCGCCGGCCGCGGGCGCGGGCTCCGCCGGCGCGGATTTCGATCGTCCGGCGTCGAGCAGCGCCATCAACGGGTCGGGCGGCGCCGGCGGCACCAGGTCGACGACCAGCCGATGGCCGAAGTCGCCGACCGGCTTCAACGCGAACACCTGCGCGACGACCTCGGCCTTGAGATCGAGCACGAGGCGCAGCGCGCCGCCCGGCGAGCGTCCCCAGCGGATACCGGCCAGATGCGGATCGGCGGCGTCGACCCGCTGCGCGAGCTGCGCGAGCGGCGGTCCGGCGTCGACGCCGTCGAGGTCGAGCACGACGCGGTCGGGTTCTTTGAGCGTCGCGACCTGCCAGGCGATCGGCGCCGGCGACTCGATGATCAGCCGCGTGTACTCCTGCGCCGGCCACAGCCGCGCCGAGGCGATGCCCGCCGCCTTGACGTAGGCGGCCGGCGCGAAGGTCGCCGCCGCCGGCACCACCGCCCATGAGAGCAGGCGGCGGCGCGTCAGCGAGACGCGGACGGGGGAGGCGCGGCCAGCGCCGCTGCGATCGCGTTCACGCATCGTTCACCGGCCGTCGTCGTCGCCGCGAGCTCCAGTGTCCGACCGTCCCCACCGGTCGAGGGTACGAACCGCACCTCGAGGTCCGCCGGCGGCAGGAGCCCGTGCACGCGCTCCGGCCATTCGACGAGGCACACGCTCTGTGGCGTGAAGCACTCGGCGGCCCCGAGGGTCTCCCATTCCTCGGGATCGGCGAACCGATAAAAATCAAAGTGATAGAAGTATAAACTCGAAAATGGATACGATTCAAGCAGTGTGTAGCTCGGGCTCTTCACCGGCCCGCGCCAGCCGAGCGCGCGCAAGACACCGCGCGCGAACGTCGTCTTGCCTGCGCCCAGCGGCCCCGACAGCGTCACCACCATGCCGCCGGCGAGCACCGAGGCGAGCGCGGCGCCCGCCCGTTCGGTGGCGGCGGCGTCCGGTGATTCGAGCCAGAGCGTTCGGGTCATCGTCGTCGGTCCGCGAGAGCGGGTCGTGCCGGCGATCGGCGTCGCCGACACGGCCGGTACGCTAGTCTTGCACGGATGAACGCCGCGACACCGGCCCAAGACGACACGCGCGCGCCGGCGGACCCGATCGCGCTCGCCGCGCGGATCCGCGACTGGGCGCGCGAGCTGGGATTGGGCGCCGTCGGCATCGCCGACCTCGACCTCGGCGACGCGCCAAAGCGCCTGCGCGACTGGCTCGCGCAGGGACGCCACGGCGACATGGACTACTTGGCCCGCCACGCGGCGTTGCGCGCCGATCCGGCGGCCCTCGTGCCCGGCGCGTTGCGGGTGATCAGCGTGCGCATGGACTATTGGCCGGCCGCGGCGCGCGACGCCGCCGCGGTCCTCGCCGATCCCGAGCGCGCCTACGTCTCGCGCTACGCGCTCGGCCGCGACTACCACAAGGTCGTGCGCGGCAAGCTCCAGGCGCTCGCCGACCGGATCGGTGCGGACATCGGAGCGTTCGGCTACCGCGTCTTCAGCGACAGCGCGCCGGTGATGGAGGTCGCCTACGCGACCAAGACCGGCATCGGCTGGCGCGGCAAGCACACGCTCGCGCTCTCGCGCGACGCCGGCTCGACGTTCTTCTTAGGCGAGATCGTCACCGACCTGCCGCTGCCGGTCGACGCGCCGGCGAGCGCGCACTGCGGCTCCTGCCGCGCCTGCCTCGACGCCTGCCCGACCGGCGCGATCGTCGCGCCCTACGAGCTCGACGCGAGGTTGTGCATCTCGTACCTGACGATCGAGCATCGTGGCGCGATCCCCGAGGCGATGCGACCGCTCGTCGGCAATCGCGTCTACGGCTGCGACGACTGCCAGCTCGCCTGTCCGTGGAACCGCTACGCGCGCGCCGCCGCCGATCCCGACCTCGCGCGCGTGCGAAACGGCCTCGACGACGCGACGCTGGTCGAACTGTTCGCCTGGACCCGCGCCGAGTTCGACGAACGCATGGCCGGCAGCGCGATCCGGCGCATCGGCTACGAGCGCTGGTCGCGCAACCTCGCGGTCGCGCTCGGTAACGCGCCGGCCTCGTCCGCGCTCGTCGCCGCGCTCGCCGCGCGCACGAACGATCCATCGGTGTTGGTACGCGAACACGTCGTCTGGGCACTCGGAAGGCACGAAGCGGCGGCGGACGGAAAGCGGCATTCGAGCGGGACCTGATTCGTCCCTCCCTCGCCGCGAGCCGCCGGATCCTACTTGGGACCCGGGGTCCGGTCCGGTTTCCGGGGTCGGCCGGCCGTCGCGCGCCTCAGCGCGGCCTCGCTCTCCGTCAACAGCGTTTCGAGCAAATCGTCGGTCGCTTCGACCTTGGCGCGCGTCGACTCCGCCTGGCGCTCGCAATGGCCCTGCCAGAACCGCTTGGCCCGCGCCGGGTCCGACTTCGCTCCCACCTGCTCGAGCAGCCGCCGGATCTTCCGATAAGGGCTCTCGACGGCCTCGTGGTAGTACGGAAGGGTCACCGCCAGCGGCGCCCAAAGCCACGGATCGTCGAACACCAGCGGATTGCAGACCCACGCTGTCTGGCGCAAGGCGAGGTTCGCATGGACCCAGGCGGTCAGGCCGCGGTCATCGACCTCGTCGATCGAGTCGCGGACGTTCTTCGCTTTCAACAGCTCGCTCACGATCTCGGCGTAGCCCAACGACGAAGCGACGGTCAACGGCGATTGACCCCTGGCGTTCCTCTCGACGAGGAACCCCTGGAAGCCGTTGACCCAGCGGCGGATATCGGCGGCGGCGCGAAGCTCCGCCGCCGCGAGATCCTCGAAGCGACCCGTTGTCTCGCCGACGACGTACATTCGCCGTTGCAAGTCGACGATCAACTGATGGGGCTTTCCGATCCCTTCGGAGGCTCTTGCCGTGTCGCTCGCGCAGGCCAGCCCGCACCCTACCGCCAGCAACGCGAACACGATGTAGCGTGCCAAGGGGACCTCCTGCTACGCCTAGCGGATCAACTGGTTCATCGACACGATCGGCAGCATGATCGCGAGCACCAGCACCAGCACGATCGCGCCCATCAGGACGATCGTCAGCGGCTGGACCAGCGCGGCGATCCAGGCGAGGCGGCGTTCGGCGTCGCGTTCGAGATCCGCGGCGGCGCGGGCGAGCATGTCGGCGAGACGTCCCGATCCCTCGCCGCTGGCGGTCAGGTGCACGAGCACCGGCGGGAACGCCTGCGTCCCGGCGAGCGCGCGGGCGAGCGGCTGCCCTTCGCGGACCCCGGCTGCGGCGCGCGCCGCGGCGTCGGCGAGCGGTCGCATCCGCATGACGCCCGCGGCCGCGTCGATCGCCCGCAGCAGCGGCGTGCCGCTGGCGACCAGGATCGCGAGCGTGCTCGCGAAGCGCGCGGTGTCGAGGCTCGCGAGCAGCCGGCCGATCGCCGGCGTCGCGAGGAGCGCGCGATGGACCGCCGCGCGGAAGGGTTCGCGCCGCCAGGCGGCGGCGAAGGCGAGCGCGCCGCCCGCCGCCAGCGCGAGCCAGATCCAGGCGGTCGCGCGCAGGACCTCCGAGGTCGCGATCAGCGCGCGCGTGAGCCAGGGCAGCGCCTGGCGGCCCTGCTGGTAGACCGAGACGACCTGCGGAACCACGTAGACGGCGAGCACGACGACGACCGCGACCGCGACGATCGCCACGGTCGCCGGGTAGACGAGCGCGGTGGTGAATCGCTCGAAGAGCGCGAGCCGCGCCTCCAGGTAGTCGGCGAGACGCGCGAGCGCCTCGGGCAGGCGTCCGGTCTCGGCCGCCGCGGCGACGAGCCCCCGGTAGAGCGGCGAGAACGTGCGCGGATGGCGCGCGAGCGCGGAGGCGAGCGACTCGCCGCCGGCGACGCTCTCGCGCAGCGATCCGAGGAGCCTGGCGGCGCGTGCATCCTCGGCCTGCGCCGCGGCGGCGGCGAGCGCCGCGTCGAGCGTCATGCCGGCCTGCGCGAGCGTCGCGACCTGACGGGTGACGAGCGCGAGGTCGCGCTCGCCGAGCGCGACGCCGAGCGAACGCGACGCCGGCGCCTCGTCGACCGCGGTCGGCGTCAGTCCCTTGGCGCGCAGTCGGTCGCGCAGCGCGCGGGCGGAGGGCGCGTCATCGTGTCCCCGGCTGCGCCGGCCGTCGGCGTCGACCGCCTCCCAGCGGAAGGACGGCATCGGCGCGCCTTCAGCCTTCGCGCGTGACGCGCACGAGCTCGGCGAGCGAGGTCGTGCCGTCGGCGAGCCAGCGCGCGCCGTCGGCGCGCAGCGAGCGCATGCCGGCGTGGCGGGCCGCTTCGCGAAGCGCGAGCTCGCCGGCGCCGCCGTGGATCAGCCGGCGCATCGCCTCGTCGACGACGAGGAGCTCGTAGACGCCGGTCCGGCCGCGGTATCCGGTCGACCGGCAGTCCTCGCAGCCGGCCGCCGAATAGAGCGCAGTCGGCGCGTCGATCCGCGACGAGGCGAGCAGCGCGAGCTCGCCGGGTGTGGCCGGCGCCGCGCGGCGGCACGCCGGGCAGAGCGTGCGCACCAGCCGCTGCGCGAGCACGCCCAACAGCGACGACGACAGGAGGTAGGGCTCGACGCCCATGTCGGCGAGCCGCGTCACCGCACTGGCCGCGTCGTTGGTGTGCAGCGT
>JAXMFN010000023.1:0-42530 GCA_046347725.1 Burkholderiales bacterium
AGCGCGGCGAGGAGCTGGTTCGCCTGCGCCCGCACCATCCGCGTCTCCGCCATCACGGTGACGATCCGGTAGCCCTGGGCGACCCGCCGCCGGGCCTGTTCGAGGTCGAACGCGTGGATGCCGGCGAGCTTGCCCGCCTGCGCGGCGGTCCGCGCGATCGCGGCGATGCCTTCCTCGGTCGATGCACCGAACGACGGTGAATCCGGCGAGTGGCCGAGCGAGATGTTCAAGTCCGCCGGCCCGACGAACGCGCCGTCGACGCCGTCGACCGCGAGGATCGCCGCCGCGTTCCGCAGCGCCTCCGCCGACTCGAGCATCACCAGCGTCAGCAGCGTCTCGGCCGACCGGGAGAAGTAGTCCGGCCCCCCGTAGATCGCGCCGCGCACCGGCCCGAAGCTGCGATTGCCGCGCGGCGCGTAGCGCACGCTCTTGACCGCCGCCTCGGCCTCGGCCGGCGTGTCGACCTGCGGCACGATCACGCCGTAGGCGCCCAGATCGAGCACCCGCTCGATGTCGACCGGCAGGTTGGCCGGGACGCGAACGAACGGCGTCGCCGGCGTCGACGAGAGCGCCTGCAGCATGACGCCGACGCTCGCCATCGTGTTCTCGCCGTGCTGCAGGTCGACGACGACGAAGTCGAACCCGCTGTGCCCCAGCCACTCGGCCATCAGCGGGCTCGCCGAATTGAACATCGTGCCGAACGCCGGCGTGCCGCCGGTCGCGAGCTCTCGGGTCCGGTTGGTGCGCATCGATTCTCCGCCTCGGAAGGTCCGTCGCGACCGCGGTCGCCCGGCCCGGTCACTCGACCTTGATGCCGACGTCGCGGGCGAGCCGCGTCCAGTTGGTCAATTCGGCCCTGAGCAGCGCCGCCATCTCGTCTGGCGAACCGACGTTGTGCGTGCCGCCGATGCTGGCGAGCTTCTCGCGCACATCGGGCGAGGCCATCGTCTTGCGCAGATCGGCGTTCAGGCGGTCGACGACCACGCGCGGCGTGCCGGCCGGCGCGACCAGTCCGTACCACAGCAGGAACTCGTAGCCGGGCAGCGCGTTCTCGGCGACCGTCGGCACGTCCGGCATCGACGAGAGCCGGTTCTTGCCGGTGACCGCGATCGCCTTCAACTTGCCGCTTTTGAGGTGCGCCTCGACCGGCCCGGTCGAGGTGAACAGCAGTTGCACACGATCGGCGAGCAGATCGACGATCGCCGGTCCGTTGCCCTTGTACGGGACGTGGGTGATGTCGACGCCGGCGTTGCGCTTGAACCACTCGCCGGAGATGTGGTTGGTCGCGCCGTTGCCGCCCGAGGCGAAGTTGAGCTGGCCCGGCTTCGCCTTCGCCAGCGCGATCAGCTCCTTCGCGTTGCTGGCGGCGACGTTCGGATGGGCGACCAGCACGTGCGAGTACTCGATGATCATGCCGATCGGCGCGAAGTCCCTGATCGGGTCGTACGGCGGCTTCTCCTGCAGCCCCGGGATCACGGTGAAGTCGGACGGCGCGAGCAGCAGCGTGTAGCCGTCGGGCGCGGCGCGCGCGACCTCCTGCGTGCCGATCAACCCGGACGCGCCGGGCTTGTTGTCGATGACGATCGACTGGCCGAGGAACTCGGAGAGCTTCGCGGCGACGACGCGGCCGACGAAGTCCGACGTGCCGCCGGGCGGGAAGGCGATCACCATGCGCACCGGCTTGGCCGGCCACGCCTGCGCGGCCGCGCCGTTCGCCGCCGCCAGCCCGCCGACGACCGCCAGCATCGCGACGACGAGCGCGACGCCGTTCCAGCCGGTGCGGCCGCGTCCGGCCGACGTCCCTGCGTTCGCGTGTTCCATCGCCGGTCCCCCTCTCCGCGATCCGCGCGCCGGGCCCATGCCGCTCGCTGCGCGAAACCCGATCCGGCGCACTGTACGCGAGCCCGCCCGGGCCCACAACGCAGCGGACCCCGGTGCTAGACTCGGCCGCCGTGAAGCCCGACCTCCTGATGATCGGACCGCTGCTGCCGCACACGATGGCGCAGCTCGAGGCGGCGTACACGATCCACCGCTACGACCTCGCCCCCGACCAGGAGGCGCTGATCGCGACGCTGGCGCCGCGGCTGCGGGCGATCGCGACCCGCGGCGACTATCCGTTTCCCGGCTCGCTGATGCGCCGCTTCCCCCGGGTGGAGCTGATCGCCTCGTCGGGCACCGGCTACGACGGCATCGACATCGCGACCGCGCGCGAGCTCGGCATCGCGGTGACGAACTCGCCCGGGATCGTCGCCGAATGCGTCGCCGACACCGCCTGGGCGATGATCCTGATGATCGTGCGGCGCACGCTGTTCCAGGACCGGTATGTGCGTGCCGGCCGCTGGAAGGACGGACCGGTCCCGCTGACCGGCCGCGTCTGGGGCGAATCGCTCGGCATCCTCGGACTGGGCCGCATCGGCAAGGCGATCGCCCGACGCGGCGAGGCGTTCCGCATGAAGATCGCCTACCACGGCCGGCGGCGCCAGCCCGACGTCGCCTATCCGTACTACGAGGACCCGGTCGCGCTCGCCCGCGACGTCAAGATCCTCGTCTGCGCGCTGCCGGGGCGCGACGAGACCCGCGGGCTGGTCGGCCGCGCGATCATCGACGCGCTCGGGCCGGACGGCTATTTCGTCAACGTCTCGCGCGGATCGTGCGTCGACGAGCCCTATCTGGTCGACGCGCTCGTCCACCGCCGGCTCGCCGGCGCCGGGTTGGACGTGTTCGCGAACGAGCCGCACGTGCCCGAAGCGCTGTTCGCGCTCGACAACGTCGTGCTCCAGCCGCACAGCGGCAGCGGCACCGTCGAGACCCGCAACGCGATGGGCCAGATGGTCGTCGACAACCTGGCGGCGTTCTTCGCCGGGAAGCCGCTGATCTCGCCGGTGTGAGACGAACTCGCCGGCCCGGAACGACCGACCTCCACGGGGAATACCGATGACCGCGACCTTCCCGCTCGACGGCGGCTGCGACTGCCGCGCGATCCGCTACCGGATGACGACCCGGCCGCTCTTCGTCCACTGCTGCCACTGCCGCTGGTGCCAGCGTGAGACCGGCTCGGCGTTCGCGTTGAACGCGATGATCGAGACCGACCGCGTGCAACTGCTGGCCGGCACGCCCGAGCCGGTGATGACGCCCTCGCAGAGCGGTCGCGGCCAGAAGATCCTGCGCTGCCCGACCTGCCGGATCGCGGTCTGGAGCCATTACGGCGGCGGCGGCGACGCGGTCGCGTTCATCCGCGTCGGCACGCTCGACGACCCGGACGCGCTGCCGCCCGACGTGCACATCTTCACCGCGTCGAAGCAGCCGTGGGTCGTGCTGCCCGCCGGCACGCCCGCCTTCGCCGAGTTCTACGACCGCAACGCGACCTGGCCGGCCGAGAGCCTCGAGCGCCGCCGCACGCTGCTCGCGCGACGCTGATCCGGGCGACCGGGATCGGCGCGCCGGGGCCGGGCGTCCCGGGATCCCCCTGTCGCCTTGACATGCCTATGCCATTGGCATAGCGTCCGGCCGATGTCCGCCCGCGCCCCCTCGATCCGCACCCTCCTCGCCGCCGCCGCGTTCATCGCCGCGCTGGCGCCGCTCGCCCTCCCCGCCGCGACCGTGCCTTCGGGATTCACCGACAGCACGATCGCGAGCGGGCTCTCGTCGCCGACCGCGATGGAGCTCCTGCCCGACGGCCGGATCCTGGTCGCCGAGCAGGGCGGCAACCTGCGCGTGGTCAAGAACAACGCGCTGCTCGCCACACCGTTCCTGACCGTCAGCGTCAACTCCTCGGGCGAGCGCGGACTGATCGGCGTCACCATCGATCCGAGTTTCGCGACCAACGGCTTCGTCTACGTCTACTACACGACCTCGGGCGCGCCGATCCACAACCGGATCAGCCGGTTCAGCGCCAGCAGCGGCAACCCCGACGTCTCGACGGGCACCGAGACGATTCTGGTCGATCTCGACAACCTGTCGGCCGCGACCAACCACAACGGCGGCGCGCTCCACTTCGGTCCCGACGGCAAGCTCTACGTCGCGGTCGGCGACAACGCGACCGGCGCGAACGCGCAGTCGATGTCGACGCGCCACGGCAAGATCCTGCGCTACAACGCCGACGGCACGATCCCCTCCGACAACCCGTTCTTCGCCACCGCGACCGGCGCCAACCGGGCGATCTGGGCGCTGGGCCTGCGCAACCCGTTCACCTTCGCCTTCCAGTCCGGCACCGGGTTCATGTACATCAACGACGTCGGCCAGAGCACCTGGGAGGAGGTCAACGAGGGCCTCGCCGGTGCCAACTACGGCTGGCCGACGTCCGAAGGCTTCCCCGGTTGCACGCCGTCGTTCACCTGTCCCGACTACGTCTACGACCATTCGCTGGGCTGCGCGATCACCGGCGGCGCGTTCTACAACCCGACGACCTCGACGTTCCCGGCGGGCTACGCCGGGCGCTACTTCTTCGCCGAGTACTGCAGCAACTGGATCCGCTATATCGACCCGGCCAACCCGCCGGCCAACAACGCGGCGACCTCGTTCGCGTCCGGCGTCAGCAACCCGGTCGACCTGCGCGTCGCCGCCGACGGCAGCCTCTACTACCTCGCCCGCGGCGCCGGCGCGGTCGGCCGCATCCAGTACACGGCGAACGAACCGCCGTCGATCACCCAGCACCCGTCGAACCAGACGGTGCCGGTGAACACCACCGCGGTGTTCACCGTCTCGGCCTCCGGCACGCCGACGCTCACCTACCAGTGGCAGAAGAACCTGGTCGACATCCCCGGCGCGACGCTGCCGACGCTGACGCTCAACAACGTGCCGCTCGCGGACAACGGCGCGCAATACCGGTGCGTGGTCACCAACGGCTTCGGCTTCGCCAACAGCAACCCGGCGACGCTGACCGTCACGACCAACACCGCGCCGACCGCGACGATCACCTTGCCGGCCGCCGGCACGCACTACAACGCCGGCCAGACGATCACCTACGCCGGCACCGGCACCGACACCGAGGACGTGACGATCCCGGCGTCCGGCTTCACCTGGCAGGTCGACTTCCACCACGACGCGCACACCCATCCGTTCATCGCGCCGACCTCCGGCGCGACCGGCGGCTCGTTCGTGATCCCGAACACCGGCGAGACCTCGGCGAACGTCTGGTACCGGATCCACCTCACCGTGCGCGACTCCGGCAGCCTGACGCACTCGACCTTCCGCGACGTCGTGCCGAACACCGCGACGATCACGCTGGCGAGCAATCCGACCGGCCTGCAGCTCACGCTCGACGGCCAGCCGGTGACGGCACCCAACGCCGGGGCCAGCGTCGTCGGCATGCAGCGCACGATCGGCGCGCCGCTGCAGCAGTCGCTCGGCGGCACGACCTACCAGTTCGTCTCCTGGTCGGACGGTGGCGCGCGCGACCACACGATCGCCACGCCCGCCTCGAACACGACGGTCACCGCCAACTACGCGGTCGCGACGGCGACCAACGTCGCGCTGGCGAGCAACGGCGGCGTCGCCAGCGCCTCGTCGTTCTACAGCGCGGCGTTCGCGCCGTCGGCGGCGAACGACGGCGAGACCGCCGGCGTGAACTGGGGTAGCGGCGGCGGCTGGAACGACAGCACCGGCGGCACCTGGCCCGACTGGCTGCAGATCAACTTCAACGGCCAGAAGACGATCGACCGCGTCGTCGTCTACACGCTGCAGGACAACTACGCGGCGCCCTCGCCGCCGACCGACGCGATGACCTTCAGCCTCTACGGCGTGACCGGCTTCCAGGTGCAGACCTGGAACGGCTCGACCTGGGTCACGCAGAACACAATCGCCGGCAACAACCTGGTCAAGCGGACGGTGACCTTCCCGCCGGTCCAGACCGACCGCGTCCGGATCAACGTCACCTCGGGGCTCGCCGTCTACTCGCGGATCACCGAAGTCGAGGCGTGGACGCCCGGCGGCGGACCGACGCCGACCACCACCGCCGTCGTCGGCGCGCCCAATCCCTCGACGGTCGGGCAGTCGGTCACGTTCACCGCCACCGTCAACGGCGTCGCGCCCACCGGCGGCGTCGCCTTCCGCGACGGCGTCAACACGATCGCCGGCTGCGCCGCGGCCGCGCTCTCCGGTGCGGGCAACTCACGCACCGCCCAGTGCGCGACCTCGGCGCTCGCGCAGGGCACGCGCTCGATCACCGCCGTCTACGCCGGCGACGCGAACAACCAGACCTCGACCAGTCCGGTGCTCTCGCAGGTCGTCAACGCCGCGTCCGGGTCGATCAACGTCGCGCTGGCCGGCAACGGCGGCGTCGCGACCGCGTCGAGCATCCACTCGGCCGGCTTCGGACCGGCCGGCACGATCGACGGCGAGACCGCCGGCGCCGGCTGGGGCACGAACCGCGGCTGGAACGACGGCTCCTTCGGCAGCTGGCCGGACTGGTTGCAGGTGACGTTCAACGGCCAGAAGACGATCAACAAGGTCGTCGTCGTCACGGTCCAGGACAACTACGCCTCGCCCTCGCCGCCGACCGACACGATGACCTTCAGTCTCTACGGCGTCACCGGCTTCCAGGTGCAGACCTGGAACGGCACGCGCTGGACGACGCGGGCCACGGTCACCGGCAACAACCTGGTCAAGCGCACCGTGACCTTCCCGTCGGTGACCACCGACCGCGTGCGCATCAACGTCACCTCGGGCCTCGCCTCGTACTCGCGCATCGTCGAAGTCGAGGCCTGGACGCCCTGATCCGCGATCACGCGGGGTGGCTGCGCCATCGCGCGTCCGCATGCCCTGCGGGCGCCGTCGCCGCGGACCCGTTCGCGCGGCCGGGCTAGGATCGATCGAGTCGCGACCAGCGTACGATGTTGTTCCGCTGGATGGCCGACGAGCCGCCGATGATCGGCAGCAGCAGCGCGTCGCGAACGTAGCGCTCGACATCGAGCCCTTTCGCGTACCCGTAAGCGCCGGCGATGGTCTGGCATTCGAGCGCGATCCGCTTGGCCGCTTCGGTCGCGAAGAGCTTCGCCATCGACGATTCGATCGCGCACGCCCGGCGTTCATTCGCGAGCCACGCCGCCTGGTATAGCACCAGCCGGGCGGCGTGCAGGTCGGTCTTCATGTCAGCGAGCTTGTGCCGGATCGACTGGAACGACGCGATCGCCTGCCCGAATTGCCGTCGCTCCATGCTGTAGGCCCACGCGTCGTCGAACGCCGCCTGCGCGACGCCCACCGCGAGCGCGGCGACCTCGAGGCGCTCGACGTCGAGACCGGTTCCGGACACCATCGACCAGCCGTTGTTCCATCCCGCCTCGCCGCCCAGCACGTTGCGCGCCGGAACGATGACGTTGTCCAGCGTGACGTCCGTCGTGGCGGCGCCTTTCATGCCCAGGCAGTCGAGGCGGCGGATCGTGACGCCCCTGGTCGCGGGCGGGACGAGGACCACCGACAGGTTCCGGTGGCGATCGCCGTCCGGGCCGGTGCGCACCAGGCAGTAGATGTAGTCGCAGATCTCGGCACCCGAGCAGAACCGCTTGGCGCCGTTGATCACCACGGTGTCGCCGCGCCGCTCGGCGCGCGTCCTGACGCTGGCGATATCCGAACCCACGTCGGGCTCGGTCCAGCCGTAGGCGAAGATCAGCTTGCCCTCGGCCACCCGCGGCAGCCATTCGCGCTTCTGTTCCTCGCTGCCGCACTCCACGAGGTTCATGCCGGCGTAGCAGGCCGACATGATGTACGGGACGGCGACGGCAAAGCTCCGCCGCGCGAGCTCTTCGACGGTGACCATCGTCGCCGGGATGTCGCGCCCGGCACCGCCGTACGCCTCGGGAATCGCCAGTCCCATGACCCCGAGCGCGGCCAGGCGATCGAAGACGTCGCGCGGAAAGTGATTTTCCTCGTCCCAGCGGCGCGCCGCGGCCCGCGGCATCTCCCGCTCGACGAAGCGTCGGAGCGAGGCCCGGAGCTGGACGACATGTTCGGCTTCCGCGAATTCCACGTCGAATGCCCTCCGAGGATCTCAGCTCAGAACACGGGACGCTCCGGTCGCCGCCCGCCCGCTACGCGCGTCGAGCGCCTAGCTTCGGCTGAAGCGCGGCGGGCGTCGCTCGCGGAACGCGGCGACCGCTTCCTGGTGGTCCGCCGTCCGGTTGGACAAGGACTCGAAGGCCAGCGACGCGTCCAGAACACTGGCGACGAGCTGCTTGAGACCGATGTTGACCGACATCTTCGTCCAGCGGATCGCCTTCGTGGCGCCGTCCGCCAACCGCTGCGCGAGCGCCGACACGGCGGCGTCGAGCTCGGCGGCCGGAAGCGCGCCGTTGATGAGTCCGATCTCCGCGGCGCGCACCGCGGGAAGGAGATCCCCGGTCAACAGGAACTGCTTCGCGCGCGCGTAGCCGATCAGTTGGGGCCAGATGACGGCGCCGCCGTCGCCGGCGACGAAGCCGACCGATACGTGCGGATCACCGATGCGAGCGGTGTCCGCGGCGTAGATCAGGTCGCAGAACAGCGCGATCGTCGCGCCGAGCCCGGTCGCATGGCCGTTCACTTTGGCGATCACGGGCTTCTCGCAGTCGAGGAGCGTGCCGACGATGGCCTTCGCCTCGCGTGCGGTCCGTTCGAATTCCGCGGGCCGATCGATCATCGATTGCATCCACTCGATATCGCCTCCCGCGCAGAACGCGCGTCCGGCACCGGTCAGCACGATCACATCCGAGTCGTCGTCTTCGTTGCAGTCCGAGAACACCCGCGCCAGCTCCGCGTGCATGCGCGCGTCGACCGCGTTCAGTCGGTCGGGCCGATCGAGGACGACCGTCAGCACCCGCCCGTCCCGCTCGAATCGCATCGTCTGGTAGCCTTCGAACGCCATCTCGCCCTCGCCTTCCGGCGCCGGGTCCGGCGACCGCCGACGCGACCCGGCGCACCTTGTCATCTCACGTCGCGGTGTCCGCACTGCATACCGGATCTCCGACGCGAGCGGTTCGTCCCGCATCGACGAAGATCTCGAGGAGAACGCCGTCGCACGGCGCCTCGACCTCGGTGGTCACCTTCTCGGTCTCGATCTCGTACAACGCCTCGCCCTTGGTGAATCGCTCGCCCGGCCGCTTCCGCCAGCCGACGATCGTGGCCTCGTCCATGTTCATTCCGAACATCGGGAGCTTGAGCGAGAATTTCATCGGCCGCCTTCGTACGCGTGCACCGACCGGATCGCCGCGGCGAGCGACTCCTCGCTCGGCAACACGGCCTGCTCGAGCATCGGTGCGTAGGGGATGGCGATGTCGGGGACCGTGACGCGACGCACCGGCGCGCGCAGCGCGTCGAACGCCCGCTCGGTCACGCTCGCCGAGATCTCGCTGGCCACGCTGCAGGTCGTCCTCGCTTCGTCGGCCACGACCAGCACGCCGGTCCTGCGTACCGAATCGATCACGAGGTCGAGATCCAGCGGGCAGACGGTCCGCGGGTCGATGACCTCGACGTCGATCCCCTCCGGCCGCAGCGCCTCGGCCACGCGCAGCGCCGGACGCACCATCGAGCCGATGGCGACCAGCGTGACGTCGTCGCCCCGCCGCTTGATCTCGCCGACACCGAGCGGCACGAGATGATCGGGCTCCGGTACCTCGCCCTGCTCGCCGCCGCGTCGGGCCGGCTGCAGGAACACGACCGGATTGTCGTCGCGGATCGCGGACTTGAGCAGCCCTTTCGCGTCCGCCGGCGTGCTCGGCACGACCACCTTGAGGCCGCCGAGGTTGGCGAGCATCGGGTAGGGAACATCCGAGTGCTGCGCGCCGATCGAACGGCCGGCGCCGTACACCGCCATGTAGACGAGCGGCAGGCGCGCTTGTCCACCGCTCATGTAGCGGAGCTTGGCCGCCTGGTTGGCGATGGCGTCGAATCCGGTGTAGAGGAAGTTGCCGTACATCAGATGGCAGATCGGACGCAGGCCGGCCACGGCGGCGCCGACAGCGAGGCCGGTCAGCGTCGCCTCGCAGATCGGCGTGTTCCGGACACGCTGGGGACCGAAGCGCTGCGCCAGTCCCCGCGTGTCGCCGAACAGGCTGATCTCGACGTCCTCCCCGAAGAGCACGACGCGCGGGTCGCGGGCCATCTCCTCGGCGATCGCCTCGTTGATCGCCTGCACCATGCGCATGCGGGTCACGGGCGCTCCTCAGGCGAGCATGTGCTGGAAAGCGGTGTCAGGAGCGGGCGGCGGGAGGTCTTCGACGCCGGCGTACGCATCGTCGACGGCGCCCTCGACTTCGCGTCGGGCCTGTTCGAGCGCGACGCGCCACGCCTCGCCGCGCGCGGCGATTCGTGCTTCGAGACGGCCGATCGGGTCGCGCTTCGCCCACTCCTCGATCTCCGCGTCCGTCCGGTAGGTCGCGCCGAGGAACGTCCGCTCCGTCTCGACATGGCCGCGCAACCGGTAGGTTCGTGCCTCGATCAACGACGGACCGCCACCGTCGCGCGCCCGTCGGATCGCCGCTCGCGACCGCGTCCACACTTCGTGCAGATCGTTTCCGTCGACCGAGACCCCGGGCAGACCGTACGCGTCCGCGCGCGAGGCGATCCGGCCCGCGTTGACCGTCGCGGTCGGCGAGAATTCGGAGAAGCCGTTGTTCTCGCAGACGAATACGAGCGGGAGCCGCCAGAGCGTTGCGAGATTCATCGCTTCCGCGACCACGCCCTGGGTCGCGCCCCCGTCGCCGAAGAACACCACGGCGACGCGCCCCTGGCCGGCGTGCTGCGCGGCGAGCGCCGCCCCCGCGGCGAGGCCGATGCCGCCGCCGACGATGCCGTTCGCGCCGAGGATGCCCTTGCCGAAGTCGGCCACGTGCATCGATCCGCCCTTGCCGCCGCAGACCCCCGCGGCGCGCCCGTAGATCTCCGCGACCATCCCCCGAGGCGATCCTCCTTTGGCCAGGAAGTGCCCGTGCCCGCGATGCGTGCTGGCGATCCAGTCGGCGTCGGCGAGATGCGAGCAGACGCCGACGGCGACCGCTTCCTGCCCGATGTACAGATGAACGGCGCCGGGAACCGCTCCGGCCTGGACGCGTTCTCCCAGCCGCTCCTCCATGCGGCGGATGAGCAGCATCTTCCGGAAGGCCTCGAGTTCCTCTTCGGCACCGGGCGACACGTCCGCGACTCCTGACGGGCTCTCGGTCATCGACTGTCACCCGGGTCCGACCGTGCCGCGGGCGCCCGCAGCCGCTCGCGAAGCAGGTTCTTCTGCACCTTGCCGGAGGCGGTCCGCGGGAGGTCGTCGACGATCTCGATGCGCTCGGGGAACTTCTGTCGCGCGATGCGCGCGCGTTCGAGATGTTCGACCACCAGATCGAGGGTGACGACCTGCCCGGCGTTCGGTATCACGAACGCGCACACGGTCTCGCCGAGCCGCTCGTGCGGTGCCGCCACGACGGAGGCTTCCCGGATCGCCGGGTGCCGATGCAGCACGTCCTCGATCTCCTTGGGACTGATCTTCTCGCCGCCGCGGACGATCAGGTCCTTCTTGCGCCCGGTGACGGTGATGTGGTCGACCTGCGTGACGTAACCGAGGTCCCCGGTGTGGAAGAAGCCGTCGGCGTCGAACGCCGCCTCGGTCTGCTGCCAGTCCGTGTACCCCAGCATCAGTTCCGGACCGCGAGTGACGATCTCGCCCTCGGTTCCTTCCGGAACGGGCAGGCCGGTCGCCCCGTCGACGACGCGAACCTCGTGCCCGACGATCTGGCCGTCGGTGGACGCGCCCAGCGCCTCCTGGTCGCGGCGCCGGATTCCGAGCGTGATCGTCGGGGCCTCGGTGCTCCCGTAGACGCGGAAAGCGAAGCCGTTCGGCAGGACCCGGTTGGCCCTCAGCACCTCCTCCGGTGGCACGGGCGCGCCGCCGGTCATGTAGCGCCGCATCGTCTCGAGTCCGCCGCCGGCCCGTTCCGCCTCGCCGACGAGCTCCTTGAGGAACGGCGTCGCACCGACGCTGAACGTCACTCGATGCCGGCGAACGAGATCGAGGGCGACCACCGGGTTCCACCGGTCCATGAGGATCGTCTTGATGCCGCGCACCAGCGAGAGCTCGAGCGCGTACAGGTATCCGGTGATATGGGTGACCGGCGAAGGCATCAGGATGACATCGTCGTCCTGCAGTCCCCAGTAGTCGACGACCGAGTCGATCTCCGCCATGATCGTGTTGTGACTGTGCAGGACGCCCTTCGGCACGCCGGTCGTTCCGGACGTGTAGAGCACGAGCTTCACGGCGTTCGGGTCGACCTCGGACGGCGGCGTGGCAGAGCCGGCCGCGCCGCGTCCGACGAACGCGTCGTACTCGACGCAATCCCGACCGCTGCCGCGGAGGACGATGACATCGCGCAGACTCGGCAGGCGCGGCCGGAGCCGCCCGGCCATCGCGACGTAATCGGTGCTGCGGAACGTCTGTGGAATGAAGAAGAGCTTGCTGCGCGCGGCGGCGAGAATGAACCCGACCTCCGCGTCCCGGTAGATCGGGACGATCGGGTTCGCGACCAGTCCGGCCATCGCCGTCGCGAGATTGATCGCCAGCGCCTCGCCCCAGTTGGGAACCTGGAAGCTGACGACATCGCCCGGCACGAGGCCCGCCTCCTGGAAGGCCGCCGCCAGGCGTCCGGCTTCGTCGGCGATCCGACCGAACGACCAAGTCCTCGCCCCTTCGATCACCGCGACCGCGTCGGGCGTCGCGGACGCCCTGGCGGCGGCGCACTGGGCCACGGTGCGGTTGGACCAGCGGCCATCGCGCGTGTACCGCGAGACCATCTCCTCGGTGAGTCGCGTACGCCAGCCGCTCCGATCGACGCCCATGATCGCGCCCACCGTCAACCGCCGAGGTACGCTCGCAGGAGCGCCTCGTCGTGGAGGAACGCCTCCCACTCGCCACGACGGATCTCGTGGACGACCCGACCCAGGGCCATGACGTAGCCGCGATCGGAGGCTCGCGCGGCCAGCGCGACATTCTGCTCGACCAGCAGGATGCTCATTCCGCCCCGCCGCAGGTGGCCGATGACGTCGATGATGTCCGTCACCACCTTCGGCGCCAGTCCGGTCGACGGCTCGTCCATGATGAGGAGGTCGGGCTGCAGGAGCAGCGCCCGCGCGATCGCGACCATCTGTTGCTCGCCGCCGCTCAGGACGTCGACCGGGGTTTCGGCGCGGTTGCGCATGAAGCCGAACAGTTGGAAGACGTCGTCCATTCCGAACCGCTGCTTGCCCGCGCCGCGCTGGCGCCCGCGCGCGAGCGCCAGCGCCAGATTGGCGCGCACGCTGAGCTCGCCGAACAGGTTGCGCCCCTCGAGCACCGTCGAGATCCCGTGACCCACCCGAACGTGCGGTGGGATCGACTCCAGCGAAGCGCCGGCCATCCGGATCGAACCGGCGCGCGCCGGTGTCAGGCCGCAGATCGTCCGCACCAGCGTGCTCTTGCCCGCGCCGTTGGCGCCGATGATGGCGACGCTCTCGTCGGCGTCGACGCTCAGCGTGACGCCACGCAGGATCGACATCGTCCCGTAGCCGGCTTCGAGCGCCTCGACGCTGAGCATGGTCGCCTCAGGCTCCCAGATACGCCTCGCGGACCCGCGGCGCGGCCTTGAGTTCCGCGATCGACCCCCGCGCGATGATCTCCCCGAAACACAGAACGTGGATCGAACCGGAGACCGCGACCAGATCCATGTCGTGCGAGACGATCAGCAGCGTGACGCCATCGTCGTTGAGACCGCGCAGCATCGCCTTCAGGTGGTTCACCTCCTCCGTGTTCAGTCCGGACGACGGTTCGTCGAGACACAGGAGTCGAGGCCGGGCGACCGTCGCGCGCGCGAGCTCGACGAGCCGCTGCTGGCCCGCGGTCAACGTACCCGCCAGACGATGCCGGAATGCCCCCAGACCGAACCGTTCGCTCCACGCGTCGACCGTCGCATCGAGCTCGCGGATTTCCCGTCGCGAGCGACCGCTGCCGATCAGGTTGGCGAGCAGACCCGCTCCGGTCCGCTTGTAGCAGCCGGCGATCAGGTTCTCGCGTACCGTCATGTTCGCGAACACCTGTGGCGTCTGGAAGGTCCGAACCAGTCCCGCCCTGCTCCGGGCGGCCACGGTCCGGCCGATGACGGAGACACCGTCGAATCTCACCTCTCCCGACTGGGGTTCGAGGAAGCCCGAGACGATGTTGAACAACGTGCTCTTGCCCGCCCCGTTGGGGCCGATCAACCCGGTGATGGATCCGGCCTCGACCGCGAGGCTGACATCGCGGAGCACCTGCAGCCCCTTGAAGCTGCGCGAGACGCGCTCGATCTCAAGAAGGGCGCCCATCGCGTTGGCCCTACTCTCCCGGGACGCGCGGGAGCATCGTCGAGGGCGCGACCCGGCCGACGAGGCGGCGCACCGCGGACTCGGCGGCGCCGCCGAATCCCTGGGGAACGAACATCACCGCGAGCACGAGAGCGACCGCGAACAACAGCGCATGCGCGTCCCCGAAGCGACTCAGCGCGTTCGGCAAGGCGACGACGAACAGGGCGCCGAGTACCACACCCCACACCGTTCGAGCGCCGCCGATGACCGCGAGCAGCAGGAAGCTGATCGCCCGATCGACGCCGAAACTGTCGACGCTGACGAAAGAGACGTAGTGCGCGAACAACGAGCCGGCGAGCGACCCCACGAACGCGCTCAGCAGGAACACCTTGACCTTGACCGCGTGGGTGTCGATTCCGAGCGCGCTGGCGGCCTGCGGCGCGTCGCGCATCGCGCGCATCGCGAAGCCGTTCCGTGCCCGAAGCAGGTTGCGCTGCAACACGATCAGCCCGACGACGATCGGCCAGACGAAGTAGTAGTAGCGCTGCGGCGTGTTCAGCGCGACGCCGGCGAGCTCCAGCTTCCGGACGCCGCCGATGCCGAGCGTCCCGCCGGTGAGCCACTCCCACTCGAGGAACAGCACGTGCCCGATGATCGCGAGGGCGAGTGTCGCGAGCGCGAGGAAATAGCCGGACAAGCGCAGCATCGGCCAGCCGACGCACCAGGCGATCGCGATGCTCGCCGCGATGCCGATCGCCAGGCCCGCGGGCGCCGGCAACCCGAGCTTGGCCGAGCAGTACGCCGAGCTGTACGCGCCGATGCCGTAGAAGACACTCTGCGCCAGCGAGACGATCCCGCAGTGCCCGAGGAGGAACGCGACCCCGAGTCCTGCGATCGAGTACAAGGCGGTGAACACGAGCACGTCGACCACGCTCCGGCTCGCGAGCGCGGGAAGCAACGCCCAGCCGACGATCGCCGCCGCGATCGCCGCGCGGCGCCACCAGAGGGCCGATCGCGAGCCCGCGGGCGGCGTCGGGATCATCCGCCCGCCCGGCTTCTGCGTCCCAGTATTCCGTTGGGCATGAGGATCATGATCACGATGAGGATGCCCATCGAGATCACGTCCTTGTAGCCCGACGACACCGCGACGACCGCGAGCGACTCGACCAGACCCAGGGTGATGCCGCCGACGATGGCGCCGAACGGATTGAGCAGGCCGCCCAAGATCGCCGCCGCGAAGCCCTTCAGCGTGAGCAGCAGTCCCATCTCGTAGTGGATGGTGATCAACGGCGAGACCAGCACCCCGGCGAGCCCGCCGAGCAGCCCGCCGAGGACGAAGGTCAGCGTGCGCATCAGCGGTACGTTGATGCCGATCGTCGAAGCGCCGTCGGGATCGACCGACGCGGCGAGCATCGATAACCCGAGTCGCGTCCGGTTATAGAACACCCAGATCGCGCCCATGACCGCCGCGCTGATCACCATCAACCACACCGCGTGCGTGCGGATCGCGGCGTCGCCGACGTCGATCAGGCTCTCGCCCCCGATGCCCGTCAGGACGTTGGTGTCCCGACCCAGGAACAGCAGCACGCCCGACGAGATCGCGAACGCGATACCGAGCGTGACCAGCAGGTAGCTGTCTTCGTCTCCGCCGCGCCGTCGCGTCGGGCCGACGCACAGCAGGTCGACCAGCCAGCCCGCGAGCCCGCCCGCGACGATGCCGCCGACGAACGCGAGCGGAGCCGGCAATCGGACCTTCTCGAGCGCTACGAAGGCGACGAGCCCCGCAATCAGGGAGAAATCGCCCTGCATCGCGTTGATGATCCGCGTTCCGCGGAAGATCACCGAGATGCCCAGCCCGATCAGCGCGTACACGAAGCCGTTGGTCAGCCCCGCGATCGCCGATTGGAGCAGAAGCGTGCCGGTCATGGGCGCCGAGCCGCGTCGGGCGCGCCACGCGGGCGGGGCAGCGGCCCCGCCGCGCGGACGCGTCGAGTCATGCGGCCATCAGTCCGAGAACGACTTGTCGACCAGGTGTTCCTTGAGGAAACGGGCGTGCTCGCTCGACGCCATCTCCAGGTGGCGGCGCGTCGAGTACAAACTCATGTGGTTGACCTTCTCGAGGACGACCAACCGCTTGTTGCCCGCGGGAATCGTGTTGTACATCTCGATTTCCAGATCCCACTGCGTGATGTTGTCCTGTTCGGCCACCACGACGAGCGTCGGCGTGTTCAGTACGCGCTTCGCGTACGGGAACACGTTGTACTGAAGGAGGTTCTCGACCGATTCGACGGTGTTCTGGTGCTGGTGGCGGGGCGCTTCGGCCTCCTTGATCCGCGTGAAGATCTCGCAGACGTGAGGGAACGGCCAGGAGGAGAGCTCCTCGTTCGGATTGCGGGAGGACATCGGCATCATCGCGCTCGGCGTCCCGTCGCCGCGGCGGATCCTGTCCTGCAGCACGAGCTGCAGCAGCTGCTCGAAGCGTCGCTCTCCGTGGCAGCGCTTCATCGTCTCCCATCCCTCGACGACGGGTACCGTCGACACGATGCACCGCACGCGCGGGTCGGTCGCGCCGACGATGACCACATGCCCACCGGCGTAGGAGATGCCCCAGATCCCGAGGCGCTTCCCGTCGACCTCGGGCTGCTTCATCGCGAAGGTGATCGCGTTCTTGTAGTCCTCGACCTGGGCCCAGGGGTCGATGTGCTGGCGCGGCTCGCCCTCGCTCTCGCCCAGTCCCCGGTAGTCGAACGTGAGGCAGGCGATCCCGGCCTTGAGGATGTTGTCGGCGTAGTGCGGTAGCACGATCTCCTTGACGTAGCACCAGCCGCCGCCCATCACGACCACCGGAAAGGGGCCCTTTCCGTCCGGCGTCATCAGCACGCCGCGGATCTTGGAGCCCTTGCTCAGGAATTCGACGTTTCGCTTCATGAACGCACCTCTATCTATGGTCGACCGACGGACGAGCGCTGGCGGCGCCAGGCCTGGCTCACTTGGTGGTGAACGGCAGGCGCGTGAATTTCCCCTTGACGAGCTTGGAGTAGACGTAGCTCGAGAGCTCGATCCCGGTCATGTCGTCGGCGCCCAGGTTGTAGCCGGCCAACGCCCCACGGTAGGGTTCGCGCAACGCGCCGGCGATGGCTTCCTTCGAAGCGTCCGGCCCGACCTTCTGGAGCGCGCGGGCGATCAGGTTCACCGCGTCGTATCCGGCCGCCTCGTAGTTCTTCGGAACCGCGTTGTACGCGGCTTTGTAGCGCTCGACGAACTCGGCCTGCGCCGGGACCGGGTCCTCGCCTACGACGAACTCGGGAAACACGATATCGTCGGCGAACTCGCCCATGCCGCGAACGTAGTCGTAAGACGACGACCCGATCGCCGAGACGATCGGCTGCGCTATCTTCACCTGCCGCGCGTTGCGGAACGGGACCGGCGACGTCGCGATGACGAACACGACCTCCGGTTGGGCGGCGCGGACCTTGGCGGCCTGCGTGGACACGTCGGTCGCACCGACCTCGAACTTCTCGGCGGCCACGAACTCGACCCCGTACTGCGGCGCCAGCGTCTGCAGGTTGTTCATCACGAGCTGGCCGTACCCCGAGTCGTGCAGCGCGCCGACCTTCTTCATCTTGAGCGCCTTGGTCGTGTATTCGAGCATGGCCTTGGCGTTCAGACTCTGCGGCGGCAGCAGGTGGAAGACCGACTTGTAGGTGAGCTCGATCTGCGGACCCAGGCCGGTCAACGCGATCTGCGGCAGTCCCTCGGCATGGGTGATCGCGCCGATCGCCCCGGTGCTCGCGGTGAGCGAGCCGCCGATCAGGACCTTGACCTTCTCGTTGAAGACGAGGTTCTCCGCCTTGCTCTTCGCGAGATCCGCCTTCGAGCCGTCGTCCTCGATCAACAGCTTGATCGGGCGTCCCCTCACTCCGCCGCGCTCGTTGATCAGCTTCTCGGCGAGCAGGATGCCGTTGCGCTCCGGCTGGCCGAGGCCGGCACCCGGCCCGGTCAACGAGATCACCGCGCCGATCTTGATCGGCTCCTGGGCGAGAGCCGCGGGCGCCCAACCCGTCCAGGCCAGCATGGCGAGCAGGACCGGCCAGGACCGGCGTACCAGACCATCGGCGATACGTTCCATCTTCGCGCTCCTCCGTTTGGGCACTACGACGGTCGGACCGCATCGCGTTCGCGACGACGCCGCGCTGCGATCCCGCCCGCATCGCGGCCGCATGGCGCGCGGTGTCCGGCACCCGGTGGATCGCGTCCACCCTCGTCCGGCCCGAGTCGTCCCACGGCCGCTTCGCGCGTTAGTAGTTACCACTTGGTCAATAAAATTGCAACTAGCACCGCCGCAAACCCGACCGCCGAGGCTTGTCGAGAGGGCCGCCGCGGGTTTACCTTCGACCGTCGTCCACTCCGCGCTCCGATCGATGCGACATCCGCAACCCGTCCTGCCGCCCTATCCGTCGACCCGCTCGTCCGACCGGAACTCCGCCGCGCCGGAGCGGCTTCGCCCGCAGCGCGCCGACGGGAACCGGATTCGCCTGCCGAAGGAAGAGCGCGAGCTCCGCATCCTGCAGGAAGCGATCCGGTTCTTCGCCGAAGTGGGGCTGGCCGGCGACACGCGCGAGCTCGCGCGTCGCTGCCACGTCACGCATCCACTGCTGTTCCGGTACTTCCCGACCAAGCAGGCGCTCATCGAGCGCGTCTACCAGGCGGTTTACGTCGGCCGCTGGAACGCGGCCTGGGAGCGCATCATCGTCGATCGTTCGCTGCCGCTGCGCGATCGGATGATCCTGTTCTACAAGCTCTACGCCAGAACCATCCTGAGCTACGAGTGGGTTCGGCTGTTCATGTTCGCCGGGTTGAAGGGGGCGGACATCAATCAGCGGATCTTCGCGTTCGTCACGTCGCGCATCGTCAAGCCGCTTTGCCGCGAGATTCGCCACGAGTTCCGCTTGCCCGACTCGCGGACCCGGCGAATCAGCCGGACCGAGCTCGAGCTGATCTGGGGGCTCAATTCGCGGATCTTCTATTTCGGTGTCCGCAAGTACATCTACGGCATGCCGCTCCCGGACAATCTGGACGAGCTGATCGAGATCGAGATCAACACGTTCTTCGAGGGCGTCGGTGCGTCGCTGCGCCGCTTGCTCGCCAACGGGGGTGAGGCGCGACGCGCGACCCGACACGGTCGCGGAGATGGAGTCGGACGGCGCGCCTGAAACCGAGCGCGGACCCCGCCGGCGCGCTCGCCTGGCCGCGCGAGCTGCCGGCGCGCTGATCAGCCGACCGCGATCGCCTCCGCCCGCGCGAGTCCGGCGCGCTCGCGCAGCCGCTGCCAGCCGGCGTCGATCTCGCCCTGCAGCGTCGCGACGTCCTCGCGCGACAGGCCGCGGTAGCGCCGCTGCAGCGCGAGGTAGTCGGACACCGGCCGCGGCTTCTCGGCGACGTTCAACGTGTAGCGCGCGCCGTCCTCGATCTCGTAGAGCGGGAAGGCGCCGCACTCGACCGCGTAGCGCGCGGCGGTGAGCCCCATGTCGTCGGGCAGGCCCCAGCCGTCGAGGCAGGGGATGAGCACGGTGAGGATGCGCGTGCCGCGGATCTTCTTCGCCTTCTCGACCTTGGCGATCAGGTCCGTGAGATGGCTCGCCGACGCGGTCGCGACCCAGGGCACGCCGTGCGCGGCCATGATCTCGGCCAGGTTCTTCTTGCGCGTCGTCTTGCCGGCCGGCGTCGAGCCGGTCCTCGCGAAATGCGGTGTCGACGACGACTTCTGCGCGCCGGTGTTCATGTAGCCTTCGTTGTCGAGGCAGACGTAGAGGAAGTCCTCGTTGCGCTCGGCGGCCGACGACAGGCACTGGAAGCCGATGTCGTAGGTGCCGCCGTCGCCGGCCAGCACCAGCACCTGGGTGTCGCGCTTGCCCTGCGCGTCGAGCGCACGCCGCAGACCGGAGGCCGCCGCCGCGCTCGATTCGAGCGTCGGCTGGTAGACCGGGATCTTGAGCGAGCTCATCGGCTGCGGGCCGGCGATGATCGCCATGCACGACGGCGGAATCACCGCCATCGTGTCCGGTCCCATCGTCGCCAGGATGTGGCGCACCGACAGCGCCTCGATGCAGCCCGGGCAGGCGGCATGTCCCGAACAGAGCATCGGTTCGTGCTTCAGATCGAGCTTGATCATCGCGGTCACCTCACCCAGACCGATTCGGATCGCGGGTCGCGCGCCCGGGCGGCGTCGACGAATTCGACGATCTTGCGCGGCGGCACGTTGACGCCGCCGACGCCGGCGAGCAAGCCGTGCACGCGCGGCGGCTGCACCATCCCGTAGAGCGCCGACTTCAGTTCCTGGTGCAGGATGCCGCCGGCGCCCGGCGAGTGGTTGCGGTCGAGGACGACGACGTCCCGCACGCCGGCCAGCGCCTCGCGCAGCGCCGACACCGGCAGCGGGCGGAACAGCCGCAGCTTGAGGAGCCCGACCGCCTGCCCGTCCGCGCGCATCGCATCGACCGCTTCGCGCGCGGTGCCGCACATGCTGCCCATCGTCACGACGACCGTGCTCGCACCCTCGCAGCGGTAGCGCTCGACCACGCCATGGCCGCGGCCGAAGCGCTCGCGCCAGGCATCGTCGGCCTCGGCCAACAGCGCCGGAACCCGCGCCATCGACTCCTCGATCGCCTGGCGGTGGCGGTAGAACATCTCCTGCGACACGACGTTGCCCCAGGACTCGACGTGCGCGGTGTCGAGCTTGTGCGGCGGCGCGAACCGCGGCAGGTAGGCGTCGACGTCGGCCGAGGCCGGGATGTCGACCGGCTCCATCGCGTGCGAGACGTAGAAGGCGTCGAGGTTGATCATCGCCGGCACGAGCACCGTCTCGGCGACCCGGAACATCTGGATCACGCTGTCGAGCGCCTCCTGCGCGCTCTCGACGTAGAGCTGGATCCAGCCGGTGTCGCGCTGCGCCAGGCTGTCGGTCTGGTCGGGCCAGAACGCCCACGGCGAGGCGACCGTCCGGTTGATGTTGGCGATCACGATCGGCGCGCGGGCGCCGCAGGCGTAGTGCAGGAGCTCGTGCATCAGGAGCAGGCCCTGCGACGCGGTCGCGGTGAACACCCGCACGCCGGCGAGCGAGGCCGGGATGCACGCCGACATCACCGAATGCTCGGACTCCGGCGTGATGATCTCGGCGTCGAACTCGCCGTCGGCCTGGAACTCGGTCAACTGCTCGAGCACCGGCGTCTGCGGCGTGATCGGGTAGACCGGGCAGACCTGCGGGCGGGCGAGACGCGCGCCCCAGGCGACCGCCTGGTTGCCGGTCAGGAGCATCCGCTGCGCCGGGGAGGACTGCGGGCGCGCCGCCGCCGGAGTCACTGGCATGTCCATCGCTACCTCGCCTCCTCGACCATGTCCATCGACCCGGTCGGACATTCCTTGACGCACAGGCCGCAGCCCTTGCACCAGTCGCCCAGCACCTCGTAGCCGCCGTCGACGCGGCGCACCGCGAGATCCGGACAGACGACGACGCAGGTGTCGCAGCGGATGCAGGTGCCGCAGGAGAAGCAGCGCGTCGTCTCGGCGAGCGCCTCGGCGACGTCGAGCGCGAGCTGGACCTCGTCGCCGGACGAGAGCCGCGCCGCCGCGTCGAGCTTGTGCCCGGCCGCGCGCGCGAGCGGCGGGTGGTAGTGGGTCGCGATCGCCGCCAGCGGCACGTTCTCGTCGCGACGCGTCGCACGCGGCGGGCCGATCGGATAGGACGGATCGCGCGCCGGTTCGCCGGCGCGCCGGCGCAGGTCGGCGTCGATCGAGAACGCGGCGCGCTTGCCCTGCCCGATCGCGTCGGTGACGAAGCGCGCCATGCTGGCGACGTCGCCGCCGGCCCAGGTGCGCTCGGCCGAGGTCGCCTGCCGGGCGTCGACCGCGACCAGCGCGCCGTCGGCGGGCAGCGACGGCAGCGACGCGAGGTCCGGGTCCTGGCCGATCGAGGTCACGACGGCGTCGGCGTCGATCGCGAACGCCGAGCCGTCGACCGGGGTGACGGTGAACTGGCCGCGCTTCGCGCCGGCGACGAAGCGCACGCGCGTGCACTCGAGCCGCAGCGCGCCGCCGCCTTCGGTCGCGCGCACCAGCATCGACCCGTCGACCAGCGCGATGCCTTCCTCGAGCGCCTCGTCGACCTCCTCGCGCTGCGCCGGCATCTGCGGGCGCGCTTCGAGCGCGAGGATCGTCACCTCGTGGCCGGCGCGCCGGGCGCTTCGCGCCGCGTCGAGCGCGGCGCTGCCGCCGCCGATGACGACGACCCGCCGGCCGAGCGCGGGCGCCGCACCGGCGTTCGCGGCCGCGAGCCAGGCCGCGCCGTCGACGACCCAGGGCTTGGCGTAGTCGAGCGCCGGCAGCCGTTTCTGCTTCTGCGCGCCGGTGGCGATGAAGAGCGCGTCGTGGGTCGCCCGCAGCGCCTCCCACGCCGCCGGCGTCGACGCCGATTCGCCGGTCCTAAGGTCGACGCCCAGCGCGACGATGCGCGCGATCTCGGCATCGAGCACCTTGCGCGAGAGCCGGTAGGACGGGATGCCGTGGCGCATCAGTCCACCCAGCTCGCCGCGCGCCTCGACCAGCGTCACGCGGTAGCCGAGCCGGCGCAACTGGTAGGCGGCCGACAGCCCGGCGGGTCCCGCGCCGACGACCGCGACCGATTCGCGACGTTCCGCCGCGGGACCGGGCAGCGGCCAGCCGCGCTCGATCGCGGTGTCGCCGACGGTGCGCTCGAGCTTGCAGATCGCGAGCGCCCCGTCGACGCCGGCGCGGTTGCACGCCGCTTCGCACGGGTGGTGGCAGATCCGCCCGGCGATCGCCGGGAACGGATTGTGGCGGACCAGCGCCTCGAACGCGCCGCGGAGGTCGCGATCGCGGGCGAGTCCGATCCAGGTGGCGATGTCGCCGCTGACCGGACACGCCTGGTGGCAGGGCGAGGGCGCCTGGATGTGCCGCGGCAGCGCCGCGCGCCAGGTGCCGGTGCGGATCGCCTCGGTCGTGCCGGTGGTCCAGATCGGCGGAATCGGCGCCGTCGCCGGCTGCGGACCGCCCGACCGCACTGCGTTTTTCGTCGTCGGCGCGCTCATGCGATCGCCTCCTCGCGCAACAACGCGTCGGCGGTCCGGTAGCCTTCCTCGCAGGCGGCGAGGTTCTCGTCGGTCAGCTTGGGCGAGCGCTCGGCGAGCGTGCGCTCGAGGCTCGCGAGCGGCGGCGTGCCGATCGCGCGCGCGAGCGCGCCCAACAGCGCCGAGTTCACGATCCGGCCCAGGCCGGCGCGCCGCGAGATCGCGATCGCGTCGATCGGGACCACCTTGTAGCCGGCGTGACTGCGCGCGTAGTCGGCGACGCTGCGCCCCGAGTTGACGACGATCAGCGTCCGAGGCGTCGCCGTCGCCAGAAGCCGGCCTTCGAGCAGCGTCGAGTCGAAGCACAGGATCGCGTCGGCCTGCTCGATGTCGCAGCGCACCCGCACCGGCCGGTCGTCGACACGGATGAACGACGAGACCGGCGTGCCGCGACGCGCCCCGCCGTAGGAGGCGAAGCTCTGCACCTGGCGGCCCTCGGCGAAGAACGCCGCGGCGAGCAGGTTGCCGGCGGTCTGCGCGCCCTGCCCGCCCCGTCCCTGGATCACGATTTCCAGCATCCCGCCTCCTCCGCCACGCCGGCCGCCCGGTCCGTCCGTCCGGGCCGGCGGGCGCCGTCTCCCGGTACGCGGGCGACTGTAGTCCGGACATTCGTCCAATCGATTGTTGGAATCCGGTATATTCGTCTCCTGCATGTGAATCGCCCGATGCCGATCCCCTTCCGCCAGCTCGACCTGAACCTCCTGCGGGTGCTCGCGGCGATCCACGCCACCGGCTCGGTGACCGCGGCCGCCCGCCAGCTCGCGCTGTCGCAGCCGGCGGTGAGCCACGCGCTGGCGCGGCTGCGCGAGCACTTCGGCGACGTCCTCTACGTGCGCTCGCCGACCGGCCTGCACCCGACGCGGCTCGCCGGCCGGATCGTCCCGGCGGTGGTCGCCTACCTGCGGGCGCTCGAGACCGCGCTCGCCGAGGCCGGCAGCTTCGACCCGGCGAGCGACACCGTCCACTGGCGGCTGTCGATGTCCGACCTGGGCGAGATGCTGTTCCTGCCGCCGCTCGCCGCGGCGCTGCGCCGCGAGGCGCCGCAGGCGCGCATCGACAACGCCGGTGTCCCGGCGCCGGCGGTCGCCGCGGCGCTGGAGGCGCGCGACGTCGATCTCGCGATCGGCATCCTCGAGTCGGCGCAGCGCGGCATCGAGACCGAGACGCTCTTCCACGAGCGCTACGTCGCGGTCACCGCCCGCGGCTGGCGACCGCGGGGCCGAAGCGGCCGGGCGACGCTCACCGCGCGCGAGCTCGCCTCGGCCCCGCTCGCGGTCGCCTCGCCGACGGCGACCTACCACGAGAGCGTGCAGCGGATGCTCGACGCGATGGGCCTCTCCGAGCGCACGGTCGTCCACGCCCGCCACTACGCGGCGCTGCCCGAGCTCGTCACCCGGACCGATCTGCTCGCGATCGTGCCGCAAATGTACGCGCGGGCGATCGCCGCGCGCTGGCCGGTGCGCGTCTGGGCGCTCTGGGGCGAGGCGCCGCAGTACGATGTGCAGATGCTCTGGCACGCGACCGCCGAACGCGAAGCCTCGCATGTCTGGCTGCGATCGCTGGTGCGGCGGCTGTTCGCGCGTCGGCCGGGCCGGACGGGCGGTCCGCGGCCCGCGGGACCGGAATCGACGGTCCGCACCCCGCGACGTTTGGTCGAGCAGGAGAACCCGGGAGAACCCGCATGAGCGAACGGCCGGCGATGACCAAGACCCGGATGGAGGCCTTCAGCGACGGCGTGCTCGCCATCATCATCACGATCATGGTCCTCGAGCTCAAGGTGCCGCACGGCGCGACGCTCGACGCGCTCGCGCCGCTCCTGCCGGTGTTCCTGAGCTACGTCCTGTCGTTCGTCTACGTCGGCATCTACTGGAACAACCACCACCACCTGCTGCACGCGGCGCGCAGTGTCTCCGGCGGCGTGCTCTGGGCCAACCTGCACCTGCTCTTCTGGCTGTCGCTGTTGCCGTTCGCGACCGGCTGGATGGGCGAGAACCACTTCACGCCGCTGCCGACCGCGCTCTACGGGATCGTCCTGCTGATGGCGGCGATCGCCTACTACGTCCTGCAGCTTCGCATCGTCGCGGCCGACGGCCCGTCGTCGGTCCTGGCGCGCGCCCTCGGGCGCGACCTCAAGGGCAAGACTTCGCTCGCGCTCTACGCGCCGGCGATCGGCCTCGCGTTCGTCTCGCCGGCCGCCGCCGGGGCGATCTACGTGCTGGTCGCGCTGATCTGGCTCGTCCCCGACCGGCGCATCGAGCGGGCGCTCGCGCGCGAGTAGGACGGCGCCGGACCCGCCCGTCCGGCCCGGGCGTCGTTCGTCTCATGGCCCGGCGGCGCCGGGCGCGACGTGGCAGTCTCGGCTCGTGGCGGATCGACGCGGCGTCGCGCGCCGCTCCGCGAGCGGAGGTGCCCGATGAACGTCCTGGTCTTCGCCGCCGCCTGGCTCGTGCTCGCGGTGCTCTCGCTGCCGCTCGCGTTGCTGCTGCTCGTGCTCGCGCCGATCGTCTGGCTGGTGGCGCTGCCGTTCCGGCTGGTCGCGATCGTCGTCGAAGCGCTCTTCGCGCTGCTGCGCGCGGTGCTGCTGCTGCCCGCGCGCCTGCTCGGCGGGGGATCGGGGTCGCGTCCCTGACTCCGGCCGCCCGGGCCGCCGTCCTTCAGGACGCCGGCGGCTCGACGCGCGCCCGCTTCTCGACCGGGAAGACGAAGAAGTTGCGGATCACGCCGCCGGCGAGGACCAGGATCAGGAAGGCGGTCGACGACGCCATGATCGTCAGATAGACGGCCATCCCGGCCTGCCCGGCTTTGACGACCACCGCGTCGGCGTAGAGCGCCCGCCCGATCGTGTAGGCGGCGAGCACCGCGATCACCAGCACGCCGGTGTTGTAGAGGGCGAGCGTGCGGGCGGACACCCCCTTCGGGTTCATCTGGAAGAACGCCCACACGGTCACGCCGAGCAGGAACACCAAGAGCACCATCATGAATGCCATGCGCACTCGCTCCGTCGGGTCGGATCGCGGATCGTCGCCGTAGCGCCGGCGCGGTTCCTTGATGCGCGTCTAGGGAAGCTCTGCACACGTGTGCGCGGACGCGCACCGGCGCACAAGTTACCACGCCCCGGGCGGCGGGACGTCCCCGGGTCCGGTCGCGCGCTTGCGCCCGTGGATCATCGCGCCGACCAGCGACTCGCGATGGCGGACCGAGGCGAAGACCACACCGCTGACATGGAGCACGAACAACGGCACCAGCGCGTCGCCGAGCGCACCGTGCAGCTCCTCGACCCACTCGACGCCCCAGTACGCGTCGGTCGTGTAGAGCCACCCGGAGAGCGAGGCGGCGATGGTCGCCCCGAGCAGGGCGACGATCATCCAGCCACCGAGCGGATTGTGGCCGAGGTAGCGCGGTTCGCGCCGCGCGACGACGAGCTTCGCGTAGGCGAGCGTGTCGCTCGGGCCGCGAACGAAGCCGCCGAACCGCCATCGGGAGCCACCGGCGACGCCGGCGACGACACGCAGCGCCGCCGCGCCGAGCGCGATGTAGCCCAGGATCTCGTGCGCGCGGCCGCCGCCCTCGTGGGTCGCGAAACTGGCGATCACCGAGGCGGCGAGCGTCCAGTGGAGCACCCGCAGCGAGCCGCTCCAGACGACGGCCGGCGCCGTCGCGGTGCCCGCGGGCGGTCGGGCGTCCATCGCGACCGGCGGGTCAGCGCGGCTTGGTCGGGACCGGCTCGAGCGTGACCGGATGGAAGTAGGCCTCGACCCGCTGGCCCTTGTCGTCGAGCGCGTAGACCTCGTAGCAGCCGCCGTCCTCCTTGACGCGGCGGATCGTCCAGCCCTTCTTCTTCAGCAGATCCTCGAGCTTGTCGACCGGCTGCCAGGTCGACTTCGGACCCGAATCGCAGGTCGCGAGACCGGTGGCGGCGGCGATCGGCGAGGCGAGGATGGCGGCGACGGCGACAGCGAACAGGGCGGGGCGCAGCGTGGACGGCATGGGATCTCCGGCGGTCGGGGTCGTGCGGCCGCGAGCGCGGGGATCGCGGCGCATCGGATCGGGGTTCGGGTGGCGAGAGCTTACCCTTGTTGGATGCGGGCGATCGCGAACGGTTCCCCGCCCGCCTCCGGTCCGCCGGGGTGTTTCCCCGATCCGCGCCATCCGGGCCACGCCCGTCGATGGCGGAGGCTTGACATCGGACGATTCCGCGTCAAGATCGGCCGCATGCGCGCAGCGCCGACGCTCGACGCCTCCCGCCCCGGCCCGACCTCCGGGCTGCGGCGGCGTCTGGTCGCGTCGTTCGCACTCGCCGCCGGCGGGTGGTCGTTGCCGGCGTGGGCGGAGCGCTGGGTCGCGCTGGGCAAGCGCGAGGTCGCTCTCTCCGCCGATCGCGACGAGATCACCGTCGGAGCGGTTCAGGGGCGGCTGCGCGCGATCAAGCTGCGGGTGCGCGACCGCGGCGTCCAGTTCGCGCACATGACGGTCGTCTTCGGCACCGGCCACCGCTTCGAGGTGATGCTGCGCGACTTCATCCCCGCCGGCGGCGAGACGCGGGTGATCGACCTGCCGGGCGGCGAGCGCACCGTCGCCCGTGTGGTCCTGCGTTACACGACGCGGCCCGGGTCCACCGAGCGCGCCGAGGTCGTGCTCTGGGGCCTGCAGGACTGACACCCCCTTTCGACGCTCACGGAGACCCCGGATGACCGTTCCGACGACCTTGGCCCGCTTGCTCGCCTGCCTCGCCGCCGCGCTCGCCGCCGGCGCCGCCGCGCAGGGGTATCCGTCGAAGCCGATCAAGCTGCTCGTCCCGTTGGCCGCCGGCAGCACCGCCGACATCGTGTCGCGCTACGCGGCGAACGAGCTGGCCAGGACGCTGGGGCAGCCGGTCGTCGTCGAGAACAAGCCGGGCGCCGGCGGCACGATCGCGATGGCCGAGCTGGCGCGCAGCACGCCGGACGGCCACACGATCGCCTTCGCCTCGCAGGGAACGCTGGTGTTCAACCAGGCGATCTACGCGAAGCCAGGCTACGACTCGATCAAGGACTTCGCGACGGTCGGCTTCGTCGGCGGCGTGTCGAACGTGATGATCGTCCCACCGGCGAGCGCGGCGAAATCGCCGGCGGACGTGGTCGCGGCGGCGAAGGCGAAGCCTGGCGAACTGACGTTCTCGTCGGGCGGCGCCGGCACCAGCCATCACCTGTCCGGCGTGCTTTTCGGTCAGGTGACCGATACCAGATTGGTCCACGTCCCGTACAAGGGTGCGCCGCAAGGCGTGCAGGCGGTGATGTCCGGCGAGGTGGCGATGGGCTTCTTCAACACGCCGACCGTCATCAGCCAGATCAAGGGCGGCCTCGTGCGTCCGCTCGGCGTCACCAGCCTCGCGCGCTCGCCGCTGCTGCCCAACGTCCCGACGCTCGACGAACAGGGCATCAAGGGCTACGAGGTCAACACCTGGTTCGGGTTCATCGCGCCGGCGGGAACGCCGCCGGACGTGGTCGCGAAGCTCAACACCGAGCTCAACCGGCTGTTCGCCTCGCAAGAGGCGAAGGACAAGCTCGGTCCGCAGGGTTTCGATCTGGCCCCGCCGATGACGCCCGCGGCGTTCGCCAAGGTGGTCGCCGACGACCTGGCGAAGTGGGTGCCGATCGTCAAGGCCTCGGGCGCCACCGCGAACTGATCGGCGGGACGGCGGTCGGGCTCATGCCCGACCCGCCATCGACGGTCCGTGGGTCGGCCTACAGACCGGCGGCGTCGGCGACGAGCTTGCGCAGTTCTTTGCGCAGCTTCTGGCGCACCGCCTTGTGCGCGCGGCTCGCGTTGAGGTTCCGCAGTTCGTAGGGATCGCGCTCGAGGTCGTAGAGCTCGTCCAGCTCGCCGGCGCGACCGCGATTGACCCAGTGAATGTACTTGTGCCGGTCGGTGCGCACCGCCTTGTAGGTCATGCCGACGAGCCACGGCATCGCCTGCTCGGCCCAATACTCGATCAGGAACGAATGGCGCCACGCCGGCTTGCGGCCGCGCGCGAAGAGCGGCAGCAGCGACCGGCCCTGGATCTGCGGCCCGGGCCTGCCTCCGGCGAGCGCGATCAGTGTCGGCGCGATGTCCTGGCAGACGACGAGCTCTCGACGCCGCTGGCCGGCCTTCACCTTGCGCGGGTAGCGGACGACGAACGGCGAGCGGATGCCTTCCTCGTAGGCGAAACGCCGTTCCGGACCGAGTGCGTGTTCGCCGAAGAAGTAGCCGTTGTCGCCGAGGAAGACGATGAACGTGTCGTCGAGTTCGCCCCGCCGGTCGAGCCGATCGAGGATCGCGGCGAGCCCCTCGTCGACCGACGCCATCATCCTCGCCCGCTGGCGGATCTCCTCCTGCGAACCCGCCTGCAGCGCGTCGAGCACCGCGCGCGCCTTCGGCGTCGACTTCAGGTCGAAGCACTCGGCCCACGCGGGCTTGCTGCGCACGACCTCCTCGGGCGACAGCATGTTCGGCGTGCGCGGGAATACCGCGTCGCGGTAGAGGTCGCGGTGGCGCTCGGCCACGACGTAGCCGCCCTGCGCCGAGATCCGCAGCGTCCCGTCGGCCGCCTGCTCGGCGTCCGGGTGCACCGCCTTGTGGGCGAAGACGAGCGAGAACGGCCGTCCCGGCTCGCGGCGCCGATCGAGGAATTCGAGCGCGAGCGTGTTCATGATGTCGGTGATGTAGCCGGTGTGCTCGACGTATTTCCCGCCGTGGTTCAACCGCGGGTTCATCAGCTTGCCGTGCCCGTCGTAGCTGACCCAGGTGTCGTAGCCGGGCCGCGGCATGCCGTCGTTGCCCATGTGCCACTTGCCGATGTGCGCGGTTTCGTAGCCCAGCTTCTGGAGCTCGAGGTGGTAGTTGGGCAGCCGGTGGCTCATCGCGTCGCGCGCCACATTGTCGATGATGCCGTGGCGGCTCGCGTACTGGCCGGTCCAGATCGACGCGCGGTTGGGCGAGCAGATCGGCGTCGTATGGAAGGCGCGCTCGAACAGAGCGCCTTCCGCGGCGAGCCGGTCGACCGCCGGCGTCTTCAGGTACGGGTGTCCGCCGGCGCCGAACTCGTCGTAGCGGAGGTCGTCGATGAGGACGACGAGGAAGTTGGGGCGTTTCGCGGGCATGGTCGATGGGCCGGGCGGGGCGTCGGCGGTCGGTTCGAATCGCAAGCATACCCGGCTGTCGACCGCTTGATCCGGATCGTGGCGCGACCCCGCGGAGGTGGCGCAGCATGCGCGTCGACCGCCTGCTTCCGCGCGGAGCGCGTTCCGGAGCCCCGATGCGACATCCCGCCTTCTTCGACCGGGTCCGCCCGATCGTCACCCGCGACCCGCTGGCCCAGACGCTGGGAGCCGCCGACGACGGCGTCATCGACTTCGGCTACGTGGACGCGGTCAAGTTCGCCGGCCATTCCTGCCCCACGGTCGCCGGCGCGTACCTGATGACCGCGCGCGCGCTCGAGCGGCTGTACGGCCGGGACCTGCCGCGCCGCGGCGAGATTCGCGTCGAGGTGCGCCAGCCGCAGGACCAGGGCGTCGCCGGCGTCGTCGGCGCGGTCGCGGGCTACCTGACCGGTGCGGCCGGCGACGGCGGCTTCAAGGGGCTCGGGGGCCGATACGCGCGTCGTAACCTCCTCGCGTGGGGCGCCGCGATCGACGGAGACCTCCGGTTCACGCGCAACGACACCGGCGCCGCGGTCGACGCGAGCGTCCACGCGGAGGTCGTCGCGAAACCCGAAGACCTCAAGTCGCTGATGGCCGATGCGCTCGCGCCGGACGCGGACGACGCGAAGCGGCGCGAATTCGCCGCGGCCTGGCAGGAGTGGGTGCGGCGGATCGTCATCGATCACGCCGACGATCCAGCGCTGGTCCGCCTGGCCGATGTCGCGCCCGGAACGCGGGGCGGGCCCGGCGGCGGTTCGAGCCTGCCGTAGCCGGCCGAATCGCTCGCCTCAGGCGCCCCAGACCTCGCGCAACACCTGCAGCCAGTTCTCGCCGAGCACCCGCCGGATGCGCGTCTCGCGCCAGCCGCGGCGTTGCATCGCACGGGTCAGGTTCGGGAACTCGCCGATCGTGCGGATGCCCGCCGGGTTGACGATCGCGCCGAACTCGGTGAGCTTGCGCGTGCGCCCCTTGTCGCGTGTGATCCAGTCGAAGAACTCCGGTCCCCAGCCCTGCGTGAAATCGGTGCCGATGCCGACGCGCTCCTCGCCGACGCGGTCGATCACGTATTCGATCGCCTCCACGTAATCGTCGACGGTCGACTCGACGCCGCGGCGCAGGAACGGCGGGAACATCGTCACGCCGACGAAACCGCCGCGGTCGACGATAAAGCGGAGCTGTTCATCGGTCTTGTTGCGCGGATGCGCCTTGAGCCCGGCCGGCAGGCAGTGCGTGTAGGCGACCGGACGCGTCGAGGCGAGGATCACGTCCTCGCTGGTCTTCGGCCCGACGTGCGACAGATCGCAGAGGATGCCCAGCCGGTTCATCTCGGCGATCACCTCGTGGCCGAACTCGGACAGCCCGCCGTCGTGTTTCTCGTAACACCCGCTGCCGACGAGGTTCTGCGTGTTGTAGGCGATCTGCATCACACCCACGCCCAGCGCCTTGAACAGGCCGAGGTAGTCGAGACGGTCCTCGATCCCCGACAGGTTCTGCCAGCCGAGGATGATCCCGGTCCGACCCTCGGCCTTGGCGCGGGCGATGTCGGCGGTCGTGCGAACCGGGACGATCAGGTCCGCGTGTTCACGGAAATGGCGCTGCCAGACCGCGATCTGGTCCATGCTCCCGCGGAAATTCTCCCAGATCGAGCAGGTGCAGTTCGCGGCGGTCAGGCCGCCTCGGCGCATGTCCTCGAACACCGAGCGGTCGAACTTGGCGATGACGAGCCCGTCGATGACGAGCGCGGAGTCGTGGAGCGTGTCGGCCATGTGTTCGGGCGGAGTGGGGTCGCGCCCATTCTATCGGACCAACGCGTGTCGAACCGCCCGGTGCCGGCGGCGCGTCCCTACCGCGCTTTGGCAGCCCCGAACCGGGCCCTGGCCTCGATCGCGAGGGCGACCAGTCTTTCGCGCAACACCTTGCCGCCGGCATTGCGCGGAATCTCCGGTACCGGCAGGACGAAGCGCGGGATCCCCGCGCCGGGCCGCTCGCGGACCGCCGACTCGAGCTGCGCGACGTCGATCGGCCCGGACGCGACGACCGCGGCCCAGATCGCCATACCCTCGTCTTGCTTGGGCACCTCGAAGACCGCCGCGTCGCGCACCCAGGGCACCGCGAGCAGCGCGTCCTCGGTGACCACCGGATCGACCTTGTTGCCGCCGACGTTGATCAACTCGTCGGCGCGGCCGACGAGCGACAGCTCGCCGCCGGCGGACACCGACGCGAGATCCCCGGTGAGAAACCAGCCGTCGCGGAAATTGCGGTCGGTCGCTTCGGCATCCCCGACGTACCCGTCCACCAGGCCCGCGCCGCGGATGCGCAATCGCCCCGTCCTGCCGGCCGACAGCGGAACGAGCGCGTCGTCGACCGCCTGCGCCTCGACGCCGTCGAATACCCGTCCGACCCACCCGTCGGGGATCCGGCCGTGCGGCAGCGTGCCGCCGGCGACGAAGCCGATCTCGGTCGAGCCGTAGACGATGCGCAGCTCGTCGCACAATCGCGCGCGGATCGCGGCGATCGCTGCGTCTCCGAGCCTTGCCCCCCCGAACTCGATCGTGCGCAGCGACGGGTGCAGGCCTCCACCCTCGGGCTGCGCGCGCACGATCGAATTGATCTTGCCCGGTGCCGACACGAGGTAGGCGACCCGCTCGGTCGCGAGCGCATCCGCGGTCTTGGTCGAGCCCGGGTCGACGACGACCGTCGCGCCGGCGCGCAGGGCGCGCAGCATCGTGATGAAGCCGTAGCCCCCGAACGCACCCATCGTCGTCAGCACGCGCGCTCCGGAGGGAATCGGAACGTCGCGCTCGGCGATCGCCAGCCGCGCCGCCATCCTCGCGTGGCTCACGGCCATGCACTTGACCGCGCCACCGGTGCCCGACGACCCGAGAACGATGGCCGGCGCGTCGGGGTCGCCTTGCGGTTCGACCGGCGACGGGTCGTGCGCGCCGGAGGGAGGGTGGAACCACGCCCGTTCGACGTAGAGCAGGCGTCGATGGCTGCCCGCGGGTTGCGGCGACTCCGCGAGGCACGCCGCCGCGAGCTTGCCGGGGAAACCCACCGGCGCGGCCGCCGCGCCGATCCGCGCCAACGCGAGCTGCAGAACCAGCGTGCGGAACGGGTGGTCGATGGCGACGACGACGATGTCGCCGACGCTGATGCCCAACGCGCGAAGCCGCCGGGCGGCGGCGGAGATGATCGCTTCGAACTCGGCCCGGGTCACCTGCCGTCCCGACGGCAGCGCGAAGGCGACGGGCGCGGAGCGTCCGACGTCGCCGGCGGCACCCGTGAGGGAGAGGTTGATCGTCATGGCGTCATGGCCAACGAAATCGGGCGGCGCAGGATAGCACCATCTGAAAACCGCGCCGGCACCGCGGCGCCCGCCGGACGGCCACCAGTGCGGCGTGCGCCCTGTCCGCCATGCGGGTAAGATCGCCCGCGGAACCGGGAGGGGATCATGGCGACGAGGGCGGCGGGCGGGGGTCGATCGGCGAACAAGCCTTCAGCGGCGGTCGCGCGCAGGCTTGTCGACCTCACCGCCTGCATCGACCACCTCGAGTCGACCGGCCGCCTGTTGCGCGTCAAGTCGCAGGTCGACCCGAAGCACGAACTCGCCGGGGTCGCCAAGCGCCTGGAGGGCGGCAGCCCGGTGCTATTCGAACGAATTCGGCGCAGCGACCATCCGGTGCTCGCCGGGCTCTTGTGGAACCGCGACATCGTCGGTTCGATCTTCGGCGTCCCCAAGGACGAGGTGCCGTTCCGGATCGCCGCCGCGATCGCGTCCTGGCGCGAACGTCCCGACGCGTACGCCGGCCGCTTGCTCGACCGCGCGCCGTCGAACGAAGTGGTCGAGCCCAAGCCCGACCTTACGCGGCTGCCGATCCCGGTGCACGCGCTCGAGGACGGCGGCCGATACCTCGACGCCGCGGTCGTCATGGCGCGCAACCCGCGCACCGGGCGGGCCAACATCTCGATCCACCGGATGATGGTGACCCGGAAGGACCGGATCACCTTCCTCATCGACCCGGGCCGCCATCTCGGCGAGTACGTCGCGCTCGCCGAGGAGCGCAACGAACGGCTGCCGGTGACGATCAACATCGGCGTCGGCCTGGCGCCGTGGATCGTGTCCTCGTTGCCGCGCCTGGGCGACGACAAGCACGAGGTCGCGAGCCATCTGGTCGGTCGCCGGATCGACCTGGTGCGCGCGCAGACCGTCGACGCGCCCGCCTACGCCGACGCGCAGTTCGTCGTCGAGGCCGAGATCCTGCCGCACCTGCGCGAGGACGAAGCGCCGTTCGCCGAGGTCACCGGCTACTACGGCGGACGCGACAAGCGCTGGGTCATGCAGGTCAAGGCGGTCACGCGCCGGGCGAAGCCGGTCTTCCACACGGTGCTCTCCGGCGCCGAGGTCTGGAACGCCGTCGGTTTCACCGCGGAAGCGGCGATCTTCTCGGCGGTCCGCAAGACGATTCCCGAGGTCGCCGCGGTCTACCTGCCGCACGGCGGCTGCGGCTTCTACGAAGCGGTCGTCCAGGTGAGCGCGCGGCGGCCGGGACTGGCGAAGGACGTGATCCGCGAGACCTTCCGGGCGTTCCGTTCGCTGCAGCGCGTGGTCGTCGTCGACGCCGACGTGGATCTGCGCGACGCGGTCGATGTCGACTGGGCGATCACGACCCGCCTCAAGGCCGAGACCGGACTCGTCGTCATGCCCGGCGAGGAAGGACACATCCTCAACCCGGTCGTGAAGATCGCCGCCGACGGCAAGAGCGGCACCGTCACCAAGATCGGCATCGACGCGACCGTTCCGCTGGACGACGACCCGAAGCGCTTCGAGCGGGTCCGCTTCAAGCCGGTCGACCTCGCCCGCTACACGATCCGCTCGTCGCGACCGGCCCGCGCCCGCCGCTGACTCTCGCGCCGCCGGCGCCCCGACCGCAAACTCCGCTTCCGTACCCGCCCACGCACCCGCCGACGCACCCGCACCCACGCCCATAGGGGATCCCATGAAGAAGACACTCGTCTGCCTCGCGCTCGCCGCCACGCTCGCGACCCCGGCCCTCGCCGCCGACCGGATCAAGGTCGGCTTCATCAGCACGCTCTCCGGCCCCGGCGGTGTCATCGGCGTGGCGATCCGCGACGGCTTCCTGCTGGGCGTCGAGCACGCCGGCGGCAAGTTGGGCGGCCTGCCGGTCGAGGTGATCATCGAGGACGACCAGCAGAAGCCCGATGTCGCGCGCCAGCTCGCCGACAAGATGCTCAAGCGCGACAAGGTCGACCTGATGACCGGCATCGTGTTCCAGAACCTGCTGCAGGCGGTCGAACAGCCGGTGCTCGAGTCGAAGACCTTCTACGTCAGCCCGAACACCGGCCCGTCGGACCTCGCCGGCGAGAAGTGCAACCCGTACTTCTTCGCGGTGTCCTGGGTGAGCGACAGCTACTCCGAGGCGACCGGCAAGTACGTCAACGACAAGGGCTACAAGAACGTCTTCGTCATCGCGCCGAACTACCCCGGTGGCAAGGACGTCGTCAACGGCTTCAAGCGCTACTACAAGGGAGGCTACGCCGGCGAGGTGTACACGAAGCTCGGCCAGCTCGACTACGCGGTCGAGCTCTCGCAGCTGCGCGCCGCGAAGCCGGACGCGGTGTTCTTCTTCCTGCCCGGCGGCATGGGCGTGAACTTCCTCAAGCAGTACCAGCAGGCCGGCTTGCAGAAGGACTTCCCGCTGTTCGGTACCGGCTGGTCGTTCGACCAGGACACGCTCGCCGCGGTCGGCGAGCCGACGCTGGGCGCGCAGAACGCCGCGCACTGGAACCTCGACCTCGACAACGCGGCGAACAAGCGCTTCGTCGCCGACTTCGAGAAGAAGTACAACCGGCTGCCCAACGAGTACGCGTCGCAGGGCTACGACGCCGCGATGCTGATGGACGCGGCGGTCCGTGAGGTCAAGGGCAACGTCGAGGACAAGGCGGCGCTGAGAAAGGCGCTCGAGGCGGCCAACTTCGCCTCGGTGCGCGGACCGTTCAAGTTCAACCGCAACCACTTCCCGATCCAGAACTACTACCTGCGCCAGGTGGTGAAGGACGAGCGCGGCCGCTACGTCAACAGGACCGTCGGCACGATCTTCACGCAGCAGCCGGACGCGTACGTCTCGGCGTGCAAGATGTGACGGCGTCGCCCGCCGCCCCGGCCGCCCGCCACCCGTCTCCGGTCGCCGCCGCGCGCACCGCCGTGCGCCGCGGCGGCGGCGCGCGTCCCGTCCGATGAACGGCCTCCTCCTCGTCGAGCAGAGTCTGAACGGCCTGCAGTTCGGCCTGATGCTGTTCCTGCTGGCCGCCGGCCTGACGCTGGTCTTCGGCGTCATGGACCTGATCAACCTGGCGCACGGATCGCTCTACATGGCCGGCGCCTACTTCGCCGCGACGTTGTTCGGGGCGACCGGGTCGTTCGTCGCCGCGGTCGTGCTCGCGGTCGCCGCGACCGCCGCGCTCGGGATGCTCCTCGAGCTCGCGGTGCTCAAGCACCTGTACCGGCGCGATCCGCTGGCGCAGGTGCTCGCGACCTTCGCGTTGATCCTGGTGTTCAACGAAGCGACGCGCGCGACCTGGGGCGTGCAACCGCTCAACCTGAATCCGCCGGCGGCGCTGTCCGGATCGGTCGAGATCCTGCCGGGCATGACCTACCCGGCCTACCGGCTCGCCATCATCGCCGTCGGGCTGGCGGTCGCCGTGCTGCTCTACGTCCTCGTCACGCGCACCCGGATCGGCATGCTGGTGCGGGCCGGCGCGTCGAACCGCGAGATGGCGACGGCGATGGGCACCGACATCCGGCGGCTGTTCACCGTCGTATTCGGCATCGGCGCGGCGTTCTGCGGGCTCGCCGGCGCGATGCTCGGGCCGCTGCTCGCGGTCCAGGTCGGCATGGGTGAGAGCATCCTGATCCTCGCCTTCGTCGTCGTGGTCATCGGCGGGATCGGGTCGATCCGCGGCGCCTTCGTCGGCGCGCTCGTCGTCGGCTTCGCCGACACCTTCGGGCGGGCGTTCATCCCGACGGCGCTGCGCGCGGTGCTGCCGCCCTCGCTCGCCGACGCCGCGGGGCCGTCGCTCGCCGCGATATCGATCTACGTCGTCATGGTGGCCGTCCTCGCGTTCCGGCCCCAGGGCCTGTTCCCGGCGCGCGGATGATCGGCGCGACGACCCGGCGCCATGGCGCGACGCTCGCGGCGATCGCGGTGGCGCTCGCCTTCCCACTGCTCGCGCGCGCGCTCGGACAGGAGTTCTACGTCGGCTTCGCGAGCCGGGTGCTGATCCTCGCGCTGCTGGCGTCGAGCCTGAACCTCGTCGTCGGACTGGGCGGCATGGTGAGCCTGGGCCACGCGGCGCTCTTCGGCGCCGGCGCCTACGTCGTCGGCATCGCCGCGGCCGAGATCGGCCCGGGGACGAGCGCGCTCCTGACCTGGCCGCTGGCGATGGCCGCCGGGGCGCTGCTCGCGCTCCTCATCGGCGCGATCAGCCTGCGCACCCACGGTGTGTACTTCATCATGATCACGCTCGCCTTCGCGCAGATGGTCTACTACGTCTTCGTGTCGCTGAAGACCTGGGGCGGCGACGACGGTCTCTCGCTCGCGCGCCGCTCGTCGCTGCCGGGCCTGAGTCTCGCCGACGACGTCGCCTTCTACTACGTCGTGCTGGCGCTGTGCGCGGCGGCGCTGGTCGCCCTCGCCCGGCTCGCACGATCGCGTTTCGGGGTCGTGCTGGTCGGCATCCGCGACAACGAACCGCGGATGGCCTCGCTCGGTTACCCGACGTTCCGTTTCAAGCTGGTCGCGTTCGTCATCTCGGGCGCGCTCGCCGGGCTCGCCGGCGCGCTGATGGCGAACCAGAACAACTTCGTCAGCCCGAACATGATGCACTGGGAGCAGTCGGGCGTCGCGCTGGTCATGGTGATCCTCGGCGGACTCGCCTCGCCCTGGGGCGGGCTCGCCGGCGCCGCCGCCTTCCTCGTCCTGGAGGAGGTGCTCTCGGCGTTCACCCGTCACTGGCAGATCGCGCTGGGCGTGATCCTGCTGCTGGTCGTCTTCTTCGCGCCGCGCGGGATCGCCGGCGTCTTCGAGCGGCGGCGATGAGCGGTTCGACGCCGGCAGCGCCGCTGCTCGAGACCGTCGGGCTGGTCAAGCGCTTCGGCGGACTGGCCGCGACCGACGGCGTGTCGCTGGCGGTGCGCCGCGGCGAGACGCACGCGGTGATCGGACCCAACGGCGCCGGCAAGACGACGCTGCTCGCCCAGCTCGCCGGCGCGCTCGCCCCCGACGAGGGCGCGATCCGCTACGAGGGCCGCGACATCACGCGGCTCGCGCCGCACCAGCGCGCGGCGATCGGTTTCGCCCGCTCGTTCCAGATCACGAGCCTGCTGCCGGGATTGACCGTCCTCGAGAACGCGGCCATCGCCATCCAGGCGAGATCGGGATCGAGCTTCCGCTTCTGGCGGGCGGTGCGCGAGGAGCGGGCCCTCTTCGACGAGGCGCGCGAGGTCCTGCGCGAGGTCGGCATCGACGCGCTCGCCGATCGCGTCGCGCGCGAACTTTCGCACGGCGAGCACCGCCAGATCGAGATGGCGCTCGCGCTCGCGACCCGGCCGGCGTTGTTGCTCCTCGACGAGCCGATGGCCGGCATGGGTCCGGACGAGTCGGCGCGGATGATCGCGCTGCTCGAGCGGGTGAAGCGCGACCGCACGATCGTGCTGGTCGAGCACGACATGGACGCGGTGTTCCGCCTCGCCGACCGGATCTCGGTCATGGTCGCCGGCCGGATCGTGGCGACCGGCAGCGGCGAGGAGATCCGCGCCAACGCCGAGGTGCGCACCGCGTACCTCGGCGACGACGAGGGGGCCGCCAGGAGCGCCGAAGAGTCGCCTCGAGGCGCTCGCCCTCGGGGGAGCGGCACGAAGTGCCGCTTCGGGGGGAGCGTTCCAGCGCCGAAGAGTCGCCCGAGGCGCTCGCCCTCGGGGGAGCGGCACGAAGTGCCGCTTCGGGGGAGCGTTCCAGCGCCGAAGAACCGCCTCCGGAGGTGTCACCCAGCGCTCGCCCCTCGGGGGGAGCGGCACGAAGTGCCGCTTCGGGGGAGCGTTCCAGCGCCGAAGAGCCGCCTCCGGAGGTGTCACCCAGCGCTCGCCCCCTCGGGGGGGCGGCACGAAGTGCCGCTTCGGGGGGAGACGTCCCGCGCGGTGCTCGAAGTCGACGGGCTCGAGACCTATTACGGCGCGAGCCAGGCGCTGCACGGCGTCGGCTTCGTCGTGCGCGCCGGCGAGATGGCGACGCTCCTGGGCCGCAACGGCATGGGCAAGACGACGACGGTCCGTTCGATCGCCGGACTGGTGCCACCGCGGGCCGGTCGCGTCGTCTTCCGCGGCGAGCCGATCGAACGCCGGCCCGCCGACTGGATCGGTCGCCGCGGACTCGGTCTGGTACCCGAAGGTCGGCAGGTGTTCCGCAACCTCACCGTCGACGAGCACCTGCGCGCCTGGGCGGACAATCGCAGCGGCACGTCCAACCCGTGGACGCCCGCGCGCGTCTACCGGCTGTTCCCGCGGCTCGCCGAGCGACGCGACCACCTGGGAAGCCAGCTCTCCGGTGGCGAACAGCAGATGCTCGCGATCGGCCGCGTGCTCGCGACCAATCCGCACCTGATCGTGCTCGACGAGGCGACCGAGGGCCTCGCGCCGCTGGTCCGGCGCGAGATCTGGGACTGCCTGGCGGCGCTCAAGGCGGAGGGCATGGCGATCCTCGTCATCGACAAGTACGTCCGCACGCTGGTCCGGCTGGCCGATCGGCACACGATCATCGAGCGCGGCCGGGTCGCGTGGCAGGGCGCGTCGTCCGAACTCGCCGGCCGCGAGGACCTCTGGCACCGCTACCTGGGCGTCTGAACGCCGATCGACGGATGCGCCGACGCGGGTCTTTCGACGTTCTGGTCGCCGGCGGCGGCACCGCCGGCGCGCTCGCGGGCATCGCCGCGGCCCGGACCGGCGCGCGGACGCTGATCGTCGAACAGTACGGAAGCCTCGGTGGCGTGCTGAGCCTCGGGATGTCGCTCAAGGGCGTGCACGACGGCGACGGGTACAAGACGCTCGGCGGCCTCGGCGAGGAGCTGCTCGACCGCGCCCGGACGATGCGCGGCGCCACCGCGGTCGCCGCGCACCCGCGGCACGGCTCGGTGACCGGTCAGGATCCGGAGGCCATGAAGCTCGCGTTGATCGAGATGGCGCGCGACAGCGGCGTCGGGCTCCTGTTCCACAGCTTCCTCGTCGACGCCGCCGTCGACGCGGCGTCGATCACCTCGATCCGCGTCGCCAACAAGGCGGGGCTGGAGACACTGCAGGCGCGCTGCTTCGTCGACTGCACCGGCGACGCCGATCTCGCCGCGCGCGCCGGGGCGAGGGTCGTCCTGGGGCGCGAGGCGGACGGTCGGATGCAACCGGCCTCGGCGATCTTCCGCGTCGGCGGCGTCGATCTCGACCGGACCTGGGCCTATCTCGCCGGCCATCCCGAGGACTTCGAGGCGCCGGCGGGGTCGGTCGACGCGGCGTTCAGCGTCGGCGCGTTCCGCGCGACGCCCGGCGTCGGGGTCGCCGGATTCAAGTCGCTGATCGCCAAGGCGCGCGCCGCCGGCGACTACACGATCCCGCGCGACGACATGGGCTTCAACCCGCTGCCCGGTCGCCGCGAAGTGACGATCAACATCACCCGCGTCCACGGCGTCGACGCCACCGATCCCGACGACCTGACCCGCGCCGAGATCGAGAGTCAGCTCCAGGTGCTCGAGGCGTTGCGCTTCCTGCGCAAGTACGTTCCCGGTTTCGACAACTGCTACGTGGTCTCGCAGCCGTTCCAGATCGGTGTGCGCGAATCGCGGCGGATCGTCGGCGGCTACGTGCTGACCGGCGAGGACGTGCTCGCCGGTCGCGACTTCGACGACCAGGTCGCCCGCGGCGCCTACCCGTACGACATCCACGACGTCGCCGGCGGCGCCGCCGGCCGGGGCACGAACCTGTCGATGATCCGACGCTCGTACGGGATCCCGGCGAGGTGTCTGATCGCCGAGGGCGTCGCCAATCTGGTCGTCGCCGGACGCTGTCTGTCGGCGACGCACGAAGCGGCGAGCTCGGCGCGGGGGCAGCCGGTCGCCATGGCGACCGGTCATGCCGCCGGCACGATCGCCGCGCTGTCCGCGATCCGGGGCGCGCGTCCCGGCGACCTTCCGGTCCGCGAAATCCAGTCGGTCCTGCGCACTCAGGGCGCGGTGATCGAACGACCGTCGAATCCAGTCCGTCCCGAAGGGAGTCCCGCATGAATCGCCGTCGATCGCTACTGGCGGCCGCGCTCGCCGCGGCCGCCCTCCTCGGCTCCGCGCCCATCCTCGCGGCCGATCCGTATCCGAGCCGGCCGATCCGCATCGTCGTGCCCTACCCGCCCGGCGGATCGGCCGACCTGATCGGACGGATGGTCGCCGAGCGCATGTCCAAGTCGATCGGGCAGCCGGTCGTCGTCGAGAACAAGGCCGGCGCGACCGGCGCGATCGGCAGCGAGTTCGTCGCCCGGGCCGATCCGGACGGCCACACGCTGCTGGTCGGCATCGCCGACACGCACGCGATCAACCCGGCGGTCGTCGCCAGACTGCCCTACGACCCGGTGAAGGACTTCGCGCCGGTGTCGCTGATGGCGCGCCAGCCGTTCCTGCTCGCCGTCGGTCCGAAGGTGACCGCGCGAACGCTCGCCGAATTCGTCGCCGCGGCGAAGGCGCAGCCGGGAACGATGACCTACGCGTCCAACGGTGCCGGCGGACTCCAGCACCTGGCGATGGAGCTGTTCAACTCGACCGCGGGGATCCGCACGTTGCACGTTCCGTACAAGGGCGCGGGGCCGGCGCTCGCCGACGTGATGGGCGGACAGGTCGACGCGATCCTGATCAGCAT
>JAXMFN010000024.1:0-40948 GCA_046347725.1 Burkholderiales bacterium
TAGGGCTCGACGCCCATGTCGGCGAGCCGCGTCACCGCGCTCGCGGCGTCGTTGGTGTGCAGCGTCGCCAGCACCAGGTGGCCGGTCAACGACGCCTGGACCGCGATCTGCGCGGTCTCGAGGTCGCGGATCTCGCCGATCATCACGACGTCGGGGTCCTGGCGCAGGATCGAGCGCAGCGCCCGGGCGAACGTCAGGTCGACCTTCGGGTTGACCTGGGTCTGCGCGACGCCGTCGAGCGCGTACTCGATCGGGTCCTCGACGGTCATCAGGTTCGCGCTGCCCCGCGGCAGCCGCGAGAGCGCGGCGTAGAGCGTCGTCGTCTTGCCCGAGCCGGTCGGTCCGGTGACGAGCAGGATGCCGTGCGGCTCGCGGATCAGCCGGTCGACCGCGACCAGCGTGTCCTCCGCCATGCCGAGCGAGGCCAGGTCGAGCCGCGCGGCGTCGCGGTCGAGCAGCCGCAGCACGACCCGCTCGCCGGAGCCGGTCGGCAGCGTCGAAACGCGCACGTCGACGGTGCGGTCACCCAGCCGCAGCGCGATCCGCCCGTCCTGCGGGAGCCGCTTCTCGGCGATGTCGAGGTTGGCCATGATCTTCAACCGCGACACCAGCGCCGCGTGCAGCGCGCGCGGCGGCGAGAGCGCGTCGGCGAGCACGCCGTCGACGCGGAAGCGCACGACCGCCCGCTCGTCGTAGGGCTCGAAGTGCAGGTCGGAGGCGCGCTCGCGCACCGCCTGCAGGAGCAGCGCGTTGACCATCCGGATCACCGGCTCGCGCGCGTCCGCGCCTTCGAGCAGGTCCTCCGACGGCGGCAGTTCCTGCATCAGCCGTGCGAGATCGGCGTCGCGAGCCGGATCGGCGGCGAGCGAGGCCGAGGCGGACGTGCCCGGATCGTAGGCGCGGGCGAGCGCCAGCGCGAAGCGTTCGGCGTCGACCGGACGCCAGCGCACCGGCCGCTTCATCACGCGGCGGACCTCGGCCAGGCCGTCGGGTGTCGCGTCCGGCCGCGTCAGCACGACGAGCTCGCCGCCCTCCTCGCCCGCGGGCAGCACGCCGTGCGTGCGCGCGAACGCGTAGGGAATCGTCGGGGGCGGCGCGGCGCTCGTCGCCATCGGGCGCGGCTACTTCGGCGGCGCGGCGGGCGGCGGCAGCGGCGGCGCGGGCGCCGGCGCGGTGAACGGCGCGATCGGCGGCGGCGGCGTCGCCGGTCCCGGCGCGCTCGCGCCCGGCTGGCCCGGCATCTTGCCTGCCGGCGGCAGCGCCGGCATCGTCGGGTCGTTCCAGAACGGCCGCGGTCCCGGGTCCATCCGCTGCTGCTCGCCCTGCAGGTACTGGTAGCGCTCGGAGGTGATCTCGCGACCCTCGGCGTCGCCGCGCACGATCGTCGGCCGCAGGAAGATCATCAGATTGGTCTTCTCGCGCCGGCGCGCGTCGTAGCGGAAAAGCTGCCCCAGCCACGGCAGGTCGCCGGCGACCGGGACCTTGTCGGTGCCGTCGGTCAGCCGGTCCTCGATCAGCCCACCCAGCACGACGATCTGCGAATCGTCGATCACCACCGTCGACTCGAGCGAGCGCTTCGACAGGATGATCCCGGCGGCGTTCGACTGGTCCTGGACCCGCGAGACTTCCTGGTAGAGAACGAGGCGCACGGTGCCGCCCTCGGTGATCTGGGGCTTGACCCGCAGCACCAGGCCGACGTCGCGCCGCTCGATCGTCTGGAACGGCGTCACCGTCGTCGTCGTGCCGGTCTGCGCGTACTGGCCGGTCACGAACGGCACGTTCTGGCCGACGACGATGCGCGCCTCCTCGTTGTCGAGCGTGAGCAGCGTCGGCGTCGACAGGATGTTCGCGTTGACCTGGGTCTCGAGCGCGCGCGCGAGGAAGGCGAGGTTCTGGATCCGGCCGAGCCCCGGGATGTTGACGGTTCCGCGGATCACGCCGAGGTTCAATCCCTGGCCGGCGGCGCCCAGGTTCGCCGCGACGTCGAGGATGTTGTCGCCGCTGCCGCGCGCGCCGAGGTTGGTGCCGCCGATCACCCGCGTCTGCGTGCTGTTGACGCCGGTCAGCGCCTGCCACTGGATGCCCAGCTCCGCCGCCTTGTCGGCCGACACCTCGACGATCAGCGCCTCGACGTAGACCTGCGCGCGGCGCACGTCGAGCTTCTCGACGATCGCGCGCAGGTTGTTGTAGACCGGCTCGGGCGCGAGGATCACGATCGCGTTGTTCGCGGTGTCCGCCGAGATCGTCGCGCCGCCGGCGGTGAAACCCTGGGGCGCCGCCGGCGCCGAGAACGGCAGCGGGGCGATCGCCGCGAGTCCGGAAGGCGCGGCCGCGCCCGAGGTCGCCGGCGCAGCGGCCGTCGTCATCGCCGTCGTCGCCGTCGACGTCGTCCCGGTGTCCGACCCGGTGAGGAGCGCGCGCAACGTCTGGACGACGCGCGCCGCCTCGGCGTTCTTCAGGTAGACGATGAACATATTGCCGCCGGGACGGCCCGGCGTGTCGAGCTGCTCGACCAGCTGGCGCACGCGCGCGGCGCGGCCGGGGTTGTCGGTGCGGATCAGCACGCTGTTGGAGCGCGGGTCGGCGACGATCGCCACCCGTTGCTGCGCGTCGGCCGGCGTCGACCCCGACGGCGTCTCGGCGACCAGCTTGTTGAGCAGCGGCACCAGGTCGATGGCCGAGGCGTGGCGCACCGGCACGACGACCGGCTCTCCGGCCGGCGGCTGGTCGAGCGACGCGATCACCTTCTCCAGACGCCGCAGATTGTCGGCGTAATCGGTGATGACCAGCGCGTTCGCACCGGCGAAGGCGGCGACCGTGTTGGCCGGCGAGATCAGCGGCCGCAGGACGGTGACGAGCTGGGTCGCCGACTCGTAGCGCAACGGGATCACCTGCGTGACGAGCCGCTCGCCCGCCGCGGTCACCGCGCCGCTACCCACCGGCCCGCCCTGCAGCTTGGCCTCGCTCTCCGGCACGAGCCGGACCACCGAATCGCCCTCGACCGCGACGACACCCTGCATCCGCAGCGCCGAGAGCAGCGTCGGGTAGACGAGCGAGCGGGGAATCGGCCGGGCGGAGACGATCGTCACCGTGCCCTTCACCTTGGGGTCGACGATGAAGCTCTTGCCGGTGATCTCGGCGACCGCCTTGACCACCGCGTCGATGTCGGCGTTGGTGAAGTTGAGCGTGATCGCCTCGCCGGCGCCCTGCGCGGCCGCCGGCACCGGTGTGAGCGCGAGGGCCGCGACCGCCACCAGCGCCCCAAGCGCGGAGCAACCCCAATGGCGCAGGCGAGCGGAACCCGACCGTGCGTCGCACCGCGGCGAGCGCACGGCTCGCGGATCGGAGGGGCGCGGCGTCGACCGCGGTTGCGTCAGGGCCATCGGAACGGGAATCGGGGCGCGACGCCACCGGGCTTGGCCCCGGCCGATGATAGCATCGGCCCGCAGGGGGTTACCCGGCCCGCGGTCGGCCGCCGCCCGGGAATCCAGGCGATCCCCGCGAATCCGAATCCGGGGCCCGGCGCATCCTACCGCCACGAAGCCTCCCTGGAGTCGCCATGCCCGTCGTCATCGCCTCGCTGGTCCGCCACCGTCGGATCGTCCTGTTCGGCGCCGTCCTGCTCGGCATCGTGGCCGCCGGCGCGCTCCGCGACCCGGTGGTCCGCGACCTGCCCCGCGATCTGCCGACGGTCGTGGTCGCGGGTCTGGTTCCGGACGCGGTCGCGGCCCCCGGCATCCGGATCCGGATCGCCGCCGACGACGTCGACGAGCCTGTCGATGCCGAGGTCGCCCCGGGCGTCCGGGTTCAGGTCGCCGCCGCCGGCGACAAGGCGACCAAGGGCGAGACGGCCGACGGGGCGCCCGCGGCGGCGCCGAAAGCCGGGCAGAAGCCGGGCGCCGACGTCGGCATCTCGATCGACGAGGACACCGGACGCGTGCGGATCAGCGGCGCCGGCACCGACCGGGAATTCGAGTCGTTCGAGGCCTTCGTGCAGCAGGCGCCCTGGATCGCCGGCGTCGTCTTCATCGTCACCTTCTTCACCTTCCTCACCCCGGTCCTGATCGTGTCGCTGCTCATCTGGTACAAGGTGCGCAAGACGCGGATGCTCAACGAGACGATGATCCGGCTCGCGGAGAAGGGCGTGGTCCCGGCGGCCGACGCGCTCCAGGCGGTCTCCGGTGGACGCCCGGACGCCGCGCTGCAATCGAGTCCGGCCACCGCCCCGCTCTACCAGCAGGCCCGCGCGATCCGGTCGCGCGCCGCCTGGTCGGATCTGCGCAAGGGCATCTTCTGCACGGCGGTCGGCCTGGGCTTGACGTTCTACTCGATGCTGGACGACGGGACGCCGAACTTCGTCGGCCTCGTCCTGTTGTTCGTCGGCCTGGGCTTCCTGCTGCTCTGGTACCTCGAGGACCGGCAGATGAGCGCCTCGCCGCAGCCGCCGGCGCCACCGTCGCCGCCGGTCGTCTGATCGATCCGTCCGACGATCCGCCCGACGGTGACCGATGCCGAACTCATCGCGCGCGCGGTCGTCGGCGACGAGCGGCATGCGTTCGCCGAGCTCGTGCGGCGTCACCAGTCGGCGGTGCGCGCCTGCCTGCGTCGCCTCACCGCCGGCGATCACGGTCTGGCCGACGATCTGGCGCAGGAGACCTTCGTCCTCGCCTGGAAACACCTGGCGAGCTTCCGTCAGGACGCCAAGTTCTCGACTTGGCTCTACCGGATCGCGACCAACTGCTGGCTCGCGCACGCGCGCCGGCGCCGGGAGACGCTGCTGGGCGACGCCGACGGCGAGCTCGCCGACGACGACGCCGGCGAGGGGTCGGAGCCGACGCCGGGCGGCGCGGTTGCCGACCCGTCGCGCGGTTCGGCGCTGCGCATCGACATGGAGCGCGCGCTCGGTTGCCTCTCGGAGGCCGAGCGCGCGGCGATCGTGCAGTGCTACCATAACGACCTCACGCACGAGGAGGCCGCCTACGTCCTCGACTGTCCGGTGGGCACGGTCAAGACCCATGTCCACCGCGCCAAACAGAAGCTCAAGGTCGCGCTCGCGGCCTGGGCGCGATGACGGCACGACTCCCGGCCGACCGACATGACTGATACCGGCACCGCGCCCCGCGACGATCCGACCGACGACTGGATCGAGCGCGCGCTCGCGGCCGACGCGGCCGAACGGCGCGGCACGCATGTCGACGACGCCGGATTCACCGCCCGTGTGATGCAGTCGCTGCCCGCGCCGGTGCGGTTGCCGCGCTGGCGCCGGCCGGTCGAGTGGGTGCTCGCCGGCACCGCCGGCCTGGCGATCGCGTCGTCGGCGCCCGCGCTCGCCGCCGATTTCGCGCGCGAGCTCTTCCGCCTCCTGTCGGCGCAGCCGGTGTCGCTGTCGTCGCTGGCCGTCTTACTCGCCGCGATCGGGATCGCGACTTTCGGCGCGGCCGCGCTGGTACTCGAGCGCGACTGACGCGGCGAGTCGGGCTTGAGCCCGATCGCCACCAGCGCTCGCATCGGAAGTCGGGGCGAAGCCCGACCCGGCTCGGGGGCCTCCTTCAGCCGACCGAGCCGTTCCGCCGCTCACTCGTCCTTCAGCGTGAAGTTGACCTCGACTTCGCCGACGTACTTCTCGCCCTCGGCGCGGAACTTCCAGTCGGCCAGGGCGTTGCGCACGACGCGGTCGAAGACGCGCGGCGGATCCGACGAGACGATGATCACGTCGCTGACATTGCCCTTCTCGTCGATCTGCAGCCGGACGAGCACGCGCCCTTTCTGCACGCCGGCCCGGATCGCCTCGCGCGGGTAGACCGGGTCTTCGCCGCCGATCCGCACGATGCCGCGGCGCACCGCCGGCTTCGGCGGCGCCGGCGGCGCCGGCGGCGCCTCGATCTTGGGCGGCGGCGCGGGCGGCGGCGGCGGCGCCATCACGTACTCCTGCTTCGGCGGTTCCGCGGTCACCGCGGTGATCGTCGCGGGCTGCTCGATCACCTGGGGCGGCGGCGGAATGTCGGGCGGCGGCACGTAGGGCTGGACCGGCACCTCGACCTTCGGCTGCTCGACGATCTTCTTGGGTGGCGGCGGCGGCGGAGGCGGCGGCGGCGGCAGCTTGATCTCCTCGATGATCGTCGCCGTCAGCGGCTTCTTGATCACCTCGACCGCCTTGCGAGCGAGTCCGGTGACGAGCCCCCAGACGACGAGCGCGTGCAGCAGCACGACGATCGACAGTCCCACCAGGTGGCGCGTCGGATTGCGTTGCTGGCGTGCGTAGTCCCTCATGTCCGGGCTCCTCGCGCGCTACTCGACGAACTGCTCGCTGCCGACGATGCCGATCTTCGTGAGCCCCAGGCGCTGCGCCGTCGCGAGCACGTTCGCGACGATCTCGTACTTCGCGAACTTGTCCGGCCGGATGTGCAGCTCCGGCTGCGGTTCGCGCTGCGCGGCGGCGGCGAGCTTGTCGGCGAGCTCGCCGCGGTCGGCGAGCGGTTCGGCGTTCCAGTACACACGCGACAGCCCGTCGACGTCGATCTTCACGACCTCCGGTTTGACGAGCGGCGGCGGCGGATTGCCGACCGGCATGTTGAGGTTCACCGAGTGGAGCTGGATCGGCAGCGTGATGATCAGCATCACGAGCAGCACCAGCATCACGTCGATCAGCGGCGTCGTGTTGATGTCGATCATGACGTCCGGGTCGGAGCTCGCTCCGCCCGAACCGACGTTCATGGCCATGTCCGTTCCTCCGTCGCGGCGCGCGCGGTCAGCCGCCGCGCGCCGGCGGTTCGGTGATGAAGCCGACCTTGGCGATCCCGGCGCGCTGACAGGCGTAGATGATCCTGCCGACACCGTCGTACGCCGCGCCACCGTCCCCGCGGATGTGCACCTCCGGCTGCGGGTTCAGCACCGCGACCTTCTTCAACCGGTCGATCAGCGCGTTGGTGGACGGGATGTAGAGGTCGTTCCAGTAGATCTTGCCGGCGAGGTCGACCGAGAGGGTGATGTTCTCCGGCTTGGTCTCGCGGATCTCGTTGCGCTCCCTGGGCAGCGTCACCGGGATCGACGTCGTCACCACCGGGATCGTGATCAGGAAGATGATCAGCAGCACCAGCATCACGTCGACGAGCGGCGTGGTGTTGATGGTCGAGACGACCTCGTCCTCGCCTTCGGCGGGACCGACGTTCATCGCCATGGCGTCACGCCTTGGCGGGCTTCGAGAGCAGGACCGCGTGCAGGTCGGCGCCGAACGCGCGGACGTCGTCCATCGCGGCCTTGTTTCGCCGGATGAGCCAGTTGTAGCCGAGCACGGCCGGGACGGCGACCGCGAGACCGATCGCCGTCATGATCAGCGCCTCGCCGACCGGGCCGGCGACCTTGTCGATCGACGCCTGCCCGGCGATGCCGATCGCGGTCAGCGCGTGGTAGATGCCCCAGACGGTCCCGAACAGGCCGATGAACGGCGCGGTCGAACCGACGGTGGCGAGGAACGCGAGCCCGTCCTGCATCCGCGACGAAACGTTGTCGATCGCGCGCTGGATCGACATCGCGATCCAGTCGTTCAGGTCGACGTTGCCGAGGAGCCCGGTGTGCTTCTGCGTCGCTTCCAGCCCCGACTCGGCGATGAAGCGGTACGGGCTCGCCGGCTTCAGGCGCTCGGCCCCTTCCTTGACGCTGGGCGCGTTCCAGAACTCCTTGTCGGCCTTCTTCGCCTGCTTGCCCATCTTCGACTGCTCGTACACCTTGGTGATGATGATGTACCAGCTCCCCATCGACATGATGACCAGGATGATCAGCACGGACTTGGCCACCCAGTCGGACCCGCGCCACAACGCTTCGAGGCCGTACGGGTTGTCGATGACTTCCTGCGCGCGCGCGCTCGCCTTCACCGCGGTGGCGGCGGCCGGCGCGGCGGCGGGGGCGGCGGGCGGCGTGGCGGTCGCCGCCGGCGCAGCGGTCTGACCTTGCGCGAGCGTCACGGTCGGCAACGCCGCGGCGAGCGCGGCGAACGCGACGGCGAGCATCGCCGCCCAACGGGTCATCTTCTGCATGGTTTCTCCAGACGAGGTGGGTTCCGATCGGTTCGATGGGACCCGGGACGGACACCGCGGCATGGGTGGCAGCGGTTCTCGGGCGGTGCCCTCCGGCCGGTGGGACGAAGGGGCGTTCGCGTTCCCGGAAGGCCAGAATGCTACTGTCGTCGACGATTCCTAGTCAAAGAACGTTCCGGGCGGCACACTGGTCAGGCCGGTTCGGTTCCGGGCACCGGAACCCGACCGTCGAAGCCGCTCGCGTCATCCAAGGACGATTGCGGCGCAGCAATCCGCCGCCTCACAAAGCACAGGCCCCGCAACATCGCGGGGCCGCGACCGAACCTCGCGGTCCGGCAAAAAGCGCGCAAGTGTGCCCCCAGGACGCCGGCTTGTCCAGCCTCGTGTTAGAGCAAATCCTCTAGACGCCGGCGCGCGCGCGCCGTGGATTCGTGATACAAGTTCGCGCCGCATCGCCAGGCCCGTGCGCGCTCGGCGGCGGCGACCCGTCGCCGCCGCCCGGCCGCCGCCCCCAATCCTCCCTCGCAGGGAATCCGAACGACCATGAGAATCCTCGCTTCCGCCTGTATCGCCGCCGCGTTCGCGATCGCGTCGACCGTGTGCGTGGCGCAGTCCGCGCCCGGATCCGATGTCGCCGCGTTGCGCGACGCGGCCAAATCGGCGGCGTCCAAGCGCTCGCTCGTCGAGTCGACGCTCGAACTCACGCCCGCCGAGGCGAAGAAGTTCTGGCCGGCCTACGATGCGGTCCAGCGAAAGCTGGACGCGAACAACCGCCGCTACCATCGAGCGATCGAAGACCTGGTCGCGGTCGGCACCGACAAACCGCTGACCGACGCGTACGCCAAGCAGGTCGCCGGCGAACTGGTCGCCGTCCAGGAGGCGGACGCGCGCGCGCTGCGCTCGGCGCACAACACCGTGCTGAAGGCGGTGCCGGGCCGCAAGGCGCTGCGCTACCTGCAACTCGAGAACCGTCTGCACGCGGTCGTGCGCGCCGACACCGCGATCGCCACCCCGCTGGTCCGCTGAGACGACCCTCGGCTCGGACGGATCGCCGTCGGCCTCGATGGCCGACCCGCCGGCGCGGCGTGCTGCCTGTCGGCCTGAAGGCCGACCCACAATGAAGAAGGGGGCGTCGCCGCCCCCTTCGGAGTATCGCCCGGGCGCCGTCGCCGGCACCCGGGAGTTCCTGCCCGTTTACCAGAACTTGTACTGGACGCCGATCTGGTAGTAGCGGCCCTTCGGGTCGCTCTGCGACGGGTTGTATCCGGCGTTGGACGCCGACGACTCGTTGCTGAACGGCGGGTCGGTGTTGAACAGGTTCTGGATCGAGGCGTTGACCGTCAGGTTCTTGTTCGCCTGCCACTTCCAGAAGAGGTTCCAGATGCCGACGGCGGAGACATCGTTGCCGCTCGGCGTCGGGTTCAACTGGTCGTAGCTGTGCACGTAGTAGCCGTTGAGCGACACCTCGTGCGCGCCGTAGGCCCACGAGATGTCCCACGAGCCGCGCACACGCGGCTGGTTGTACGTGCCGTTGAACTGGAAGTCCTCGATGCCGCCCGAGTCGCCGATCGTCGCGAACGTATAGTCGTCGACGTAGGCGATCGCACCGCGCAGACCGAGCGTGCCCGCCGAGCCCATCGGGATGCGAACGCGGCCCTCGACGTCCACGCCGGAAGTCGTGGTCTTCGAGAACTGGACCGGCACGTTGTTGACCTGGTTGATCGCCCCGGTCGCGTCACGCACGACGATGCTCGGATCGTTCGCGAACAGGTTGATCAGCGTCTGGGTCGGGAACAGGCCGATCTCGTCCTTGCGCTTGATCTGGTAGTAGTCCACCGAGATCGACGAGTTGTTGGTCGGTTCGAAGACGACGCCGACGTTCCAGATCTTCGACTTCTCCGGCTTGAGGTTCGGATTGCCGGTCTGGATCAACTTGACGTCCAGGTTGCAATCCGGCTCGTCGCCGGTGATGCAACGCGTCGGGTCGACCAGGCCGAACTCGAAGCTCGACTGCGTCGCGGTCGTCGTCTCGAAGATCGACGGCGCGCGGAACGCCTCCGAGTAGGTGGCGCGCAGCAGCAGGTTCTTCATCGGCGTCCAGCGCACGCCGACCTTCGGCGAGGTCTTCGAGAAATCGCCCGACTTGCTGTACTTGTCGTAGCGCAGCGCGCCGGAGATCTCGAGGCCCTTGATCACCGGAACGATGACTTCGCCGAAGAACGCGGTCAGATCCTGTTTGCCGAACGCGGCCGACGCCGAGATGCCGAGCGCGTTGCCGGCGGCGATCTGCGCATCCGGGATGTCCTTGACGTCGGTCGTCGTGTACTGCGCGCCGAACGCCGCGAGGACCGGACCGGCCGGCAGGTTCCACACCTCGCCGCTCGCCTTGATCCCGTAGTCGTCGAACTTCGATTCACCGGTGTGGAAGCCGTTGTAGCGCAGCCGGTCGTTGACCGCCGAGTTCGCGAACGGGTTGTTGAAGTTGTAGGTGCCATCGAGGATCGTTTCGAGCGCCGTCGACGACAGCACGTTGTTGAGCTGCTTCTCCTCGAGCTTGATCTTGTTCCAGCTGCCGTAGGCTTCCCAGTCCCAGGTCTTGTACGTGCCCTTGAGTCCGAGGACGCCACGCCACAAGTCGCCGGTCGCGTCGTTGTCGCGGTTGCCCACGCCCGCGTAGCGGTGCGCCACCAGCGTGTCGGTCGCGAACGGGTTGTTCGGATGGCCGACCGGCAGGATGTTCGAGCCGATGCCGGCGTCGTCGGTCGACGGCGCCGGGAAGCCGATGTTGTAGGCGTCGTTGCGGCCGTACAGGCCCTCGAAGAAGACCGACAGGTCCTTGTTGATCCAGAACTCGCCCTTGGCGTTGACCGACAGGCGCTCGATCTCCGGATAGACGCCGCCGAACGCCGCGCGGTTGTAGCGGCAGCGGTTGCGCGCCTGGGTCGTGCAGTCCGGGTGGTAGGCGACTTCGCCGGTGTCGAGGTTGACGTAGGTGCCCGGATAGCCGAAGCCGGACCGGAAGTCCGTGCCTCCGCGGCCGCGCAGGTCCTCGGTGTTGGCGAAGTCCCGATCGGCGGTCAGCATCTTCTCGCGCTTGAGGTACGAGAAGTTCAGGAAGACGTTGTAGCGGTCCTTGGCCGGGTCGCCGAAACCGATCGACGCGTTCGCCTGGTAGGTGTCGCCGTCGCCGTACTGGGTGCGGCCGAACGAGGCGCCGGCCTCGGCTCCGGTGTAGTTGTTGCGCAGGATGACGTTGACCACGCCGCCGACCGCGTCGGCGCCGTAGATCGCCGAGGCGCCGTCCTTCAGGATCTCGATGCGCTCGACCGCGGCGATCGGAATCGAGTTCAGGTCCTGGAATCCCTGCGAGCCGACCGTCGTGCGCTGGGCGAACGGATAGGTCGGGAGACGGCGGCCGTTCAGCAGGATCAGCGTGCTGTTGAAGCCGAGGTTACGGACGTTGAGCGAACCCGCGCCGTTGGTGAAACCGTTGGTGACGCGGTCGTCGATCGCGAAACCCGCCGAGGGGATGAACTGCAGGACCTCGTTGACCGAGATCGCCCCGGTGCGCTCGATGTCCTGCCGCGTGATCACCTCGATCGGCGACGCGGTCTCGTTGTCGACGCGCTTGATGTTCGTGCCGGTGACGTTGACCTTCAAGTCCTGTGCGATTGCCGGCGCTGCGGTCAGCAGCGTGGCAGCCGTACCGACGCCCACCGCATAGGCGAGCGCGGCCGCAACCTTCCTGCGCTGAAAAGCCATGGAAAACCCCCAGAGTTGTGTGAGTGGCCTCGCCGCGAAACTGCCCGCGGAGGGCCACGTGCCCATGACTCTACCCGCGGGCCGATTCCACGGGCAACGAAATGCCTTCTGCTGGTACACTTTTGCCCGGGAATTGTTGCAATTCTGCCAATCGTGCGACTACGACACGCCCAAGCCGCTGATTTGCCGGAGATCGTCGCGATCTACAACGCGTCGATATCCGGCCGGATGGCGACTGCCGACACCGACCCGGTCAGCGTCGAGGCGCGCGCCGGCTGGTTCGCCGAGTTCGATCCGGCCCGCCGCCCGCTGTGGGTCTTCGAAGGCGATTCCGGCACGCTCGATGCGTGGCTCTCCGTACGATCGTTCTACGGGCGTCCGGCCTATCACCGGACCGTGGAACTCGGCGTCTACACGGCGCCGGCCGCCCGACGCCGCGGACTCGGGCGTCGCCTCGTCGATCATGCGGTGCAACAGGCGCCGGCGCTCGGAATCGCCACGTTGCTCGCGTTCGTATTCGGCCACAACACCCCCAGTCTGGCGCTGTTCGCCGCGGCCGGGTTCGTCGGCTGGGGTTTGCTGCCGTCGGTCGCCGAGCTCGACGGCGTCGAACGCGACCTCGTGATCCTCGGGCGACGGGTCGGATGAACTTGTCCGGCTCGAGGATCCGCCCGGCGGCGCCCGGCGACGCGCCGGCGATCCACGTGCTGATTCGCGAACTCGCCGAATACGAGCGCCTCGCCGACCTCTGTACCAGCACGGCGGACGACCTGGACGCGGCGCTCTTCGGTCCCCGGCCGGTCGTCGAAGTTCTGTTGGCGGAGAAAAGTGGCGAAACGGTTGGTTTCGCCCTGTTCTTCCATACTTTCTCGACATTCCTCGGCCGGCGGGGCCTGTGGCTGGAGGATCTTTATGTGCGGCCAGCGCAGCGCGGCACCGGGCTGGGCACAGCGCTCCTCGAGCGGCTGGCGGCGATCGCGGTCGAGCGTGGCTGCGGTCGCTTCGAGTGGGCGGTCCTCGACTGGAATACGCCGGCGATCGGCTTCTACGAACGGATGGGCGCAACGGTGATGCCCGACTGGCGCATCGCGCGGGTCACCGGCGAGGCGCTCGCGAAACTCGCTACCCGCACGAACAGTTAGCGCTTACTTTCTTCACTGCGACCGCTCCGCCGACCCGATGCCCCTCGATGCTTCGATTCCCCGTGTCACGTTTGATGCCGACTACTGGTCGCTGCGGTTCGTCGACCGGCTGGCGACGACCTGGACCGTCCGCAAGAACGTCGCGCTGCCGCCGTCGATCGTCCGCGACCGCGGCGTGATGGCGACCGTCTACGCCGGCGGCGGCCTCGGCTATTCGGCGACGTCGGATCTCTCGGTCCAGGGCATCGATGGCGCACTGCAGCGCGCCCGCGCCTGGGCGATCGCGTCGGCACCCAGGGCGCTGTTCGACACCCGGACGCTGCCGCGGCCGGCTCCGCGTGGAGCCTGGACGTCGCCAGGGGTCGACGGACCGGTCGCACCGGCACGCCACTGGATCGACCGCCTGATGGCCGAGTCGACCGCGGCGGCGATCGACCCACGGATCGTCGACTGGTCGGCGAGCGTCGAGGTCCGCGACGGCACGACCCGCCTGGTGACCAGCGCGGGCGGCGACCTGGTCCAGCGCTACCGGATGATGCTGCCGGGCCTCGCCGCCACCGCGCACGCCGACGGCGACACCCAGACGCGCACGCTCCACGGCTACCGCGGCATCTGCCAGCTGGGCGGCCCGGAGGTGCTCGACCGGTTCGGCTTCACCGGCGCAGGCCGGCGCGTCGCCGACGAGGCGCTCGAGCTCGTGCTGGCGCCGAACTGCCCGTCGGGCACGATGGACCTGCTGGCGGCGCCCGACCAGATGATCCTGCAGATCCACGAGTCGATCGGTCACCCGCTCGAGCTCGACCGGATCCTGGGCGACGAGCGCAACTTCGCCGGCACGAGTTTCGTGACACCCGACCTGTTCGGCCACTACCGGTACGGTTCGGAGCACCTCAACGTCACCTTCGACCCGACGCGCGACGAGGAGCTCGCGAGCTACGGCTACGACGACGAGGGCACGCCGGCGCACAAGACCTGGCTGATCCGGCGCGGCGTCCTCGAGCGCCCGCTGGGGGGCGCGGTCTCGCAGGCGCGCGCCGGACTGCCGGGCGTCGCCAACGCGCGCGCCGACAACTGGAACCGGCCGCCGATCGACCGGATGGCGAACCTGAACCTCGAGCCGGGCGATCATCCGTTCGACGCGCTGGTCGCCCGCGTCGAGCGCGGCGTCTACGTGCAGACGAACAGCTCCTGGTCGATCGACGACTCGCGCAACAAGTTCCAGTTCGGCTGCGAGCGCGGCGTGATGATCGAGGACGGGAAGCTCGCCGGCGTCGTCAAGAACCCGAACTACCGCGGCGTCTCGGCCTCGTTCTGGCGCAGCCTCGCCGCGGTCGGCGACGCATCGACGATGCAGGTGCTCGGCACGCCCTACTGCGGCAAGGGCGAGCCGGCGCAGGTCATCTGGGTCGGTCACGCCTCGCCCGCGTGCCTGTTCACCGGCGTCGACGTCTTCGGCGGGGACGAGTCGTGAACGCGCGCGACCCGGTGCTCGCCGGCGCGTCGGCCCGCGAACGATTCGACCGCTGGACCGCGGCGATCGCGGCGGCGCTCGCCCCCGGCGAGCGCTACGCGGCGAACTACGCCGGCGAGGCGACCGACTTCGTCCGCTTGAACCGCGGCAAGGTCCGCCAGGCGGGTTGCGTCGAGCAGCACACGCTGTCGATCCGGCTCGTGACCGGCGCGCGCCACGCCGAGTACACGCTGGCGCTCGGAGGCGGGCCGGCCGAGGACCGTGACGCGATCGAGGCCGCGGTCGGGCGACTGCGCTCGCTGGTCGCGGTCGTCGACGACGATCCGCACCTGCTGATGCCGGACGCGGTGCGCGACACGGAACGCGAGTCCGGATCGGCGCTGCCCGCGGCGGCCGACGTCGTCGACGAGGTCCTCGCGGCCGCCCACGGTCTGGACCTCGTCGGCTTCTACGCGTCCGGTCCGGTCTGGCGCGCCCACGCGAACTCGGACGGCCAGCGCAACTGGCACTCGGCCACGACGTTCAACCTGCAATGGAGTCTCTACGACCGGACCGACAAGGCGGTGAAGTCGTCCTACGCCGGCTTCGCCTGGGACCCGGGCGCGCTCGCGGCCCGGATGGACGCCGCGCGGGCCGACCTCGCGGTGGTCGCGCGGCCGTCGCGCACGCTCGCGCCGGGGCGCTACCGCGCCTACCTCGCCCCTGCGGCGCTCGAGGAGATCGCCGGACTCCTGGGCTGGGGCGGGTTCTCGGCGCGCGCGCTCGAGACACGGCAGAGCGCGTTGACGAGGATGCGCGCCGGCGAGCGCCTCTCGCCGATGGTCTCGATCGACGAGGACACCGCCGGCGGCGTCGCACCCGGATTCCAGGAGGACGGCTTCACGCGTCCGGATCGCGTACCGCTGGTGCGTGCCGGCGAGCTCGTCGGGTCGCTGGTCTCGCCGCGCACGGCGCGCGAGTTCGCGCTCGACGCCAACGGCGCGAACGGCGCCGAGTCGCCCGAGTCGTTGTCGATGGCCGGCGGAACGCTCGCCGCGGACGAGGCGATCGCCGCGCTCGACACCGGGCTCGCGATCGCCAACCTCTGGTACACGAATTACTCGGACCGTCCGGCCTGCCGGATCACCGGCATGACGCGCTTCGCGACGTTCTGGGTCGAGCGCGGGCGGGTCGTGGCACCGGTCGACGTGCTGCGCTTCGACGACTCGCTCTATCGGCTGCTCGGTCCGAACCTGGAGGCGCTGACGCGCGAGACCGAGCTCGCGCTCTCCGCCGACAGCTACGGTTCGCGCCAGCTCAGCGGAGCGCGCCTGCCGGGCGCGCTCTTGCGCGAGCTCGCGTTCACGCTCTGACGCCCGGCCGGGAAGCCGGAGGTTCGTAGCGCCCCCAGCCGACGTAGGCCGCGCCCCACAACGCCGATACGCGCCTCAGGCGGGGGACGTAGCGCTCGAGCGGACGCCAGGGTTCGTCGAGTCCGTCGAACGTCGTCATGTACGGCGCGTTCGCGCGCCGGACCCAGCCGTTGAACGGCGCGAGCCACCACGGCAGGAGCTTGCTCCCGGAGACCGCGACCCGCGCCCCGGGGCGGCAGGCGGCGAACACGTTGTCGAGCGCGCCCGGCGTGCGCAGCACGTCGTGGGTGAAGTTGAAGAGCACCGCGTCGAACGGACCGGGCAACGCGGCACCCGCCATGTCGCCGACGTCGACGGCGACGTTGCCCCAGCGGTGGCCGTCGATGCGGGCGCGGGCGAGCGCCGCCATCGGCGCCGAGAGCTCGACGCCGTGGACGCGCCCCGAATCGCCGACCGCCTGCCGCAGGATCGGAAACGACAGGCCGGTGCCGCAGGCGACGTCGAGCACCGCGTCGCCGGGACCGAGCGCGAGCCGACCGATGGTCGCGCGCCGCAGCGCCATCGTCCGCTCGGCCGACGCGTCGTAGCCGGCGGCGTGCGCCGCGTAGGCGCGCCGGGCGGCCTCGGCGTCGGGCGGGCGGGTCACGCGCTCGCGCGGGCGCCCTGCCAGCCCCGCGGGATCGCCGAGAGCAGCCGCTGCGTGTACGCCTCGCGCGGATGGCGGTAGATCTCGTCGGCGGCGGCGATCTCGACGACCCGGCCCTCGTTCATCACCATCACTTCGTTGGAGATGTACTTGACGACGGCGAGGTCGTGGGAGATGAAGATGTAGGTGAGGCCGAACTCGTCCTGCAGGTCCTGCAGCAGGTTCAGCACCTGCGCCTGGACCGAGACGTCGAGCGCGGAGACCGACTCGTCGCAGATCAGGATGTCGGGCTTGAGCGTCAGGCAGCGCGCGATCGCGATCCGCTGCCGCTGACCGCCGGAGAACTCGTGCGGGTACTTGTAGAACGAGACCTCGGGCAGGCCGACCTTGCCCAGCAACTCGAAGACGGTGTCGGTGCGCTCCTGGGCGTTCGCGCCGATGCCGTGGATCTGCATCGGTTCGGTCAGGATCTGGCCGACGGTGAAGCGCGGGTTGAGCGAGGCGTACGGATTCTGGAAGATGATCTGGATCCGGCGCTTGTACGGCATGAACTCGCGCTCCGACATCGACAGGATGTCGCGGCCGTCGAAGAGCGCCTCGCCGGTCGTCGCCTGGTGCAGCCGCATCAGCGTCAACCCGACCGTCGTCTTGCCCGAACCCGACTCTCCGACGACGCCCAGCGTCTTGCCCCGCCTCAGGCGGAAGGAGACGTCGGCCACCGCCTTGAACTCGCGCTGGCCGAAGAGACCCTCGCGGGTCCAGAAGCTCTTGCCCAGGTTGCGCACGTCGAGGATCACCGGATCGTCGGCGCCGGTGTCGCGGACGCGCTCGTCGAGGCGCCGCGGGCCGTCGCCGCCCAGGTAGTCGTCGATCACCGGCAGGCGGACCGGACGCCGGTCGAGCTGCGGGCGGCACTGCAACAGCGCCCGCGTGTACGGATCGCCCGGGGATTCGAAGATCTCGCGCGCCGCGCCCTGCTCGCGGATCTCGCCGTTGCGCATGACGACGACGCGGTCGGCGATCTCGCCGACGACCGCGAGGTCGTGGGTGATGAAGAGCACCGACATCCGGTGCCGCTCGCGCAGCGAGGCGATCAGCTCGAGGATCTGTTTCTGGATCGTGACGTCGAGCGCGGTGGTCGGCTCGTCGGCGATCAGCAGCCGGGGCTCGCAGGCGATCGCCATCGCGATCATCACCCGCTGCTGCTGGCCGCCCGACATCTGCGACGGGTAGGCGTCGACGCGCCGCTGCGGCTCGGGGATGCCGACCTCGTCCAGGAGCTCGATCGCGCGCCGTCGCGCCGCCTTCGGGCCCAGTCCGCGGTGGAGCTTCAACGTCTCCGCGAGCTGCCAACCGACGCTGAACACCGGGTTCAGCGAGGTCATCGGCTCCTGGAAGATCATCGAGATGTCGGCGCCCCGCAGCCGGCGCAGCGCCCGGCCGCCCAGCGCCACCAGGTTGCGCCCGCCGTATTCGATGCGGCTGGCGCGGTCGACGAGCGCGTTCTCCGGCGGCAGCAGGCCCAGGATCGCCAGCGCGGTGACGCTCTTGCCGGAGCCGGACTCGCCGACCAGCGCCACCGTGCTGTCGACCGGGATGTCGAACGAGATCCCTTTCACCGCCTCGAAGGTGTTCCGCCGGTCGAGCCGGAACGAGACCCGCAGGTCGGCGACGCGGACCAGCGGCCCGTCGGTGGCGGCGGGAGCCGAGGGGGTCGCGATCGTGGCGCTCATCGGTGGCATCGTCCGTTCGCGTTCAATTGAGACCCTTGAGCTTGGGATCGAGCGCGTCGCGCAGCGCGTCGGTGAACAGGCTGAAGGCGGTCACCAGCACCGCCATCGCCGTGCCGGCGGCGACGAGCTGCCACCACTTGCCGAGGATCAGCTCGTTCTGCGCCTCGTTCAACATCGAGCCCCAGGACACGACGTCGACCGGCACGCCGAAGCCCAGGAACGACAGGATCACCTCGGACTTGATGAACGCCACCGTGAGGATCGAGAGCTGGACGAGCACGACGTGCGACACGTTGGGGAAGATGTGGACGAACATCCGTCGGCCGTTCGACGCGCCGATCGCGTCGGCCGCCTGGACGTATTCGCGGGCCTTGTGCTTCAGGTACTCGGCGCGGATCAGGCGGAAGACGCCGGTCCAGCCGGTGAGACCGAGGATCAGGACGATCGTCATCGTCCCCTTCTGCTGCAGCACGGCGGCGACCGCGAGGATCAGCAGCAGGTAGGGAATCGAGCTGAACACCGAGTAGAACCAGTTGAACGCGTCGTCGACCCAGCGGCCGTAGTATCCCGACAGCGCGCCGAACAGCGTCCCCAGCGCGGTCGCGACGATCGCCGCGGCGATACCCACGAAGATCGAGGTCTCAGAACCCTTGATCGTCTTGGCCAGGACATCGCGGCCCCACTTGTCGCCGCCGAACGGCAGCGTCGCGGCGCGCGCCTCGGCCGCCGGTGCGCCCTTCGCGCCCTGGCCGGCCTTGATGTCGGCCATGACGTCGGCGAGCGGGTCGACGCTCTTTCCCGGCGCGTCGGCCTTGGCCGCCTGTTCCTTGCGGATGTCGGCCATCACGTCGGCGAGCGGGTCGACGCTCTTCGCGTCGGCCGGCGTCGGCGGGGGCGTCGTGCCGCCCGCCGGCGCCGTCCCCTTCTCGCCCTTGAGCTCGGCGATGACCTCGGCCAGCGGATCGACGATCGACGAGCGGTAGTCGGACGAGGGCGCCGGCGCGCCCGTCGCGGCCGGCGGTGTCGCCGCGGCCGGCGTCGTCGGTCCGCCACCGCCGGTGTCGGCGCCCAGGAACGTGGGCGGCGCGTAGTTGACGCCGACCTCGCGCGACCAGTCGCGCGCGATCAGGCCGGCGGCGGAGAGCGCCATCTGGACGAGGAACGCGGCGACGATCGCGAGCGACACCATGCCGACGGTGTCGGCCTTCAGGCGCCGCCAGGCGAGCGTCCAGAGTCCCGGCGACACCGTGTGCGGGATCTCCCGGGTGCGGGCGCCGGCGGGCGGAGCGGCGGAGAGCGTGGCCATCGTCGTCTGCGTCACTTGAGCTGAACGCGCGGGTCGACCGCCTTGTACATCAGGTCCGCGGCGAGGTTCACCACCATCGTCGCGACGGCCACGTACACGGTGATCGCCTTGATCACCGGGAAGTCGCTGCGCTCGACCGCGAGGATCACCTCGCGGCCGATGCCCGGGATCGAGAAGAAGCGTTCGATCAGGAACGCGCCGATCAACAGCGCCGGCAGCGCGCTCATCACGTGGGTGATGATCGGGATCGACGCGTTGCGCAGCACGTGCACCCACATGACGCGGTTCTCGTTCAGGCCCTTCGCCCGGGCGGTGCGCACGTAGTCCTGGTTGATCTCGTCGAGCACGAAGGTGCGGAACAGCCGCAGATTGGGCGCGATCGACACGACCAGCCCGATCAGGATCGGCAGCGACGAGTACTTGACGAGGTTCTCGATGAACGAGTCGCCCCAGCCCTGGACCGGGAACCAGCCGAGCTTGTAGGCGAACACGTACTGGAAGACGATGATGTAGACGAGGATCGAGATCGACAGGCCGACCGTGCACAGGATCATCACCAGCCGGTCGGTCAGCGAACCGCGGACGTAGGCGACCGCCAGCGCGAGGCCGATCGCGATCAGCGTTTCCAGCACCAGCAGCGGCACGAGCACGGTGAGCGACGGCCCGAGCCGCGTGACCAGGATCGACGAGATCCGCTCGTTGGTGCTCCACGACGCGCCGAAATCGGCGGTCAGGATCTGCTTGACGAAGATGCCGAGCTGGACCCAGTAGGGCTGGTCGACCCCGAGCTGGCGGCGGATGTTGTCGATCTGCTCCTGGTTGCTGATCTTGCCCGCCAGCACGTACGCCGGGTCGCCGCCGACCCAGTTGAACAGGAAGAACACCAGCAGCACGACGCCGGCGAGCGTCGGAATCATCTGCCAGAGCCGCCGGACGATGTAGGCCGTCATCTCTCCACCTCCCCGGCGGTCGGTCGGATCGCGCCGCCGCCGGATGCACGCTCGCCGCGCCGCGCGCGACCGTCCCCGGTCGCGCCGCGCGCCCTCGAACCCCGCGACCGCCGCCTCCGTCCGTCGCGTCCGCGGGCCTCGTGGGCCGTCGCGCCGGTCGGGGCGGCTTCGTTCGCGGTTCCGCGCAATTCGCGCCGGGATCGCCGGCGGACCGCGGAGCCTTCCTTCCCTGCTTCCTCCTCCTACTTCCGGTCGGGCGCCCCCGGGGGCACGTCCAGGAACTGCCAGTGGGCGTGCAGGATCGGATGGCGCTTGTAGCCGGCGACGCGCGGGCTCACCAGCATGTTGCGGTAACGGCTGATCGTGAGCCGCCAGGGCGCGTACGCCTCGATCAGCCGCGTCATCTCTCGGTAGAGCCTGTCGCGCTCGGGTCCCGGCGGCATCTTCTGCGTCCGCTCGTAGAGCCGATCGTACTCCGGGATCTTGGCGCAGGCGTTGTTGCTCTGGTAGGTGTTCGGCCCGTAGAGCAGCTGCATGAAGTTGTCGCCGTCCGGGTAGTCGGCGATCCAGGCGGCGACCCGCATCTGCAGCTTGCACTGCTTCTCGGCCTTGAGGAGCTCCGGGAACTTGTCCTTGTGGACCTCCATGCGCACGCCGATCGCGTCGAGCGACTTCTTCCACAACTCGTCCTGCTGGCGGCCGAGCGAATCGGGACGCGACGACAGCCGCACGACCAGCGGCTTGCCGTCGGGTTGCGCGCGCCAGCCGTCGGCGCCGCGCTTGTAGCCGAACTTGTCGAGCAGCGCGTTGGCGCCGGCGCGGTCGTAGACGAGGCCGGGCTTCCACGACGGATCGTGACCGACGACACCCGGGGGGATCGGATAGAAGGCCTCGATCGCCTGGCCGTTGCGCACGACCTTGATCTCCTCGGCGACGTCGTAGCTCATCGCCATCGCCCGGCGCAGCGCGATCTTCTCCTTCGCGAGCCCGCCGACCACCGGATCGAGGAGGTTCCAGTAGGTGTAGCTGACCTCCGGATCGATGATCCGGGAGAGCTTGACGCCCTTCGCCGCGAGGTCGGGTCGCAGCGTCGCGCCGTCGAGCACCTTCGGCGCGAGCGGGCCCTCCATGTTCATCAGGTCGACCTCGGCGCCCTCGAAGGCGAGCAGCCGCGCCTGGTCCTCCTCGATGATCGAGATCTCGACGCGGCCGATCGCCGGCATCGACCTGCCCTTCATCTCGCGCACCAGCGCGGCGTCGGCCGGATCGGTCGAGGCGAAGTTCCAGGTGAAGCCGCGGTAGTTCGGGTTCGCCTCGAGGAAGATCTTCGAGCTGCGCACCCAGCGGGCCAGGCGGTAGGGACCGGTGCCGACCGGATTGGCCTGCGCTCGGCCGTCGACCTCGGCGTACTTCTCGATCGCCTCGCGCGCCACGATCGACGTCGGCTCGTGCGCGAGCACGTAGGGCAGGTTGTAGTCGGTCGCCTTGAGGCGGAAGCGGACGGTGTGCCGGTCGACCGCCTCCATCCCGGCGATCCGGCGGTCGTAGTCGAAGCGCCCGGTCTTCTTCGCCTCGTCCGCCAATTCGTCCAGGCCGACGAACTTGCCCTCGACGAGGAACGCCCAGGGCGAGCGGATCTTCGGGTCGATCAGGCGTTTGAGCGAGTAGATCACGTCCTCGGCGCGTGCTTCGCGCGGGCGTCCGCCGAACACCGGATCGTCGACGAACAGGACGCCCTTGCGCAGCTTCACCGTCCAGGTCCGGCCCTCGTCGGCGACCTGCGGCATGCCGTCGGCGAGCAGCGGAACCACCTTCGCCGGCCTCGCCAGGTAGTCGTAGGTGTAGAGCGTCTCGAAGACCCCCTGGATCACCGTGCCCGAGTAGAGGTCGTGGACCGCGGCCGGGTCGAAACCGGTCTCGGCGACCGGGAAGACCTCGCGGACGACCTTGTTCATGTCCGGCGCCGCGACGGCCGGCGGCGCCAACCCGGCGAGCGCGGCGAACGCGGCGAACGCGAGCGCCGCGGCCTGGCGCACGGCGCTCGCGGATCGGAGCTTCGGGGGGCGAACGACGGACGTCATCGCGGTCGCGGGTCGGCGGATCGGCCGGTCAGTTCGGCCGCGGGGCGAGATCCATGTACAGCCACTCGCCGTGCAGGATCGGGTGCTTCTTGTAGCCGATCACCCACGGCCGGATCATCTGGTTGCGCTCGCGCGAGACGTGCATCGACCAGGCGCCGTCGACCTCCATCTGGCGCGTCATGTCGAGGAACAGCCGGGTACGCTCCGGGTGGTCGAGCGGCATCGCGCGCATCCGTTCGTAGAGCGCATCGAAGGCCTTCGATTCGTAGCAGCCGTTGTTGCTCTGGCCGGTGTTGGGCCCGTAGAGGAGCTGCATGAAGTTCTCGCCGTCCGGGTAATCGGCGGTCCAGGCGGCGCCCCAGATCTGCACCTTACAGGCCTTCGAGGCCTTCAGGTTGTCGGCGAACTTGGCGGCGTCGAACTCCATCCGCACAAAGATCGCGTCCATCGCCTTCTTCCACAGCTCGTTGAACGTGCGGTCGATCTGCGAGGTCTGTGTCGCCTGGCGCAGCACCAGCGGCTTGCCGTCGGGCAGGCGCCGCCAGCCGTCCGGACCCTTGGTGTAGCCGAAGCGATCGAGGAGCTTGTTGGCGAGCGCCGGGTCGTAGGAATTGATCGTCCGGTAGCCCGGATCGTGGCCGACGACGCCGGCGGGCACCGGCATGTGCGCCTCGACCGCCTGGCCCTTGCGGACCACGTCGATCTCCTCCTGGACCGGGTAGGCCATGATGATCGCCCGGCGCAGCGCGAGCTTCTCCGGCGTGAAGCCGCCGACGACCGGATCGCGGAAATTGAAGAACGTGTAGGTGATCTCCGGATCGATCGCCTTGTAGAGCCGCACACCCTCGTCGACCCAGCGCGGCAGCAGCTTGCCGTCGGCGCCGATCGCCTGCGGGCGGAACGTGCCCGGCAGGTTCAGGATGTCGAGCTCCTTGCCGCCGAAGGCGAGCCAGCGCGACTGGTCTTCCTCGATGATCGAGATCTCGACGCGACCGATCTGCGGCATCCGCTTGCCGCGCATCGCCTTCACGATCGGGTCGTCCCAGCCGGGCTCGGTGGCGGCGAAGTCCCAGGTGAAGCCGCGGTAATCGGGATTGGCCTCGAGCACGATTCTCGAGGCGCGCTTCCATTCCTTGAGCGTGTAGGGACCGGTGCCGACCGGGTGGCCGCCAACGTCGGTCTGACCGTAGTGCTCGACGACCTCGCGCGCCATCGCGCCGTAGGGCACGTGCGCGATCGTGTAGTTGAACAGGTAGTCCGGCGCGTTCAGCCGGATCACCAACGTGTGGGGGTCCGGCGTCTGCAGGCCGGCGATCTTGGCGTCGTAGTCGAAGCGGCCCGATTTCTTCGCCTTCGCGATCTCGGCGTCGAGGCCTTCGATCTTGCCCTCGATCATGAACGCCCACGGCGAGCGGTTCGCCGGGTCCGCGTGACGGCGGATCGTGTAGGCGTAGTCGGCGGCGACCAGTTCGCGGGAGCGGCCCTTGAACGCCGGATCCGGGGTGTAGCGGATGCCCTTGCGGACCTTGAATGTGTAGACCCGGCCGTTGTCGGTCACCACCGGCATCGCCTCGGCGGTCAGCGGCACGAGCTTGGCCGGACGGGCGAGGTAGTCGTAGGTGAGGAGCTGCTCGAAGATCGCCTCGTTGACCGTGTTCGAATACAGGTCCGAAACCCGCGCCGGGTCGAAGCTCGTCTCGGCGGTCGGGAAGGCGATCCGGTAGACCTTGGTCGGGTCGGCGGCGGCAGCAGCGCCGGCGGCCGCGAGCGCGGCCACGGCGACGAACCCCCGGACGAGCGTGACCAACCGACGGTTCATGGGCTTCAGGGAACGAAAAAAGCCGCGCATAGTACCATTTCCCTCTCCCCATGCTACGGCAATACCTGCGACAGCTGACCGGCCGGTGGAAACCGTCGGTCGACAAGATCACCCACCACCCGTGGGTGCTCAAGTACGTCCCGGCGCTGGCCGACCCGGACCTCTGGTACCTGAACCGCCGGTCGACCGCGCGGGCGGTCGCCGTCGGCCTCCTCTGCGGGCTCATTCCCGGTCCTCTCCAGGTGCTGGGATCGATCGGCCTGTCGCTCCTCGTGCGCGCCAACTTCCCGCTGGCGGCGATCACGACCTTCTACACGAACCCGTTCACGATCGTCCCGCTCTACGTCATCGCCTACGAGTACGGGCGGATCTTCTTCCCCGACCAGCCGCACGCGCTGGCGGCGATGCCGCCGACGTTCACGCACCTGACCGAGTACGTGCCGGCGGTGATCCGCTGGATGGCGGATCTGGGCAAGCCGCTCGCGCTCGGGATCGTGCTGCTCGCGCTGACGCTCTCGGCGATCGGATTCGTCGTCGTCCGCGTGGTCTGGCGCTGGCACGTCGTGGCCTCGTGGCGGCGACGCGCACGGCGGCGCGAGCGCCGCGCCGCCGCGTGAAGCCCCGCTGGTGGGACGAGGCGGCGCGCGAACTCGCGCGCCGCGACCGGGTGATGCGACGGCTGGTGCGCGCCTACCCCGGCGTGAGCCTGCGACGGCGCAGCGACGCGTTCACCGCACTCGCCCGCTCGATCACCGGCCAGCAGATCTCGGTCAAGGCCGCCGACGCGATCTGGCGCCGGCTGGTCGCCGCGTCGCGCCCGGGCGGGCGCACCGGCGCCTTCCCGAAGCTCGACCCGGTCGCGGTCGACGCGCTGGGTCTGCCGGCGCTGCGCGCGATCGGCTACTCGGAGCGAAAGGCCTCCTACGTCACCGATCTGGCCGGCCACTTCGTCTCCGGCGCGCTCGACCCGAAGGCCTGGCGCACGATGGACGACGAGGCGCTGATCGGCGCGCTGTGCGAGGTGCGCGGCATCGGTCGCTGGACCGCCGAGATGTTCCTGATGTTCCACGAACTGCGGCCCGACGTCCTGCCGGTCGACGATCTGGGCCTGCGCAAGGCCGCGGCGCTCCAGTACCGGCGCGGCGCGTCGATCGAGGTCGGCGCGCTGCGCGAGCTGGCGGAGGCCTGGCGGCCCTGGCGCAGCGCCGCGACCTGGTACCTGTGGCGTTCGCTCGACCCGGTGCCGGTCGAGTATTGATCCCCCCGATGCTCGCTGCGCTCGCCTCCCCCCGAGGGGGCGGCCGGCGCCCTTCGGGCCGCCGCGCGGGCGCCGGGACGATCCCACCGATGCTCGCTGCGCTCGCCTCCCCCCGAGGGGGCAGGACATCCGCCGACGCATGCTGCGCCGCAGGTTGACGTCACCGCGGGGGTCGTGCCCAATGCGGAACGACGTTCCGCATTCGCCTGCGCCCGCCCCCGCGTAATCCAGCGTGATCTACTCGCCCGCCCAGCGCTGCCTCGATGTGGTGGAACTCCTCGCCGACGAGCCGGCCGGTCTCGCGCTGGGCGGCATCGCCGCGCGGTTGCAACTCCCCAAGAGCGCGACGCACCGCTTCCTCGCGATCCTCGAGCGGCGTGGCTACGTGCGCCAGGACGAGCCGGGCGGGCGCTACGCGTTGACGCTGAAGCTCCCCGCGCTCGCGTTCCGCTTCCTGTCGGGCGACGGCATCGTCGACCTCGCCCAACCGTCGCTCGAGCGGCTCGCGTCGCGCACCGGTGAGCTCGCGCGCCTCGCGCTGGTCGAGGGCGACACGCTGACCTGGGTCGCGAAGGCGCAAGGGGCCTCGACCGGTCTGCGCTACGACGCCGACGCCGGGCGGGGCGTGATCCTGCACGCGACCGCGACCGGCAAGGCCTGGCTCGCGACGCTCGCCGAGGAGCGCGCGATCGAGCAGGTCGAGCGCGAGGGGCGGCTCTGCACGCCGGGCCTGGGTCCGCGGGCGGTGACGACGATCGCCGCGCTGCGCCGCGAGCTTCGCGCGACGCGCCGGCGCGGCTGGGGCGAAGCGGTCGAGGAAGGCGAGCCCGGCGTCGCCGCGGTCGCCGTCGCCTTGCGGCCGCGCGGCGATCCGCGGGCGCCCGCCTGCGCGACCGTCTCGGTGGCCGGGCCGCTGGCGCGGATGGACGCCGCGCGGCGCGCCGCCCACGCGGCGCTCGCCGGCGAGATCGCCCGCGAGCTCGAGGACCTCTGGCCGACGCGCGGAGCGGCGGTCCGCGCCGCCTGACGAACGACGATGGACGAACCGACCGCGTCGCGCTACCTCGGGCCGCTCGCCCTCGCCGAGGCGCTCTGCGCGTTGCGCCGCTCGCCGGGCGCCGACGAAGGCTGGACCCGCGAGGGCCTGCGCGCCGATGTCGAGTACCGCGACCTGGGCCTCGACGCCGCGACCGGCGGGCGCCTGGGCGCGAAGCACATCCGCGCCATCGCCCCGCTGCCGGCGCCGACCGGCTGGCACTGGCACGACATGAGCGCGCATTTCGTCTACGTGCTGCGCGGCTGGCTCACCTTCCGTTACGCCGGCGTCGACGGCGCGGTCACGCTGCGCGCCGGCGAGGCGATCACCCAGCCGGCCGGCGTCCCGCACGACGTGATCGCGCGCAGCGACGACCTCGAGGTGCTCGAGATCAACGTACCGGCGCGCTACGGCACGTTCGACCTCGCCGATCCCGCCGCCGCGGGGCGGAGCGGCGCGTGACCGGCCGCGCGCGAGGCGCCGCGATCGTCGAGTGGCTGCGCCGCCGCGGCTCGGCGATCGCGGTCTTCGCGCTGCTGATCGTCGTCTGGGAGGTCGGCGTGCGCGTGGCCGGCGTCAAGGAGTACCTGCTGCCGCCGCCGTCGAAGGTCTGGACCGAGTTCTGGAAGCGCCACGAGCTGGTGATGGCCGGCGCCTGGGTCACGACGCAGGAGATCCTCGCCGGCTACGCGCTCGCGGTCGTCGTCTCGATCCCGCTGGCGATGTGGATCGCCTGGTCGCGGTTCATGGAGCAGGCGGTCTACCCGGTGATCGTCTTCCTGCAGATCGTGCCGAAGATCGCGATCGCGCCGCTGTTCATCATCTGGTTCGGCTTCGGCTTCACGCCCAAGCTGCTGCTCGTGTTCCTGCTGTCGTTCTTCCCGATCGTCGTCGCCTCGATCGCCGGGTTCAAGAGCGCCGATCGCGACATCATGGACTTCGCCCGCACCACCGGCGCCGGCGGCGTCAAGCTGTTCGTCAAGATCCGCCTGCCGCAGGCGCTGCCGCATGTGTTCACCGGCCTCAAGGTCGGCGCCGCGCTGGCCGCGACCGCGGCGGTGGTCGCCGAGTTCGTCGCCTCCGACCGCGGCCTGGGCTACCTGCTCCTCCAGTACAACGGCCAGCTCGAGACGCCGATGGTGTTCGCCACGATCGTGCTCCTGTCGCTGATCGGGCTCGCCGTCTACTACGCGGTCGAGGTGATCGAACGGCTGGCGATCCCCTGGCACGTGTCGCAGCAGCACACGGCGCAGGACGCGACGATGTGACCCACCCCGGGACGCCGCGCCGCGGCGTCCGCTCACGAAGGAGGCCCGCATGCACCGCAGAACCTGGATCGTCGCCGCGCTCGCCGGCGCGGCGCTCGCCGCCGCCGTCGCCCCGGTCGCGAGCGCGCAACCCACGCCGGTGTCGCTGCGCCTCAACTGGTACCTGGGCGGTCTGCACGTGCCGTTCTACTACGGCAAGGAGCGCGGCTTCTTCGCCGCCGAGGGCCTCGACCTGACGATCAACGAAGGCCGCGGATCGGCGAACACGGTCCAGGTCGTCGCCGCCGGCTCCGACACCTTCGGCATGGCGGATTCCTCGTCGGTGATCACGACCGCGGCCAAGGGCGCCGAGATCCAGTCGGTGATGTCGCTGCTCAATTCGACCGGCTTCTCGGTGGTCTCGCTCGCCGAGGCGAACCTGAAGACGCCCAAGGACCTCGAGGGCAAGCGCGTCGCCGTGTCGCCGGGCGACCCGCTGGGCGCGCTGCTGCAGGCGGTGTGCAAGGCGAACAACGTCGACTGCGCGAAGATCTCGATGGTGCAGGTCGATCCGCCGGCCAAGGTGGTCACCGTGCTCGAGAAGCGCGCCGACGCGCTGCTCGGCGGCGCCGACGACCAGTTCTTCCTGATCAAGCAGCGCGGCTTCGCCGGCCGCGATGCGCTACGCCGACTTCGGCGCCAACATCGTCGGCATGACGATCGTCGCCAAGAACGACCTGATCAAGTCGAAGCCGGACCTGGTCAGACGGTTCGTGCGCGCGTCGGTCAGGTCCTGGGAGGAGGCGAAGAAGAACCCGGGTGCGGCGGTCGACGCCGCGCTCAAGGCCAAGCCCGATCTCAACCGCCAGTCGACGCTCGACCAGATGCTGGTCGACTTCGAGCTCCTCGACTCGAAGAACTCGAAGGGCCGCATCGGCTGGGGCGCGCAGGCCGACTGGGACCAGACGCTCTCGATCCTCAAGGCCTACCGCGAGCTCAAGACCGACCAGCCGTGGACCGCGTTCCACACCAACGAGTTCGTGCCCTGAACGGCGCGTCGCGCGGATCCGTGAGCCTCGACGACGTCGGCACCGCCCGGGCCGCAGCGGCCGTCGCCGGCGTCGCCGAGCGCGGCCCCGGTCGCGCCTACGTCGAGCTGGCCGGCGTCGCCAAGACCTACCGGCGGCGCGGCATCGAGACGCACGCGCTCGAGTCGATCGACCTGGCCATCCGCGAAGGCGAGTTCCTGGCGATCGTCGGGCCGTCGGGCTGCGGCAAGAGCACGCTCCTGCGGCTGGTCGCCGGCCTCCACCTCGCCTCGGCCGGAGAAGTCCGGGTCGGCGGCCGGCGCGTCGAGGCGCCGCAGACCGACCTGGGCATCGTCTTCCAGAGCCCGGTGCTGCTCGACTGGCGCACCGCGCTCGACAACGTGCTCGTGCAGATCGACCTGCGCGGGCTCGATCCGCGCGCCTACCGCGAGCGCGCGCTGGCGCTGCTGGGACAGGTCGGCCTCGCCGATTTCGCCGACCGCTACCCGCACGAATTGTCCGGCGGCATGCGCCAGCGCGTGGCGATCGCCCGGGCGCTGATCCACGACGCGCCGCTGCTCTTGATGGACGAGCCGTTCGGCGCGCTCGACGCGCTGACGCGCGAGCAGATGCGCCTCGACCTCGAGGCGCTGTGGATGGCCACGAAGAAGACCGTGCTGTTCATCACCCACTCGGTCGACGAGGCGGTGCTGCTCGCCGACCGCGTCGTCGTCATGTCGCCGCGACCCGGGAGGATCGAGCGCGTGCTCGAGATCGGGCTCGCGCGACCGCGCGGTCTCGAGGCGCGGCGCGAGCGCGGCTTCGCCGAGGCGACGCAATCGATCACCGATCTGTTCCTCGCGCGCGGCGTGCTGCACGGCGCCGCCCGCGCCGGAGGCCCCCGATGACGATCGAAGCCCGCGGCATCATCGCCGCCCCGTTCCTGCCGATGCACCCGGACCAGACGATCGACGAGACCTCGCTCGCGTCCTACCTCGGCTGGATCGCGCGCCAGCGCCCGACGGCGATCGCGATGAACATGGACGCGAGCGAGGGTCCGGCGCTCGACCGCGACGAGCAGCTCGCGGTGCTGGCCGTGTCGAAACGGGCGATCGGCGAAGCCTGCCCGCTCGTCTCCGGGCTGATCGCCGGGTCGACGCGCGACGCGGTGCGCTGGGGCCGCGAGCTCGCGGCGGCCGGCGCCGACGCGCTGGCGATCTTCCCGCCGTTCCCGACCTTCCTCGGCAAGCCGGTGCCCGGCGAGATGATCGAGCGCTACCACCGCACGATCGCCGACGGCGTCGGGCTGCCGATGTTCGCGTTCCAGTTCCCGGTCGCCTGGGGCCCGGACTTCCCGCCGGACACGCTGGCGCGGCTGGCGGCGATCCCGCAGATCGTCGGGCTCAAGGAGGCGTCGTTCGACACGACCAAGACGGTCGAGACGATCGACGCCGCGCGCTCGCTGCCGCGCCGGCTCGGCGTGTTGACCGGCAGCGACACCTTCATCTACGAGGCGATGGTGATGGGCTGCGATGGCGCGCTGATCGGCTTCGCCGGGACGGCGACCGCGGAGCTGGTGGAGATGCACGCCGCGGTCGCCCGGCGCGACTACGGCCGCGCCAGCGCGATCTGGACGAAGCTGGGTCCCCTCGCCCGCCACTGCTGGCGCGCGCCGATCCGCGACTACCGGCCGCGGATGAAGGAGGTGCTGAAGCTGCAGGGACTCTTCCCGCACGCGACGGTGCGCGAACCGCAGCTCGGCGTCGACGACGCCGAGCGCGCCGCGATCGCCCGGCTCGTGCGGGCGGCCGGGCTCGCCGACGTCCGGGTCGCCCGCGCCGCCGACTGACCCGGCGCGCCGATCAGGTCGGTGACGCGGTTCCGCGGGCCGGGTCGACGAGGCGGCCGTCGACCAGCGCGAGCGTGCGGTCGGCGCGCGCGGCGAGCTCGGGATCGTGCGTGACGATCAGGAGCGCGGTGCCGGCGTCCTGGTTGAGCGCCAGCATCAGCTCGTAGACCTGCGCCGCGGTGCGCCGGTCGAGATTGCCGGTCGGCTCGTCGGCGAGCACGCAGCGCGGCCGGGTGACGAGCGCCCGGGCGAGCGCGACGCGCTGGCGCTCGCCGCCGGAGAGTTCGCCCGGCAGGTGCAGCCGACGCTGCGCGAGGCCCACCTGGTCGAGCACCGCCGCCGCCGCCGCCAGCGCTTCGCGGCGCGCGACGCGGCGGATCGCGAGCGGCATCGCGACGTTCTCGACCGCGGTGAACTCCGGCAGCAGGTGGTGGAACTGGTAGATGAACCCGAGCGCGCGGTTGCGCACGCGTCCGCGCTCGGCCTCCGGCAGCGTGGTGAACGGCGCGCCGTCGAGACGCACCTCGCCCGCGGTCGGCGCGTCGAGACCGCCCAGCAGATGGAGCAGCGTGCTCTTGCCCGACCCGGACGCGCCGACGATCGCGATCCGCTCGCCGGCCGCGACGTCGAGATCGACGCCCGCGAGGACGACGACGTCCTGCGGCCCGCCGGTGTAGGTCTTGGCGAGCGACCGGCAGGCGAGCACCGGCGGATGCGATCCCCCCGGAGCGTCGCTGCGCGACGCGTCCCCCCGAGGCGACTGCGAGGGCCTGCCGATCGGCTCACTCATAGCGGAGCGCGGCGGCCGGGTTGACGCGCGAGGCGCGCCACGACGGGTAGAGCGTCGCGACCAGCGCGAGAACGAGCGCGATCGCCGCGATCGTGACCACGTCGGCGCGCTGCAGGTCGGAGGGCAGGTCGCTGATGTAGTAGATGCTCTTGTCGAGGAAGGTCACGCCGAAGGTCCGCTCGATCGCCGGGACCACGGTCTCGACGTTGAGCGCGAGCGCGACGCCGCCGGCGACGCCGATCGCCGTGCCGATCACCCCGATCAGCGCGCCCTGGATCACGAAGATCGCCATCACCGAGGCCGGCGTCGCGCCCAGCGTGCGCAGGATCGCGATGTCCGCCTGCTTGTCGGTGACGAGCATGACCTGCGCCGAGACGATGTTGAACGCGGCGACCGCGACGATCAGCGTCAGGATGATGAACATCACGCGCTTCTCGATCTGGACGGCGCGGAAGAAGTTCGAGTGGCTGCGGGTCCAGTCGCGCAGCTCGGCGTCGACCGGCAACGCCCGCGACAGGTCGCGGGCCACCGCCGGCGCGGCGAACAGCTCGTCGAGCTTCAGGCGCACGCCCGACACGCCCTCGACGCGGTAGAGCCGGCGCGCGTCGTCGAGGTCGACGAGCGCCAGACCGTTGTCGAACTCGTACATGCCGATCTCGAAGACGCCGACGACCTTGAAGGTCTTGACCCGCGGCAGCGTGCCGGCCGGCGTGACCGTTCCCTGCGGGGTGATCGCCAGCACCGCGTCGCCGGGGCCGACGCCGAGCGCGCGGGCGAGCTCGGCCCCGAGCACGATCCCGAACTCGCCGGGCTTGAGGGCGGCGAGCGAGCCGCGCTTCATGTGGCGGCCGATGTCGGCGACCGCGTCCTCGCGCGACGGATCGATGCCGCGGACGATCGCGCCGCGGTTGACCTCGCCGGCGGAGAGCATCGCCTGGCCGAGCACGTAGGGCGCCGCCGCGACCACGCGCGGGTGCTGCCGCGCCAGCCGCGCGACCGATTCCCAGTCGGCGAGCGAGGGAATGCCGCGCACCTCGATGTGCGAGGCGACCGAGAGGATCCGGTTGCGCAGCTCCTGCTGGAAGCCGTTCATCACCGAGAGCACGACGATGAGCGCGGCGACCCCCAGCGCGATCCCGGCCATCGACATCAGCGCGATGAACGAGATGAAGGCGTTGCGGCCCGAGCCCTTGCGGGCGCGCGTGTAGCGCAGGCCGACGGCCAGTTCGTAGGGGGACACGGGAGGCGGACTCGTCCGCATCGGCGCGGCGGTCGCGCGATTATCGCATGCTAGACTGGCCGCGCCGACGCGAGCCCCCGATCGGAGATGCGCTTCACGTTCGTCGTTCCCGGATCCGCGGTCTTCGACCGCGACACGCTCGCCGGTCCCGCGCTCGCGCGTCTCGCGTCGTGGTCGTCGTCGCGGTCGGACGCGCCCGGCGTCGAGGCGGCGACGCTGCAGGCGCTCGGCGCGGCGCGAGCCGCGGACGGCCGCTCGCCGCCCGTCGCGCCGGCCGCGGCGCTGGGCGCCGGACTCGAGCCGGGACCGTCGACCGTGCTCGTCGCCGATCCGGTGTCGCTCGTCGCCGGCCGCGACGACGTTCGGCTCGCCGCGCGCATCGACGACCTCGACGCCGATGAAGTCGCCGCGATCGTCGTCGCGCTCGACGCCCATTTCGCCGCCGACGGCCTGCGCTTCCATGCGCCGCGGCCCGATGCGATCTTCGCGACGTCGGCGACGCGGCCGTCGCTCGACACCGTGCCGCTGGCGGTGGCGCTCGGCGGCGTCCTCTCGGCGCACCCGCCGCGCGGCGCCGACGCGCGCCTGTGGCTGCGTTGGGGGACGGAGATCCAGATGCTCCTCTTCACGCATCCGGTGAACGCGGCCCGCGAGCGTGCCGGCCGGCCGGCGGTGAACGGCCTGTGGTTCTGGGGCGGCGGCGCGTTGGACGACCTGGGGCTGGTCGCGCCGTTCCGCGCCCACGCCGCCGACAGCCGCGCCGGCGACGTCGTCCGGGGCCTCGCCCGACACGCCGGCGGCGAGACGCTGCGGCTGCCGGCGAGCTTCGAGGCCGCGGTCCACGCGGTGCCGGCGACGCGCCCGGCCGCGCACGTCGTTGTCGCGCTGCCGCCGCTTGGCGAGGCGCGCTCGCTCGACTGGGCCGAGCGCGACTGGTTCGCGCCGGCCGCCGAGGCGCTTGCCCGCGGTCGGATCGCCTCGATCGCGCTCGCCACCGATCGGGGCGTCTGGAACGTGCCGCGGCCCGGCTTCGCGGCGCGGCTTCGGGCGCGGCTCGCGCCGCGCCGCCGACCGGCGCCCTCGGCCTGAGCCGATGCTCCCGGCGATCGTCCGGCGCGAGATACCGGCTGGTACCGCCGGCGAGCTCGCCCGCGCCGGGGTCGACCCGGTGTTGGCGCGGCTCTACGCGTCGCGCGGCGTCGCCAGCGCCGCCGAGCTCGACTGCTCGCTCGCGCGGCTGCCGACGCCGGAGGCGATGATGAACGCGGAGCGCGCCGGCGAGCGGCTGGCCGACGCGATCGAGCGGCGCGAGCGCGTCGTCGTCGTCGCCGACTACGACGCCGACGGCGCGACCGCCTGCGCCGCCGCGCTGCGCGGCCTCACGGCGATGGGCGGCGACGTGCGCTTCCTCGTCCCCAACCGCTTCGAGCACGGCTACGGACTGACGCCGCCGATCGTCGAGCTCGCCCGGGCGTTCGCGCCGAAGCTCCTGGTCACCGTCGACAACGGCATCGCCAGCGTCGACGGCGTGGCCGCCGCCGCCGCGCACCGGATCGACGTGCTGGTCACCGACCACCACCTGCCGGGCGAGCGGCTGCCGGCGCCGGCGATCGTCGTCGATCCCAACCAGCCGGGCTGCGCCTTCGCCTCGAAGCACATCGCCGGCGTCGGCGTGATGTTCTACGTGCTGGCGGCGACCCGCGCGGCGCTGCGCGCGCGCGGGCGCGACGAGGCGGCGCTGCCGGCGTTGGCCTCGCTCCTCGACCTGGTCGCGCTGGGCACGATCGCCGACGTCGTGCGGCTCGACCGGGTCAACCGGATCCTCGTCGACCAGGGCTTGCGCCGCATCCGCGCCGGACGTTCGAAGGCCGGCATCGCCGCGCTCTTCGCCGCCGCCGGCCGCGACCCGGCGCAGGCCAGCGTCGCCGACCTGGGATTCGTCGCCGGTCCGCGGGTCAACGCCGCCGGTCGCCTCGCCGACATGTCGATCGGCATCCGGCTGCTGTGCACCGACGACCCGCGCGAGGCGCTCGTCCTCGCCCGCGAGCTCGACCGGATGAACCGAGAGCGGCGCGACATCGAGGCCTCGATCGTCGGCGAGGCGCTCGCCGGGCTCGACGAATTCGACGAACAGCCCGGCGCCCGCGCGTCGGTCTGCGCGTTCCGCCCGACCTGGCATCAGGGCGTGATCGGCGTGGTCGCCTCGCGGATCAAGGACCGGGTCCATCGTCCGGTGGTCGTCTTCGCGCCCGGCGGCGACGGCGAGGTGCGCGGTTCGGGCCGCTCGATCGCCGGCTTCCACCTGCGCGACGCGATCGACCTGGTCGCCAAGCGAGAGCCGGGGCTGGTGCTGCGCTACGGCGGGCACGCCTACGCCGCCGGGCTGACGCTCAGGCCCGGCGACGTCGATCGCTTCGCCGCCGCCTTCGAGGCGGTCGCGCGCGAGCGCTTGAGCGACGACGACCTCGAGCGGCGTCTGGAGACCGACGGCGAGCTCGCGCCCGGCGAACTCGACACCGGCCTCGCGCAGCGTCTGCGCGAACAGGTCTGGGGCCCGGGTTTTCCGCCGCCGCGCTTCGACGCGCCGTTCGAGGTCGCCGGCCAGCGGATCGTCGGCCAGAAGCACTCGCGCCTGAAACTCGCCCGCGGCGGCGAGTCCTGGGAGGCGATCCTGTTCGGCCACACCGACACGCTGCCGCGCGACATCCATGCGGTCTACCGGCCGGAGATCAACGCCTGGCAGGGACGCGAGTCGCTGGAGCTGGTCGTCGAGCACTGGCGGCCGGCGGGTTGAACCGGCGGCGGTCGGGCCGAGGCCCGACCCACCGGCCCCGTTTGCGAGTGCGACGCGCGAGTTCGAACCGCCGATCGTCCGACCGGCCGACTTGAGCCGGCCTCTGCCGCGGCGTAGCATGCGCCGTCCCCACCCCCGGAGCGGTTCATGCCCGCCTCGCCGCGCCTGCGCCCTGCCGTCGTCGTCGCCGCCGCCGCGCTCGCCCTCGCCGGCGCGCCGGCCGTCGCCCAGAAGTCGATCGGCGGCAACCCGGGACCGGCGTACAACTACGTCTGCCCGAACGCCGACGGCGGCCCGCCGCTCGAGTGCTACTACGACGCGATCCGCCACCTCTACACGATGTGCCGGCACGTCAAGTCGATCGAGATCATCGAGTGGGGGCACGAGAAGTCGCAGGAGGGCCTCAACCGCGCCAAGAGCGATTCGTGCGTGGTGAAGCAACGCGGCAACATGGCCAAGCCCTACCAGGCGGCGCTGCGCGAGGCGTCGATCTCGCAGCAGGCGGTCCAGGGATTGAGGAGCCTGCAGGAAGCGTGGAACTACGCGCTCGTCGACCTCTCGTGGCGGCCGGGCGAGTCCGCCGACGACTACCTGACGCGCACGGTCACGCCGTACATCGACTTCGAGGAGCGGATCGACGGCGTGCGCCTGATCGTCGACACGGTCCGCTCGCGCGTGCGGCCGCTGCCGACGGCGACCGCCGCCAAGTCGCCGCCCGGGGCCGTCGCGTCGACCAAGTAGGACCGGCGATGGAAGCGTCGGACGTCCGCGCGCCGGACGGCGGCCCTCGTTCATCTCCGCGCGGCGGGACGGCGACGCCCGCGAGCGCGCTGGCGGCCGAGATCGAGGCGGCGTTCGCCCCCGGCGGTCCGCTCGCCGCCAAGCTCGAGCGCTACCGGCCGCGCCCGCAGCAGACGGCGATGGCGCACGCGGTCCTCGAGGCGATCGAAACGCAGGGCCGGCTGGTCGCCGAGGCCGGGACCGGCACCGGCAAGACCTTCGCCTACCTCGTGCCGGCGCTCGTCGCCGGCGGCAAGGTGATCGTGTCGACCGGCACGAAGACGCTGCAGGACCAGCTCTACGAGCGCGACCTGCCGCTGGTGCGCGACGCGCTCGCCTCGCCGGCGACGATCGCGCTGCTGAAGGGCCGGGCGAACTACGTCTGCCTGCACCACCTCGAGCGCGCCTCGCGCGAAGACCGGCTGCCCTCGCGCGAAGACGTGCGGCTGCTGCCCAAGGTCGTGCGCTGGGCGCAGGCGACCGAGCGCGGCGACCGCGCCGAGCTGGGCGACGTGCCGGAGAACGCGTCGATCTGGAGTGTGGTCACCTCGACGCGCGACAACTGCCTCGGCTCGAACTGCGGCCACTACCGCGACTGCTTCGTGATGAAGGCGCGCAAGGACGCGCTCGACGCCGACGTCGTCGTCGTCAACCACCACCTGTTCTTCGCCGACGTGATGCTGCGCGACGAGGGCGTCGCCGAGCTGCTGCCGGCCTGCAACACCGTGATCCTCGACGAGGCGCACCAGTTGCCCGACACCGCGACGACGTTCTTCGGCGAGCAGACCGCGGCCGGCGCGCTCGCCGAGCTCGCGCGCGACGCCGAGGTGGCGGCGCGCACGACCTTGCGCGACGTCCCCGACCTCCCCGACGCCGCCTCCGACCTCGCCCCGGCGATCCGCAAGCTGCGGCTCGCGGCCGGCGACCTGCCGGCCAAGCTGCCGCGCGACGTCGCGCTGGCGCGGCCGGGATTCGCCGAGGCGATCGACGAGCTCGCCGCGGCGATCGACCGCGTCGCCACCGAGCTGACGCACTACGCCGAGCGCAGCGAAGACCTCGCGAGCGTCGCCTCGCGGGCCGACGAGGCGGCGCGGCGGATCGCCCGCTGGCGCGACTCGAGCGACGCGCCGGACGAGTCGGGCGAGCGCTGGATCCGCTGGATCGACGTGACGGCGCACGGCTTCCAGCTCCACGCCTCGCCGCTGTCGGTCGCCGGGCTCTTCCGCCGCCAGCTCGACGCCTCGGCGCGCGCCTGGATCTTCACCTCGGCGACGCTCGCGGTCGGCGGCGACTTCTCGCACTACACCCGCGCGCTCGGCCTCGACGACGCGGCGACCGGCGCCTGGGAGAGCCCGTTCGACTACGCGACCCAGGCGCTGCTCTACGTCCCGCGCGGCCTGCCCGAGCCGAACACCCCGGCGCACACCGACGCGGTGATCGAGGCGGTGCTGCCGGTGCTCCAAGCCTCGAAAGGCCGCGCCTTCCTGCTGTTCACGACGCTGCGCGCGCTCGCCCGGGCGAGGGAGCGGCTCGCCGACGCGCTGCCGTCGATCGGCGTCGACGGCCCGCTGCTCGTCCAGGGCGAAGGATCGAAGACCGAGCTGCTCGAGCGCTTCCGGCGCGCCGGCAACGCGGTGCTGCTCGGCAGCGCGAGCTTCTGGGAGGGTGTCGACGTCGCCGGCGACGCCTTGTCGGTCGTCGTCATCGACAAGCTGCCGTTCGCGCCGCCCGACGATCCGCTGCTGGCCGCGCGCCTGAAGGCGCTCGCCGACGACGGCGGCAATCCGTTCCGCGACTGGCAGATCCCCCAGGCGGCGATCAGCCTGAAGCAGGGCGCCGGCCGGCTGATCCGCACCGAGGCCGACCGCGGCGTGCTGGTGATCGGCGACCCGCGGCTGGTAGACAAGCCCTACGGCAAGACGCTATGGCGCTCGCTGCCGCCGATGAAGCGGACGCGCGAGATCGACGAGGTGATCGCGTTCTTCGCCTGAGCGGCGGCTACCAGAACTGCCACCACGGCTTGGTGGCCTGGCCGCGCCCGTCGTCGGTGCCGGTGTCGACGCCGCGGTAGGTGTCGGTGCCCCAGAACTTCCACCACGGCCGCGACGCGCCCAGCGCGCCGGTCAGATACGCGCTCTGCGGATAGGTCTTCTGCAGGATCGCGCGGCTGTCGTCGCGCAGCTGCACGAGGCCGAGCTTGTCGTAGGCGCGCGTCAGCACGTCGAGCGCGTGCTCGTTGGCCGGCGTCCTCGGGTAGTTGACCAGCGACTGCTGCGCGCGCGCCGCCGCCGCGACGTAGGCGCCGCGGTTGTAGTAGTAGCGCGCGACGTGGACCTCGTACATCGACAGCGCGTTCGACAGGTACAGGAGCCGCGCCTGTGAATCGTCGGCGTAGCGGCTGTCCGGAAACTTGACCGTCAGTTCGCGGAAGGCGGCGAACGAATCCTTCATCGCCTTGGGATCGCGCTCGGCCAGGTCGAACTCGTAGATGTAGCCGAACAGGCCCTGGTCCTCGCGGAAATTGACGATGCCCTTCAAGTAGTAGGCGTAGTCGACCGCCGGGTGGTTCGGGTAGGTGCGGATGAAGCGGTCGAGCGTGGCGATCGCCGTCGGTATCTCGTTGGCGCGGTAGCTCGAATAGGCGCTTTCGAGCATCGCCTGCTGCGCGTAGCGGCCGTAGGGGAAGCGCGCCTCCAGCGTCTCGAAGAGCTTGATCGCCCGCGTATAATTGCCCTCGAGCATCGAATCGTGGGCGTTGCGGTAGAGCCGGTCGGCCGACCATCCGGACGTCTCGTCGGCCTTTTCCGGCAACAGGCCGCAGCCGGCCGCGACGAACGCGACCAGGAGCGCGGCGACGAGGGAGCGCAGGAAGGTCATCGGGGCGTGATCGAGCCGGCGAAAAGAGCGTGAAGTATAGCCCAGCCCCCCCGGCCGACGGCGCGACCCTGACCGTGCCGCCGGCGCTCGCGGGTCTGCGCCTCGACCAGGCGCTCGCGCGCCTGCTGCCCGCCCATTCGCGCAGCCGCCTCAAGGACTGGATCGACGAGGGACGGGTCGCGGTCGACGGCGCGCCCGGCGTCGCCAAGCGCAAGCTCGCAGGCGGCGAGCGGATCGAGGTCGCGCCCGGCGAGGACGCCGCGCCGATCGCCGACCAACCGCAGCCGATCGCGCTCGGCGTCGTCCACGAAGACGACGCGATCGCCGTCGTCGACAAGCCGGCCGGGCTGGTCGTCCATCCGGGCGCCGGCAACCGCGACCGCACGCTCCTCAACGCGCTGCTCCACCGCTACCCCGAGGTCGCGCGCGTGCCGCGCGCCGGCATCGTCCATCGGCTGGACAAGGATACGAGCGGGCTCCTCGTCGTCGCGCGCACCCTCGAAGCGCACACCGATCTCGTCCGCCAGCTCGCCCAGCGCACCGCCAAGCGCGAGTACCGGGCGATCGTGCGCGGCGATCTCGCCCGCGCCGTCGACGTCGACGCGCCGATCGGCCGCCATCCGGCGGTTCGCACCTCGATGGCGGTCGTCGCGCGCGGCAAGCCGGCGCGCACGCACGTCGAGCCGCTGGAGCGCTTCGGCCGCGCGACGCTGGTGCGCTGCCGGCTCGACACCGGACGCACGCACCAGATCCGCGTCCACCTGGCCGCGATCGGCCACCCGCTCCTCGGCGACCCGGTCTACGGCGGTCGCGCCCGCGCCGCCGGCGTGCCGTCGTTCGCCCGCCAGGCGCTGCACGCCGAGCGGCTCGCCTTCGTCCATCCGGCGACCCGCCGCGAGGTCTCGTTCGCCGCCCCGGCGCCGGCGGATTTCGCCCGCCTGCTCGACGAACTGCGGCGCGAGGCGCGCACGTGAACACCGGCCGCCCTGGAACGCCGCCGCCACCGCCGCCGCCGCGCGACGGCGAGCGGCTGCGCGAGCGCCTCGACGCCGACGGGCTCGACTGGCTCGTCCCCGGATGGGCGGCGCCGGTCGAGGTCCTGGCGCTGTCGACGACGCGCAACGGCGGCTGGTCGACCGGCGCGTCGGCGTCGATGGACGTGGGTCCGGCGCGCCTGCGCGACGCCGCCGATCGCGCCGCGGTGAGCGCGAACCGCGAACTCCTCGCGAGCTACCTGCCCGCTCCGCCGGTCTGGCTGTCGCAGGTGCACGGCACGCGGGTCGTCGACGTCGGCGCCGAATCGCTCGCGGCGCTCTCGCGCGATCCGCCGGAAGCCGACGCCGCGGTGACCCGCGCGCGCGGCGTTCCGCTGGCGGTGCGTACCGCCGATTGCCTGCCGGTCGTGCTCGCCTCGCGCGGCGGGGAGGTCGTCGGCATCGCCCACGCCGGCTGGCGCGGGCTCGCCGCCGGCGTTCTCGAGGCGACGCTCGCGGCGATGGGCGTCGCGCCCGGCGAGGTCGTCGCCTGGATCGGCCCGGGGATCGGCCCGCGCGCCTTCGAGGTCGGCGCCGACGTCCACGACGCGTTCGTCAAGCGCGCCGGCGCCGACGCCGACTGCTTCGCGCCGCGGGACGACGGCAAGTGGATGGCCGACCTGCCGGTGCTCGCGCAGCGCCGGCTGTTGCGCGCCGGCGTGCGCGACGTCGCCGGCGGCGCCTGGTGTACGCACGACGACGAGTCGCGCTTCCACTCGT
>JAXMFN010000025.1:0-18632 GCA_046347725.1 Burkholderiales bacterium
CGCGCGCTCCCCCCGACGCGGCGCTTCAGATCGTCCACGGCGAAGAGGATACGCTCGTCGGTCGCCGGCGCGTCCAGGTCCGGGGTGTATCGGTAGTCGGCGATGCTCGCCACCGCATCGCGCAACGCGTGGAACCCGGCCAGCGCCAGCATGAACGGCGGCTCGCCGACCGCCTTGCTGCGGTGGATCGTCTCCTCGCGGTTCTCGGCCGGCCAGAAGTCGACCCGCGAGCGCGCCGGCCAGTCGCGTGCGGTCGGGATCTTGTACGTCGACGGCGCGTGGGTCTTCAACTCGCCCTTGGCGTCCCAGACCAGCTCCTCCATCGCGAGCCAGCCCCAGCCCTGCAGGAAGCCGCCCTCGATCTGGCCGCGGTCGATCGCCGGGTTGAGCGAGCGGCCGACGTCGTGGAGGATGTCGACGGCGAGGAGCCGATGCTCGCCGGTCAGCGTGTCGATCGCGACTTCGGCGCAGGCGGCGCCGTAGGCGTGGTAGAAGAACGGCCGGCCGGACAACGTCTTCCTGTCGTAGTGGATCTTGGGCGTCGCGTAGAAGCCGGTCGCCGACAGCGGCACGCGCGCGTGGTAGGCCGAGCGCGCGAGTTCGGCGAAGGCGATCGACCGCGAACCGGCGCCGACCGTGCCGTCGCGGAAGGCGATCGCCCCCGGATCGCAGTCGAACGTGCGCGCGGCGTGCGCCGCCAGGCGCTGGCGCAGCGTGCGCGCGGCGTCGCGCGCCGCCATGCCGTTCAGATCGCTGCCCGACGAGGCCGCGGTCGGCGAGGCGTTGGGCACTTTGCTCGTGTCCGACGCGCTGACCCGCACCGCCTCGACGCCGATGCCCAATTCCTGGGCGACGACCTGACGGACCTTGGTGAAGAGTCCCTGGCCCATCTCGGTGCCGCCGTGGTTCAGGAGCACGGTGCCGTCCTGGTAGACGTGGACCAGCGCGCCGGCCTGGTTGTAGTGGGTCGCGGTGAACGAGATGCCGAACTTGACCGGCGTCAGCGCCAGCCCGCGCCTGATCACCGGGCTTTCGCGGTTCCAGGCGGCGATCTCGGCGCGCCGCTCGCGGTAGCGCGAGGTCTCCTCGAGCCGGTCGATCAGCGCCGGCACGATGTTGTCCTCGACCGTCATGCCGAACGGCGTCACGTTGCGCTCGGTCACGCCGTAGAGGTTCACCTTGCGCACGTCGAGCGGATCGCGGCCGGTCGCCCGCGCGACCGCGTCGATCACCGCCTCGATCGCGAACATCCCCTGCGGGCCGCCGAAGCCGCGGAACGCGGTGTCGGACACCGTGTTGGTGCGGCAGCGGTAATTGTGGATCGCGACGTCGGGCAGCCAGTAGGCGTTGTCGGCGTGGAACACCGCGCGGTCGTTGATCGGCCCGGAGAGATCGGCGGAGAAGCCGCAGCGCGAGGCCATCGTCAGGTCGAGCGCGAGGATGCGGCCCTGGTCGTCGTGGCCGACGTCGAAGCCGTGGACGAAGGCGTGGCGCTTGCCGGTCGAGCGCATGTCGTCGTCGCGGTCGAGGCGCAGCTTCACCGCCCGGCCGCTGCGCCGCGCGAGCAGCGCCGCGACGCAGGCGTAGAGCGACATCTGCGTCTCCTTGCCACCGAAGCCGCCGCCCATCCGCCGGCACTCGACGACGACCTCGTGCGCGGCGAGCCCGAGCGCGTGCGCGACCATCTGCTGGACCTCGCCCGGATGCTGGGTCGAGCAGTGCACGTGCATCGCCCCGCCCTCGAGCGGGATCGCCAGCGCGATCTGCCCCTCGAGGTAGAAGTGGTCCTGGCCGCCCGAGCGGATCGTGCCGGAGAGACGGTGCGGCGCGCGCGCCAGCGCCGCTTCGCGTCGCCGCGGGCGACGTGCACCGGCGGCAGCACGAACGAGCGCGCTTCCATCGCCGCGTCGATCGTGAGGATCGCCGGCTCGGGCTCGAGGTCGAATGCCGCCCGCCGGACCGCCCGGCGCGCCGCCTCGACCGAGGTCGCCGCGACCGCGAACACCGGCTGGCCGGCGAAGTGGACCACGCCGTCGGCGAGGATCGGGTCGTCGTCGACGATCGGCCCGACGTTGTTGCTGCCCGGGATGTCCGCGGCGACGATCGACGTCGACGACGCCGGGCGCCGCGCGCACCGCGGCCAGATCGACGCCGCGCAGCCGCGCGTGCGCGACCGGCGAGACGCCGACCGCGGCATGGAGCGTCCCGCGCGGCTCGGGGATGTCGTCGATGTAGGCGGCGGTACCGGTGACGTGGAGCGCGGCCGAATCGTGCGCGACCGGCCGGCCGATCGTCTCGCCGCCGCCGTCGTCCCCACCGCCGCCGGCGTCGAGGTCGGGCAGTCCCTCGCGCGGATTGTTCATCGGCTCAGTCCGCCGCCAGCGTGCCGACGCGCGTGACCGGCGCCGGGCGCCCCTGGGCCGGCGACCCGGTCTCGAGCCAGAACCGGCGCATCAGGTTGCCCAGCACGCGCCGGCGGTAGGCGGCCGACGCCCGCATGTCGTCGATCGGCGAGAACTCGGCTTCGAGCGCGCGCGCCGCGGCCTCGGCGGTCGCTTCGGTCCACGGCTCTCCGGCGAGCGCCGCCTCGGCGGCGCCGGCGCGCTTAGGCGTCGCCGCGACGCCGCCGGCGCCGATCCGCGCCGACCGCACGACGCCCGACTCGACGACCAGCGCGATCGCGACGAACACCGACGAGATGTCCTGGTCGAAACGCTTCGACACCTTGTAGGCGCGAAGGCGCAGGTCCGCCGGACGGCGCGGCACCAGGATCGCGCGGACGAACTCGCCCGGCTCGCGGGCGGTCTTCTGGTAGGCGAGGTAGAAGTCCTCGAGGGCGAGCGTGCGGGTGCGCGGCCCTTTGGTGAGGACGACCCGCGCGTCGAGCGCGATCAGCGCCGGCATCGAATCGCCGATCGGCGAGCCGTTGGCGACGTTGCCGCCCATCGTGCCCGACGCGCGGATCGGCGCCGAGGCGAAGCGGGTCCAGGCCTCGGTGAGTTCCGGATAGTCGCCGTCGAACGCCTCGAACGCGGCGTCGAGGCTCGCGCCGGCGCCGATCTCGATCGCCTCGGTGTCGGTGCGGATCGCCGCGAGGTCTTTCGCCGCGCCGGTCCATATCATGGTCCCGAGGTCGCGGTGCTGCTTGGTGATCCACAGGCCGACGTCGGTCGCGCCGGCGACGAGGCGCGCGTCGGGATGCGCGGTGCAGGCGTGCGCGAGCCCGTCGACCGAGACCGGCGCGATCCAGCGCTGGCCCCCGCCGACGTATTCGAAGGTCGACTCGCGGGCGAGCGCGTCGAGTTGCGCGGCGAGGCGCTCCTCGTCGGTGCCGACGACGCGGCTGCCATCGGCGGCCACGCCCGGCCCGCGCCATCCCTCGGCGCGCGCCATCGCGGCGCAACCCTGCTGCGCCGCCTCGACGATCGGCCGGTAGCCGGTGCAGCGGCACAGGTTGCCGGACAGCGCGTCGTCGACCGCCTCGCGCGACGGCGTACCGGTCCGCGAACCGGTCCGCTTGCCCAGCGCGAACAGGCTCATCGTCATCCCCGGCGTGCAGAAGCCGCACTGCGAACCGTGGCAATCGACCATCGCCTGCTGGACCGGGTGGAGTGGGCCGCCGGGCCCGGCCAGCGACTCGATCGTGAACACCGCCTTGCCGTCGAGCGTCGGCAGCAGGCGCAGGCAGGCGTTGACCGGGTTCCAGTCGAGCGTGCCGTCGCCGCGCGATTCGGCGACGACTACCGTGCAGGCGCCGCAGTCGCCCTCGGCGCAGCCTTCCTTGGTGCCGGTGAGTCCGCGCTGCTCGCGCAGCCAGGCGAGGAGCGTCGTCTGCGGCGCGACGCGCTCGACGTCGACGCGCTCGCCGTTGACGATCAGGCGGATCGGATCCGGGTCGGCCACGGCGGCGGCGGGGGCAGCAGGGGCGGCGGCAGCGGCGGCGGGGTGGCGGACGGCGATCCGGCCGCGACGGCCATCGTCGCGCCGGCGGCGCCGGATGTCAATGGGCGAGGGCCGGCCGGCCTCGATCCTGCATACCCGATCGGACGCCGCCCGGTCGCCCGCGACGAAATCTCGGCGGCCGCCGCCGCGACCGATCGTCGTTCAGTGTCGTCGATCTGGGTGCGCCGATCTGGTCACTGGTGTATCCCGACGATTGACGCCCGCCGGAAGCCGGCCGTAGAGTCGCGCCGATGGCGAGGCGGGCGACATCCGGAGGTCGGCGAGGCGGCGGCGCAAGGAAGCCGGCGGGGCCGAGGCGCGGATCGCCGAGGCGATCCGCACGGCGATTCTCGAGCGGCGGCTGGCGCCGGGCACCAAGCTCCAGGAAGGCCCGCTGGGCGCGCACTTCGGCGTGTCACGCACGATCGTGCGCCAGGCGCTGCGCCGGCTCGACGCCGAGGGGGTCGTCGACCTGCGCGAGAAGCGCGTCGCGGTCGTCGCCCGGCCGAGCGCCGCCCAGGTTCGCGACACCTTCGACGCGCGCCGGGTGATCGAGGCGGCCGCGGTCGCCGCGGCCGCCGAGCGTGCGACCCCGCGAGATCGCGGCGCTGCGCCGGCTCGTCCGCGACGAGAACGCCGCCTACGCGCGCGGCGATCGCGACGCCGGTCTCGAGCGCTCGCTCGCCTTCCACCACCGGATCGGCGAGCTGTCCGGCAATCCGGGTGCTGGCGCGCTACCTGCGCGAGCTGACGCTCATGACCCGCTCGCGATCGCGCTCTACGAGCGCTCCGGCGTCGCGTCCACGCGCACGCCGACCACGACGCGCTGATCGCGGCGATCGGCGCGCGCGACCGGCGGCGCGCGGCGCGGCTGATGAGCGCGCACCTGGACGCGCTCGAGCGGCGGCTCGCGCTCGACGACGCCGCGGCGGCGCCGACGCTCGCCTCGATCTTCGGTCCCCGCTGACCGGCAACCCGCGCGCTAGCCGCGGCCGCGCCGGCCGAAATCGCGCAGCGTGCGCCCGAGCATCGGGCCCGGGTCGGCGAACATCCGCGCGAGCTGCCCGCCGCCGCCGCGGGCGTCGGCGCGGGCTTGCGCGAACGTCGCGCGAAGCGGCCGGCGCCCGCGCAACTCGGCGACCACGTCCGGGCGTAGAGCCCCGGATTGACGTAGCGCCGGCCGACCGCGTAGGCCGGGTAGCGCATCGGCTCGACGCCGTCCGGGGAGCGGGCGAGGTCGACCAGAGCCGCCCCGAGCGGCAGCCCGCACAGCGAGGCGAAGCGCCCGTACGCGGGCATCCGGCCGTTGATCTCGATCACCGTGAGCCGGCCGTCGCGCACGTCGATCTTCGCCTCGACTTCGGCGACCCCGCGCCAGCGCCAGCGCTCGAAGAAGGGTAGCGCCAGCGCGACCAGCGCCGGGTCGTCGGTGCTCTCGGCGACCGCGGTGACGCCGCCGGACACCGGCCACTGCCGGATCTTGCGGATCGTGAACGCCGCCGCGAGTCGGCTGCGGGCGTCGAAGGCGAGCAGCGCCGCGCGCATCGCGGTCGGTTCGCCGGGAACGAACGCGTGGACGATCGCCTCGCCGTCGGCGGTCCGGCACGAGGCGAGCGCCGCCTCGAGCGCGGCGATGTCGTCGACGTAGCGCACGCCGGGCGGCGCCCAGGTCGTGGCGCGGCTTGACGACCAGCGTCGGCGCGTCGGGACCGGCGAGGAGCGCCCGGGCGCGCGCCGGATCGAACGCCGAGGGCACGGCGATGCCCAGCGCCTCGCAGGCGTCGCGGCAGGCGGCGTGGTCGTAGGTCGCGGCGAAGGCCTCGGGATCGCAGACGCACACCGCGGTCGCCGGCGCGAGCGCGGCGGCGTTGCGGGCGGCGAGCATCGTCGCCCGCGTGCCGATCGGCAGCAGCGCGTCGGGCCGCTCCTGCGCGACCAGCCGCAGGAGCGCCGGGTCGGCGCCCGGATCGGACGGGTCGGGCAGCCGGCGCGAGCGGGCGAGGTGGCGCGAGCGCAGCCCCAGCGGCAGCCGTTCGAAGTCGGCGCCGGCGACCTCGTCGCCGGCCCGCGCGAGTTCGTCGACGACCGCCTGCCCGGCGTCGCCGACGGTGCCGACGACGAGGATCCGGCGCTTGCGGCGCTCGCTCATGCGGCGCGGGCCGGACCGGCGAGACGACGCCGCCGTGCCGCTACTCGGGCGGCGCCGCGCCGCTGCCCCAGAAGGTGCGCGGCGCGCAGCAGGTGCCGCGGCCGGCCTCGAGCGCGTCCCAGTCCTCCATCTTGATCGCGGCGACGAGTGACGGCGGGCTCCCGGCGCGGAAGACGAAGGTCTCGGCCTCGACGCTGTCGTAGTCGGTCGCCTGCCAGAGGACGCCGCCGTGGGCGAAGAAGAATGTGTTCGTGCCCGGCGCCGGCGCGGTCGCGAGCAGGCGCTGCAGCGCCTTCGCCTTCTGCGCGTCGCGCGGCGGCGTCAGCGCGTCGTCGAAGGCGAACTCGCGCGTGAACCAGACGACGTGGTCGCGCGCCCGGCAGTAGCGGCTGACCAGCACCCGGCCGACCGGGATGGCGAGCTTGGCGACGACCTCCGCCTGGCGCTTCGCTTCGCGGACGCCGCGCTCGTTCAGGTTGCGCTGCGTCGAGCAGTCGTCGAGCGACAGCCGCCCGGAGCGCTGGTTGCGCGCCTCGGTCTCGACATCCTCGCGGTAGGTGCTCGTGTGACGGAAATAGACGAGGTAGCCGCCACTCTTGAGCTCGCGGGCGAGCCAGCCGGCGTCGACCGGCACGGGTTCGGCTGCCCGCGCTCCGGCTCCCGCGATGCCGAGGAGCGCGCCCGCGAGCGCGGCGCAGGCGGCGTGGCGCAATGATGGGGAGGTCACCGGATCCTCGTCGTTCGTAGGGGCGGGCGCGAGCCGGTCGCGTGCCGGGCGCGAGCGTCGGCCATGGTAGCCGAACCGCCGGTCGCCTGCGACCCTGGCGCCCGGGATTTCCCTCGACCGTTGGTGCTACACTGCGCGCGCCTTCGCGCCCCTGCGGCGCAGCCCCGACGATGCCCCCGCGCCCATCGCCCTTCCGTCCGTCGCGAGCCCTGCCGACCGCGCCGGTCGCGCCGGCGCCCGCCCGGGGGCGCGCGCCCTGTCCGGCCCGCGTCTCGCCCTGACCCGCCGCGGAGCCGACCCGATGGCCGCCCTCGCGATCGACGACCTGCCCGACGGCCGGCGCGTGCTGCGGCTCGACGGCCGGCTCGACGCCTCGACGGTGCGCGCCGTCTGGGACCAGGCGCACAAGGCGATCAGCGAGACGCCGACGCGACCGGTGACCGTCGACGCGGCGAAGGTCGACTACTGCGACGGCGCCGGTGTCGCGCTGCTCGTCGACCTGATCGCCGGCGAACGCGCCGCGCCGGTCGAGATCGCCAACCTCTCGCCGGCCTTCCAGGCGCTGGTCAGGCAGTTCGATCCCAAGCGGCTGTCGCAGGAGCTCGATCCGGAGGCGCCGCGCCGGCCGGCGATCGAGGAGCTCGGACGCGCCGCGGCCTCGGTCTGGCGCGACATCCACGAGCTGGTCGTCTTCGTCGGCGAGGTGACCGCGGCGCTCTTCCACGCGGCGGTGAGGCCGCAGACGGTGCGCTGGAAGGACGTCTGGCGCGTGTGCGAGCGGGTCGGCGTCGACGCGCTGCCGATCGTGGCGCTGATCAGCTTCCTGCTCGGCATGATCCTGGCCTTCCAGTCGGCGGTGCCGATGAAGCGCTTCGGCGCCGAGATCTTCGTCGCCGACCTGATCGGCCTGTCGATGCTGCGCGAGCTGGGCCCGCTGATGACCGCGATCCTGCTGGCCGGCCGTTCCGGCGCGGCGTTCGCCGCCGAGATCGGCACGATGCGCGTCAACCAGGAGGTCGACGCGATCACGACGATGGGCCTCGACCCGGTCCGCTTCCTGGTCACGCCGCGGATCATCGCCGCGATCCTGATGACGCCGCTGCTGGTGCTCTTCTCCGACCTGGTCGGCCTGGTCGGCGGCGCGATCACGATGACCTCGTTCTCGATCCCGGTCGTGACCTTCATGAAGGAGGTCGACAGCGCGGTGGCGATGGCCGATTTCCTCGCCGGGTTCGTCAAGTCGTTCGTCTTCGCGATCCTGGTCGCCGGCATCGGCTGCCTGCGGGGGTTGCAGACGGCGGCCGGCGCGTCGGCGGTCGGCGAGTCCGCCACGCGCGCGGTGGTTTCGGGCATCATCCTGCTCGTCGTCGTCGACGGCGTCTTCGCCGTCGCCTTCTACATCCTCGACATCTGACCCCGCCGACGACCGACGACGGTTCGTCTCCGCCCGCCCGATCCGCGCCCCGATGGCCGCCAACGACCCGCTCGCCGCCGAAGGACCCAAGGCCCGCCCGCCCGGCGAGGTGCTGATCTCGGTCGAGCACCTCTACGCCGGCTACGAGGGCAACGCGATCCTCGACGACGTCAATTTCCAGATCCGCGCCGGCGAGGTGTTCGGCATCCTCGGCGGCTCGGGCGGCGGCAAGAGCACGATCCTCAAGCACATGATCGGACTGGTCCCGCCGGTGAAAGGCGCGATCAAGTTCGCCGGCGAGGATATCGTCGGCGCCGACGGTCCCGATCTCGAGCGCATCCGCCGCCGCTTCGGCGTCATGTACCAGTCGGGCGCGCTGTTCGGGTCGATGACGCTGCTCGAGAACGTGCGCCTGCCCCTCGAGGTCTACACCGACCTGCCCGAGGAGGCGATGACGCTGATCGCGCGCATGAAGCTCGCGCTGGTCGGCCTGGACGCCTTCACCGGGCATCTGCCCTCCGAGATCTCCGGCGGGATGCAGAAGCGCGCCGGCATCGCCCGCGCGATGGCGCTCGATCCGTCGATCCTGTTCCTCGACGAGCCCTCGTCGGGTCTCGACCCGATCACCTCGGCGACGCTCGACGCGACGGTGCGCCGGCTCGCCGAGAGTCTCGGCATGACCTTCGTCATCGTCACGCACGACCTGCCTTCGGTGTTCGCCTCGCTCGATCGGGTCATCCTGCTCGACAAGAAGGCGCGCGGCATCATCGCCGAGGGCGACCCGCGCGACCTGCGCGACAACAGCCCCGACGCCCGCGTGCGCGCGTTCCTGCGCCGCGAGCCGGAGAAGGCGGCCGCCTGACCGGCGCCGCGCGACAGAACGTGGGATGAGGAGATGAGCCAGAAAGCCAACTACTTCAAGCTCGGCCTCTTCGTGATCGGCGCGATCGTCGCCGGCGTCGTCGTGCTGCTCGTCATCGGCTCCGGCCGCTGGTTCGAGCGCAAGATCACGATCGAGACCTACTTCAACGAGTCGGTGCAGGGTCTGGACATCGGCTCGAAGATCAAGTTCAAGGGCGTGGTGATCGGCGAGGTGACCAAGATCAGCTTCACCTACGTCCAGTACCAGCAGGACCTGCCGATGCTCCAGCGCGCCCGCTACGTGCTGGTCGAGTCGCAGATCCAGCCGCGGCTGGTCGGCGGGCGCGCCGCCGCCGGCGACCTGACCGACCCGGCCAACGCCAAGATGGAGGTCGAGCGCGGCCTGCGCATCCGGCTGACGCCGCAGGGGATCACCGGCACCAGCTACCTCGAGCTCGATTACGTCGAGCCGCCTCCGGCCGTGCTGCCGATCTCCTGGACGCCGGGTACCGTCTACATCCCGAGCGCGCCGTCGACGGTCGCGCAGTTCGTCAACGCCGCCTCCGAGATCCTCGACCGCCTGCACAAGCTCGACGTCGAGGGCACGCTCGCCAACATCAACAAGCTGCTGGTGACGACCAACGACCGGGTCGCGGCGCTCGACGCCAAGGGGCTCTCCGACCGCGCCTCGAAGGCGATCGACCGGGCGACGGTCACGCTCGACAAGGCGTCGACGACCTTCGAGCGCGTCGACACGACGCTCGCCGGCATCGACGCGAAGAAGCTGACCGACGAGGGCAACGCGCTCTTGGCCGAGCTGCGGCAGACCAACGCCGAGCTGCGCAAGATGATCGCCAACCCGGCGCTGCAGAAGCTGCCGGACGACGCCGCCGCCGCGGTGGCGAAGGTGAGGGAGCTGGTCGCCGATCCGAAGCTGCCGGCGACGATCGTGCGCCTCGAGCGCTCGCTTGGCCGCCTCGACCGGATCCTGGGCGGCGGCGAGCAGGACCTCGCCTCGACGATCTCGAACCTGCGCCAGATCACCGACAACCTGCGCGACCTCACCGAGGACGCGAAGCGTTACCCGTCGAACCTCCTGTTCGGCGAACCTCCGCAGCCGCGCCGCCAGCCATGAACCGACCTCTCGCTTCCGCGTTCCTCGTCGCCGCGGCCGCGGCGCTCGTGTCCGCCTGCTCGATCACGCGTCCGACGCCGGTCAAGCAGATGTACCTGCTGGAGCCGCCGCCGGCGGCGGCGGTGTCGGCGACCAGCCCGCTCACCGCGCGCATCGGCACGGTCACCGTCGCTGCGCCCTACCGCGACCGCGTCTTCGTCGTGCGCGAAGCCGATCTGCGCTTCGAGAGCGACTTCTACCACGAGTGGGTGGTCGCGCCGGCGCCGATGATCGCCGAGGCGATCGCTCGCGCGCTCGCCGGCGCGCGCGCCTTCGCCCGGGTGATCCCGCCCGGCGCGCCGCCGGAGGCCGAGCTCACGATCGACGCCTTCGTCGGCGATCTGTACGCCGACAACCGCGACCCGAAGGCGCCGGCGGCGGTCCTGTCGATGACCGTCTACGTCTCGCGCACCGACCGGATGAGCGCGCCGGTGTGGTCGAAGTCCTACGCCCGTCGTACCGTGCTCCCGGCGGTCAGCGCCGAGACCTACGCGGCGGCGCAAAGCGCCTCGATGGGCGAGATCCTCGCCGAGCTCGCGCGCGACCTCGCCGCCGAGCGCTCGTTGCGCTGAGCGCGCGGCGGCGGCCTAGCGGTCGAGCCGGGCTTCCAGGTCGTGCTGGCCGGCGGCCAGCACCGTGACCCGCGCGAACGTCCCGACCGGCAGCTCGCCGCCGTCCTCGACGCGCACCACTCCGTCGATCTCCGGCGCCTCGGCGGCGCTGCGCGCGATCGCGACGCGTCGCTTCGACTTGCCGCGGCCGGTGTCCTCGTAGCCGTCGACGAGCACGTCGATCGTGCGGCCGACGCGCCGGGCGAGCCGGGCGGCGCTCACCGCCGCCTGCGTCTGCATGAACCGTGCGCGACGCGCCTCGCGCTCGTCGGGATCGACCGGATCGGGCAGCGCGTTCGCGGCCGCGCCGTCGACCGGCGAGTAGGCGAAGCAGCCGACGCGGTCGAGCCCGGCGTCGCGCAGGAAGGCGAGGAGCTCCTCGAACTCGGCTTCGGTCTCGCCGGGGAAGCCGACGATGAACGTGCTGCGGATCGCGAGGTCGGGCTTGGCCGCGCGCCAGGCGCGCACCCGCTCGAGCACGCGCTCGGGCGCGGCCGGACGCTTCATCAGCTTGAGGATGCGCGGGCTCGCGTGCTGGAACGGCACGTCGAGGTAGGGGACGAGCCCGCCCTTCGACACGTCGTCGGCCATCAGCGCGATCACGTCGTCGACGTGCGGGTACGGGTAGACGTAGTGCAGGCGCACCCAGGCTCTGTGCGCGCGGCCGAGCTGGTCGAGCTCGCGGGCGAGCTCGGTCATGCGCGTCTTCACCGGGCGGCCCTGCCAGAAGCCGGTCCGGTAGCGGACGTCGACGCCGTAGGCGCTCGTGTCCTGCGAGATGACGAGCAGCTCCTTCACGCCGGCGCGCAGCAGCCGTTCGGCCTCGGCCAGCACCTCGCCCAGCGGCCGCGAGACCAGGTCGCCGCGCATCGACGGGATGATGCAGAACGTGCAGCGGTGGTTGCAGCCCTCGCTGATCTTCAGGTACGCGTAGTGCCGCGGCGTGAGCTTGACCCCCTGCGGCGGCACCAGGTCGACGAACGGGTCATGCGGCTTGGGCAGGTGGGCGTGCACCGCGCCCATCACCTCGTCGGTCGCGTGCGGTCCGGTGACCGCGAGGACCTTCGGGTGCGCCTGGCGCACGAAACCGCCGCCGTCCTTCGCGCCCAGGCAGCCGGTCACGATCACCTTGCCGTTCTCGGAGAGCGCCTCGCCGATCGCGTCGAGCGACTCGGCGACCGCGCTGTCGATGAAGCCGCAGGTGTTGACCACGACCAGGTCGGCGCCCTCGTAGGTCGGCTCGATCGCGTAGCCCTCGGCCTTGAGCCGGGTCAGGATCTGCTCGGAGTCGGTCAGCGCCTTCGGACAGCCGAGCGAGACGAAGCCGACGCGCGGCGGCGCGGCGGGCGGCTTGCGGGCCATCACGTCGGTGGTTCGCGCCGAGGCGGGCGGCAGGCGGACATCGCGCGCTTACGCGTTGCAGCATCCGCGGCCGCCGGGCCGCGGTGTTGCGCCGCGCGATGCGCGTTCAGCGCTTCCTGTCGTCGTCCGCGCCAGTTTGCGGCGGCGCGAAACCGGGGAAGGGGAAGGCGGCGAACATGCCGCGCGTCTGGTCCTGCATCCGCTGCTGCATGTCCATGAACAGCTTGGCGCTCTGCTCGAGGTAGTTGCCGAGCATCCCCTGCATCGCCGGCGCCTGCATCTGCATGAACTGCTTCCACAGGTCGGGCGTCAGCACCATCTTGTCGCCGTAGATCTGCTTCGCCTGGTCCTGCAGCTTCTTCTGGATCGCCAGGAACGCCTTGACGTTCTGCTCCATGTACTGGCCCATCATCGTCTGCTGGGCCGTGCCGTAGAAGCGGATCATCTGCGTCAGCATCTCGGGGCTGAACATCGGCAGGCCGCCGGACTCCTCCTCGAGGATGATCTGCAGCAGGATCGAGCGCGTCAGGTCCTCGCCGGTCTTGGCGTCGACGACCTGGAAGTCGATCTGGTCGAGCACCATCTGCTTGACGTCGGCGAGCGTGATGTAGCCGCTGTTGGCGGTGTCGTAGAGCCGGCGATTCGGATACTTCTTGATCAGACGGAGCGGAGCGCTCATGGCGGCCTCCTCGGGGCGGATGGCCCATTATAACTCGCTGATTTATCGATTGTTTGCACCGCCGGTTCCGGGGCCGCGATCGGCCCTTGTGCGACGCACAAGAAAGTCCTTGACTTGATCGGTTTGCGTCCCTATACTGGGTTTGTGCGGTGCAGCAAACCGGGCGCCGTCAAGCCCCCGATCGGGGCTCGACGACCAGCCGAGCGAGGCACGATCACCCGACCGCGAGTGCCCTGGAACCCATCGAGAGGACCGAACCATGTACAACGCCACCGAGCAATTCGCCGAACTGAACAAAGCCAATGTCGCGCACGCCACCAAGCTGGCCGCGCTGTCGATCGAGAACGCCGAGAAGCTCTTCAAGCTGAACCTCAACGCCACCAAGGCCGCGTTCGCGCAGAGCGTCGAAGGCGCGCAGGCCGCCGCCACGGTCAAGGACGTGCAGGAGCTGTTCGCGCTGCGCACCAAGTTCGCCGAGTCGGGCGTCCAGTCGGCGCTGTCGTACTCGCGCACCCTCTACGACCTGGCCTCGGAAGCGCAGGCCGGCTACTCGACGATCGCCGAAGAGGCGTGGGCGAACTACACGAAGGGCGTCGCGTCGCTGGTCGACAAGGCCTCCAAGTCGGCCCCGGCCGGCTCGGACGTCGCGGTCAACGCGCTCAAGTCGACGTTCGCGGCGTCCACCGCGGCGTTCGACCAGTTCCAGAAGGCGACCAAGCAGGTCGTCAATCTGGCCGACGCGAGCGTGCGCGCCGCCGCCGCCAACGCGACCAAGGTCGCGGGCAAGGGCCGCAAGGCCGCCTGAGGATTCACCGCCCGGTGACCGGACGCGACCCAGAGGCGTCCGGCGCCGCGCAGCGATCGGGGGCTTGAACCGGGACGGTCGCGACCCGATATCGGAGTCGTGATGCTCCTCCCGGGTCCGGTTCCCTCCTCCTGACCGTACCCGTGCATCCGCGCCCCGCCGGGCAACCGGCGGGGCGTTCCTTTTGCGGGTTCCCCGCGGGTGGGCCGGCCTTCAGGCCGACGCGGTCCCGGCGGACCGGCAGCGAACAGAGTGAATTTTCGCCCGCTGTTTAGGTTTTTCCCTCTAGCGATCCGCCCCCATAATTCAATGGCGCGTGAGAGTCTCCAATGGTTCTCCGCGCACGTATCGTCTCTCCTCCTCCTAGAGTGATACGGTCCTCGCGCCCCGCCATCGAGCGGGGCGCATTTTTTCCGGCGTCCGGTGGGGGCGTCCGTTTCGCACGTCCATCTCCGGCGTCCATCCGCACCGTCTGCTCGGCCCGCCAATGAAAACGGCGGCCGCCGGCCGCCGTTCCACCGCGGTGTCGCGCGAGCGGGATCAGAACATGTGCTGGCCGCCGTTGATCGCGATGTTGGCGCCGGTCACGAACGCCGCCTCCTCCGACGAGAGGTAGGCGACCAGGCCTGCGACCTCCTCGGGCTTGCCGAGCCGCCCCATCGGGATCTGCGGGATGATCTTGCTGTCGAGCACGTCCTTGGGGATCGCCATCACCATCTTGGTGCCGATGTAGCCCGGCGAGATCGTGTTGACGGTCACGCCCTTGCGCGCGACCTCGAGCGCGAGCGCCTTGGTGAAGCCGTGCATGCCCGCCTTCGCGGCCGAGTAGTTGACCTGCCCGAACGCGCCCTTCTGGCCGTTGACCGACGAGATGTTGATGATCCGGCCCCAGTTGCGGTCGACCATGCCGTCGCAGACCTGCTTGGTCATGTTGAAGCACGAGTCGAGGTTGGTCTTCATCACCGCGTCCCACGCCGCCTTGTCCATCTTCTTGAAGGTCATGTCGCGGGTGATGCCGGCGTTGTTGACCAGCACGTCGATCGGACCCGCCTCGGCCGCGACCTTGGCGACGCAGGCGACCGACGAGTCCCAGTCGGCGACGTCGCAGGCGTAGGCACGGAAGCCGTAGCCCTGCTTGTTCATCGTGTCGAGCCATTCGGCGGCTTTGGTGTTGCCTGGCGAATAGGTCGTGACGACCTTGTAGCCGAGCGCGGCGAGCTTGATGCAGATCGCCTCGCCCAGGCCTCCCATGCCGCCGGTGACGAGCGCCACGCGCGGGGTCTTCAAAGGCATGATCGTTTCCTCCTGGTTGGTTTCGTGCGCGACGACCGCGTTCGATGCGCCGTTGCCGCTTCCGCCGGGAATGGTATCGCAGCGGACCCCTCTCGCGCTCGGCCGTCGCCGGTCGCGGGTTGACGTCCGTCAACGCGGCCGGGGCGTCGCGTCCGCATGCGCGCTCAGACCGTCGGCTCGACGACAAAGCGGCCCGGCGCCGGGCCGAGCGAGCGGTGCGCGCGCGACCCGGGCCGGGACGGCGCGCGCCGGCGCGGGCCGCCGTGCGGCTCGAGCCAGCGCCACCAGTGCGGCCACCAGCTTCCCGGCGTCTCGACCGCGCGGGCGAGCCAGGTCTCGGCGTCGTCGGGCGTCAGGTCGTTGACCCAGTGGCAGCGCTTGACCGGCTGCGGCGGATTGACGACGCCGGCGATGTGGCCGGACGCGCCGAGCACGAAGGTCACGTCGGGCGAGCCGACCAGCTCGGTCGTGCGCCAGGCGGACTTCCACGGCACGATGTGGTCTTCGCGCGACGCGTAGACGTAGACCGGCATCGTCAACGCCGAGAGGTCGATCCGCTCGCCGCACATCGTCAGGGCGCCCGGGTCCTTCAGCCGGTTGCCGAGGTAGAGCTCGCGCAGGTAGTAGGCGTACATCGGGCCCGGCAGGTTCGCCGAATCGCCGTTCCAGTGCAGCAGGTCGAAGGCCGGCGGCGTCTCGCCTTTGAGGTAGTTGCGCACGACGTAGTTCCAGACGAGCTCGTTGGCGCGCAGGCTCGAGAACGCGCCGGCGAGCTCCGCGCCGTGCATCCGCTGGCCGGCCTTGAGCGACGGTTCGCGGGCGTCGAGGAACTCGTGCGACAGGTACACGCCGATCTCGCCGGGGTCGGCGAAGTCCAGCATCGTGGTCAGGAAGGTCGCGCTCTCGACGACGCGCTCGTGCCGCGCCGCCAGCACCGCGAGCGCGCTGGCGAGGAGCGTCCCGCCGACGCAGAAGCCGAGCGCGTTGACGCTGCGGCTGCCGGTGATCTCGCGGGCGACGCCGATCGCCGCGAGCACGCCGTCGGTGAGGTAGTCGTCCCAGCCGAGGCGACCGAGCTCCGGCGGGATGTTCCGCCACGAGATCATGAACACCGTGTGGCCCTGGGCGACCGCGTGGCGCACGAACGAGTTCGCCGGCTTCAGGTCGAGGATGTAGTACTTGTTGATGCACGGCGGCACGATCACCAGCGGCCGGCGGTGCACGGTCGGCGTCGTCGGCGCGTACTGCAGCACCTCGATCAGGTCGTTCGCGAAGACGACGTCGCCCGGGGTGACCGCGAGGTCGCGCCCGACAACGAACGCCTCGCTGTCGGACAGCGAGATGCGCCCGCGGCCGGCGTCGGCGACCAGGTTCGACAGGCCGTGGACGAGGCTGCCGCCCTCGGTCGCGATCGCGCGCGCGAGCGCGTCGGGATTGGTCGCGAGGAAGTTGGTCGGCGCGAGCGCGTCGATCCACTGGCGCGTCATGAACGCGAGGCGGCGGCGGTCCTCGGCGGGCAGCTTCGACTCGCCGGCGAGCTCGCGCAGGTAGTCGGCGTAGACGAGGTAGGACTGCTTGAGCCAGGCGAACCACGGCAGGTCGCGCCAGGCGGGCGCGTCGAAGCGCCGGTCGCCCGGCGCCGGCTCGACGACGCTGGGCGGCTTGCCGGCCGAGGTCGCGATCGCCTGCCAGAGCGACTGGAGCTTCTGCGTGGTGCGCTCGGTGATCGCCGCCGCCTTGTCCGGCTCGACGATCGGTTGGGCGGGCGGCGCGCTCGCCACGCCCGCCGGCGGATGCGTGACCACCGCGCGCGTCCACCAGCCGGCCCACTCCTGCGCGAGCTTGTTCCACTCGGCGGCGAGATCGGCCCACATCGGGGCGGCGGGGAGCGGCGGGGCCGACGGCGGCCGGGAAGGGGCGTCCATCCGGAGGGCGGGCTCGACGCCGTCGGGGCGGCGTCGTGGCGCCGATGGTATCGTGCGCGCGGTCGCGTCACAACGAGACCGGCGCGTCATCGCCGCCCGCTTCCGGTGCACATCGTCATCCTCGCCTGGCTGTTCGTCATCGGCACGATGTCGCTGACGATGGGCGTGCTCGCCGGCATCGCCTTCTTCGCGGTCGCCGGCGCGGCGCCGGTGGCGCTCTACGCCGCGTTGAAGCTCCTGCGGATGCGCCGCCGTCCGGCGCCGGGTTCAGTGCGCGAGGAGGGCGTGGACCAGCGCGATCACGCCGATGCCGGCGCCGATCAGCGCTGACTGCTTGGCGGTCTCGATCGGCTCGGGCCGCCGGTGCAGGCTCGGGATCAGGTCGGCGACCGCGACGTAGAGCAGGCTCGCGGCGGCGATCGCCAACACCGTCGGCAGCGCCTGTTGCATCCCGGCCAGCGCGAAGTAGGCGGCGAGCGCGCCGAGCGGCGTCGCGCATCCCGAGGCGATGTTGGTGACGAAGGCGCGCTGGCGCGTGTAGCCGGAGTGGACCAGCACCGCGAAGTCGCCGATCTGCTGCGGCACCGCGTGCGCGACGATCGCCAGCGTCGCCGCGAGCCCGAGCGCCGGATCGGCGAGGAACGACGCGGCGATGACGATGCCGTCGCAGAAGTTGTGGACGCCGTTGCCGATCAGGATCATGAGCCCCGAGCGGCCGTGGTCGTGGTCGTGGTCATGGTCGTGGCCGGCACCGGGACCGGCGCCGCGCCCCGCCGGGACGGCCCGCGCGTGCATCGCATGGTCGTGCTCGGACTCGTCGGCCGCGTCGTCGTGGGTCTCGTGGCCGTGGCTGTGGCGCCACAGCACGAGCTTCTCGAGCAGGAAGAACCCGAGCAGCCCGATCAGCATGACGACCATCACATGGTGCGCGTCCGCGATCTCGAGCGCGTGCGGCACGAGCTCGAGGAACACCGCGCCCAGGAGCGCGCCGACCGCGAAGCTCACCAGCCGCGGGATCCACGCCGGTCCCAGCGCCAGCGTGAACGCCGCGGCCAGCGCCGAGAGCACGCCGCCGGCCAGCGCGGCCAACACGATCAGGGCGAGGACGGGCATCGGGTGAGCGGGGCGGCGGGGCGGGCGCGGCGGCCGCCGGCGGCGCCGGTCGGCAGATGAAACCGGGTTGCATTATAGCTCCCGCCCGATACGCAACGACCCGCGATGACCGCTGGGCCCACTCCCGGCGCGCAACACTTGCGGCGGTTCCTCTCTTCCGCGAATGGGACCCGATCTGGGCGCCTGTGCTGCGCGGCGACCGGATCGCCGACATCCCGATACGCTGGCGCAGTTGCCCAAGGCGACGGCCGGGCGCCCCTCCCGGTCCGGTCGAGATCATCTCGTGATGACCGCCGGGGTGTTCGCGTCGCTCGCAGCGGCGTTCTTCGACTGCTACGCCGAGATCGCGCGGCTGCTCACGCAGATGGTCGGCGTGATCCAATTGCGCTCAGGGTGCGGCCGGTTCCCACCGCCGATAACAAACGAGGGGTGCTGGAGGTCGGTCATTCGCGCTCGCCCGGCGCGATCCAGACGACGGTCGCCATCCGCCCGGGGCCGTGGTCGCGCCGCCACGAGTGGAAGCGCGACTCGTCGTCGTGCGTGCACCAGGCGCCGCCGGCGACGTCGCGCACGCCGG
>JAXMFN010000026.1:0-4947 GCA_046347725.1 Burkholderiales bacterium
TCGCGACCGCAGCAACTCGGTGCGCAGCCGCAATCGCCGCCGGCCTCGAATCGGGCGGATTCACCGGACTGGTCGGATCGGCCGGCGATGTCGCCGTAGCGCTCGCGCACGGCCAGGCGGATCGCTTCGTCGGTCAACGTCATTATCGTGTTCCTCGGAATCGGGGGTCGGTTCAGAAAGTCAGCGCCGCCGCGTCCCGTGGTCGCAGCCGCCGCAGGCGCCGTCGCCCCCGGGCTGGCAGGCGGCGACCGCGGTCGCGTCGAAGTCGACGAGCTCGCCGCTCTCGGACAACGCGACGCGGCAGCAACGCACGAGCTCGGAGTGCAGCATCCGCCGCGCCCGGCTCGCCCGCTGCTTCGCGGCGTCCAGGCTCACGCCCTGCGCCGCCGCCACCTCGCGCAGCGGCCGTCCGTCGAACTCCGCGGCGAGCACCGTGTCGCGATAGGCCTCGGGCAGCCGCTCGGCCATCGGCCGCAGGCAGTTGGCGAGCGCTTCGCGCGCGATCACGGCTTCGTCCGGACCGTCGGCCGCGAGACCTTCGATCAACTCGTCGGTCATCGGCTCGAGCGGCCGGCGGCGGCGGTGGTGATCGATCGCGGCGTTGCGGGCGATCCCGTAGAGCCAGGCGCCGAGGTTGCGCGGCGCCTCGTCCGATCGCGCGAGCAGCGCCTTGAGCACGACGTCCTGGAGGAGGTCCTCGGCGGCCTGCGCGTCGTCGACGTGACGGCGCAGGTACGCGAGCAGCGACGAGCGCAGCGCCACGTAGGCGTCGGCGACGGTGGCGTCGTCTCGCACCTTCGGGGTCGGTCGCCGGCTCATGGCGGGCTCTCCTCGGCCGAAGGATACCAGCGGGGAAACGGGGTCCATGCCGGTAAGACGCTCGAGCCGGCGAAAGGTGACAACCGGGCGAAGTCCCGAACGAAAGACCGCGAACGGGTCGGGGTCGCGATCGTGCCGCCGCCGGCCGGTCACCTTCGGCGGGCTTCGGCGTCTTGTCGGACACGGGGCGCGCCCGCGCCCCGCTCACCCGAGGACGCCCATGATCACCAACGCCACCAGCGGCACCAACCTCCACGAGATCGCGCCGAGTGTCTACCGGATCAACACGCCGGTCGCGCTGCCCGGCGGCGCGCGTTTCAACTTCAACCAGTACCTGGTCGACGACGACGATCCGCTGCTCTTCCACACCGGTCCGCGCGCGCTCCTCCCGCACGTCGACGAGGCGATCCGTCGGGTGATCCCGATCGAGCGGCTGCGCTACGTCGCCTTCTCCCACTTCGAGGCCGACGAATGCGGTTCGCTCAACGATCTCCTCGCCGCCGCGCCGCAGGCGGTGCCGGTCGCGAGCCGGATCGCGGCGATGGTCTCGGTCGACGACGTCGCGATCCGCCCGGCGCGCGCGCTCGCCGATGGCGAGATCCTCGCCACCGGGCGCCACCGCTACCGCTGGATCGACACACCGCACGTGCCGCACGGCTGGGAGTCCGGCCTGATGATGGAGCTGACGACGCGCACGCTCTTCGCCGGCGACCTCTTCACCCAGGGCGGCGACGGCGCGGTGCCGGTCACCGACGGCGACATCCTCGGTCCGAGCGAATCGTTCCGCCGGTCGATGGACTACTACGCCCACGCGCCGACGACCAGCGCGATCCTCGAGCGACTCGCACGCGAAGAACCGCGGTTCCTCGCCTGCATGCACGGCAGCGCCTGGCGCGGCGACGGCGGCGCGCTCCTGCGCGCGCTCGCCCGGGCGCTCGAAAGCACGATGCCGGCTCCGGTTCCGGCGACGACGCCGCGCGGCGCGCGGGGCGCCTCCGGTCGAACCGCAACCATGTTCGCTAACTTATCTAGCTAAGTTATTTGACAGCGACCGACAGCGACGCTACTGTCGCGTCGCAACGGCGATGGACGCGCCGGAGGAGCGAAGGTCATGAACGAACAGGCGGCCCGGGGTCCGGCGGGCGAGCAGGACGAATGGACGACCCGGGCGGTCCGCGCGGCGATCGGCGATCGGGCGATCTGGCTCGGGCTCCTGTACCGGGCCTTCAGCGAAGCGCTCCCGGAATCCGAGGTCGAGCGCCTCGCCCGCAAGGCGATGTTCGAGTACGGCCGCCTGCGGGCGAAGCGCGACCCGGCGGACTTCACGCCGCACACCTGGCCCGAAGTCCACGTGGCGAGCCGCGCCGACAAGGTGTTCGCCTCGACGATCGAGAAGGGCGAGGGATACGCGGTGCAGAACATGCATCACTGTCCGTTGGTGGCCGGATGGAAGGAGATGGGATGCTCCGACGACGAGATCCGGCGGCTCTGCGACATCTCGACCGAAGGAGACCGGGGTCGGGCGCAGGCCAACGGTATCGCGATGGAGATGGAGGAGCGGATTTCGCGGGGGGACAAGGCATGCAAGCTCCGGCTGTTCGAACGTTGACCTTGGTCGCGGCGGCGGCGCTGGGCCTCGCACTCGGTGCGTCCGGCGTCGCGACCGCGCAGGAGTATCCGCAGAAGCCGATCAAGCTCGTCGTGCCGTTCCCGGCCGGTGGCGCCGTGGACATCGTCGGGCGCGTCGTCGCCGAGCAGTTGCACAAGTCGCTGGGTCAACCGGTCCTGGTCGAGAATCGCGCCGGCGCGGGTGGCGGGGTCGGGACCGAACTGGTCGCCAAGGCCCCCGCCGACGGCTACACGCTGGTGGTCGGCGGCAACGGTGCGCTGGCGATCAACAAGGCGCTCTACGGCAAGCTGTCCTACGACCCCGAGAAGGACTTCGCGCCGATCTCGCTGCTGGTATCCGGAGCGCAGGTGCTGCTGGTGCACCCGTCGCTCCAAGTCTCGAATCTCGCCGAGTTCGTCGCCCTGGTCCGCAAGAACCCGAATCGCTATTCGTACGGTTCGACCGGTATCGGCGCCGTTTCCCATCTGACGATGGAGATGTTCAAGGCGCGCGCCGGCCTGACGCTCGCCCACGCGCCCTACCGCGGCAATCCGCAGCTGATCGTCGACTTGTCGGCCGGAGACATCCAGGCCGCGTTCGTCTTCGTCCCGGCGGCGCTGTCGGCGGTGAAGACCGGCAAGGTCAAGGCGATCGCGGTCACCGGCGCCGCTCGCAATCCGCTGGCGCCCGAGCTGCCCACGGTCGCCGAGGCCGGATTCCCGGGGTTCGAGGCGTCGGCGTGGATGGGCCTGCTCGCTCCGTCGGGAACGCCGGCGGCGATCGTGCAGAAGCTGGCCGCGGAATCGCGCCGGATCATGCGCGTGCCGGACGTCGTGAACACGTTCGCCGTCCAGGGCTTCGACGTCGTCGGAGGATCGCCGGAGGAGTTCCGCGACTTCCTGCGCGACGAGATCGTCAAGTGGAGCGCGGAGGTCCAGCGGTCGGGCGCGAAACCGGAGTGACGCGCACGCGATTCCGACGCGTCGCCGGGGTCGCCTATCGGGTCGCTTAGGACCGGGCGCTGCGATTGAGCCCGGTCAGGTAGTCGTGCGCGGCGGTATTCACCATGCTGCGACGAAGCTCGACCGGCCGCTCCTCGTGGGCGAGCGAGATCCGGTCGATCTCCAATAGCGGCGCCCCCTTGCGCACGCCGAGCAGCCTGGCGAGATCGGCCGTGGCGAGCGCACCGCGGAGGCGCTCGCGGGTCTGGATCACGCTGATCCCGAAACGGGTCTGGTACAGGCTGTAGATCGTGCTCTCCCGCTCCACCAGGACCTTCCCGGTCAGGCCCCTGAAGAGCCGTACCGGCAGCACGAGATCGTCGACGATGATCGGCGTGCCTTCGAAGGTCAGCACGTTGCGGATGCGGAAGACCGCCGATCCCGCCTCGATCTGAAGATCGCGGGCCTCCTTCGGGTTGGCCTGCCCCCGGCCGAATGTGATCGTGCGGATCCCCGGATAGATCGCCGGCCGATCTCGCGGCACGATGTTGAAGAACTGGAACATCATCCGCTCGCGGTCGTGCCGCGCGACGAAGGTGCCCCGCCCCTGGTGCCGCGAGACGAGCCGGTCCTTCACCAGTTCGTCGATCGCCTTTCGGATCGTGCCGACCGAGACGCCGAATCGCTCCGCCAGACGGGCGTCCGGCGGCAGCGCCTCGCCGGGGCGCCACTCGCCGCTCGCGATGCCGGCGGCGAGTTCCTGCTTGATCGCCTTGTAGAGCGGAGCGTCGGAGAGCGAAATGTCCTGCATGGTCGCATAATCATCGTAGCACGCACGTTCGCGCGCCGCCGACCTCGCCGCGCCCGAAGCATGTCGACGAGCCCGCCCGCCCTCGTCGGGGCGCGCGCCGGAGACGCCCGAAATTCGCACCCACGTTGACCCTCGGCAAGGCGGATTTCGCGCGTCGAGACTAGATTGAAACTGCGGTTGCTCGTGGGGAGACGAAGATGGCGATCCTCCGGATATCGGCAGGGCGGCCCGGATGTCGACGAGCGCGCGACGCCGCGTGCGGTGATGTGGACATGCATGCGCCGACCGGCGTGGCGGTCGGCGTCGCCGTGATCGCCGGCCTCGCGCTGGCCGTGCTCGACGTTGCGCCGGCCGCCAGGGCGCAGCCACGGACGGAGACCACCCCGCTACGTCAGACCCCCAACGCCCAGGCCCCCGCACCGTTGCGTCCGGTCGTCGTCCAGGCCGGCGCGGTCGGCGGCGTGCCGGCGCTGGGTGCGTCGTCGCCGTATTTCCGCGCACCGGCGCCGGGAACGGTGTCGCTGTCCAAACCGGCGACGTACACGCTGGTCGAAGCCGACTACTGGAACAACGCGACACGCTATTTCGGTCCGACGACCGAGAACAAGGGGCCCGCGCCTCTCGGCGTCGACCAGATCACGATGGTGATCGACAAGTCGGCGAAGCTCGCCCCGCTGAACTTCCGCTACACGACCGCCGAGAAGGGCGTGACCGGCGGGTTGTGGCAGATCTCGCGCTTCCCGTTCGGCAACGATCCCGCCCACTGG
>JAXMFN010000027.1:0-2551 GCA_046347725.1 Burkholderiales bacterium
CCGAGCCGGTCGCCGACGGCCGTGGCCGTGGGGATGTCGATCGTCCCGTCGCGCAGCAGTGCCTTCCAGACCGGGTAGCGCTCCGGCGGAAGCCACTCCATCGCGAACGCTCCGGCCTCGCGGTCCTCGCCGAGGAGCCGGGGGACCGCCTCCGGGACGATGCCCGCGGCGACCCGCAGCCAGGCGACTTCGTAGCGATTGCGCCCGACCGGCGCCCGCCAGTCGGCGGCGACCTTGAGCTTCGCCAGCGCCCGTTTGACGCAGAACGTCGCATTCGGCGTTTCTGCGCGGTAGATGTCCGACGAGACGCCGCCGGCCAGCGGTACCAGCCGCAACGATGAGTGTGCGCTCACTAGCGCCATCCGCTCCAAAGCGCCGCGGATTTCGGAGTACACTGCCGAAGATGCCGCGATCGGGGGGATCGCGGGTTCGGCCGCCGTCATGCCAAAACCCGTGCGCGGAACGATCTTTGCATCATCTATATGATCCGCAACGGAAACGGACGTCGCCAAGTGCTTGATCGAAAGGCGCTGGCGGCCGGTGGGGACCGGGAGGCACGATGACTCGCTACGGATTCGCGATCAAGACTCGCCATGGGCAGCGGGTCGAAAACATCCAGATCATGGCGGGTTCGCAAACCGACGCCGAGCGCCGGCTGCGACAGATGTACCACCATTGCGAGATTCTCGAGTGCCGTGAGCAAGCGGTGCCGCGACGTGTCGACACGCTCGATGTCGAAGGCGTGATCGGTTTGATCAGCGCCGCCGCCGGCCAGCCGCAGAAGGCCGGCACCCACTGAAGTCCCCCGCCGTCGTCGGTCGCCGCAGACCATAAGCGGCCCCGGCGATCGCGTCAATCGCCGTCGGCCGCACGGCGTGCGCGTCCTCTTCCACTTCAACGCCGAAGGCGCCCTCGCCGCGCGACTCGCGGCGCTGCGCGACCAGCGGATCGAGGTCGTCGTCGTCCCGGAGGCGGACGTCGCCGGATTCGACGCCGCGCTCCCCTCGGTCGACGTTCTGTGGCACGTGCTGCGGCCGGTGACCGCCGCGGATTTCGCGCGTGCGCCGAAGTTGAAGCTCGTGCAGAAGTTCGGCGTCGGCGTCAACACGATCGACGTCGAGGCGGCGAAGCGGCGCGACGTCGCGGTCTGCAACCTCCCCGGCACGAACTCGCGCGCGGTCGCCGAAATGACGCTGCTGCTGATGCTGGGGTGCGTGCGCCAGCTCCCCGCGCTCGCCCGGATCGCGCAGCGCGACCGCGACTGGTCGCTGTCCGGGCCGTTGCAGGCGCGGTTGGGCGAACTGGGTGGCCGGACCGTGGGGTTCGTCGGCGCCGGCGCGGTCCCGTCGACGCTGGCGCCGTGGTTGCACGCGATGGGCGCGACGCTCGTCGTCGCGGCGCGGCGCGACACGCCGGGACCGTGGACGCGGGTCGATCTCGACACGCTGCTCGCGCGCGCCGACGTGGTTTCGCTGCACCTGCCGGCCACGCCGGAGACGAACGCGATCCTGTCGGCGGCGCGGATCGCGCGGATGAAGCCCGGCGCGGTGCTCGTCAACACCGCCCGCGGTTCCCTGGTCGACGAGGACGCGCTCGCCCGCGCGCTGGGCGACGGCAGGCTCGCCGCGGCCGGGCTCGACGTGACCTCGGTCGAGCCGCTGCCGGCCGACCATCCGCTGCGAAGGTTGCCGAACGTGCTGCTGACGCCGCACGCCGCCTGGTTGACGCCGGAGACCTTCGCCCGCTCGCTCGACATCGCCGTCGACAACGTCCTGCGCCTTTCCCGCGGCGAAGAACTTCGCAACCGCGTCGCCTGACGCCGGACGCGCGGCGCCGGGCGCCGTCGATCAGCGGATGTAGCCGGCGCCGACCAGCTCGTCGATCAGCGTCGAGTAGTCGTGCGCGCCGCGGCTGTCGGGCGCGTGGCGGAAGACGTCGAGGCCGGCGGCCGGGCTCTCGGCCAGCTTGACGTTCTCGCGGATCCGGGTGACCAGGACCTCCTCGGACCGGAAGGACTTGCCGACCTCCTGCATCACCTCGGCGCTCATCCGGCGGCGCATGTCGAAGCGCGTGATCAGGTAGCGGCGCGGCAGCCGCTGCTTGAACACCGGCTCGAGCGCGTTCAACGCCCGCTCGACCTCCTTCGCGCCCTGCAGCGCCAGGTAGTCGGCCGACACCGGAATCAGGACCAGGTCGCAGGCGAAGATCGCGTTGAGCGACAGGACGTTGAGCAGCGGACAGCAGTCGATCACCACCGGACCGGGCACCGCGTCGGGCGCGCGCAGCGCGTGGCGCAGCCGGGTGACGACGTTGACGCCCTTGCCGAGCATCGCGTCGAGCTTCGCGAGCTCCATGTGCGCCGGGCAGATCACGACGCCGCTCTGGCTGATCGCGCCGATCTCGGCGAGCGGCCGCTGGCGCGCGAAGAAACCGAACATCGTGTCGTCGGCCAGGCGCGGCTGGACGCCGAACACGTGCGACAGGTGCGCCTGCGGGTCGAGGTCGATCCCGAGCGGCCGCTGCCCGCGCTGCGCGATGCCGGCGAGGAGGT
>JAXMFN010000028.1:0-2450 GCA_046347725.1 Burkholderiales bacterium
GGCATCGAGCGGATCAACATCGAGCTGTCGATCGGCAACAAGCTCAAGCTCGCCGACGCGCTCGCGGCGATGTTCGCCCATCCGGATTCCCTGCACCTGTGGGGACCCGACGACGAGGTGCGGCCGCCGCAGGACCAGGTCGACGGGCGCTTCGAGGAGGCGCGCGCGCTGGTCGCGACCGTGCGCGCGCGCTGGCAGGACCTCCTCGACCGGATCGACCAGACGTTCCCGGCGTTGCAGTCGCACGCGACCGTCGTGTCGTGGAAGTCCGAGCTCATGGGCCCGCTCGAGGACCTGTTCGACGGCCGCGCCTACGCGCCCGTGGTCAAGGCGCTGGCGGCGACGCACGCCCGGATCCTGCGCAGCCGCGTGTTCGTGGCGCTGCACATGCACGCCGGCGACGGGAACGTGCACACCAATCTGCCGGTCAACTCCGACGACTACGCGATGCTCCAGGAGGCGAACGCGGCGGTCTCCCGGATCATGGCGCTCGCCCGCTCGCTCGACGGCGTGGTGTCCGGCGAGCACGGCATCGGCATCACCAAGCTCGAGTACCTGACCGACGAGGAGCTCGCGCCGTTCGCCGACTACAAGCGGCGCGTCGACCCGGACGGCCGCTTCAACGCCGGGAAGCTCCTGCGCCAACCGTCGCCGGCCGCCGACCTGTCGAACGCCTACACGCCGAGCTTCTCGCTGATCGGCGCCGAGAGCCTGATCCTCGAGGCCTCCGACATCGGCGAGGTCGCCGATTCGATCAAGAACTGCCTGCGCTGCGGCAAGTGCAAGCCGGTGTGCTCGACCCACGTCCCGCGCGCGAACCTGCTCTACAGCCCGCGCAACAAGATCCTCGCGACCTCGCTGTTGACCGAAGCGTTCCTCTACGAGGAGCAGACGCGCCGTGGCGTCAGCCTACGTCATTTCGACGAGTTCTCCGACGTCGCCGACCACTGCACGGTCTGCCACAAGTGCGCGCAACCCTGCCCGGTCGACATCGATTTCGGCGACGTGTCGATCGCGATGCGCAACCTCCTCGCGCACGCCGGCAAACGGCGTTTCAGCCCCGGCACGCGGCTGGCGATGGCGTTCCTCACCGCGACCGACCCGGCGACGATCAAGATGCTGCGCGCCGGCATCGTCGGCTTGGGCTATCGCGCCCAGCGGCTCGGTCACTCGGTGGCGAAGCGCCTGGGACTGGTGCGCCCGCAGGCGAAGCGGCCGCCGGCCACTGTCGGCAAGCCATCGGCCAAGGCGCAGGTGATCCACTTCGTCAACAAGCCGCTGCCGCGTGGCGTCCCGGCGCGCACCGCGCGCGCGCTCCTCGACGTCGAGGACGAGAAGATCGTCCCGGTGATCCGCGACCCGAAGCGGCCGGTCGACGAGACCGAGGCGGTGTTCTATTTCCCCGGCTGCGGATCGGAGCGCTTGTTCTCCCAGGTCGGCCTCGCGACCCAGGCGATGCTCTGGCACGTCGGCGCGCAGGTCGTGCTGCCGCCGGGCTACCTGTGCTGCGGCTACCCGCAGTCGTCGGCCGGCGACCACGCGAAGGGGCAGGCGATCTCGACGGCGAACCGCGTGCTGTTCCACCGCGTCGCCAACACGCTCAACTACCTCGACATCAAGACCGTCGTCGTGTCCTGCGGGACCTGCATGGATCAGCTGATGAAGTACGAGTTCGAGCGGATCTTCCCCGGCTGCCGGCTCCTCGACATCCACGAGTTCCTGATGGAGAAGGGCGTCAGGCTCGATGGCGCCGGCGGCGCGCGCTACCTCTACCACGATCCTTGCCACACGCCGATGAAGACCTACGCGCCGATCCGCGTCGTCGGCGAACTCACCGGCACGAAGGTCGCGCTGAACGACCGTTGCTGCGGAGAGTCGGGCACGCTCGCGGCGACGCGCCCGGACGTTTCGACGCAGGTGCGTTTCCGCAAGGAGCAGGAACTCGCGCGAGGCGAGGGGGCGCTACGCGCGGACGGCTACGTCGGCCCCGTAAAGGTGCTCACTTCGTGCCCGTCGTGCCTGCAGGGACTCTCGCGTTTCGAAGGCGACGTCGGCGTCGGGGCCGACTATGTCGTCGTCGAGATCGCGCGCCGGATGCTGGGCGAACGCTGGCTCGACGACTACGTCGCGAAGGCGACCGCCGGCGGCATCGAGCGCGTGCTCTTGTAGCCGCCGGCGCCGCCCGGCGGCCCGTCGCTCGCCACCGCCACGCCGACCGCCAGCGCGAACGCGCCGGCGAGCGCGACCGCGGCGAGCCACAACGCGATCTTTCTCAGTGGGACCGGCCGATCCGAAGGATCCGCGCCGGATCGCTGCCCGGCGGTGGCGCCGGCACGGGACGGGAGGGGCGCGGCGGCAGCCACGGCAGGGCGAGGCTCGCGCCGGAGGGCAGCGGCGGGAGCGTGGACAGCGGCGTCGCGCGGGCGACGAGCGTCAGGACGGCCATGGGA
>JAXMFN010000029.1:0-2364 GCA_046347725.1 Burkholderiales bacterium
TCGCCCCCTGGGCGCCGCCGCGCCGTCTGGTCGTCGTCGGCCTCTACCGCTACACGCGCAATCCGATGTATATCGCGGTGACGCTGATCCTGCTCGGGTGGTCGGTCGCATTCGCCTTGCGGGGCCTGTTCATCTACACGATGATGGTCGCGATCGCGTTCCACTGGCGGGTCGTGCTGGGAGAAGAGCCGTGGCTCGCACGCACCTACGGCAGCCAATGGCGGGAATACGCCGCCCGGGTACCCCGGTGGTTCCGGCGGCCGCGGCGCTAGTCGCGCTCTGCGCGCCTTCGACGTCCGGCCGCCCGAAGACGCGAAATGTCACCGGCCCCTGCGAGGAGAACGAGAATGCCCACCCGACGAACCCGGGCGGCGCCGACCCGGCGATTCGCGAAGAAGACGCCGGCGGCCGACGAAGGCAAGTCCCCTTCGCAACTGATCGACCAGCGAATCGCCGAGCTTCGGGACTGGCGGGGCGAGCGGCTGGCGCGGCTCCGAGCGATGATTCGGGCGGCGGATCCCGGGATCACCGAGGAATGGAAGTGGAACACGCCGGTGTGGTCGTGCCACGGGATCGTCTGCACCGGCGAGACGTACGCGAAGGTGGTGAAGCTGACCTTCGCGAAGGGCGCGTCGCTCGCGGACCCGTCGAAGCTCTTCAATGCCAGTCTGGACGGAAACACGCGCCGGGCCATCGACGTCGCGGAGGGCGCGAGCGTGGACGCGACCGCGCTCGAGGCGCTCGTCCGTGCGGCGGTGGCGCTGAACAGCGCCGCCGACGGCGCGGGTTGACGGTCCCTCCAGGCGATGCCGACCGATGTTGCTCGTTCTCGTCGGACCGAAGGGCAGCGGGAAGTCGTTCGCCGGCGGATCCCGGCTCTCGGCGAGCGCCGCGAAGACGCTCCGAGCCTCTCCGACAATGGCGGCATCGTGGCACCATTGCGAACACCGGCCCGGACGCGTCATCGGCGCCGACTCGCCGCCTGGGCGCTGGGGTGCGCGCTGGGTTCGTCGCCGGTTCACCTGTTCGCCGATGCGGCGCGGAATCGGCCTCCCGCCGAGCCCGGGGAACGGGAGATCGCCGTCGCCCCGCTGCCGTCGACGACGAGGCTCGGCGCATACACGGTGACGCTCACCGAGCCCGCGGACCCGGAAGAGCGAGCGCTCGGCGGCAGCGGCGGCCCGCTCCTGGCGATGACCGTGACGAGGCCCGGTCGTCCGCCGCTCGGCCCGACGACAATCCAGTCGCTCCGGATGTACGGTAGAGTCGAGGACGCCGGCCCACCCCGGTTCTCTTCGTGGAGCAAGACCGGCGTCTCGAATCTGGTGAAATGCCGTCTGGCCTGGGCACCCGCGGCGGGCCGGTACTGCGCGGTCTGGTGCCAGGACTACGAGTCGACCGGAACCGGTCTGGTGGCGACCGGGACGCGACGAGAGAACCTGCCGTGTCGTTGAGCGGCTGCCGGAACGCGTCGCCGGCCATCGGGGCCGCGTGTTCGCCGGCGGACCCGCAGGAGGGGTGAATCATGAGCGCCCGCCCGATGCGCACGTACCAGGGATCCTGTCATTGCGGAGCGGTTCGCTTCGAGATCGAGACCGATTTCCCTGAACTCACGATGTGCGATTGCTCGATCTGCAAGCGCAAGAACGCGCTGATGGTCAAGGTCCCCGAGAGCCGGTTCCGCCTGATCGCCGGCGAGGCGTCGCTCACCGAGTACCAATTCCACACGAGGACCGCGCGCCACTTCTTCTGCAAGGTCTGCGGCATCTACCCGTTCCACCGCAAGCGGGTCACGCCGGACAACTTCGGCGTCAACGTGCACTGCCTCGAGGGCTTCTCGCCCGAGGGCATTCCGGTGCGCCAGGCGGTCGGCGCGGCGATGCCCTAGCGGCGCTTTGCACGAGCGCGCGCGCGGTTATCCTATGCCGCCCGATGCGGCTGGTTCGCCGCCGCGCCGGCCGACCCGACCGTCCGGCCGTCCGACCTCGCCGCGCATTCGATCGTAATGTCCATCCTCGGCTCGCTCATCGATCTCGTCGCCGGCGCCGCACAGGTGGTCGCCGACGCCTTCTCGGCGTTCCGGCCGGGTCGCGGGGAACGACCGCGGGCCGCGACGCGCCCGGTGCTCGTCCTGCGGCTCATCGTCTTCGCGCCGGCGTCCTACGTGTTCACCTCGCTCGCGTGGTTCCTCTACGCCGGCCTCGATCTGGCCCGGGCGCACGTCGTCACCTACGGCCTGTTCGCGGCCGCGACGCTGATCGCCGCGTGCCTCGCGCTCGCCCTCGCCTACCAGGCCGTCCGGGCCGCCTGGCGACTGCTGACCGGCGACGTCGACGAGGCCGAAGCCCGGGGAACGGTGTCGAC
>JAXMFN010000003.1:0-379434 GCA_046347725.1 Burkholderiales bacterium
GTGATCGAGCACGCCGAGCGCTTCGGCCTCGCCCAGCTCCACCAGCTGCGCGGACGCGTCGGCCGCGGCGCCACCGAGAGCCAGTGCATCCTGCTTTTCGAGGAGCCGCTCTCCGACACCGCGAAGCAGCGGCTCAAGGTGATCTACGAGAGCCACGACGGTTTCGAGATCGCGCGCGCCGACCTCGCGATCCGCGGGCCCGGCGAGTTCCTGGGCGCGCGCCAGTCCGGCGTGCCGCTCCTGCGCTTCGCCGACCTCGAACGCGACGCCGCGCTGATCGAACAGGCCCGCGACGCCGCCGACGAACTGCTGGCGAAGCACCCGGACGCCGCGCGCGCGCACCTCGAGCGCTGGCTCGGCGGCAAGCAGGAGTTCATCAAGGCCTGAGGCGTGTGGCGGAACGCCGTGCGCCGATGCGCGATACTGTCGTCGTTCGGGTTATCAGGAGTCGATCATGGAGCGAGCCGTCCGCCGTTTCGCCGCCTCGATCATCGTCTGCGCCGCGATCGCGATGCCGGCGCTCGCGCAGACCCCGCCGGACCTGCCGGGGTCGAGGGACCATCCGCTGCTGTCGCGCTACCCGGGCTCATACATCGCCGAGTACATCCGCAACTTCGACGCGGTCGAGATGACCGTGCCCGGCCGCGGGGGCGGCGAGCCCGGACGGGAGCGGGTCGAGGGCGACGCGACGACGATCCGCTATTTCCACGGCAGCCCGGAGCGCCAGCCGTCCGCGCTGCAGGTGATCCGCAACTACCAGAACGCGATCCGGTCGCTCGGCGGCGCCGTCGTCTTCGAGCGCCTGCCGCGCGAAGGCGACGGCGGAGAGACGACCCTCAGGGTCGCGACCGGCGGCAAGGACGTCTGGGTGCGCGTGGTCCCCGAGATCTTCAGCGCGCCGACGCAGAGCGTCCAGCTCGTCGTCGTCGAGGTCGCGGCGATGGCGCAGGTCGTCACCGCGAACGAGCTCGCCGACGCGCTCAAGCGCCAGGGTTTCGTCGCGCTCTACATCGGCTTCGACACCGGCAAGTGGGACCTGAAGCCCGACGGCGTGGCGACGGTCCGCGAGATCGTCGCGCTGATGAAGGCGGACCCGTCGCTCAAGCTCGCGGTCGAGGGACACACCGACAACGTCGGCACGCCCGCCGCCAACAAGACGCTGTCGGCGAACCGCGCGAACGCGGTCGTGCGCGCGGTCGTGGCCGCCGGGGTCGAGGCCGGCCGGATGAGCGCCGCGGGTTTCGGCCAGGAGCGTCCGGTCGCCGACAACCGTACCGAGGAGGGCCGCGCCAAGAACCGCCGCGTCGAGCTCGTCAAGCGATGAGCCTGCCGCTCGGCGCCGTCGACGCCGCGATCGACGTCCTCGACCCGCGCTTCTCGCCGGTCGTCGCGCACCGTCCGGTGCTGGAGCGGGTGGCGAGCGGCGCGGTCTGGTCCGAAGGTCCGGTGTGGATCGACGAGGACGAGAGCGTCCTGTGGAGCGACATCCCGAACGACCGGATGCTGCGCTGGTCGGCGCGCGACGGGATGTCGGTCTGGCGTGAACGCGTCGAGTTCACCAACGGTCACACCCGCGACCACGACGGCACGATCCTGCACTGCTCGCACGGCCTGCGCGCGGTGTTCCGCACCGACGTCGACGGCAGCGGCCAGCGCGTCGTCGTCGACCGCTGGCAAGGCAAGCGCTTCAATTCGCCGAACGACATCGTCGTCAAGTCCGACCGGACGATCTGGTTCACCGATCCGCCGTACGGTCTGATCGTCCCCGAGGAGGGTCACGGCGGCGTCTGCGAGATCGGCGACTGCTACGTCTTCCGCTTCGATCCGGCGAAGGGCGCGCTCGACCCGGTCACCGACCTGCCCGAGCATCCGAACGGGCTCGCCTTCTCGCCCGACGAGCGCGTGCTCTACGTCTCCGACACCTCGGGCGCGCTGCCGGGCCAGGGGACCCACCACTGCCTGTGGGCGTTCGACGTCGTCGACGGGCGCCGGCTCGCGAACGGCCGGCGCTTCGCCGAGATCGCGCCGGGCGTTCCCGACGGGTTCCGGGTCGACGAACGGGGCTGGATCTACACGAGCGCGCAGGACGGCGTGCACGTGCTCGCGGCCGATGCGACACCGCTGGGCCGGATCGCAGTGCCCGAGAAGGTCGGCAACCTGGTCTTCGGCGGGCGCGACCGCGACACGCTCTACATCGCCGCGTCGAGCTCGCTCTACCGGATCCGCCTGGCGACGCGCGGCGTTCGCGGTTCCTGACGGGTCGGGGCCGGGTCGGGCGACCCGACCCCGTGACGGTCGGCGACGGCGCTACGGCAGCGGCGGCTTCGCCGCCGGCTCTTCGCTGGTGAGCGAGCGCAGGAAGGCGACCAGCTGCCCGATCTCGGCGTTGGTGAGCTGCGCGTTCTCGAGCAGCGCCGACTTGTTCGGATCGCGCATCCCGCCCGAGGCCATGTAGCGGACCGCGTCCTCGAGCCGGTCGGCGCTGCCGTCGTGGAAATACGGGCCGCTCAGCGCGACCGAGCGCAGCGTCGGTGTCTTGAACGCGCCGTTGTCCTTCGCTTCCTTGGTGATGCCGCCGCGTCCGAGGTCGGGCTTGTCCTTGCCGACCTCGAGCCCGATGTTGTGGAAGAGCCCGTCGGTGTAGAGCGGCGGCGTGTGGCAGATCGCGCAGCGCGCCTTGCCCATGAAGAGTTGCTGGCCGGCGACCGCGTCGGCGCTCACCGCCGAGCGCTCGCCCAGTTCGTACCGGTCCCAGGGCGACAGTCCGCTGTCGAGCGAGCGCAGGAACGCGGCCAGCGACTTGACGACGAGATCGGGCGCCGGCGGCGCGCCCCAGACCCGCTGGAACTCGTCGCGGTAGCCGGCGACCGCGGCGATCCGGTCGGCGACCGCCTTGGTGTCCGGGACCGCCATCTGCGCGCCCCAGGCGGCGTTGACCTGGCCTTCGAGCGAGGTCGCGCGGCCGTCCCAGTACCAGAGCTTCAACTGGCCGACGTTGTAGAGCGTCGGCGTGTGGCGGGTGTTCATCACCCCGTTCGGGCGTTTCGACAGCGTCTGGCCGTCGGTCCAACCCTGATGCCGGTAATGGCAACCCTCGCAGGCCATCGTTCCCGGCCCGGACAGTCTCGGGTCGTAGAAGAGCTTGGCGCCCAGGGCGACCTTCGCGGGCGTGGTCGGGTTGTCCGCCGGGCTCGCGGTCGCCGGCATCTGCGACAGTCGGGGACCTTCGGGGCGGCCGGCGGGCGGGGTCGTGCAGCCGGAGACCAGGACGATGCCGGCGGCGAGCGCCAGCGCACGGTGACGGATGGACATGAGGGCCTCCTCCAGGGGGCGGCCGCCGGGATGGCGGGCGTCCCTACCCTGCCGTACGGGGTGTACGGTCCGCCGGATTCTATGCGTGCGCTCCGGGCCCGGTAAATGCAACAGAGCGACCGGAGTCCCCGGGTTTCCCGGAACCGAGACGGTCGCGAACACCGCCTCGCAGGGTCGAAACACACGAAGGCTGATCGAAATCAACCCCCGTCCGTGCGAGCGGCGACCCGCAGGCTAGAATGACGGGCCGTCCGGGTTCCCTGCGAGCCGAGACGAAAGACCATGTCGATACACACGATCGGTTTGAACCACACGACCGCGCCGCTCGAGCTGCGCGAGAAGGTCGCGTTCGCGCCCGACGCGCTCGCCGACGCGCTGCGCGACCTGACCGGCGCGCGGACCGTGCGCGAGGCGGCGATCCTGTCGACCTGCAACCGGACCGAGGTCACGTTCCACGAAGGGGATCCGAAGCGGGTGTCGGGCTGGCTCGAGCAGGTCCACGGGCTGCCGGCGGATTCGCTGCGCCCGCACTTGTACACCTACTCGCAGGACCGCGCGGTCTCGCACTCGTTCCGCGTCGCCAGCGGCCTCGATTCGATGGTGCTGGGCGAGCCGCAGATCCTCGGCCAGATGAAGCAGGCGGTGCGCACCGCCGAGTCGGCCGGCTCGCTCGGCCTCGTGCTCAACCGCCTGTTCCAGCGTACCTTCGCGGTCGCCAAGGACGTGCGCACGCACACCGACATCGGCAGCGCGTCGATCTCGATGGCCGCGGCCGCGGTCAAGCTCGCCGAGCGGATCTTCCCGTCGATCGCCGGACAGCGGCTGCTGCTGATCGGCGCCGGCGAGATGATCGAGCTGGCGGCGAACCACTTCATGGCGAAGAAGCCGAAGTCGGTGACGGTCGCCAACCGTACGCTCGAGCGCGGCCAGTCGCTCGCCGACCGGATCGGCGCCGACGCGATCATGCTGAACGAGCTGCCCGAGCGGCTCGCCCACTACGACATCGTCGTCACCTGCACGGCGAGCACGCTGCCGATCATCGGCAAGGGGCTGCTCGAGCGGGTCGTCAAGGAGCGCCGCCACGCGCCGGTGTTCATCGTCGACCTGGCGCTGCCGCGCGATGTCGAGGCCGAGGCCGCCGACCTGGACGACGTGTTCCTCTACTCGATCGACGACCTCGCGGTCATCGTCAAGGACAACCTCCACGTGCGCAAGGAGGCGGTCGCCGAGGCCGAGAAGATGATCGCCGAGCAGACCGCGCACTTCCTGCACTGGCTCGAGGGTCGCACGGTGGTGCCGACGATCCACGCGATCACCGGGCACGTCGAGGGCCTGCGCGAGCGCGAGCTCGACCGCGCGCGCAAGCTCCTCGCCGGCGGCACGCCGGCGGAGCGCGTGATCGACCAGCTCGCGCGCGGGCTGACCGCCAAGTTCCTGCACGCGCCGCTGGCGGCGCTCAACGGCGCCGGCGACGCCGAACGCACCGAGCTGATCGCCGCGTTCCAGCGCGCCTGGCACCTGGACGAGCCGCCCGCCGACGGGCATTAGCGTCGCTCCCGACCGCCCGCTCCCGCGGGCGACCGGCCGGCGCGATCCGCGCGCCGGCCGCTCCCGCCGTTCCCGCGCCCGATCGGGCGCGCCGGCGACGGCGCCGCACCGGACGCCTTCAGCACCACCCGCCGTCGATGAAACCGTCGCTGCGCATCCGTCTCGAAGGACTCGTGACCCGCCTGGCCGAGCTCGACCATCTGCTGGCGGCGCCGGAGACGATGGCCGACATCGAGCGCTTCCGCGCCTACGCGAAGGAGCACGCGGAGATCGGACCGGTCGTCGAGCGCTTCCGCGCCTGGAAGAACGCCGAAGGCGATCTCGCGGCGGCCGACGAGCTCGCCGCCGATCCGTCGATGCGCGCCTACGCCGAGGAGGAGAAGCGGGCCGCGCGCGAGCGGATGGAGGCGCTCGCCCGCGACCTGCAGGCGGCGCTGCTGCCCAAGGACGCCAACGACACCCGCAACGTCTTCCTCGAAGTGCGGGCCGGGACCGGCGGCGACGAGTCGGCGCTGTTCGCCGGCGACCTGATCCGGATGTACACGCGCTACGCCGAGCGGCAGCGCTGGAAGGTCGAGTTGGTGTCGAGTTCGCCGTCGGACCTGGGCGGCTACCGCGAGATCATCGTGCGCGTCGTCGGCGACGGCGTCTACGCGAAGCTCAAGTTCGAGTCGGGCGGCCACCGGGTCCAGCGCGTGCCCGAGACCGAGGCGCAGGGCCGCATCCACACGTCCGCCTGCACGGTCGCGGTGCTGCCGGAGGCCGATCCGGTCGCCGACATCCAGATCAATCCGGCGGATCTGCGCATCGACACCTTCCGCGCCTCGGGCGCCGGCGGCCAGCACGTCAACCGAACCGACTCGGCGGTGCGCATCACCCACCTGCCGACCGGGCTGGTCGTCGAATGCCAGGACGACCGCTCGCAGCACCGCAACCGCGCCTCGGCGATGGCGGTGCTCGCCTCGCGACTCGCCGACAAGGAGCGCACCGAGCGGCAGCGCAAGGAGGCGGCCGAGCGCAAGAGTCTGATCGGCTCGGGCGACCGCAGCGAGCGCATCCGCACCTACAACTTTCCGCAGGGACGGGTCACCGACCACCGGATCAACCTGACGCTCTACCGGATCGACGCGATCATGGACGGCGACTTGGACGAGATCGTCGCGGCGCTGACGCAGGAGTTCCAGGCCGAGCAGCTCGCGGCGCTGGCCGGGGAGGCGGTGTGAGCCGCGCCGCCGGCGCGTCGCCGGTCCACCCGGCCCCGTCGCTGCCGGCGCTACGAACCGCACGGCTCGCGCTGCGCATGTTCGAGCCCGGCGACCTCGACGACCTCGCGCGGCTCGACGCCGATCCGCGCGTCATGCGCTACGTCGCCGACGGCCGGCCGCACTCCCGCGACGAGGTGGCCGCCACGCTCGCGCGCGTCCTCCGCTATCCGGCGATGAACGCGATGCTCGGCCTGTGGCGCGCGTCGCGGCGCGACAGCGGCGCGTTCATCGGCTGGTTCTCGCTCAAATACGCCGGGACCTCGACCGACGTCGAGATCGGCTATCGGCTGCTCGCCGACGCCTGGGGCCAGGGGTTCGCGACCGAGGGCGCGGGCGCGATGCGCGACCACGGCTTCGGCCCGGTCGGTCTGTCGCGGATCATCGCCGTCACCCATCCGGACAACCGCGCGTCGCAGCACGTGCTGGCGAAGATCGGCATGCGCGACGAGGGCTGGGGAAACTACTACGGGCGTCGCCTGCGGCTGTTCGCGATCGGCGCGCCGGCGGCCGCCTGATGTCCGGAGGACCGGTGAACCCGGGCGGGGGCGTCCCGGCGAACGCGATGACCGTCCGCCGGGCGCTGGCCGCGAGCGGACTCGTTCCGGTCGACGCCAACGCGCTGCTAGCGCACGTGCTGGGCGTCGACCGCGCCTGGCTGATCGCGCACGCGACCGATCCGCTGCCGCGCGAGCGCGCCGACGCGTTCTTCGCGCTGGCGAAGCGGCGTCGCGACGGCGAGCCGGTCGCCTACCTGACCGGCACGCGCGAGTTCCGCGGCTTGCGCCTCGCGGTGTCACCGGCGGTGCTGGTGCCGCGCCCGGAGACCGAAACGCTGGTCGAGGTCGCGCTCGAGCGTCTGCCGCGCGACCGTGACCTCCGTGTCCTGGACCTCGGCACCGGGTCGGGCGCCATCGCGCTGGCGATCGCCGACGAGCGACCGCGCGCGCGTGTCGTCGCGACCGACGTGTCCACCGCCGCGATCGAGATCGCGCAGGGCAACGCCGCGCGCCTGGAACTCGCCAACGTCGAGTTCCGACATGGCGACTGGTACGCCGCGCTCGAGCCGGCCGATGGGCCGTTCGACCTGATCGGCGCCAATCCGCCGTACGTCGCCGCCGGCGATCCGCACCTCGACCAGGGCGACTTGCCGCACGAGCCGGCGGTCGCGCTCTCGCCGGGCGGCGATGGCCTCGACGCGCTGCGCGCGATCGTCACCGGTGCCACGTCCCGGCTCGTCGCCGGCGGATCGCTCGTCGTCGAGCACGGCTACGACCAGGCGGACGAGGTGCGCGCGCTCTTCGAGGCGGCCGGCTTCGAGGTGGTCGCCTCGCGGCGCGACCTGGCCGGCATTCCGCGCGTTACCGCCGGACGAACCGGGGGATCGGGTTCGGGAACCTGACCCCCGGGAGGGCCGCTACTTCGGCCCTTCGATCCAGCGATTGATGAACCCGAGCGCCTCGGGCAGCGTGTCGCGCCAGACCATCCACTCGTGGTCGCCGTCGACGATCCTGAGTTCGATCGCCTCCGGCTGGTGCTTCCACAGGCGATCGAAGAGCATCGCCGCCTGCAGCGCGATGCCGAAGGTGTCGTGGTCGCCGGAGTTGATCCACAGCGGGACGATCGTGCCGCTCGCCTTGTACGCGTCGATGTGCGAGACGTAGTTGAGCCGCTTCCACAGCTCGGCGTCGAACTTGCCGTCGCGCTGGAACGGCGGATGGCGCACGCCCGACGAGTGCGACGGCGGCACCGGGTCGTAGATCGCCGGGCTCATGATCGCGGCGGCCGCGAACATCCGCGGGTACTTCATCATCAGGTTGAGCGAGCCGTAGCCGCCGGCCGACAGGCCGGCGATCGCGCGGTTGCCGCGCACGTTGTCGATCCGGTACTTGCCCTCGGCGTGCGGCATCACTTCCTTGACCAGCGCGGTCTCGGCCTTGTCGCGCGCGCCGTCGACCCACCAGCCCTGCGTGTGGCCGGGCATGACGACGATCATCGGGCGGATGACGCGCCGCGCGATCAGCGCGTCCATCGTCTCGCTCAGGCCGCCGACGTGCAGCCACTCGTTCTCGTTGCCGCCGGCGCCGTGCAGCAGGTAGAGCACCGGGTAGCGCCGGTTGTCCTTGGCGTAGCTGTCGGGCAGGTAGATCGTGTACTTGTAGTCGCGGCCGAGCGCTTCGGAGCGGAAGGTCTCGGTGAAGACCTGGCCGGCCTGCGCGGCGAGCGCGACGGCGAAGAGGGCGAGGGCGACGACGAATCGGTGCAACACGCGCATGGGCAACCTCGACGAACGAGCGGGGAGTCGGGGATTCTACGCCGGCTCCCGGCCCCGCTCAGCCCGCCTGGTGCACGATCACCCCGTCCATCGGGTCGGCCGGCGCGTCCCAGGCCCGCCGCTCGAGCGCACGGCGGGTGTCGGCGTAGCCCGCCTGCCAGCGCGCGCGCACGCCGGCGGTCGTGAAGTCGATGTCCTTCGTGTGGTCTTCGCCGTCGAGTCGCGGCGTCTGCAGCCGCACGACGTGCATCGTCGTGCCGCAACCCCAGGAGGCGAGCTCGCGGAACTCGGCGGACGCGCGTCCGGCCTCGGGCACCAGGCGCGCGATCTTGCGGATGATGTGGCGCAGGTGGTGGATCTGCTTCTGGCGCGCGATGTGGCTGTCGGCGCGGCTCGCGTACTGGATGTCCTTCTGGCGGCCGAGGACCTGCCAGAGCGACTCGGGCTCGGGGCCGCCCGGCTGCCACATGCTGACGGCGAAGATCAGCGAGTCGCGGCGGGGGTAGTCGTCGAGCACCGCCTCGATCGGCGTGTTCGAATAGACGCCGCCGTCCCAGTACGGGTCGCCGTCGACGCGGATCGCCGGGAACGCCGGCGGCAGCGCGCCCGACGCCATCACGTGTTCCGGGCCGAGCGCGGTCTCGCGGCTGTCGAAGTAGCGCATCCGACCGCTGCGGACGTTGACCGCGCCGACGGTGAGACGCGTCGCGCGCGATCGGAGGAAGTCGAAGTCGACGAGCGCGCGCAGCGTGTCGGCGAGCGGCCGGGTCGAGTAGTACGACGCCGTCTCGACGCCGACCTGCGCGTGCGGTCCGACCCAGGCGGCGGGATTGGGCGAAAAGAACCCGGGGATGCCGCGCGCGACCGCGCCGCCGGCGCTGACCAGCGTGTTCCACGGCTGCCAGGAACCGAAGCCGGCCGCCGGCGCGACCTGCTCGACCCGGTCCCAGAACTCGCGCAGCTTCTCCAGCCGGTCTTCGGGGCGGTTGCCGGCGATGATCGCGCCGTTGATCGCGCCGATCGACGTGCCGATCACCCAGTCGGGCTCGATGCCGTGCTCGTGCAGCGCCTCGTAGACGCCGACCTGGTAGGCGCCCAGCGCGCCGCCGCCCTGGAAGACCAGGACCGTCTGCTGCGGGGCGAAGCCGCGCGTCTCGCCGCCGGGTCGCGCGGCCGGCGCTCGCTCGCGGGTCTCAGTGCGGGCCATGCGCGGCCTCCGCGTCCGCCCGGACGCTCGCGACGCCGCCGCGCGCGAGCGCGACCAGTTCGTTGTGCGCCCGGGTCGCCGCCTGCCAGAAATCGGATTGCGCCGCGCGCAGCGTCTCGAAGGCGGCGAGCGTCGCACCGGCCTGCGTCTCGCCGGCCCGCTCGATCTCGTCCAACACCTGTTCGGCGCCGCGCAGCAGCGCCGCGGTCGTGCGCTCGACGTGCCCGCGCGTCAGCTCGAGGATCTGGTCGGCGGACGTCGCGCAGATCTCGAAGCTGCGCCAGGACCAGCGCCACTGCTCGCCGCGCTCGGCGATCGCGTCGGGCTCGACGATCCCCGAGTGCGCGAGCAGCGCGCGCGCCGCGTTGAGGTTGAGCGAGGCGGTGTTCTGCACGTTGGCGAGCAGCAGGTCGGAGAGCGTGCGCGCGAGCAGCGCGGCGCGCAGCAGATTGCGCTCGCCGGGTTCGGCGGCGTCGAGCGCGGCCGGGGGCGCGGGGCGCCGTTCGCGGCGGGCGGCCGAGGGTGTCGTCGGGGTCGTCGGGGTCATGGCGTCCTCCTGGGATCGGGTGGGTTGTCGGGTACCTCGGACCGGCGGTGCGATGTCGCGCTCAGCGCGGCGCCGCGATCGTCGACGTGATCGATCCGATCACGCGGGTCGCGGTCGCGAACGGCGCGTCGCGGTCGACGATCGCGTGGCGCCTGGCGACCCACGAGAAGTCGTTCCAGACCGCCCAGACCTGACCGTTTTCGTCCTGGGTGAGCAGCAGGCGCACCGGCCAGTCGAGGCCGGCGTCCGGATTGCCGGCGACGAACTGCGACCCCAGCGCCGGATTGCCGAATTCGAGCAGCGTCGAGCGCCGGATCGACACGCCGTGGCGCGCCGCCAGCGCCGACTGGTCGATCTCGGCGAAGAAAGTGATGCCGCGCTCGGCCACCGCTTGCTTGACCCGGGCGATCGACTCGTCGATCGGGTAGGCGCTCTTCAGGCGCACGACGCCGTTGTTGGCGGTCTGCGCGTCAGCAGTGGTCGCGGCGAACGCTGTCGCGGCGAACGCGACTGCGACGAGGACCGGGCGCAACGTGGTTGGCAGGGGGCTCATGGGCGGCTCCCGAGGGTCGGAACGACGGTGGACGGCGAAGGGGCGGCCGGGTCGAGCGCGCGGGAGAGCGTCACCGCGATCGCGATCGCGACGCCGATCGTGGCGACCGCCGCGGTCCAGCCGCCGGTCTCGAAGACGCGGCCGACGATCGCGGCGCCGGCGAGCCCGCCGGCGAAGTAGCTCGCGAGGTACATGCCGCTCGCCGAGCCCGGATCGTCGGTCGCGGTGCGCCCGACGAAGCCGGTCGCCGCCGCCTGGGCGAAGAAAGTCCCGACGCCGACGAGCGAGAGCCCGGTGACGACCGCGGCCAGGCGCGGCGCGAGGAGCAGCGGCAAGCCGGCGGCGGCGAGCGCGAGCGCGGTGCGGAAGGTCCGGCCGGCGCCGAAGCGCGCGACCGCGCGGCCGGCGAGCGGCGTGGTCAGGAGCGACGGCGCGAAGACCAGGTAGACGTAGCCCACGCCCATCGCCGAGAGCGCGATCGGCTCTCGCACCAGCACGAAGTTGACGTAGCTGAACACGCCGATGAACACGAACAGGACGAGGAAGCCGAGCGCGAAGCTCGTGCGCAGCGCCGGCTGGCGCCAGTGGCGGGCGAGCGTGGCGAGCGGGGCGACGCAGGCGGCCGGCCTCGGCGCCGGACGCCCGCCGCCGAGCGCGAACCAGGCGAGCGCGGCGCCGCCGACGTTCATCGCCGCGAACGCGACGAAGGCGCCGGCGAGTCCCAGGTGATCGGCGAAGGCGGCGGCCATCAGCCGGCCGAACAGGTTGCTCGCGACGTTGCCGGTGACGTAGGCGGCGAAGGCGCCGGCCGCGTCGGCGGCGCTGCAGCGCTCGGCGAGATGCGAGAGCGTCAGCACGAACGCGGTCGACATCGCCAGTCCCTGCGCGACGCGCAGCGCGGCGAAGGTCGCGAGGTCGGGCGCCCAGGCGAGCAGCGCGGTCGGCACCGCGAGGGCCGCGAGGCTCGCGGCCACGCCCCCGCGCCGGTCGATCCGCCGGCCGAAGAGCGCGACCGCGAGCGCCGCGACCGCCATGCCGAACGCGCTGGCGTTCACCGCGAGCCCCATCGCCGCCGGCGTCACCGCGTAGGCGCGCGCGAGCGTCGGCAGGATCGCCTGGGTGGCGAACAGGTCGACGAGCGTCAGGAACGCCATCGTCGCGATCGTCAGCAGGCGGGCCATGCCCGGTGTCCGGGGTTCGTGCGAGGCGCGTCGGGATCCGCCGACGTCACATCATGTGTTCGTTGGGCTTGTCGTCGACGTGGAACAGGTCGAAGGCGTGGATCACCACCGGCTTGTCGGTGTGGTTCTTCCACCAGTGCGCGGTCGGGTTGCGCTCGGCGGTGATCTCGCCGACCTTGTGCACGATCGGCGTCGCGCAGGTGCTGGCGTACTCGGTGATCTCGCCCTGCGAGACGAACAGCAGCGCCGGCCGGTCGGCGTGGCTGTGCCAGGGCACGACGCCGCCGGGCGCGATCTCGAGCTTGCGTCCGCGCAGCAGCCGCCCGCCGATCTTCACCGGTTCGTCGGCGAGCGCGATGCTGGTGATCACCTTGTCCTTGACGCCGACCGCCGGCGCTGCGGACATCGGCTGGCCGTTGCCGGCCGGACGCCGCTGGTCGGGCGGGCATTCGCCGGCGTAGGCGGTCGTCGAGGCGGCCAGCGCGATCGCGATCGCGGCGGCGACGTGGCGGGGGTGGCGGCGGAGCGGGGTGGCGTTCATGTCGGTTCCTTTCGGGTGGAGTCGGGTGGGAGTCAGACGTTCGTAGGACGCGAGAACGAACGGCGGGAGAGGCGCGGGCCCGGACCGGGCGCGACGATCATTGCGCGGTCCAGCCGCCGTCGATCGGCAGCACCGCGCCGGTGATCGAGGCGGCGTCGTCGCCGCAGAGGAAGGCGACCAGCGCCGCGACCTCGTCGACGGTGACGAATTTCTTGGTCGGCTGCGCGGCGAGCAGCACGTCGCGGACCACCGCCTCGGGCGTCAGGCCGCGCGCCTTCGCGGTGTCGGGGATCTGCTTCTCGACCAGCGGCGTCAGCACGTAGCCGGGACAGACCGCGTTGACGGTGACGCCGGCCTGCGCGACCTCGAGGGCGACCGTCTTGGTGAAGCCGGCGATGCCGTGCTTCGCGGCGACGTAGGCGCTCTTGTACGGGCTCGCGACCAGCGCGTGGGCCGAGGCGATGTTGACGACGCGGCCGAAGCCGCGCCGCTTCATCGCCGGCAGCGCCAGCCGGGTCGTGTGGAACGCCGCGGTCAGGTTGATCGCGAGGATCGCGTCCCACTTCGCGACCGGGAACTCGTCGACCGGCGCGACGTGCTGGATGCCGGCGTTGTTGATCAGGTAGTCGATCGCGCCGTGGCGATCGAGCGCGCGCGCCATCATCGCCTCGATCGCGTCGGCGCGGCTCATGTCGGCGCCGTCCCAGGCGACGTCGACGCGGTGCTCGCTCGCGAGCGACGAACGCAGCGATTCGATCTGGGCGGCGTCGCCGAAGCCGTTCAGGACGAGGTTCGCGCCGCGGCGCGCGAGCTCGCGGGCGATGGCGAGGCCGATGCCCGAGGTCGAGCCGGTGACGAGGGCGGTCCTGCGGTCGGACATGATGCGCTCCCGGTGGCGGAGGGGACCGATCGACGATCGACGGGTCCCACGGCGCCGTGGTCGGGTGCGCGGGCGGGTTCCTTACGGGAGATCGATGCGCGCGGTCGCGAGCGCCGCCGCGCGGCTCGGGCCGGCGGGACGGTGTAAGACCGCGGGGCGAAACGCGACTACGTCAGGATCGGGGTCGGGATCGCGACGCCGAGCTTCGCCGCCCACGGCGCGAGCGAGGGCAGGATCGTCGGGTGGAGCTCGACGCCGCGCGAGCGCGACTCGCGCATCGCCGCGAGCGCGCGCTCGCCGGGCAGGCGCACGCGCCCGACGCCGGGTCGCGGCGTCGCCGCGTGGCAGGCGTCGGCGATCCAGCCCGTCTGGCGCTCGAAGGCGGCGCTGCCGCCGAACGCGGCAGGGTCGAGCACCTGCACGAACACCGTCGCGCCCCAGCCGGGCGAGGGATCGGCGCGGCCGACGCCGGCGAGGCCGCCGGTCATCGCTTCGATCAGCAGCGCGAGCGAGTAGCCCTTGTGCCCGGCGTCGATCCCGCCCAGCGGCAGCAGCGTGCCCTTGGGGTCGCCGAAGAGCACCGACGGATCGTCGGTCGGCACGCCGTTCGCGTCCTGCACCCACGGGTGCGGCAGGCGCTCGCCCGCCTGGTGGAGGCGGACGGTCAGGCCGTTGGTCGTGTAGCTCGCCGAGACGTCGATGAGGATCGGCTCGCCGCCGGTGGGAATGCCGGCCGCGAGCGGATCGGGCGTGAACACCGGCGAGACGCCGCCGGCCGGCGCGACGCTCGCGGCGGACGGGTCGGACGACTGGATGACGACCATCATGCCGATATCGGTCGCGCGGGTCAGGTAGGCGGCGAGGCAGGCGATGTGGTGCGAGCGGCGGATCACCACGGTGCCGCTGCCGCAGCTCCTGGCCATCGCGATCGCGGCGTCGATCGCGCGCAGCACCAGCCACGGCCCGGGCAGCCGGTGGCCGTCCCAGGTCTGCACGGCGGCGCGCGAGGCGACGAGCGTCGGGTAGCCGGCCCTGGTCATCGTTCCGCGCTCCAGCTCGGCCAGGTACCCCGGCAGTTGCGCGAGGCCGTGCGTCGTGTGGCCCATCCGGTCGCCGTCGACCAGCACCCGCGCGACGTCGGCGGCGATGTCATCGCGCAGGCCGGCGGCGACGAGCAGCGCGCGCGCCCATTCGACGAGCGCGTCGACGTCGTGACGGACGGCCGCCGAGGCGGAACGGGCGGGAGGAACGGCAGCAGCGGCAGCGGTGGAAGACATCGGGCGAGAGCGGAAGCGACGCCGGAAGGAAAGTCCCGGGGGCGCCGAAGTTGACGCGGCGCGCGATTCGCCGGATTCTAGCGCACCCTTCCACCCCCCGAAGGCGGCGTCCGACCGCCCGCGCATCGCTCCCGTGTCCACGCCGCTGGTCGACGACCCCGATGTTCCGCTCGTCGTCGAGACGGTGACGCCGGCTTCGCTCCAGGTTTCGATCGTCACCTACAAGCCGGACTGGCCGCTGTTCGAGCGGTGCCTGCGCAAGCTCGCGCTCGCGATCGGCGCCGCGCGCGAGGACGGCACGGTGCGCACGGTCAACGTCGCGCTGGTCGACAACAGCGAGGACAAGGCGACCGCGGCGAAGGTGATCGAGCTCGGCAAGACGCGCTTCGCCGACTCGGGCGTGCAGATGACCTACCTCGCCGGTCACGCGAACATCGGCTACGGCGCCGCGCACAACCTGGCGCTGCACGGCAGCGGCACCGACTACCACCTGGTGCTCAATCCGGACGTCGAGCTCGCCGCCGACGCGATCGTCAACGGCGTGCGCTGGATGAACGCGCACCCGGAGATCGGCGCGATCGCGCCGTCGGTGTCGCGCCGCGACGGTCAGCGCGACTACCTGGTCAAGCGCGAGCCGGCGATCTTCGACCTGCTGCTGCGCGGCTTCCTGCCGACGTTCGGGCGGCTCTTCTTCCGCCGTCGGCTCGACCACTACGAGATGCGCGACGTCGTCGACGCCGACCCGAACCGCGAGATCATCGACGTGCCGGCGATGTCGGGCGCCTGCATGCTGCTCCGGCGCAGCGCGATCGACCGCACCGGCGGCTTCGATCCGCGCTTCTTCCTCTACTTCGAGGACTTCGACTGGACCAAGCGGTTGAACAAGGTGAGCCGCACCGCCTACGTCCCGTCGTTCGCGATCGTCCACCACGGCGGCGGCGCGGCGCGCAAGGGGATGAAGCACATCGGCCACTTCGCGCGCGGCGGCTGGCGGTACTTCCGCAAGCACGGCTTCCGCTGGTTCTGACCGCCGCCGACCCGACGGCCCGGCGACCCCCGCCCGCATGAACGCCACCGGCCCGATCGTCGTCACCGGCGCGGCGGGTTTCATCGGCCGCGCGCTCACCTCCCGGTTGCGCGCCGCCGGCTTCGCGGTGCGCCCGGTCGTGCGCGAGGCGAACGCCGCCGCGCCGCAGGGCGCGATCGCGCTCGGCGCGATCGAATCGACCTCGCCCGAGGCGCTGGCGCGACTGGTCGACGGCGCGAGCGCGATCGTGCATCTCGCCGGCCGCGCCCACGTGTTGCGCGACACCCAGGCCGATCCCGACGCGGCGTACCGGGCGGCCAACGTCGAGGCGACCGAGCGGCTCGCGCACGACGCGGTCGCCGAGGGCGTGCCGCGCTTCGTGCTGGCGAGCAGCGTCAAGGCCGCCGGCGAGGCGAGCGCACCGGGCCGGCCGCTCGCCCCCGACGACGAGCCGCGTCCGCAGAACCCCTACGGCGTGAGCAAGCTCGCCGCCGAACGCGCGCTCGTCGACGCCTGCCGGGGCACGCGCACCGCGCCGATCGTGCTGCGCCTGCCGCTGGTCGTCGGGCCGGGCGCGCGCGGCAACGTCGGCAAGCTGGTCGACGCGATCGCCGCCGGCCGCGTGCTGCCGTTCGGCGCGATCGACAACCGCCGCAGCCTCGTCGGCCTCTCGAACGTCTGCGACGCGATCCTCGCCGCGCTCGTCGTCTCGCCGCCGCCGGCCGGTGTCCATTACGTCTGCGACGCCGAGCCGGTGTCGACACCGGCGTTCGCGCGCGCGCTCGCGACCGCGCTCGGACAGCCGGCGCGGCTCGCGGTCGTGCCGGTGCCGCTGTTGCGCTTCGCCGGGCGACTCTTCGGCCGCCGCGGCGCGGTCGACCGGGCGACCGGCACGCTCGAAGTCGACCCGACCTCGTTCCTCGAGGCGACCGGCTGGCGGCCGGCCCGGACGCTCGCCGACGAGTGCGCGGCGATCGCGAAGGCGCGCCCGCTATAATCGGGCGACGATGCGCCCCGACGGACGACGCCCCGACGAACTGCGGCCGCTCTCCTTCGAGCGCGGCTGGGTCAAGCACGCCGAGGGCGCGGTGCTGGTCAGCGCCGGCGACACGAGGGTCCTGTGCACCGCCAGCGTCGAGGAGGGCGTGCCGCCGTTCCTCAAGGGCAAGGGCCGCGGCTGGCTCACCGCCGAGTACGGGATGCTGCCGCGCGCGACGCACACCCGCGGACGCCGCGAGGCGGCCGACGGCAAGCAGTCCGGCCGCACGCACGAGATCCAGCGGCTGATCGGCCGGTCGCTGCGCGCGGTGACCGACCTCGCGGTGCTGGGCGAGCGCACGATCAAGATCGACTGCGACGTGTTGCAGGCCGACGGCGGCACGCGCTGCGCGTCGATCTGTGGCGCCTGGGTCGCGCTCGCCGACGCGATCGACACGATGGTCGCCGCCGGCCAGGTCACCGGCGACCCGCTCACCGACCACGTCGCCGCGGTGTCGGTCGGCGTCGTCGAGGGCGTCAACCTGCTCGACCTCTGCTACGCCGAGGACTCGGGCTGCGACACCGACATGAACGTCGTGATGACCGGCGAGGGCGGCTTCGTCGAGGTGCAGGGCACCGCCGAGGGCACGCCGTTCACCCGCGCGCAGATGGACGCGCTGGTCGACCTCGCGCGCGCCGGCATCGCCCGGATCGTCGAGCTGCAGCGCATCGCCCGCGCCGGCTGACCGCGGCGGGCGCCCGGCGATGATCCCGCGCCTCGTGCTCGCGTCGAACAACGAGGGCAAGCTCCGCGAGTTCCGCCGGCTCCTCTCGCCGCTCGGCATCGACGTCGTCGCGCAGGCGGCGCTGGGCGTGCCGGAGGCCGACGAGCCGCACGTCACCTTCGTCGAGAACGCGCTCGTAAAGGCGCGGCACGCGAGCGCGATCACCGGGCTGCCGGCGCTCGCCGACGACTCCGGCATCTGCGTCGCCGCGCTCGGCGGCGCGCCGGGCGTGCAGAGCGCGCGCTACGCCGGGGAACCCAAGTCCGACGCGCGCAACAACCAGAAGCTCGTCGCCACGCTCGCCGGTGTCGCCGACCGGCGCGCGCACTACACCTGCGCGCTGGTGCTGGTGCGCCGCCCGGACGACCCGGAGCCGATCATCGCCGAGGGTCGCTGGCACGGCGTGGTGATCGACGAGCCGCGCGGCACCGGCGGCTTCGGCTACGACGCCTATTTCCTGGTTCCATCCGAAGGCAAGACCGGCGCCGAGTTCGACTTGGAGCGCAAGAACGAGCTCTCGCACCGCGGCCAGGCGATGCGCGAGCTGATCCGCCGATTGAGGGCGGAGGCTGCGACCGAGGTGACAACCGAGGTGGCAACCGAGGTGGCAACCGAGGCAGCGGCGGAGCAGGCGAAGCGAGGCGGCAGCGCGAGAACCGGCGAGGAGACACGATGAACGCAGGCATGGCGGAGTCCGGCGGGTCGGCGGCGGGAACCCGGGAGACCGCGCGCGGCACGATGCACGCGTGGCAGTGCGACCACATGGGCCATGTCAACGTGCGCGCGTACGGCGACCGCTTCGAGGAGGCGGCCTGGCAGTACTACGCGATGCTCGGCATCACGCCGACGCGGCTGCGCGGGCGCGAGATCCACATGGTCGCGGTCCAGCAGGACATCACCTACCGCAAGGAACTGCTGGCCGGCGACGTGATCGTCGTGCGCACCCACATGCTCGAGGCGCGCGACAAGGTGCTGCGCTTCCGCCACGAGATGTTCAACGCCGAGACCGGCGACCTGTGCGCGACCGCGAACTTCACCGTCGTCTGCCTCGACCCCGAGGCGCGGCGCTCGCGGCCGTTCCCGCCGGACATCCTCGAGCGCGCCCGCGGCTACCTCGCGGAAGCCGTGCCGGCCGCGCCGGCGGCGCCGCGGCCCTGATCGCGCGGTGAGCGCCGACGAGCCGCCTGCGGGGATGTCATCCAGCGCTCGCCCCCTCGGGGGGAGACAGCACGACGCGCCGCCTCGGGGGGAGACTTCCGGCGCCGTCGTCGTCGAGCCACGCACGACCCGGCCGCGCTTCACCGCGCTGCCGCCGCTCTCGCTCTACGTGCACCTGCCGTGGTGCCTGTCGAAGTGCCCGTACTGCGACTTCAACTCGCACGCGTGGAAGACGGGCGAGAACGCAACCGCCGGCGGGCCGCCGGAGCGCGAGTACGTCGACGCGTTGATCGCCGACCTGGAGAGCACGCTGCCCTCGGTCTGGGGCCGCAAGGTCGCCACCGTGTTCCTCGGCGGCGGGACGCCCAGCCTCTTCTCGCCCGAGGCGATCGACCGGCTGCTGGCCGCGGTCCGTGCCCGGCTGCCGCTCACCGCCGACGCCGAGATCACGATGGAGGCGAACCCCGGCACCTTCGAGCGCGAGCGCTTCGCCGGCTACCGCGCCGCCGGCGTGAACCGGCTGTCGATCGGCGTGCAGAGCTTCGATCCGCGCTTCCTCGCCGCGCTCGGCCGCGTCCACGACGACGCCGACGCGCGCGCGGCGGCGGCCGCCGCGGTCGAGCTCTTCGACGAAGTGAACCTCGACCTGATGTTCGGCCTGCCCGGCCAGACGGTCGACGAGGCGCTCGCCGACGTCGAGACCGCGCTGTCGTTTCGCACGACGCATCTCTCCTGCTACCAGCTCACGATCGAGCCGAACACGCTCTTCCACCGTCATCCGCCGGCGGCGCTGCCCGACGACGACACGCTCGCCGACATCGCGGTCGCGGTCGAGCGGCGCCTCGCCCAGGCCGGCTTCGAGCGCTACGAGGTGTCGGCCTACGCGAGGCCGGGCCATCGCTGCCGGCACAACGTGAACTACTGGTCGTTCGGCGACTACCTCGGCATCGGCGCCGGCGCGCACGCCAAGGTCTCGTTCCCCGACCGGATCGTGCGCGAGGTGCGCTTCAAGCAGCCGGCGCACTACCTCGAGCGAGCGCGCGCCGGCGAGTTCGTGATGGAGCGGCGCGAGGTCGCCGCGGACGAGCTCCCGTTCGAGTTCATGCTGAACGCGCTGCGGCTCGCCGAGGGCGTGCCCGCCGCGTACTTCGCCGAGCGCGCCGGCCTGCCGCTCGGCACGATTGCGCGCGAGCTGGGCGAGGCGACCGCGCGCGGGCTGATCGACCCCGATCCGACGCGCCTGCGCGCGACGCCGCTGGGGTGGCGGTTCTTGAACCGCACGGTCGAGGGCTTTCTGAACGGAAAAGTGGGGTCAGAGTCGACTTTCCTCTCCACCGATGCGACATTCACGGACACCCCACCGAAAAGTCGAGTCTGACCCCACTTTCCACTTTTCCCATGCACACCCTCCCGCTCTCCGCCCTCGCACCCCGCCTCGCCGCCGGCGAGCTGCGCGTCGCCGACCTCGTCGACTCGCTGCTCGCCCGCATCGACGCGACCGACGCGACGCTGCGCGCCTGGGCGACGATCGACCGCGCGCTGCTGCGCCGCGACGCCGCCCGCCTCGACGCGCTGCCGCCCGCCGCGCGCGGGCCGGCGTTCGGCCTGCCGATGGGCGTCAAGGACATCATCGACACCGCCGACCTGCCGACACAGAACGGCTCGCCGGTGTGCGCCGGTCGCCGGCCGTCGGCCGACGCCGCGTGCATCGCCCGCTGGCGCGCCGCCGGCGGACTGGTGCTCGGCAAGACGGTGACCACCGAGTTCGCGTTCCTGCACCCGGGCGTCACCACCAATCCGTGGAACCCGGGGCACACGCCCGGCGGCTCGTCGTCCGGATCGGCGGCGAGCGTGGCGACCGGGCAGGCGCCCTGCGCGATCGGCACGCAGACCAACGGCTCGGTGATCCGCCCGGCCGCGTACTGCGGCGTGGTCGGGTTCAAGCCGACGACCGGCGCGATCGACTTTAGCGGCGTCAACGTCTTCAGCCGGACCTTCGATGTCATCGGCACGTTCGCCCGCTCGGTCGCCGACACCGCGATCGTCGCCTCGGTGCTCGCGCAGTCGCCGCCGATCGCCCGGACGGCAACGGCCCCGAAGCGCGCGCCGCGCTTCGCCTACCTCGAGCGCTTCCCCTGGACCAAGACGCGCGACTGCGACCAGGACGACACGCTCGATGCCGCCGCCACGCACCTGCGCGCCGCCGGTGCCGAGGTCGTGCCGGTGTCGCTGCCCGATTCGATGGTGCTGCTGGCCGACGTCCAGCGCACGATCATGCTCGCCGAGGGCGCCGCCGCGATGGGCGCGCTGCAGGACCGCGAACGCGCGCGACTCTCTGCGACGCTCAACGCCGGCCTCGACGACGGCCGCCGCGTGACCGCCGAGCAGCTTGCCGCCGCCCGCGCCGGACGCGCGGCGATGATCGCGACCGCACGCGATTGGCTCTCCCACTACGACGCGCTGATCGCGCCGCCGGCGCCCTCGGCCGCGCCCGAGGGGCTGGGCGCGACCGGCGATCCCTCGTGCTGCACGTTCGCATCGCTGCTGGGCTTCCCGGCGATCACGCTGCCGATCGGGCTCTCCGCCAACCGCCTGCCGCTGGGCATGCAGCTCGTCGGACGCGCGCGCGACGACGACGCGCTGCTCGCGCTCGCCGCGTGGTGCGAGGCGAAGCTGCCGCGCTGGCACGGGAGGACCGCGTGAAGCGCGCCAAGCACGGCAAGCCCGGACCGCAGTCGACACCGCGCGGCCATCCGCGCCTCAAGCCGCGCGACCCGGTCGCGCGCTCGCCGCTGATGAAAAAGGGCGGCGTCCACGAGAAGACCCGGGGCGCGAAACGCCGCGCCGACACGATCGCGGTGAAGAAGCTCGCGCGCGACCCCGAGCTGGGCGGTTGAGCCACGACCCGGCGACGACTCGGCGACGTCCCCGCGACGACACCGACACCGACCGACACCAACCGACACCGACCGACGAACCCCGGCGATGACGCTGTCGCGCAGCGACCTCGAGCAAGGCCGGATGCGCGAGCTCTACGCCGCCGCCGCCGATCCCGGCCACGCGCTCGACGAAGAGGCGCTCGCCGCCTCGCTCACCGCGACGCTGCGCGCGAAGCCCAAAGGCGCCGGCTGGTGGGTGTTCGCCTACGGGTCGCTGTTGTGGAAACCGACCTTCCCGGTCGTCGAACAGTGCGTCGCGACGATCCACGGCTGGCACCGCTGCTTTTGCCTGGAAGCTGCTCGCAAGGCGCGGCACCCGCGAGCAACCCGGACTCGTGCTGGGACTCAAACCCGGCGGCGCCTGCCGCGGCGTGGCGCTGCGACTGCCGGCGCCGCTCGCGCTCGACGAGCTCAAACTCCTGTGGCGCCGCGAGATGGTCGTCGGCTCGTACAAGCCCGTATGGGTTCGCGCGAATGCCGGCGAGCGGACGATCACAGCGCTCGCCTTCACCGTCAAGCGCGACCACCCGCAGTACGCCCACCTGACGCTCGCCCAGGAAGCCCGGGTCATCGCGACCGCCTGCGGCGCGTTCGGCTCCTCGTGCGACTACCTGATGCACAACGCGCAATGCGCTCGCGGGGCATGGCATCGTCGATCGATACCGAGACGGTGTCCGAAGCAGTGCGGGCGAAGCAGCCCGGTGGCGGGGCGGGGCACGCCAAAGCGTAGAAGCGGTCGGTGCTGCGAGGCGGGGCGTCGATGCGCGGTCGGTGCGCTCGAACGACGCTGGGGCGGATCGAGGTCCGGGCGCGCCGCCGGACCAAGTCGAACGGCGCACCGGCTGGACCGCACGTGAAGCTGCAAGACGCGCCCCCGGCCTGCCGCGCGTCGGCCCTAGAAAACGTCGGTGCCGACGCTTCTCGTGTGCCTTGTCGTAGGGCTGCGCGAGGCTGGCGACGCGTCTAAATCCCGCTAACAGGCCTGCTGAGGGGAATTCCTGCCTGAACTGGGGCAGCGGCTGATCGGCCGTGTGTAGGTAGGCGCGGTTCTTTCACGCCGTCGTCCGTGAGGGTCGAGCTGATGCTTGCGGCGAACCGGGCATGCGATGGTGGAAGAGCCTGTCCACCGGCCACGCGATTACGGTGTGCGGCGATCCGAGCTCGACGACTTTGTGCCCGACTCGAGACCAGCCCCGCTGCGCGCGATCGCGGCAGGCTTGGTGAACACGGCGCTCCGACGGAGATGAACCTCCGGTTCAACGAGATCTACGCGGCCAAGCGGCCGGGACTCGATCGCGCCTGGAAGCTATCCGGCCCTGTTGCTGGCAAGTGTTCTACACGATTCGCAGCGAGCGGGCAACTGTGCGAACAGCGTGAACCGCTACGAACCTGTTGTGACCGTCCGCTGGTATCGGCCTGGCCATCGCAGCAACGCATCCGGTTCATGGGATCACTCGCATACCTTCTCGAAGAGAATCCGCTCGAAGGATACGCGCTGCTGGAGCACGGCAGGTCGTGGAGGTGGCTTCTTCGCTCGAGGCGCCCTCGGTGCTCCGGCAGGACCATAGCAGGGTCTGGTGTCGAAGGAACACTTTTCTGGTGGATGGGACGCTTGATCCATTAGGCATGGGCGGAGCTAGCAAAGGGAGCTTTTCGGTGACCCAGATAGGACCAGGGTACGGATCGACCAGACCGGCCGGGCGGCGGTGGGCAACGCGCAGAAATTTCGGACTGCGCGTCGGCTGCGCAGCCAACGACACCCACGCGAGCACGAAGACCCGGATCCATTGACGCTTCCGCAGCTACCGCAAGTTTAGCCACAACACGGCGGCGATCCTGTGCTACCACTTTGGGCCACGCGCTGGAGCAGGCGAAATCCGCAAGCGGCCTGGTGGTGAGTGCCGTGCGGACCACGCCGCACGGGCCTGGCGAGCATGCCGCGCGGCAGCCAGGCGATGCTCGACGCCTTGCCGCGGCGCGTCGGGCCGCCGTACAAGCCGGCATGAAGCTGCTCGACACGGCCGACTTTCGTCGGTGCGTCGCGAGCGCAACGTCTCGAGCCCCACCGTCGCTTGCAACGACCGATCGGCGCGGCAGTGCCATCGACGGCCGCACCACGCGGCACGCGGGCTCACCGGCCGAGCATGAGTGAAGGTGCGCATCAGCAGCGCCTCTGGCTGGGCCATAGACGATCGGGCGGATTCGGCAACCGTGTTTCGTGGGCTGCGGCGAGTCGATCAGCAGTTCAAGTCTTGACGCTTGGACCGCCAGCAACGCTGATGCTTGACTGGCTCGAATGTCGATCGCCGCGCCCGCGGCGCGACGCGCCAGCGTGAAGATCGGAAACCGGCGGCGGGAACAGTGAAAGTGGCTGACCGATACCGGATCGGCGAGGCCATGCCTCGACGATCCCAACTCCAAGCAGCCACTCCACGCCGTCGCTCATCATTTCCAGGGCACTTTTCAACAGCCTGTTAAGGCGACGCGTGCCTTCGTTTGCAAGCAACGTGGTTGACATTTGCTGCGCGCACCTTTGACAATGCCGTGAGGGTGCTACAAGACGTGACGATCTGTCGAGAAAGGGAGGGTAGATGAAAAATTTAGTGATTGCGTTGACTGCGTTGCTATTTGGGTGTGATCGCAGCCTTCTTTGTACTCGAACGGAGCCGATGCCCAACTGCGAAGGACCAGATGCGTGCGCGGACGTCCGATTTTTGATGCTATAACCCGCTCTTGATGTCACATGACAAAGAACGTTGCAGACCGGTTCGAGTAACTCGCGGAAACACATCGTGCTATCTCAAGCCAGGAGAAACTTGCAAGGCCAAATCCGCATTCGCACCTAGATGAATGTCTACAGTACCTCAGCCGGCAAAAACACCGCAAACTAACGAATTGACTTACTACCACGGCGCCTCCACTAAGAAGTCACTACGACGTCGAGAAAATCTAGAAATGAGTTCGAATGGCGCAGCCGTGCTGTTGAGTGTTTTCATCTTCGCCGCCCCCATTTCATATCTCTCGCAAATGCATGCGAGAATGTCTGGGGGTGATCGACTGGATCAGAACAAAATCCAGGCCTCGATGCGTCAGGGACTGGCTACGCCCATGCCGAAAAAGAGAGGCCAATATCGGGCGATAGAGAGCGAGTGAAGGCCGGACACAAATCGACGTACTGGGCGTCGATGCGCAAATGCTCCAAAAGCGGCTCGTGCGGAAAGACGGCAGATTGGAGCTTGCAGTGACAAATACCCAGCTTGGCTGTGGTACACGGGGGCGATTCCGCCGAGATCTGCACCCATGCGCCACCGACGTGCACAGTACTGTTTATCGCCGAGTGGAGTGACTTAGATCGTTCAGGGCAACGCCCCGTTCGCAGCAATCGGCGAGCCCGGTAGTTGGCTGAGGCGATCTTGATTGCCAACTCGGACATGAGTCGTAGCGTGGTTCCATCAAGTCAGAGCGTTGCGCTGCGCGCGCGTTCGCGATGGTTGCTCGCGTTGTGGACTGTTGAGTCAAGTCCTCAAGGGTTCGCGAAGGTTATTACCTCACCAGCAAAAACGCCCACTTCGAAGCCGGAATCAGACTGCACACCCTCGAACAGAAGCATGCGCAGCTGGTTCTTTCGAGCAGCGCACGTGGCCGCAATCCTGGAAGAATCGAGCAGAGCGGGCGCACTGAAGGTCCACTGACACACAGTCTATGCATCGGTGAAACTGTCGCGGTAGCGCGGGCGCAACGGCGATGTTCGGTGATCGGATCCTTCTGCAACGCGTTCAACATTGAAAAGGCGCGTACCGAGCCAGCCAGCCGGTTCTTTCAATTGTGACAGCTGGACGACCAAAGACCCGCAACAAAAGGGGAACGTGAATCTTCATGCTGATTGTCTTCCGGCCGGCAAAAGACAGCGTAGGTGAGCCGTAGACCAGTTCGGTCATGTCCTCAACGTGTTGCGCAGCCTGCTCAATGCAAATACTCTTCCGCGAGTCTGGTGGCATCGAGGACTCAGCGGAGCCAGCACTTTGGTCGCTCGCCGACATCGGCGTCGCACCTAAACCCCGCTGTAGCGACTTCCCCGAAAAGGCAAGGTCTGACACGTCGACGAAGGATCAGACTGCAACTTGCATCCGGCCGTGTTGGGTGTTGTAGTCGCACCCGGGCCAAGCTAGAAACCGCGCGCTGCGCCTTCATTCGTTCATCGGCCTTTGACGCGGCCGTCAGGTTAGCCAGGTGCGCGCAGCGTCGGTCTGACTGTCGTCGTAGCGTGGTGTGACCTCGCAGTCGGGGGAAGGAGGGTGAGGTCAGTTCATGGCGGCATGGGCGCGCAGCGGTTCGTCGCGTGAGCAATACCCAGAGCAGACGGGCATGTTTGTTGGCGATGGCGACCAGGGTCTTGTGGTAGCCGATGCGCTGGTGGGTGGCGACCATCCAGGCGGCGAGGCGGTTTCGTCGCTCGGGGCGGGCGCGCAGGGCGGCCTGCAGGGCCGAGCGTGCCCCGTCGAGAAACGGGCGCATCGCGGGCATGCGAGGTGGGCGGCGCGACTATAGGGGAAACCGCGCCCCTGAGCCTCGGAGCGACGTAGCCGACCACCCAATGCCAATGTCGACCACCGAGCAGTCACTCGATCCCAGCGTTCGCGTAAGACGGAATATCGCACGGCTTCTTTAGTCGTCCTCCCGCGCTCCGGCATTGACGGAGTCCGTCATTGCCGTATAATACCGCGATGATCAGCTTTGTCGAAACCAAGCTGTTCACGCGCCTCGTGCAGGAGTACTTGTCTGATGACGAGTACTTTAAGCTCCAGCAGCAGTTGCTTACGGATCCGGAGGCCGGGGCAGTCATCCCCGGATCGGGCGGCGTTCGAAAGCTCCGTTGGGGCGTCGCTGGCCGGGGCAAGCGTGGCGGTCTCCGAGTTATCTTCTTTCTCCGGACTCGACAGGGTCAGATCTGGATGCTCACGCTGTACGCGAAGAACGAGGCTGAGAGCATCCCTGCCCACGTCCTGAGACAAATCAAGGATGAGATCGATGGCTAAGACGGCACCCAAGCGAAATGTCGGACGGGAGATTCTCGAAGGTCTGCGCCAACTCAAGCGCGGCGAGGTCGGCCGCGTTGTCAACGTACCTTCGATTGCCGCGATCCGCGAACGGACCGGACTCTCCCAGGTCAAGTTCGCCGCCCTGCTTGGCGTATCCGTTCGTACCTTGCAGGAATGGGAGCAGGGACGCCGTGCCCCCTCGGGTGCGGCGCGAACGCTATTGATGGTGGCCGCCAAGAATCCTCAGGCACTTCTTGAGGTTGCCTAATAATGCACGTAACGGCGGCTTGTCGGGGCCAACGTCACTGCTATCGGCGGATCCGGCCAGAATGCCGGCCAAGTGTTCGACCAACGGCCGGCCAAGTATCTCCGTAACAGAATGTTGTACAATGTTTTATGAGCAGATCGAAACCGGCCAAGAAACCGGCCAAGCCTCCGGCTGCAAAACCGGCCAACGACGCGGCCAAGGACCGGGGCGAATCCATCGCCATGATGGAGCCGCTGCTGATCGGCCGGGACTCTCGCCACCGCCCGGCCCTCACCGATCTGGCCCTTGAGCTGGCGCAGAAGAGCGCCGGTTTCAGACGGTCGCTGCCCGGGCACCTGCTGACCTCGCTCGCCGATCTCGTGCGGGCGATGAATTGCTACTACAGCAACCTGATCGAGGGGCACGACACGCACCCCGTCGACATCGAGCGCGCCCTCAAGAACGACTACAGCGACGACGCGAAAAGACGAGACCTGCAGCTCGAAGCCAAGGCGCACATCGCCGTCCAGCAATGGATCGACGGTGGCGGGCTTCGAGGACGAACCGTCACCGTGGACGGGGTCCGTGAAGTCCATCGTCGGTTCTGCGAGCTTCTTCCCGCCGCCCTCCTCCGGGTCGAAGATCCGGCGACCAAGAAGCGCAGCAAGGTAATTCCCGGGGCGCTGCGCGATTGCGATGTCAAGGTCGGGATTCACGTCGCGATCAGCGCACCCGCCGTATCGCGGTTCCTGCGACGCTTCGAGGAGGTCTACGGTTCGCTCGGCAAGACCGAGACCATCCTCGCGGCGGCGGCGGCCCATCATCGCCTCGTCTGGATTCACCCGTTTCTCGATGGCAACGGTCGCGTTGCCCGGCTGATGTCGCACTCGATGTTCCTGGAGGCGCTCGATACCGGCGCCGTGTGGTCGATCGCCCGCGGCCTCGCCCGCAATATCGCTGCCTACAAGAGCCACCTCGCCGCCTGCGACCTGGCGCGGCGCAATGATCTCGACGGCCGGGGCAACCTGAGTGAAGAGAGCCTCGCGGAATTCACGCGCTTCTTCCTCACCACCTGCATCGACCAGGTCTCCTTCATGGAGTCCCTGATGCAGCCGGCCCTGCTTCGCACGCGCATCCTGATGTGGGCGGAAGAGCAGGTGCGCCTGGCCAGGATTCCGGCGAAGTCCGGTGCGATCCTCGAAGCGGTGCTCTACCGGGGCGAACTACCGCGCGCCGACACGCCCGCCATCGTCGGCTCCAGCGAACGCAGCGCGCGCCGCGTCGTCTCCGCGCTTCTCGAGGTCGGCGTTCTCACCTCCGAAAGCACGCGCGCCCCGCTGCGTCTCGCCTTCCCCGCGACGCTCGCCTCGCGTTGGATGCCGGGACTGTTCCCGGACCAGACGGCGGCGTGAGCCGCGCCGGCTTTCCCCGGGCCTCCCAGGTCGGGCGAGGCCGTCGCGTACGGGTCACCCACGAAACGAAGTTCCTGCGTTTCGCGCGCGCCGGGTGGGCGGTCGCCGATCGTTGACCACCCCCACCACCCCCACCACAATGGGCGATGGCTCCGGCAGCTAACGGTGTCGACGGCTTCGAGTCCGCGGTCGCGACGGTCGCGTTCGTCGACCTCGCGGGCTTCAGCGCGATCGCCGATGTCTACGGCGACGCGTCGGCGATCGCGGTGCTGCAGCGCTTCGAGGCGCTGGTCGGCGAGGCGCTCGGGGGACACGGGCCGCCGCTCAAGTGGATCGGCGACGAGGCGATGTTCGGCTTTCCCGATCCGGCGACCGCGCTCGAGGTGCTCGGCCGGCTGATTCCGGCCTGCCGGGCGGAGCCGCGCATTCCGCTGACCCGGACCGGGCTCAACCACGGTCCGGTGCTGCGGCGGGCGAACGATCTCTTCGGCTCGACAGTCAACATCGCGGCGCGCATCGCCGCGCTCGCGGCGCCGGGCCAGTTGCTCGCGACCCGCGCGGTCGCCGGCGTCGCGATGGAGGCGGGCGTGGCCGTGCAGGACTTGGGCGAGGTCGAGCTGCGCTCGATCGCCGGCAAGCTGCCGCTCTATTCGATCGAGTTCGCGCCGGCCGTCGACCCGGCGTGGATCGATCCGGTGTGCAAGATGCTCGCGCCGCTCGCGGCCTTCCGCAGGACCGCGCCGACCGAGCCGTGGTTCTGTTCCGAACGATGCGCCGACGCGTATCGGCGCTCGCCGGTCCTCTACCGGCGCGGGATCAAGGCGCCGGTCGGTCCGTCGCCTCGCTGATCGACCCGGCGACCGCCGGCTGGGTCGATGCCGTGGTCAGCGGCGCGATGCGCGTCTACCGCCAGCCTCGCCTCCGGTCGTCAGGCGCGGTAACGCTCGATCAGCCGGCCGATCCGCTCGACCGCCTGGACCGCGGCCGAGTGGTTCTGGGAGAAATTCAGCCGCACGCTGTCGGTGGCGTGCGGGCTGAACTCGGTGCCGGGTGTGACCGTGACGCTCGCCTGCTGGCGCAGCGCGCGCACGAAGTCGTGCAACGCAACGCCCAGTGCGGGCAGGCGCGGGAACAGGTAGCTGCCCGCTTCCGGCGCGCGCACCGACAGTCCCGGCACCGCCGACATCGCTTTCATCAGATCGTCCCGGATCGCCTGGTGCTCGACGACCCGTCGCGACATCCACCCGGGCGGTTCGTCGAACCAGGTCTTCAGCACCGCCTGACAGTAGCCGGGCGCGCGGAGCGAGACGATCGCCTGGAGCTTCTCCATCCGGTCGATCAGGCGCGCCGAACCGAACGCCACGCCCAGCCGGTATCCGCTCAGCGACTCGGTCTTCGACGGACCCATGATCGTGATCACGTTGCCCGCGTCGATCGGCGTCGCCCGGAGGTGCGTGTAGGGGCGGCCCGGGTACAGCAATCGCGAATAGAGCTGGTCGACGATGACGGTCACGTGATGGCGATCGGCCAGCTCGGCGATGCGCGCGATTTCGGCGGGCGAGTAGACGACGCCGACCGGATTGTTCGGATTGGAGAAGAGAAACGTCTTGACGCCGGACGCGAAGACCCGCTGCAAGCGGTCGAGGTCAAGACCCGCGCGGTCGGCGTGTCCGAGGTAGTCGAGCGGCACCGGGACGACTTCGGCGCCGAGGAACTCGACCAGCTTCCGGTTCGCGAAGTAGTCGGGCTGGACGATCGCGACCCGGTCGCCCGAAGTCACCGTCGACGCGGTGGCGAGGAACAGAGCGCCCTGCGAGCCGGGCGTGATGATCAACTCCTCGGCGCCCGACAGTTCCCGGCCGGTGAACCGCGCGAGCTTTTCGGCGAGCCGCTCCCGCAGGCCGGCGCCGCCGCGGTACTCGGTGTAGGCCTGCACGCCGCCACGGTGCACGCCGGCGACGAACTCGTCGAGCGCGCCGGGCGTCGGCGGGAACGCGTCGTCGTCGACGTCGCCGTGCGAGAAGTCGACCGGGGTGCCGGGCAGGGGGCCACCTCGCAGCGTCGCGTCCGCAGCCGCCGGACGCTGACGCGACTCCTGCCCGGGGGCATGGTCGGTACCCAGCTTCGCGAACTTCTCCTCGATCAAGCTCATGTCGATCCTGTTTCGATGGCGACCGGCGGCGAGCCGGCGGCGAACCGCGATTCTATTCGTTGGGTGCGATTCGTGTCTGCGGCCGTGGGCGGGTGCGGCGGGCGGGTCGACCCCAGCACGGGCGGTTTGTTGACGCGCTTCAGCCCGCTGGCTACGATCGATCCGCGTTCATCGTTCATCGGGCGGGGTGCACTTCGCCTGGTTCGATGGCCAGACGGACTCCGGGCAAGCGTCCGCATCGCTGCGCGATTGCCCCGGGCCGAGACCGAGGCTTGCGGCCCGTTGGGCCAGGTCGGCGCAGACGCCACGCTTCGGCACGATGGTGAAGGTCGCGCGAATACTCGGGGTCGAGTTCGACGTGCGACCCGCGCGGGGCGGCGTCGACGCGATGGACCGCCGCAACACGTGGTTTGTCATGGCGTAGGGGTTCGGTCGTTGCGAGCTACGGGAGGTGTCCATGTCCGACAAACAACAAGTCATCTCGTCGTGGTTCGCCCGGGTCTGGAACGCCGGCGACGAATCGGCCGTCACCGCGTTGATGGCGCCGACGGCGAAGTTCCACGGCATGCCTACCGAGCCGGGCGGCCCGATCGCCGGACCGGCGAGCTTCCTGCCGTACTTCCGGATGTTCCGCCGCGCGTTTCCCGACATCCACATCGACGTGCTGCGCATGGTCTCGCAGGGAGACATCGTCGCGGCGCACTGCCGCGTGACCGGAACGCACACCGGGCCCGGCATCGTCGAAAAGGCGACCGGGAGGGCGGTCGCGTTCGAGGGGATGGTATTCACCGAGGTCCGCAACGGCCAGATCCAGGAAGGGTGGAACTGCTTCGACGCGCAGACGCTCTACACGCAGCTCGGTCACGGCGAGGCGGCGGCGGCGGATCGCAAGCCCGAGACGAAGCCCGCGGGATCGGGCGGGGCGATGAACAATGCGGTGGGCAACGCGGGCGACGCCGGCGATGCCCGCGTCGGTGTCGTGCAGGCGTTGTACAAGGCGTTCTTCGCCGGCGATGTCGAAGGACTGATGGCGCTGCTCGCGGACGACGTCACCTTCGAGCTGCCGGCGATGCCCGGCGTCCCGCTCGCCACCGTCTATCGCGGCAAGGCGGGGGTCCGACAGTTCCTGGCCGACCGGGCGGTGGTGCTCACCTACAACGCGTTCACGCCGGGGCGCTTCCTCGCCGACCGCGACCAGGTCATCGTCATCGGCGAGACCGCCGGCACGGTGAACGCGACCGGCAAGCCTTTCGGCTACAAGTGGGTCCAGCTCTTCGAGGTGACGCCGGATCAACGCGTGCGTCGCTTCCACGAGTTCATGGATACGCACGCGCTGGTCAAGGCGTTCGCGGGGTAGAGTTCGGAGAGCCGGGGCGGACTCGACTCGTCACGGACGTCGTTCGGCCGCAGCCCGATCCGGCGCAAGCGCCGGGAGCCGGTCGGCACGTCCCCGCAACCGCCCCTCCGCCGGATCGGCTACGCTGTCGGCCATGACCGCGAAGACGATCCTGTGCATCCGCCACGGCGAGTCCACGTTCAACCGCGCGTGGCGGGAGAGGCCGGTGGATCCGCTGCACTACGACGCTCCGCTGAGCGAGGCCGGGCACGAGCAGGTGCGCGGGGCGCGCCCGGCGCTCGCCGAGGTGCCGGTCGAGATCGTGATCGTGTCGCCGCTGACGCGGGCGCTCGAGACCGCGCTCGGGCTCTTCGGCGGGCATCCGCGTTCACCGTCGATGCTGGTGGCCGATCTGGCGCGCGAGCGGGTCGAGAACAGTTGCGACATCGGACGCTCGCCGTCGGTGCTCGCCGCCCAGTTCCCGATGCTGGACGTCGCCCATCTCGACGAGGTCTGGTGGCACGCGGAGGGCGAGGCCGACGAGCGCGGCGTCTGCGTCGAGCCGCTCGAGGCGGTCGACGCCCGCGTCGCGCGGTTCCGGGCGTTGCTGCACGAGCGGCCGGAGCGGGTCATCGCGGTCGTCGCCCACGGCACGTTCTTCTTCCACCTGACCGGCCGGCACCTGGCCAACTGCGAGGTGGCGACGATCGAGCTGGAGGCGCTCGGCAGCGGGTCCGCGGAGTAGGGCCGAGTCGACTTTCGGCGAGGGGCGCACTACGCTTGCACGTCCGGCCGGTGTGTCGACATCGAGGCGGTCGACATCGAGGCGGTCGACGTCGAACCGGGTCCGCGGTTCCCGTCCGCGTCACCGACCAATCACCCGTCGCCGATCGCTCGTCGCTCATCGCCAACCGCGCCATGACCAACGTCATCCTGATCGCCACCAGCGCCGCCTGGGTCGCCTTCGAGCTCTGGCTCGTCGTCTTCCGCCGCTCGGACGCCTCGGCGACCCGCAAGGACGTCGGCACGCTCGGGCGGCTCAACCTCGTGATCTACGCGTCGGTCACCGCCGCCGCGGTCATCAGCTCCTTCCCGTTCGGCCACCTAGCGTTGCCGCCGGCCGTTCGCTGGTGCGGCATCGTGCTGCTCGTCGCCGGCCTCGCGCTGCGCGTCTGGGCGGTGCGCTGCCTCAGCCGGTTCTTCACCGTCGACGTCGCGATTCATCGCGACCACCGGCTCATCCGGTCGGGTCCGTACCGCTGGGTGCGCCATCCGTCGTACTCGGGTCTGCTGCTGTCGTTCGTCGGCCTGGCGATCGGCATGTCCAACGCGGTGTCGGCGCTGGTGCTGCTGCTCCCGATCGTCGCGGTGTTCGTTCGCCGGATCCGGGTCGAAGAGCGGGCGCTCATCGAAGCGTTCCCGCAGGAGTATCCCGAGTACTGCGCACGGACCTCGCGGGTCATCCCCGGTATCTATTAGCGTCGCGCCGCGCGGCCGATTCGCCGCGCGTTCGCAGGGAGTCAACGGATGGACACGGTCGAAGGCGGTTGCCTGTGCGGAGCGGTCCGGTTCGTCGCGTCGGGGCGGCCCTATCGGGTCGGCGTGTGCCACTGCCTCGATTGCCGCAAGTTCCATGGCGCGCTGTTCCACGCCTCGGCGGTGTTTCCGGCGGACGCGGTGACGATCGACGGCGCGACCGGCGAGTACGCACGCCGACACTTCTGCCCGCGCTGCGGTTCGTCGGTCTTCTCGCGCACCGGCGACGAAGTCGAGGTCAACCTCGGGTCGCTGGACAGCCCCGACCGGTTCACGCCGACCTACGAGCTGTGGACGATCCGCCGTGAATCCTGGCTGCCGCCGTTTCCAATGGCGAAGCGGTATCGGCGCGATCGCGAATCGGCGAGTCGGACCGAGGGGCCGGAGTAGGCGTTGGAGGGCGGCGGGGCCGGGAGAGCGGGCTCGACCCGACCGGAGGCTCTGACCCCGCGGCCCCGATCGCTCAGCGCATCGGCTGGCGGATCAGCGTCTTCAACTTCGCCGGCTCGACGCGGCGGATGTCGCTCAGGTAGATCTCGTGGTGCTTGCCGGCGAGGCGGCGGCCGCCGCGCTCGATGAACTCGTGCACCTTCGCGATCGTCGGGCCTTCGTCGGCGAACGGTCCGACATGCAGCGTCTGCGCGCAGCGGCCTTCGGTCATCGATTCGAATCGCAGCCGAGGAAGCGCTTCGAGCGCCTTCTTCTTCGCGGTCTCGCGCCGCGCCTGCTCGACGATCGCCGGCGTGACCCATTCCGGCTGCAGGATCATCGCCGTCCACTTCCATTTCGCGCGGTCGGCGACGTCGAACGGCGCCTTCCCATCGGTCCACCACAGGCCTTCGAGCGGCGCGACGCCGTAGTCCACGCCGGTCGGTCCCTTCTTGACCAGGAACTTGATCGCGTAGGACAAGGCGAAGAGCGCCTCGACCGCGGCCTGGAACGCCGGCGAGGTGTTCGGGTCGCCCTGTCCGTCGATCATCAGGTAGTCGAGCGGCGGCACGTCGATCTCGCTCACCGTTCCGGCGCGCGCGTCGTAGAGGGGCTTCAGTCGTTTCTTGAGGTCGATCTTGTCCATGTCGCGATCCTCGCCAGTCGCATCGGCACCACCGGCGCCGTTCCCGTCCCATCCGCCAGCGTAGTCCTGCCGCGCCGCCTTGTCGTGTCCCGAGAGCGTGCGGTCGGCGTCGCGTGCGCGCCGGAGCGCGATCCGGTCGGACCGGCTCGAGGGGGATCGTCGCCGGACGGGTGGGAACGCGGTGGGCGAATCGGCGTGGCGGGACGGTGGACCGGTGGAGTGGCGCAGTGGGATGACGGGGACCGGGCGACGGTCACCGGCGGCGTCCGTGCAGGCTCGAACCCCTCATGCGCCCGGCACCGCGGCCGGCGTGACCCTTCCCTCCGGGCGAATCGTCGTCGACAATTCACCCTTCGACCGACTCCCCACGCCGGATTCCTCCGATGGCGACCCGAGCCGAATTCGCATCGCACGTCGTCGACCTCCTCGCCCTCGGGGCGCGGGTCGACATCAAGAAGATGTTCGGCGAGTACGCGCTCTACATCGACACCAAGGTCGTCGCGCTGCTCTGCGACGACCAGGTGTTCGTCAAGCCCACCGAGGCGGTCAAGGCGCGCGGGGTGTCGCTGCCGGAAGGCCAAGCGTATCCCGGGTCGAAGCCGTACTGGCAGGCCGACGAGTTGCTCGACGACCCGCCGATCCTGCGCGACCTCCTGCTCGCGACCGCGGCGGCGCTGCCGTTGCCCAAGCCGAAGAAGCCGACGAAGGCAAAGAAGCCGACGAAGGCAAAGAAGCCGACGAAGGCAAAGAAGCCGACGACGGCGAAGCGGGTGAAACCCAAGGCGGTGAAACGCCGACGCGCCGATTGATCGCCTCCGCGACCGCCGGCGCGCCCGGACGATGATCGAGGTCACCTACGCCTACACGCGTCCGATGGTTCGCGACGCCGCGTGGCGCTTCCTCTGGCACCGCCACCGGTTCGTCCTCGCGATACTCGTCCTCGCGCTCGTCCTGAGCGTCTGGATGGCGACCTACGCCAACCTGCGCTGGCTGTCCGGCCTGCTCGCCGGCCTGGTCCTGGCCTGGAGCCGCTCGCTCGTGCTCGCCTGGCGCGGCACGATCCGCGATTCCGAGGCGTTCGTGTCGACACCGCTCACGCTGCGCCTCGGCGACGCCGGCCTCGAGTTCGATTGCGAGCTGGTCCGGAGCTTCAGTCCGTGGCGGGCGTTTCCGCTGGTCGTGTCGACGCCGGCCTACGTCTTCCTCACCCGGGCCGGCTCGGCGCAGCCGTTCGTCGTTCCGGCGGCGAGCGTCGGCGCGGAAGCCGCGACGTTCCTCGTCGAGCGCGTGCGCGAGGCGGGTGGGCGGGTGGCGTCGTCCTGATCGCAGCGCCGGTTGCGGCCGGCGTCCGTCTGGGATTCGCCATCGTCGGTTCCCGTTTCTCCATGTGGTATCTTATCCATGACGTCCCCGCGGGGGGACCGCGCGGCCGCCGTCGGGCGCTCTTCCGCGCATCGCAGAGGGAGCCATGGCACGCATCGTCGTCACCGGGGCGAACGGATTCATCGGCGTCGAGGTGGTCCGGGCGCTGGCGGCGCGCGGCGACGACGTCGTCGCCTGCGACGTCGTGCTCGGCCCGACGCTGCTCGCGCTGCAGCAGGCGAATCCGCGCGTGCGGGCGGTGCCCGGCGAGGTCACCGAGTGGCAGCACCTCGCGCACCTGCTGCGCGACGCGAAGCCGGACGCGATCGTCCACTGCGCGGCGATCGTCGGCGTGATCGCCTCGGCCGATGCGCCGTTCGCGACCTTCCGCGTCAACGTCGAGGGCGCGCTCAATCTGTTCGAGGCGATGCGTCTCGCCGGCGTCCGGCGGGTGATCAACATCAGCACCGAGGAGATCTACGGGCACTTCACCGCCGACAGGATCACCGAGGACCATCCGTGCCTGCCGGTGATGCCCTACGGCATCTCCAAGTTCGCGGTCGAGCAGCTCGGGCGCGACTACCGGCGCAACCACGGCCTCGACGTGATCAACTGCCGGACCTGCTGGGTCTACGGGCCGGGACTGCCGCGGGCGCGCGTGCCCAAGACGCTGGTCGACGCCGCGGTCGAAGGGCGGCCGCTGCACATCGCCTCGGGCGGCGACTTCCGCGTCGATCACGTCTACATCGACGACCTCGTCGGCGGCATCCTCGCCGCGATCGACAAGCCGCAGCACCGCTACGACGCCTACCACCTGTCGTCCGGATCGGCGCCGTCGCTCTTCGAGCTCGTCGACATCATGAAGGAGCTCGTCCCCGGCTGCGACCTGTCGATCGGGCCGGGGCACTACCGCTTCGGCGACCGGATCGAGGTCGTGCGCAAGGGCGCGCTCGACACCAGCCGTGCGCGCGCCGAGCTGGGCTACGTGCCGCGCTACGGCATCCGCGAGGGGCTCGCCGCCTGGGTCGCCGCGCGCCGCGCCGCGCGCGCCTGACCGATCGCGACCGGGCCGGACGCACGCCGTCGCCGCCCCCACCCCAGACCACTCCCCGCAGGAGCGAGCGCCCATGTCCCGGAATCCCAAACCCGCGGCGGTCGTGCACCACATCGCCGAGATCCCGTGGAAGGAGTTCCCCGGCCACCACGGCGGCGCTCTCTCCAAGCCGCTGGTGCGTCCGGAGACCGCCGGATCGAAGCGGATGGACTACCGGATCTCGAACTACCAGCCGATGGCCTACGTCGCGCTGCATACGCACAAGGTGCAGGAGCAGGTCTACCACATCCTCGACGGCGAGGGCCTGATGGAAATGGACGGCGAGCGGCGGGTCGTGCGCCGTCACGATGTCGTCTTCATCCCGCCGGGCGTCGAGCACGGTATCACCAACACCGGACTCACCGATCTCACCTTCATCGTGGTGACGACGCCGATCGAGGACGAATGACGTGAGCGCGACCAGCGGCGCGGGCGGCGGCCCGAAGCATCCGGCGGGATTCCTGCCGGTCGACATGACCGGCGTGCGGGTCCTGGTTACCGCCGGTGCGGCGGGGATCGGGCGCTGCATCGCGGCGGCGTTCCGCGGGCGCGGCGCCCGCGTGCGAATCTGCGACGTGTCGACCGAGGCGCTCGACGAGGCGCGCCGGCTGATGCCCGACGTGCCCGGCGACCGGGTCGACGTCGCCGATCCGGCCGCGGTCGCGGCGATGTTCGACGACGTCCGGCGCAGTTTCGGCGGCCTCGACGTGCTGGTGAACAACGCCGGCATCGCCGGGCCGACGGCGCGGGTCGAGGACATCGCGCCCGGCGACCTCGACCGCACGCTCGACGTCAACGTCTCGAGCCAGTTCCATTGCGCGCGGCACGCGGTGCCGATGCTCAAGGCGGCCGGCGGCGGGTCGATCATCAACCTGAGCTCGGTCGCCGGCCGGCTCGGCTTCACGATGCGCAGCCCCTACGCCGCGTCGAAGTGGGCGGTCGTCGGCTTCACCAAGAGTCTCGCGGTCGAGCTGGGCGTGGACAACATCCGCGTCAACGCGATCCTGCCGGGGCACGTCGAGACCGATCGCTTCCGGCGCGTGGTCGAGGCCAAGGCGAAGGCGCTCGGGCTCGCGCCCGCCGAGATGCGCCGCCAGTACCTCGACGTCGTCTCGCTCAAGCGAACGGTGACGATGGACGACGTCGCGAACATGGCGCTCTACCTCGCCTCGCCGTTCGGCGCCAGCGTCACCGGGCAGGCGATCAGCGTCTGCGGCGACGTCCAGATGATGCGATAGCGTCTCGCGCCGCCGGGCGCTCAGGGCAGTCGCCGCGCCTCGCGGTAGTGTCCGAGCTGGTCGGCGAACATCGTCGGCGTGTCGACCACCGCGTCGAATCCGGTCCGGCGCAACCGCGTCGTCGACGAGGCGACGTCGTGGCCCTGGCGGAAGACGAAGTCGCCGTAGGCCCAGTTCGCGAGGTCTTCCAACCGACAGTCGACCAGGCGGTGGCGCCGGACCACGCGCCGCCAGTCCTCGTCGCTGTCGGCCATCCGCTGGGCGAGCGGCGTGTCGACGATATCGCCGACCGCCATGCCGAAGTACGCGGCGAGCCTGGGCCACAGCCGCTCCCAGCGGAACAGGTCGCCGTTGGTGACGTTGTAGGCGCGGTTGCGCGCGCCCGGCGCACTCGCCAGGTGGACGATCGCGCGCGCGAAGTGGGTCGCGTCGGTGACCTCGGTCAGCGCCTGCCAGCAGGCGCGCGTCCCGGGGAAGGCGAGCGGCTCGCCGCGCTCGCGCAGGATCGCGGCGTAGGCGCCGATCAGCGACACCAGGTTGCGCGAGCGCTCGGGCGCGAAGTCGCAGATCACGTTCGGGCGCGACGCCGACCAGGTCCAACGCTCGCCGCGCTGGCGCGCCTCGAGCCGATCCTGCTGGTCGTAGTAGAAATTGGGCACCGCCGGTCGCGGATCGTCCTCCTCCGCCGGCGTCGGGTAGGGGCCCCGGTGCAGTCCGTAGTACTTGCCGCCCTGGACCAGGTGGACGTGCTCGAGGCCGCGCGCGACCGGGACGATCGCGTCGAGCAGGTGCGCGAACATCGCCGCGTTGTCGGCGACGCTTTCGTCGCCGCCCTCGCCGTGCTTGGCACGGGCGGTGTAGAAGACGTGCGTGACCCCGGAGGCGTCGGCGAGCGCGCGGCGCGTGTCGGCGGCGTCGAGGAGATCGGCGCGCACCCAGCGGACCGGTCCGGCGGCCGCGTCGGGCGGCGGGCGGCGCGCCAGACCGACGACCGACCAGCGGTCGGCGAGCAGGACTTCCAGCAGTCGTTTCGCGCAGGTGCCGGTCGCGCCGGCGATCAACGCGGTCCGGCTCACGCGCGGTCTCCGGGCCGATCCGGTCGCGGCGCGCGCGTCAGGGAGCGGCCGGGGCCTCGGCCTCGGCCCGCGGTGCGCGGGGATTCACGCCGCTGACGATCATGCGGACGATCTCTTCCTGGTGCGTCTCGCTCACCTTCACCGAACCGACCGACCGGCCGGTCTTCATCACCGTGATCCGGTCGCAGTTCTCGAACACGTGGTTCATGTTGTGGCTGATGATCAGCACGGCGCGCCCGTGGTCGCGCATCTCGCGGATCAGCGCGTAGACCTTGCGCGTCTCCTCGACGCCGAGCGCCGCGGTCGGCTCGTCGAGGATGACGACGCGCGCGTTGAAGCAGACGCAGCGCGCCAGCGCGATCGACTGGCGCTGGCCGCCGGACATCGCCCGCACCTTCTGGCGCGGATCGGGGATGTTGATCTTGAGCCGGGCGAGGAGCTCGCGCGACCGCGCCTCCATCCGCCGGTTGTCGAGGAACCAGCCGAGCGGGCCGGAACGGGTCAGCTCGCGGCCGAGGAAGACGTTCGCCGACACGTCGAGATTGTCGGCGAGCGCCAGGTCCTGGTAGACGGTCTCGACGCCCAGCGCCTTGGCGTCGCGCGGATCGCCGATCTCGACCTCGGCGCCGTCGAAGGCGATCGTGCCGGCATCGCGGGCGACGGCGCCGGCGAGGATCTTGATCAGCGTCGACTTGCCGGCGGCGTTGTCGCCGACCAGCGCGTGCGTCTCGCCGAGGTAGAGGTCGAGGTCGACGCCCTTCAACGCCTGGACGCCGCCGTAGGCCTTGCGGATGCCGCGCATCCGCACGACCGCTGCGCTGTGCTCTGTCATCGTCGGGTCCGGTTGCGATCGACGGCGGCGGGACGGGCGTCGCCCGACCCGCCGCGCCGCGACGTCGTTACTTCGGCTGCGCCGCCACCGTCCGGTCCCAGTTGGGGACCGAGCGCTCTTCCGGCGTCTTCAGGAATTGCGCGACGTTCTGCTTGTCGATGATCTGGATCGGCAGCGTGATCTCCTTGGGCACCGGCTGCTTGCGCAGGTGGCGCACCGCCGCATGGACGGCGAGGTAGGCCTGGTCGTGGCCGCTGAAGTCCGCGGTCGCGAACATCTTGCCGGCCGCGATCGCCGCCGTCGCGTCGGGGATGCCGTCGACGCCGGTGACCCTGGTCTTGCCGCCGCGTCCGGCGGCGGCGAGCGCCTCGGCGATGCCGACCGCCATGTCGTCGTTCGCGCTCATCACGCCGTCGATGTCCGGGTAGCGCTGCATCAGGTTCTCGAACACCTGCACCGCCGGCAGGCGCCGGTACTGGCCGGGCTGCGAGGTCAGGAGCTCGATGCCGGGGAAGTCCTTGAGCGCGCGATCGAGTCCGCGCTTGCGCGCCTGGGCGGTGATCGCGGCGGGCACCCCGTCGATGTGGATGATCTTGCCCCTGCCGCCGAGCGACTTGAACAGGTAGCTCGAGATCTCGTAGCCGATCTTCTCGTCGTCGGAGCCGATGTAGCTGACCTGCTCGATGTCGGTCATCCGGTTGTTGTAGCCGATGATCGGGATGCCGGCCTTGTTCGCCTTCTGGATCGAGGGCACGAGCGCCTTGTAGTCGACCGGGACGAACACGAACGCGTCCGGCTTCTTGACGATCCAGTCCTCGACCAGCCGCGTCTGCTCCTCGATGTTGTCAGGCTTGGTCGGCGCGACGACCTCGAGGTTGACGCCCAGCTCCTTGGCGGCCTTCTCGGCGCCGATCCGGCAGCCCTTCCAGAACGGGTTGGTGACGTTCTTCACGTAGAACGCGATCGTCAGAGGCTTGCCCGATTGCGCGAACGCCGGCGCCGGGACCGTGCCCAGCGCGGTCGCCGACGCCGAGGTCACCAGCGACGCCTTCAAGAATGTCCTGCGGTCCATGATCGTTCCTCCTGGTTGTTCCGTTGTCCCGCGGCCCCGCGCCGCGGCCCCTCTACGAACGCCTGCCCACCAGCCTCGCTCCGCCGATCTGGTCGGCCAGTACCGAGACCAGGATGATCGCACCCATCACCCCGCTCTGCCAGAACGTCTGCACGCCCAGCAGGTTCATGCCGTTGACCACCAACGCGAGGATCAGCGCGCCGACCGCGCTGCCGGCGATGCCGCCGACGCCGCCGAAGAGCGAGGTGCCGCCGAGACACACGGTCGCGATCGCCGGCAGCAGCAGGTCCTCGCCCAAGCTCGAGTCGGCGGCGTTGATCCGCGCGATCACCACCAGCGCGGCGAAGCCCGACAAGAGCCCGCACAGCGCGTAGACGGCGATCAGCCGCGCGCGCACCGGCATGCCGGACAGCCGCGCGGCGCTCGGGTTGCCGCCGATCGCGTAGATCGACCGGCCGAGCACCGTGTGGTGCAGCATCACGTGCAGCACGACGAGCAGCGCCACCGCGACGATCACCGGCACCGGCACGCCCAGCACGAATCCGGCGCCGATGAAGCGGACCGGCGCCGGCAGGCCGTGGATCACCTCGCCTTTCATGAAGACGTAGCCCAGCCCGTGGGCGATCCAGAGCATGCCGTAGGTGGCGATGAACGAGGGGATGCGCCCGACGGTCACCAGCAGCCCGTTGGCGCCGCCGGCGACGAGTCCGACCGCCAGCGCCGAGACGACGCCCAGCGCGACGTGTCCCTGCGTGATCAGCGACGCCGAGACGCAGGCCGCGAGGCCCAGCACCGCGCCGATCGCGAGGTCGATGCCGCCGGTCAGGATCACGAGCGTCAGCCCGGCGGCGATCAGGAACTGCAGCGACGCCTGGCGCAGCACGTTGACCAGGTTGCCCAGCGTCAGGAACTGCGGGCTCAGCACCGAGAGAACGATCACCAGGGCCGTGATCGCGACGAGCCGCGACAGGACGACGAAGACCCGGTGGTCGAGGCGCCGCTCGACGGTTCCGGCGGTCGGAGCGGGCGCGTTCATGCGTTGAGGCCGCGGATCGAGTCCAGCGCGACCGCGGTGATGATGACCACGCCGACGGTGGCGACCTGCCATTCGGTGCCGACGCCCAGCAGGTTCAAGCCGTTGCGCAGCACGCCGACCGCGAGCGCGCCGACGATCGTCCCGGCGATGCCGCCGTTGCCCTTCTCGAACGAGGTGCCGCCGAGGATCACCGCGGCGATCGCGTCGAACTCGAGGCCGACGCCGATCGTCGGGTGGGCGGCGTTCATCCGCGCGGTCATGATGAACGAGGCGATCGCGGTCAGCACGCCGGCGTAGACGTAGACCGCGACATGGTAGGCGTCGACCCGGACGCCGGCGAGCTTGAGTGCGGTGCGGTTGCCGCCGATGGCGAAGACGTAGCGGCCGAACTTGGTCTGGTAGAGCAGCACCCAGGTGACCGCGAACAGGGCCACGGTCGCCCAGATCGGCACCGGGATCCCGGCGAAGACGCCGTCGTTGAACCAACGGTAGTAGGCCGGCAGCTGGACGACCGAGTCGCCGCGCGTCAGCACGATCGCGACGCTCTGCGCGATGCCGAAGGTGCCGAGCGTGACGATGAACGGCGGCATGCCGGCGACCGCGACCAGCGTCCCGTTGAGCGCGCCCAGGACCGCGCCGATCGCGAGCGCGGCGGCGACCGCGGCGACCAGCGGGTAGCCGGCGACCACCATCAGGCTCGCGGTCACGCCGCACAGCCCGAGGACCGGGCCCAGGCTCAAGTCGATGCCCTCGGTGAGGATGACCAGCGTCATGCCTAGCGCGACGATCGTCAGCACCGCGACCTGCAGCAGGACGTTGACGAGGTTGGCGGCGGTGAAGAACCCGGGCGCCCAGATCGTCAGCACGACCGCCATCAGCGCGAGCAGGTAGAAGGCGCCCGGCGCGCGACGCAGCCGGACCATCGCCGGCGAGCGATGGACGAGCTGCGGATGCGGCGTGGCCGCGCTCATCGGGGCCCGGGCGCGCCGCCGGCCGCCGGGGCGCGCCGGGAGGCGGAGGCGCGGTAGGCGGCGACGTCGTCGTACTCGAGCAGCTCGACGAAGTTGCCCTCCGGATCGGCGACCAGCAGCAGACGCAGCCCGGCGCGCAGCTCGACGATGCCGTCGCTGCGCCGGTCGACGCCGGCGCGCACGAGCCGCTCGTGCAGCGCCGCGAGATCCTCGACGATGAAGGTGACGTAGGCGCTGCCGGCGCGCTCCATCGCGTAGCGGCCGCCCGGCGCCGCCGGCGCGCAGCGGGTCGGTCGCGCGAGCTTCAGGCGGTCGCCCGTCGGGGTCTCGAGGCGCACGACCCGGTAGCCGTCGGCGGCGAGGCCCGACCGGCGGCTGCGCTCGCCGGGCACTTCGACGTCGCCGATGACCGCGAGTCCGAGCAGGTCGCGGTAGAAGGCGAGCTCGCGGTCGATGTCGCCGACGACCAGGCCGATCTCGAAGGGCGCCGCGGTCTTCATCGGGGTGCCGGCGGGGATCGGCGGCCGCTCAGACCTCGACGAACGCTTCATCGCGCTTCTTGCGGATCGCCGGCAGCAGCATGATCACGACGAGCAGCACCGCGAGCGCGAGCAGGCTCGCCGACAGCGGCCGGCGGAAGAAGACGGTCCAGTCGCCGTGCGCCAGCGACATCGCGCGGCGCAGGTTCTCCTCCATCATCGGTCCCAGCACGAAGCCCAGCAGCAGCGGCGCCGGCTCGGTGTCGAGCTTGATGAAGATGTAGCCGACGACGCCGAAGATCCCGACCAGCCAGACGTCGAAGGTGTTGTTGTTGGTCGAGTACACGCCCAGCGCGCAGAAGAGCACGATCGCCGGGAACAGCCACCGATAGGGGACCGCGAGCAGGCGGACCCAGACGCCGATCAGCGGCAGGTTGAGCACGACCAGCATCACGTTGCCGATCCACATCGACGCGATCAGGCCCCAGAACAGCGTCGGGTTGCTGCTCATCACCTGCGGGCCCGGCTGGACGTTGTGGATCATCATCGCGCCGACCATCAGCGCCATCACCGCGTTGGGCGGGATGCCGAGCGTGAGCAGCGGGATGAACGCGGTCTGCGCCGCGGCGTTGTTCGCCGACTCGGGCGCCGCGACGCCGCGGATGTTGCCCTTGCCGAACGGGACCTCGCCCGGGCGCACCCGGGTTTTCTTCTCGATCGTGTAGGCGCCGAACGACGCCATCGTCGCGCCGCCGCCGGGCAGGATGCCGAGCAGACAGCCCAGGCCGGTGCCGCGCAGGACCGCGGGGAACATCCGCCGCAGGTCCTCGCGGGTCGGCATCAGTCCGGTCACCTTCTTCGCCAGCACCTGCCGCTCGCTCGCGTGCCGGCCGAGGTTGGCGATGATCTCGCCGTAGCCGAACACGCCCATCGCCAGCGTGACGAAACCGATGCCGTCGGTGAGCTCCGGAATGCCGAAGCTGAAGCGCGGCTGGCCGGTGTTGACGTCGGTGCCGACCAGTCCGAGCAGCAGGCCCAGCAGGATCATGCCGATCGCCTTGATCAGCGAGCCGGAGGCGAGCACGACCGCGCCGACCAGGCCCAGCACCATCAGCGCGAAGTACTCGGCGGCCCCGAACTTGAGCGCGAGGTCGATCAGCGGTGCCGAGAACGCGGCCAGCACCAGCGTGCCGACGCAGCCGGCGAACAGCGAGCCGAGGCCGGCGGCGGCCAGTGCCGGGCCGGCGCGCCCCTGGCGCGCCATCTGGAAGCCGTCGAGGCAGGTGACCACCGACGAAGTCTCGCCCGGCAGATTGACCAGGATCGCGGTCGTCGAGCCGCCGTACTGCGCGCCGTAGTAGATGCCGGCCAGCATGATCAGCGCCGACACCGGCGGCAGCGTGTAGGTCGCCGGCAGCAGCATCGCGATCGTGGCGACCGGCCCGACGCCGGGCAGCACGCCGACCAGCGTTCCCAGCAGGCAGCCGATGAAGGCGTAGAGCAGGTTGACCGGCGTGAAGGCGACGCCGAAACCGAGGGCCAGATTGGCGAAGAGGTCCACGGGATGGATCCTAGCCGGCGACGAACCAGGGCCAGATCGGCAGCTGCAGCCGCAGGATCACGACGCAGCCGACGGTGCTCGCGACCGCGAGCGCCGTCGCGAGGACCGCCACTTCGCCGAAACGGAACTCCTCGCCGCCCAGACTCGCGATGAACGTCAACGTGACGACGGCGAGGACCAGGCCCAGCGGCGGCAGGCCGATGCTCGGCAGGCCGCCGATCATCACGCCGAAGACCAGGTTGGCGGCGATGACGAGCAACAGCGGACGCCACGCCAGCCTGCCGACCCGCCCACTGCCCTCGATATCGACCACCATCGACTTCAGCATGACCACCGCACCCAGGATCGCGGTGATGATCCCGAGCATCCGCGGGAAGTACCCCGGGCCCATCTGCGCGGCGGTGCCGACGTCGTAACCCGAGGCGCCGATCGCGAAGGCGACGCCGACGGCCACGAACAGCAGGCCCGAGTGGAAGTCCCGGTGGTTGCGGATGCGGATCACGGAAGTCGTTCGTGTGATCGGAGACGACGGGTCCGGGGCGGGCCGAACGCCGCGGCCGTCAGGCGCCGCGCCAGCCCATCGCCACCAGTCGGCGCACGCTGTCGTCGATCGCCTGGTCGCCTTGCGCGGCGATGATCTCCAGCACCGGCTTGCGGGTGAAGCCGACCTCGGCGAGCACCGGCGGGATCGAGACGAAGTCGAGCGTGCCCAGGCCGACCGCGTCGTGGCGGTAGACGTTCTGGCCGGTGTCGGACAGGTGGACGACCTTCATCCGGCGCTTGCACCGGCGGATGCCGGCGGCGATGTCCTCGTTGATGAAGTGCGCGTTGGCGACATCGTAGACGATGCCGATCCGGTCGTTGCCGTAGCGGTCGAGCGCGTCGCACAGCGCGTCGATGCCCGGCAGGAACGCGAACGGCATGTTCTCGACGTAGAGCGCGGTACCGACCTTGCGGGCGAGCGGCTCGAGCTCGTCGAGGGCCTTGTAGAAATGGCCCATCAGTCGCTCGGTCGGCGCCGGCAGCAGCGGATTCGCCTTGCCCGGCCCGATGACCACGCCCGGCACACCGAGGTCGCCGGCCAGCTCGACGACGCCGCGCAGCAGTCCCATCGTGTAGGCGCGCATCTCCACCGCCGCGCCGGCGACGTTGAGATCGATGTTGGGCATGTTGAGCGTGGTCGCCGACAGCCCGTTCGACTCGAGGTAGCGGCGCAGGTCGCGGCGCGCGGCGGCGTCGCAGTCGGCCGGCCACAGGTGGCCCGGATACATCATCAACTCGAATTCGGTGTAGCCGCGGCCGGCGAGGCGCTGAAGCGCTTCGCGCGCCGTGTACTCCAGCGTGTACGAGTAGAGGTTGACGGCGAAGGCGGCGTGGGCGGTGGACATCGCGGCGGTTCCTGTCGTTCGGTCGTTCGGTGCGCCGCGGGTCCGGTCCGGTGGCGCCGGCGCGCGGTACGCGGCTGTCGGTCGGGTCGAATCGGGTTCGGAGGTGGCGGGTGGCCTAGGCGGAAAGCGCGCCCGCGCTCGCGCCCACGGCGCGGGCCCAACCGGCGTCGGCCAGCCGCGCGGCGCTCGCGTCGATGTCGCGGTCGGGGTCGGTCGAGATGATCTCGAGCGCCGGTCGGGCGCGATGGCCGATCTCGCGCAACACCGGCGCGATCGCGGCGAAGTCGACGTCGCCCAGGCCGACCGGATCGTGCCGATAGACCTTCTGGTTGGTGTCCGACACGTGGACCAGCGTCAGGCGCGACGCGACCCGTCGCAGCGCGGGGCCGATGTCCTCGGCGACGTAGTGCCCGTTGGCGATGTCGTAGACGAACCCGATCCGATCGTCGCCGTAGTGGTCGAGCGCGGCGGCCAGATCCGGGGTCCTGGACAGGAAGCCGACCGGCATGTTCTCGAGAAGCAGGCGCGTACCGGCGCGTCGCGCGAGCCCGCCCAGGAGATCGAGCGCGGCGTGCAGGTAGCCGGTGAGCTGCGCCCGGGGCAGCGGGAACAGCGGGTTGGGCTTGCCCGGCCCGATGACGACGCCGGGAACGCCCAGGTCGCCGGCGAGGCGGACGATGTCCGACAGCACGCCGAGCGAGACCGACCGCACCGCCGGGTAGGCGCTGGCGACATTGATGTCGTTGTTGGCGATGCTGAGCGTCACGATCCGCGCGCCGCACTCGTCGACGCGGCGGCGCAACGCCCGGCGTGCGGCGGCGTCGGCGTCTTCCGGCCACAGGTGGCCGGGAAACACCATCACCTCGAATTCGGCGTAGCCGCGCGCGACCAGCCGCGCGATCGTGTCCGCGGCGGTCCAGCCCTGCTGGTAGGAATAGGTGCTGACCGCGAACGAGGCTGCCGCGGCGACCATCAGGACGTCCTCGCGCCGCCGGCCGCCGCGGCCATCTTGCGCCAGTCGCTGGTCGGCTCGAATCCGAGCACCTCGCGGGCCCGCGTGATGTCGAGCACCGAGGCGAGCGGATTGCGCTGGAAGTGCTCGGGCCGCCGGATCTCGGGCAGCTTGCCGTAGCGTTCGCGCAGCATGTCGAGCGTCGGGCGCGTGTTGAGGCCGTCGGCGGCCGAAATGAAGAACGCCTGAAACGGGGCCTTGGCGACTTCGAGCGCGCGCCGGAAGCCCTGGGCGACGTCCTCGGGCGAGACGTACATCCAGATATGGTAGTTCTGCACGTCGGCGCCGCGCGCGACGAGCTCGGGGTACTCCGGCGGGAAGACGATATGGGTCGGGCGGATCGCCAGCACCTCGACCTTGCCGCGGTTCGAGTAGCAGCGGCAGATCGACTCGGTGACTTCCTTGCTGAGCGAGTAGAACTCCACCGGGCGCAGCGGGTGGTTCTCGTCGATCGGCATGGTCTGCGGACCGTAGCCCGGCGGGTTGTAGTGCAGGCCCAGCGCCGCGTCGCTCGAGGCGACGACGACGCGCTTGACGCCGGCGTCCTCGGCCGCCTGCAGCACGTTCCAGGTGCCCTGGACGTTGGTGTTGAACGTGACGTCCGCCGGTGCGGTCCGCGGATTGGGGATCGCCGCGAGGTGGACGACCGCGTCCTGGCCGGCGAAGGCGCGGGTCAGCGCCGCGTGATCGAAGATGTTCACGTTCACGTACTTGACGCCGGGCGCCGTGGTCGGCTTGACGTCGAGCACCGTGAGGTCGCAACGGCCGCGCAGGTCGTCGGTGACGTAGGTTCCGAGCCGGCCGCTACCGCCGGTGCAAACGACTTTTTCGAATCTCATCGAACGACGACCTCTGCGAATCGAATGGAGCGAGTCGAACGGAATCCGGCGACGAGCCGGATGGAAACGCGCCGCTGGCCGGGGGGCGGTCGCCCACCCGTTCCCGACGCGGACCGGACGCGGAGACGCCGGAGGTCCGGCGCACCCGCGTCGGGTCGGGTCCGGATCAGGGCTTCGGGATGCCGAGCTGGTCGGGCGGGATCTTGCCGACGCCCAGCTCCTGCAGCTTCCAGCTCACCGCGCTCTCCATCGCCGAGAGGATCTTCATCGACTCGTCGCCGTAGGCGCCGAACAGGTTGAGGTACATGCGCGAGGCCGCGGCCTTGAGCTCGTCGTCCTTCATCGCCTTGACGAAGGCGGCGTCGATCCGGTCGGTGACCGCCTTGGGCGTGTCGCCGGGCACCGCGATGCCCAGCCACTGGCGCGCCGGCATCTTGGCGATGTCCGGGTACTTCTCGCCGATCGCCGGGATCGTGCCGACGCCGGCGAACTCGAACGGCGCCATCTCGACCATGCCGAGCGAGCGCAGCTTGCCGCCCTTGATGTACTCCGACTGCTCGGAGATCGACGAGATGACCGCGTCGCCGTCGCCGGAGAGCACCGCGACCATCGCCGGCGCGCTGCCGGTGTAGGGGACGTAGTTCAGCTTGGACTTGATCGCGTCGGCGAGACCGATCGCCTTCAGGTGGAAGACGCAGCCGATCGGGCAATGGGTGATGTTGACCTTGCCCGGGTTCGCCTGCGCCGCCTTGACCAGGTCCTCGTAGGTCTTGTACGGCGAGTCGGCCTTGACCGCCAGCGAGGCCGGCGCGCCGCCGACCATGTACCAGCGCCAGTCCTTGGTCTTGGACGTGTGGAAGCCCATGACCGCGGTGCTCTGCATCTGCTCGGAGGCGCCCAGCCAGTTGTAGCCGTCGCGCGGCTTCGACCAGACGTAGTTCATCGCCACCGCGCCGCCGCCGCCGGTGCGGTTGGACACGACGATGGAAACGCCGAGCTCGCGCTCCATCGCCTTGGTGATCAGACGGTTGACGGTGTCGGTGCCGCCGCCGGCCGCCGCCCAGACCGAGTCCTCGATCGGGCGGTTCGGAAACGACTGGGCGGCCGCCGGCAGGGCGGCCGCGACGCAAACGCCGGCGACGAATCCGGCCAGCACGGCTCTACGGGTCGATCTCATGATGCGTTTCCTCCCAGCGGTTGTATCCACGGTTCCGGTACCCGGCTGCCCGGGGCCACTCATCGTCCGGCAGCGACGGCGCGTCCGTCGATGGCGCGCCCTGGTCTGCGGAGGGATCTCCTGCGACGTCGGCGGTCTTCTTCATTGTCGGAGCCGATTCGACGCTGTGAAACCGACTATAGGCATCGCCCTGATCGGCTGTCAACCGATCGAGCGGTAGCGCGGCGCGTCCGAGCGTGGGCCGCCCGCGTCCGACAGATCCACCCAGCGGCCCTCGTCGCTCGAGCGGTAGATCGCCTCCTCGATCTCGACGTTGCGCAGGTAGTCGCGGGCGAGGTTCTCGACCGGCGTCCCGCGGCGCAGATGGTCGACGACGTGCGTCTGCAGCGCGTGCACGCAATCGCCCGAGTAGCCGCGATCCTCCCAGCGGTACGCGTGGGGCGCCTCGTCGCCGCCGTGCGGCTTGAGCCACAGGCCGCCGTCGCCGTCCAGACGCAGCGTGCCCTGCGGCCCCTCGACCCACATCGCCCCCATCGTCAGCCTCGGGTTGCGCGCCGGGAAGTCGGCGTGCCGGTTGCCGTCGAAGACACCGGCCGCCGTGGCGAAATCGAAGACGATGACGCCGGCGTCCTCGCCGGCGATCCGCGGGTTGAGCCGGCGCAGCCGCGCGAAGACCCCGGTCATCTCGCCGACCAGGTAGCGGAACACGTCGACCAGGTGGATCGCGGTCTCGTGGACCAGGAAGCGCTTCATCGTCTGGAAATACGGCTGGCGCGCCAGGTAGGCCTGCGGACCCTGGCCGTCGCCGGGTCGCAGCCGGAAGGCGATCGAGTGCACCGGGCCGATCCGCCCGGCGTCGACCAGCCGGCGGATCTCGCGGAACCACGGCTTGAAGCGCCAGTTCTCGTGCGCGACGAGCAGCGTCCCGGCGCGCTCGGCGATTTCGACCATCCGCCGCGCGTCGGCCAGCGACGGCGCGAGCGGCTTCTGGCAGATCGCGGCGATGCCGCGTTCGGCGGCCAGCTCGACGAGCTCGAGGTGGCTTTCCGGCGTCGTGATGATGTCGACCAAGTCGGGCCGCAGCTCGTCGAGCATCCGGCGCGCGTCGACGTAGGTCCGGCGCACGCCGTAGCGTTGCGCGAATTCGGCGAGGCGCGCCTCGTTCTGGCGCGTGCAGGCGGCCTCGAGCGTGACGCCGGGGATGCGGGTCCAGGCGTCGTAGTGGTACTGGGCGAAATAGCCGGTGCCGATGGCTGCGACCCGGATGGTCATTCGCGTCTCCTCGCGCGTGCGCCGGTCATGTCGGGGCGCCGTGCGCCGGCGGCACGACCGTCCAGTACCACCAGGTGCGCTCGACGACCCAGTCCTTCACGTCCTCGCGGAAGGCGAGGTAGTGGGGCGAGGCGCGGTGCGCGTCGAAGGCGGCGGCGTCCGCGTACTCCTCGCACAGCAGGAACAGCGCCGGGTCGTCGCGCTCCTGGTGGAGGTCGAAGCGCAGGCACCCCGGCTCCGCCTCGAGGCTCGTGCGCGCGTGCCGGGCGAGGCGCGCCCGGAAGCGGTCGACGGCCTCGGGTCGCACGCGCAGGTGCGCGGTGTGGATGACGCTCATTGCGACGCGCGGGTCCGGTTCGGGTCGCCGGGGCCGGGTCAGCCGAGCACGTGGCGCAGGTCGTGCTCGGCCTCGAAGCCGATGACGTCGCGCGCGCGGCTGAGGTCGTAGCGCGGGGCGTGCGGATTGCGGACGTAAACGCCCGGGCAGCGCGCTTCGACCGGACGGCCGAGGTGGCGCGCCAGGCGATCGAGCGTCGGCTCGGGGGCGAGCGTCGAGCGCGCGCTGATGTACAGGCCCTCGAAGCGCGGCAGCGAGGGCGCTTCCAGCGCGAGGCGGAACGCCCGCGCGAGGTCGCGCGGATCGACGTAGTGCCACAGCGGCCCGCCGCCGGCCGAGCTCGGGCCGCCGACCATCGGACCCTTGTAGTTCGCCGGGTCCTTGGCACGCGCACGCACCTCGCCGACCATCTCCGGGTAGAGGACGAACACCGGTCTTAGCGCGATCACCTCGAGCTTGCCGCGGTCGACGTAGCTGCGGCCGATGTCCTCGCCGATCAGCTTGCTCAGCGCGTACGGGTCGGTCGGCCGCAACGGGTGGTCGATGTCCACCGGCGCGTAGTCGGGCGCGCGCATCGTGCCCGACGCCACCGTGAATCCGAGGACCGAGTCGCTGCTGCACAGGATCACCCGGCGGGCGCCGGCCTCCTCGGCGGCGCGCAGCACGTTCCAGGTGCCCATCACGTTGACCTCGAGGATGCGCTCGCCGGTGCCGCTCCAGATGTTGGGCAGCGCCGCGATGTGGACGACCGCGTCCACGCCGGCGCACGCGGCGCGCACCGCGGCGAGGTCGGTCACGTCTCCGATCGTCTGCGGCACGTTCTCCGGGCAGCGCTTCTGGTCGAATCCGGCGACCTTGCAGCGTGCCCCGAGTTCGCGGACCACGTGCCGCCCGAGGAGCCCTCCCGAGCCGGTGACCAGCACTTTGTCGAACTTCATCGAACCGTTCCTCCGAGGGTGGATTGATCGCCGCGCCGCCGGGCGTCAGTCCCGGTAGCACTCCGGATGGGCGCGCATCCAGGTCGCGAACGCCGCGATGCCCGCCTCCAGGCTGTACGCGGGCGACCAGCCGGTGTCGTCGCGGAAGCGGGTGCCGGCGAGCGGGCCGCGCATCCGCGTGTGATCGGTCCACGGCGACGATCCGGGTCCGACGTCGATGATCGCGCCGGGAACCGCGGCGCGGACCGCGGCGGCGACCGACGCGGTGTCGAAATTGCGCCCCGAGCCCAGGTGGTAGATGTCGTGCGACAACGCCGTCGCCGCGTAGGCGGCGAGCAGGCCGCCGGCGACGTCGGCGACGTAGGTGTAGCTGGCGGCGAAGTCCGCGCCGCCGGGTTCGCGCACCGGTCGGCCGGCCAGTGTCGCCTTGAGGAAGACCGGGATCGGGCCGCGCGGGTTGTCGCGCACGCGTGGCACCAGCGGCGGTCCGTAGACCCAGGAGATGCGTACGGTCGCCGCCGGGACGCCGAACTGCGTGCGGAACAGCGTCGTGATCTGCTCGCCGACGAGCTTGGTCACGCTGTAGGTGTTCGTGCCCAGCGGCGGCGCGTCCTCGAGGATCGGCGTCGTGCCGTCGCGGGCGTTCTGGAACACCGACCCGGAACTCGTGTAGAGGAAGCGGCGCCAGCCCTGGCGGCGCGCGGCGTCGAGCAGGCGTGCGACCGCGGTGACGTTGGCTTCGATCGCGCCGACCGGGTCGTGGCGGGCGACCTGGTCGTTGGGCACCGCGGCCGTGTGGATGCAGCCGTCGATCCGGTGGGCGTCGACCAGCGCAGCGACATCGGCGGGGACGGTGAGGTCGCAGCGGACCCAGGTGACCCGTCCGCCGAGAGCGCGCGCGTCCTCTTCGCGGAAAGCGCTGCGGTACTGGGCCACGACCTCGTGGCCGGCGGCGAGCGCCTGGCGCACGGTTTCGTAGCCGACGTGTCCCATGCCACCGGTGATCAGCATCGCCATGTGTCGTCCCTCCGTGTCGGTGTCGGATCGTGCCCGGTCGGGGCGGGATCGGGCGCGCTAGTCCTTGCGCAATTGGTAGACCAGCCGATAGCGGTCGATGACCGCCGGGTGTTCGAGCAGCGGCAGCAGGTGGCGGGCGAGCGCGTCGTCGAGACGGCCGCGATGGCTGCCCTCGACGAGGATCGCCCGGTCGACGGCGGCGTCGGCGGTGCCGCGCAACGCCTTCTCCTCGGTGCGCAGTCCGGAGACGGCGACGTCCGCCTCCCAGGACTCCACCCGCAGCACTCCCGGCGCTTCGGCCAGCGCCGACCACTGCGCCGCGCCGAGCGCGCCGGCGGCGTCGCGCGGAAGGCGCAAGGTCACGAGCTCCGAGCCTTCGGCGTCGCCGGCGCCGCCGCGGTAGGCGAACACCGAGCGTGTCGTTCCGCGGTAGCGCGGCATCAGCGACCGGGTCCACGGCGTCGGGTGGTTGAGCGCGTGCAGGTAGGGCGCCGAGGCGAGCACCGACGGATCGTCGACGTCGTAGCGCGAGAAATAGCGCGGGCCCGAGTCGAGGTTCAGGTAGCGGCGCGCACGGGAGAATCCCGCGATCGCGACGCGCTCGGCGTGGTGCTGCCGGTCGTACCACTCGTCGAACGCCGGCTCGAAGCCCGGCTCCACGCCGTGCCAGATCGCCAGCAGGCCGTTCGTGGACCTCGCTGGGCGCGGTCGATCGACGGGGAGGGCGTTCGCGTCGTTGGCCATTCGGGAAACGTCGGGTCGACGTCGTTGCGGCGTCGGGCGTCGCGCGGAGTTGGGACGGAAGCGGCTGCGGATTCGGAGGCGGAATCGAAGGCGGATTCGGACGCGAAGGCATCCTACATTGTCGGTTGACATTCTACAATGTGAAGGATTATAAGCAGCCATCGCGAACGGGCGGCAGGCGCCCGTCGACGGAGCGGTCGCCGGGCCGCGTTTCGCCGCGTTTCCAACGGGGGTCCGCACGACATGGCACGCAAGAAAGGCGGCGAACTCATCGCCGAGTTCCTGGTGAAAGAGAAGATGCCGTACGTGTTCGGCATCTGCGGACACGGCAACGTCGGCTTCCTCGACGCGCTCTACGGCGTGCGCGACCGGGTGAAACTGGTCTCGCCGCGCCACGAGCAGACCGCGGCGCACATGGCCGACGGCTACTTCCGCGTGAGCCACCAGCCGGTGGCGACGCTGACCTCGACCGGGCCGGGCTCGGCCAACCTGATCATGGCGCTGGCGGTTGCGCAGACCGATTCCTCGGCGCTGCTCGCGATCACCGCCAACGTCCCGACCTCGCAATTCAACCGCGGGCCCTTCCAGGAGCTCAACCGCCACAACCAGGCGGATTTCCCGAACGTCATCCGCCCGGTGGTCAAGCACAGCTTCCAGCCCAGCCGCGTCGACATGCTGCCGCTGGCGCTGCGCCAGGCGGCGACGACGATGACGAGCGGCCGGCCCGGGCCGGTGAATCTGGACGTGCCCTACAACCTCTTCCAGGAGGAAGCGGACGTCGACCTCGAGGCCGCCTGGGCCGGCGTCAACCGGCGCCGCAGCGGCGCCTCGCCGGCGGACCTCGCCTCGGCGGTCGCGTTGATCGCCGCCGCGAAGCGTCCGGTGTTCTTCATCGGCCACGGCGCGACGCTCTCCGAGGCCGGACCGCAGATCACCGAAATCGCGCGCCGCCTGCGCATTCCGGTGATCAGCTCGCCCAACGGCATGGGCTGCCTCGACATGGACGACCCGCTGTCGCTCGGCTTCATCGGGCGCAACGGCGCCTACCCGGCGAACCAGGCCGGACGCCACGCCGACCTGGTGGTGACGATCGGCGCGCGCTTCGACGACCGCTCGGCCTCGTCGTGGCTGCCCGGGTACTCGTGGAACTTCCCCCACTGCAAGCTGATCCAGGTCGACGTCGACCACGCCGAGATCGGGCGCAACTACGCGCCGGACCTGGGGATCCTCGCCGACGCGCGCACGTTCCTCGTCCAGCTGCTCGCCGAGGTCGACCGCGGGGCGCTCGCCGCCGGCCGCTCGATCGACGCCTGGCACGCGCAGATCGCGCAATGGCGCGCCGAGTGGGAGGCGTTCATCCGGCCGAACTTCGAGACGCACGCCTCGCCGATCCGCCCGGAGCGCATCGTCGCGGACTGCCGCGCCGTGCTGCCCGACGACGCGATCATCTCGCTCGACTCCGGCATCCACCACAACTGGTTCATGCAGTTCTGGTCGGCGCGGCGGCCGCAGACGATGCTCAACACCTGGGGCTACTCGGGCATGGGTTTCGGACCGAGCTCGATCCTCGGCGCCAAGCTGGCGAGGCCCGAGCGTCCGTGCGTCTCGATCTGCGGCGACGGCGGGTTCACGATGGTCCCGCATGTCCTTTGCACGGCGGTCGAGTACTCGATCCCGGTCGTCTGGGTGGTCTGGAACAACTTCGCCTGGGCGGCGATCCGCGACCTCCAGTACGCGTACTTCGACGGTCGCGAGATCGGCACCGCGTTCTACGAGGGACCGCAGCGCAAGCCCTACAACCCGGACTTCGCCGCCTGGGCGCGCGCCGCCGGCGCCCACGGGATGACGGTCACCCGCTCGCAGGATTTCAAGGGCGCGCTCGAGCAGGCGGTCCGCTTGAACGCGCCCTGCGTCATCGACGTGCACGTCGACGCGAACATCCGTCCGCCGTCGACCGGCGCCTGGCAGCTGCCGCCGATCCCGATCAAGGAACCGGTGTTCGGCGAGAAATTCGTCGCTGGCGGCTGAGCTTCGCGCCGCCGTCGACCGGGCGGCGCCGATCGCTCGACGTACAATCCGCCGGCCGCGCCGTTCCCACCCGCTCACCGTGAATCCGAAGGTCCCCATGTCCGATCCCGCCTCCCCGTCCACCGGTTCCCGCGCCCCGGCGGCGCCGACCTCCGGCGTTCCGCGCCTGCGCATGTACATCGGCGGTGTCTGGCGCGAGGGCGCGAACGAGCGCGACGTCGTCAATCCCTGGGACGGCAAGGTCGTCGCCCGCGCGCCGGAATCCTCGCTCCAGGATCTGGACGACGCGCTGCGTGCGGCGACCGAGGCGAAGCCGCGCGCCGCGGCGATGGCGGCGCACGAACGCGCCGCGTTGCTGCGCCGGGTCGGGCAGCTGCTCGACCAGCGGGTCGACGACATCGCCGCCTGCATGACGCGCGAGACCGGCAAGGCGATCAAGGACTCGAAGGCCGAGGTCGCCCGCTCGAAGGACACGATCCTGCTGTCCGCCGAGGAGGCGATCCGCATCGAGGGCGAGCAGGTCCCGCTCGACGGCTCGGCGATGGGCGCCGGCAAGATCGCCTTCCTGCTGCGCTTCCCGGTCGGCGTGGTCGCGGGAATCACGCCGTTCAACGCGCCGTTCAACCTCGCCTGCCACAAGGTCGGGCCGGCGATCGCCGCCGGCAACACGATCGTGCTCAAGGCGCCGCCGCAGTCGCCCGGGGTGGTGACCAAGCTGATCGAGTTGTTCGCCGACGCCGGTGCGCCGCCCGGATTCGTCAACCTGCTGCACGGCAACGCCGTCGGCCCGGCGCTGGTGCGCGATCCGCGCGTCGACTTCATCACTTTCACCGGATCGAGCCGGGTCGGCTTCGAGATCAAGGCGGCGAGCGGCTCGCGCCGGGTCGCGCTCGAACTGGGCGGCGACGGCGCGACGATCGTCCATGCCGACGCCGACCTCGCCGACGCCGCGCCGACCTGCGCGCGCAACGCGATGCGGCTCGCCGGCCAGAGCTGCATCTCGGTGCAGAACGTCTACGTCCACGAGAGCGTCTACGAACCGTTCGTCGCGCAATTGGTCGACCACGTCCGCAAGCTGCGCCTGGGCGACCCCGCCGATCCGGCGACCGACGTCGGCACGCTGATCGACGAGGCCGCGGCGAAGCGGGTCGAGCAGTGGATCGCCGAGGCCGCGCGCGACGGCGCCCGGGTGCTCACCGGCGGAGAGCGCCGCGGCGCGCAGGTCGAGCCGGCGGTGCTGGTCGACGTCAAGCCGTCGATGAAGGTCGTCTGCGAGGAGGTCTTCGGTCCGGTGGTCACCGTGCAGCGCTACCGGGACCTGGCCCCGGTTCTCGAGGCGGTCAGCGCCGACCGCTACGGCCTGCAATGCGGTATCTTCACCAAGTCGCTGCCGGTCGCGTTCCAGGCGATCCGCGGATTGCGGGTCGGCGGCGTCATCGTCAACGGCAGCTCGACCTGGCGCACCGACCAGCTCGCCTACGGCGGCATCAAGGCCAGCGGCGAGGGACGCGAAGGGCCGCGTTATTCGATCCGCGACATGACCGACGAGCGGCTGGTCCTGTTCAACCTGTGATGGTCACGACGTCCTCGGCGAAGACCTCCGGCGCGGCCGGCGCGTCGCGCGCGGCGCCGGGCGGTTCGCGCGCATGAAGTCCGCGCCATCCGCGGGCGGCAAGAAGCGCCCGGCCGCTGCGCCCGCCCGGCGGGCGACCCGGACGGCGCGCGCGTCCGACGCCGCGCGGGCCGCGGCGCCCGACGACGCCGCCCCCAGGGAGCGCGGCGGCATCCAGTCGATCGAGCGCGCCTTCGCGATCCTCGAGCAGGTCGCGCGTCACCGCGACGGCATCACGCTCGCCGAGCTGTGCAAGAGCGTGGGACTGCACAGCTCGACGACGTTCCACCTGGTGCGCACGATGGCGCAGTTGGGCTACGCGAACCAGGACGCCGAGACCAAGAAATACCGGATCGGCCGCAAGATCTTCACGCTGGCGGTCGGCGCGCTCGACGAGAAGGAACTGGCGAAACGGGCCGCGGCGATGCTCGAACGGCTGACCGAGCGGACCGGCGAGGGCTCGCATTTCGCGATCCGGTCGGGCGACGACATCGTGATCATCGCCAAGACCGGCGGCGCCGGCATGTTCCAGCTCGTCGACCGGGCCGGCGTCGTGCGGCCGCCGCACGCGACGGCGTTGGGCAAGGTGCTGCTCGCGGCGATGACCGGCCCGCAGCTCGAGCGCCTGCTGGAGCGCCGCGAACTGGCGCGCTACACGCCCAAGACGATCGTCGAACGCGACGCGCTGATGGCGGAGATCGAGCAGGTGCGGCGCGACGGCATCGCCTTCGACGACGGCGAGCTCGACGCCGAGGTCCGCTGCGTCGCCGTCCCGGTCCGCGACTTCCTGGGCCGGGTCGCCGGGGCGATCGGCATCTCCGGGCCGATGTGGCGGCTGCCGCTGCAGTCGCTGCACGAGAAATCGAAGTTGGTTCGCCAGTCCGCGGCCGAGCTGTCGCTGGAACTGGGCTATCGCGGCGAGGCGGATTCCGCAATCGCATGAGCGCGCCCTCGCGCTGGGACGAGACGTTCGACGTCGTCGTGCTGGGCGCTGGCGCCGGGGGCATGACCGCGGCGCTCGTCGCCGCGCTCGAGGGCCGCCGGGCGCTGCTGGTGGAGAGCACGGCGCGCATCGGCGGCACGACCGCGCGTTCGTCGGGCACCGTCTGGATCCCGAACAACCCGCATCAGCGCCGGCTCGATCCGAGCGACGATCGCCCGGCGGCGCTCTCCTATCTCGACGCGCTGGTCGGCGAGCGCGCCGACCGGTCGCTGCGCGAGGCCTTCCTCGACGCCGGGCCGGCGATGGTCGACTACCTCGAGTCGCGGCTGGGGCCGTTCTTCCGCGCCTACGCGCACAGCCCCGACTACCGGCAGGACCTGCCCGGCGCGGTCGACGGCGGACGGCCGCTGGAGCCGCTGCCGTTCGACGGCCGCACGCTGGGCGCCCGCTTCGATTCGGTCGGCTGGCCGCTGCCGGAGCTGATGCTCTTCGGCGGGATGATGGTGACGCGCGGCGAAGCGAACAAACTCCTGCGCGTCGGCCGGTCGGTCGACTCGACGCTGCTCGGTCTGCGGCTCGTGTCGCGATTCGCCGCCGACCGCGTGCGGTTCCGGCGCGGGACGCGGCTGGTGCTCGGCAACGCGCTGGCGGCGCGGCTCTACCGCGCGCTGCTCGACCGCGAGGTCGACGTCCGGCTCGACACCCGGGCGGTGCGGCTGGATGTGCACGACGGCGAGGTCCTGGGCGTCGTCCTCCGGCACGATGGCGTCGATCGACGCGTGCGCGCGACCGGCGGCGTCGTGCTCGCCGGTGGCGGTTTCCCCGCCGATCCGGCGTTGCGCAAGCGTTACCTGCCCGAACCGGTCGCCGAATACACGGCCGCGTACGAAGGCTGCGTCGGGTCGACACTCGCGCTCGCGCGGGAGGCCGGCGCGGCGATCGGCCCGCCGGGTCTCGACAACGCGCTGTGGTTCCCGAGCTCGATCGCGCGTCGGGCCGACGGCTCGACCGCGGTGTACCCGCATATCGCGCTCGATCGCTCGAAACCCGGACTGATCGCGGTCAACGCCGCCGGGCGCCGGTTCGTCGACGAGGCCTCGTCGTACCACGAGTTCACCCGGGCGATGTACCGGTCGCACCGCGTCGTGCCGACGATCCCGGCGGTGCTCGTCTGCGATCGGCGGTTCGTCCGCAAGTACGGCCTGGGGATCATCCGTCCGCTGACGCCGTCGATCCGGAAACACGTCGAGAGCGGATACCTGCACACCGGCGAGACGCTCGAGGCGCTGGCGCGCAGCGTCGGTGTCGATCCGGCCGGTCTCGCCGCGACCGTCGCCGCGGTGAACGCCGGCGCCCGGACCGGGGTCGACCCGGAGTTCGGCAAAGGGAGCAACAGCTACGATCGGGTCAACGGCGATCCGGAGCACCGCCCCAATCCGTGCGTCGGACCGATCGACCGGCCGCCGTACTGCGCGGTTCGCGTGTTCCCGACCCCGCTGGGGACGAGCCTCGGCGTGCGCACGGACGCGGACGGACGCGCGCTCGACGGGTCGGGTCGCGCGCTCCCGGGGCTCTACGTTTGCGGCAACGACATGCAGTCGATCATGGGCGGCGAGTATCCGGGCCCCGGCGCGCAGCTCGGTATCGCGATGACCTACGGATACCTGGCGGCGCGCCACGCCACGACCCGCGGATGATCGACGTTCTCGTCATCGGCGGCGGCAACGCGGCGCTGTGCGCGGCGTTGACCGCGCGCGAGGCCGGCGCGTCGGTGCTGGTGCTCGAATCGGCGCCGCGGGCGTGGCGCGGCGGCAATTCGGTGCACACGCGCAATCTGCGCTGCATGCACGACGCGCCGCAGGACGTCCTGACCGACGCGTACCCGGAGGAGGAGTTCTGGCAGGACCTCCTCAAGGTGACCGGCGGGCGGACCCGCGAGGCGCTCGCCCGTCTGGCGATCCGCGACTCTGCCACCTGCCGCGGCTGGATGCGGCGCCACGGCGTGCGATTCCAGCCGTCGCTGTCCGGCACGCTGCACCTGGGACGGACCAACGCCTTCTTCATGGGCGGCGGCAAGGCGCTGATGAACGCGTACTACCGCAGCGCCGAGGCGCTCGGCGTCGCGGTGCGCTACGACGCGCCGGTCGACCATGTCGAGACGATCGACGGGCGCTTCGTCGCCGCGCGGGTCGGCGACGAGCGCCTCGAGGCGCGCGCCTGCGTCGTGGCCAGCGGCGGCTTCGAGTCCAATCGCGACTGGCTGCGCGAGGCCTGGGGGCGCAACGACCGCGGCGAGTGGCCGTCAGACAACTTCCTGATCCGCGGCACCCGCTACAACCGCGGCGTCGTGCTGCGCGATCTGATCGACCACGGCGCCGACGCGATCGGCGACCCGACCCAGAGCCATTGCGTCGCGATCGACGCGCGCGCGCCCCTCTACGACGGCGGCATCTGCACGCGGGTCGACTGCGTCTCGCTCGGCATCGTCGTCAACCGCGAGGGCACGCGGTTCTACGACGAGGGCGAGGACTTCTGGCCGAAGCGCTACGCGATCTGGGGACGGCTGGTGGCGATGCAGCCGGGCCAGATCGGCTATTCGATCATCGATGCGAAGGCGATCGGGCGGTTCATGCCGCCGGTGTTCCCCGGGGTGAAGGCGCGATCGGTCGAGGAGCTCGCCCGCGCGCTCGGACTGCCGCAGACGGCGGTCGTCGACACGGTGCGCGGGTTCAACGCCGCCTGCCGCGTCGGCCGCTTCGACCATGCGGTGCTCGACGACTGCCGCACCGAGGGCCTGACGCCGGCCAAGACCCACTGGGCGCTGCCGATCGACACGCCGCCGTTCGTCGGCTATCCGCTGAAGCCGGGCATCACCTTCACCTACCTCGGCGTCGAGGTCGACGAGCGTGCGGCCGTGAATTTCGGCGGGCGCCCCAGCGCCAACCTGTTCGCGGCCGGCGAGGTGATGGCCGGCAACGTGCTCGGCAAAGGCTATACCGCAGGCGTCGGGATGACGATCGGCACCGCGTTCGGGCGGATCGCCGGCGCCTCGGCTGCCGTCGCGGCGAAGGGGAGCACGCGGTGACGCCGGCGGGCGAACCGACGAAGGACGACCGGAGCGGTCCCGACGCCGGCTCCGGCCCGGTCGACGAGGTCGCCCGCGTGATGGCGATCTGCAACGCCTGCCGCTATTGCGAAGGGTTCTGCGCGGTCTTTCCGGCGATGACGCGGCGGCTCGAGTTCCCGAAGGCCGACGTCCACTACCTCGCCAACCTGTGCCACAGCTGCGGCGCGTGCCTGCACGCCTGCCAGTACGCGCCGCCGCACGAGTTCGCGGTCAACGTCCCCCGGGCGATGGCCGAGGTGCGCCTGACGACCTACGCCGAGTACGCGTGGCCCTCCGCGTTCGGGGCGCTCTACGCGCGCAACGCGTCGGCGACCGCGGTGGCGATCGCCGCCGGCGTCACGCTATTCCTGCTGCTGGCACTGGTCCGGCACGGGACATCGTGGCCGGCATTGGCGAGCGGAGAATTCTACGCGGTGTTCCCGCACGGACTGCTGGTGGCGCTGTTCGCGCCGGTGTTCGTGTTCGCCTGCATCGCGCTCGCGGCCGGCGTCGTGCGCTTCTGGCGCGACGTGTCGCCGGGCGCGGCCTCGGCGGCGGCGGCGCGCGACGCGGCGGGGCGCGCGCTCGCGCTGACCTACCTCGGCGGCGGCCACGGCGAAGGCTGCAACGAAGCCGACGACCGCTACTCGTTGTGGCGCCGGCGCTTCCACCACCTGACCTTCTACGGGTTCCTGCTGTGCTTCGCCGCGACCTCGGTCGCGACCGTCTACCACGTCGTGTTCGGCTGGCACGCGCCCTACGGGTATACGAGCGTCCCGGTCGTGCTCGGCACGCTGGGCGGCGTCGGCCTCGTCGTCGGTCCGGCGGGGTTGTTCGCACTCGGCCTTCGACGCGATCCGCTGCACGGCGCGGCGGCGGGAAGACGCTCGACCGCGGCCTGCTGGTGCTGCTGCTCGGCACGAGCCTCAGCGGTCTCGCGCTCCTCGCCTTCCGGGACACCGCCGCGATGCCCGCGCTCCTCGCGGTCCACCTCGGCATCGTGATGGCGTTGTTCCTGACGCTGCCCTACGGCAAGTTCGCCCACGGCGTCTACCGCGGCGCCGCGCTCCTCAAGTGGGCGATCGAGCGTCGCCAGCCCGACCGGCTGCGGCTGGGCTCCGAGTGAGCGGTACGTCGTCGCATCGGCGGGATCCGTGGTCCCCGTCGGCGGTGACCGGCGGCGCCCCGTGAGCGTCCGGCGGCGCCTGCGCGAGTTCGCGGTGCGCGCCCGCAACCGCCTGGCGCGCGGCCGCTTCGGCTACCGGCTGCGTGTCGCCGGAGAGGTCGGCAACTACGCCGGCTGCGAGCAGGTCCACGAGCTGCCGGCGATCTTCCACTACTGGTCGAACCGCTACCTGCGCCCGAGGCTCGAACGCCACGGCTTCAGCCACCCGGACGGCTTCTTCCTCAAGTTCGCCTCCGAGTGTCTCGCGCGGCGTGGCGCGACGCCGGCGTCGATCGTCAGCATCGGCGCCGGCAACTGCGACACCGAAGTGCGGCTCGCGAGCTCGCTGCGCGAGGCCGGGCACGACGGATTCGTGATCCGCTGCCTGGACGTCAACGCCTCGATGCTGGGGCGCGGCCGGGCGCTCGCGGCCGACGCCGGCGTCGGCGCGCACCTCGCCTTCGAGCGGGTCGACCTGAACCGCCACCGGATCATCGGGCCGCAGGCGGCGATCATCGCCAACCAGTCGCTGCACCACATCGTCGAGCTGGAGCGCGTGCTGGACGGCGTGCGCGACGCGCTCGAACCGGGCGGCCGGTTCATCGTCTCGGACATGATCGGGCGCAACGGGCACCAGCGCTGGCCCGAGGCGAGGGCGATCGTCGACGAGTTCTGGGCGACGCTGCCGGCCCGCTACCGCTACAACCACCAGCTGCGGCGCACCGAGGAGCGCTTCCTCGACTGGGACTGCTCGGTGTCGGGCTTCGAGGGCGTCCGTGCGCAGGACATCCTGCGGTTGTGCGTCGAGCGCTTCGGCTTCGACCTCTTCATCGGCTTCGCCAACGTCGTCGATCCGTTCATCGACCGCGGCTTCGGGCCGAACTTCGATGCGAACGATCCGGCCGACCGGGCGTTCATCGACCGGGTGCACGCGCGCGACGAGGCGGAGATCCGCGCCGGGCGGATCAAGCCGACGCACCTCTTCGCCGTGATGACGCGCGGCGAGGGCGAGGGCGTCTACGACGACGGGCTCGCGCCGCGGGACGCGATCCGCGCGAGCTGAACCGCCGAGCGCCACCGCCGGGCGGCGCGCGGTTCGAGCGCGGGCGCTCGCCGTCCGGCTGGCCTCGGAGCGCGTCAACGCTTGCGACCGGGGACCGGTCGTGCCGCCGCGGGTCCGCTCGGCGCGGGCCCGGTGGTGCGCCGGGCGATCAGCGTCGGCTCGAGGTGGACCGCGCTCAACCCGGTCTGCCCCGCGATCCGCGCCGCGAGATAGTCGGCGGCGCGTTCGCCCATTTCGGCCGCCGGAACGTCGACCGTGGTGAGCGGCGGATCGACGTTGGCCGCGAGCTCGATGTTGTCGAATCCCACGATCGAAACGTCGTCGGGCACGCGCACGCCCATCGCCCGCGCCTCGATGAGCGCGCCGATCGCCAGCACGTCGTTGCCGCAGACGACCGCCGTGGGTGGGTCCCGACGGGTCCGCAGGTAGCGGAACCCCTCTCGCCCTGTCGCGATCGAGTACGGGCGCTCGTAGACCGCGTCCGCCGGCAACGTCAGTCCGCGGCGCTCGAGCGCGGCGCGCACGCCGGCGACGCGCTCGGAGGCGCGGTCGTTCGCCGTCGTGTGAGCGGAAATCACGCCGAAGGACCGGTGTCCGAGGTCGAGCAGGAACTCGGCGACACCGGCGCTGACCCGCCGATTGTCGAAGCCGATGCAGGGGTGCTCGCCGTCGGCCCGGTAGACCCAGGTGTTGACGTAGGGGATGCCGGCCGACTCGAGGAGATCGTACAAACCGGAACTGTGCGCGTCGCCGATCAGGACCAACCCCTCGACGCCGCGCTCGACGAGTATCCGCGTCCGTTCCTCCTCGAGCGCGAAATCGTATTCGCTGGTCGCGACGAGGAGCGAGTAGCCGTGCTGCAGCAGGCGGCGTTGCAGTCCTTCCACCAGGCGCGCGTAGATCGCGTAGTTGAGCGTCGGGATGACGATCCCCACGATATGCGTCCGACGCGAGCGCAGCGCGCGAGCCGCGCTGTTCGGAACGTAGCCCAGGTCGCGCATCGCCTGCTGGACGCGTTGCCGCAGCGCCGGCTTGACCAGGTCGGGGCGGTTGAGGACGCGCGAGACCGAGGCGGTCGAGCAACCGGCGCGCTTGGCGACGTGGCGCAGGCCGACGACCTCCGGGCCCGGGGACTGTAAACGTTTTCTCATTTCGAGGGCGACCGCGAGACCATCCGGCCGCGACCAGAGACGACTCTACTGTAGCCCGCACCGCCGGGCGCCGCCAGTCCCGGCGAGGCGGGCCGGTGGAACGAGGCCGTCCGGCGCTGGTCCGATTTGACGACGGGATCGGACCGTGATGTAATCCTTTACATTTTTCGGCCGGGGCGACTCGCGGCGTATTGGCCGCCCCCGACGAGGAGGTCGCACCGGTGTCCCATCCGCTTCCGATCGTTCCGATCGCCCCGGCCGAGTACGAGGCTCGCTCCGCCAGGCTTCGCCAGAAGATGAAGGAGGAAGGACTCGACGCGCTGATCGTCTTCTCCGACGAGTACCGTTCCGGCCACGGGACCTACCTGACGGGGTACAAGCCGATCAACGTCGTCGAGGAGTCGCCCCAGGTGGTGATCTACGTCGGCGACGCGCCGCCGACGACGATTCTGGGCCGGCTCAACCTCTACGCGGCCAGGGACGTGATCTGGACGAAGGACGTGCGGCCCTATCATCGCGCCGCGGAGTTCGTCCCGGAGCTGTTCCGGCCGATCGCGCAGCGGCCGTCCCGCGTCGGCCTGATCGGCGACAACCTGCTGCCGATGAATCTGTTCGCGCTCTTCCGCGAGGCGTTGCCGCTGGCGACCTTCACGTCGGTCGACCGCCTTCTGATCGAGCTCCGTCAGCTCAAGTCGGCGGCGGAGATCGCGCTGATGCGGCGCGCGGCCGAGATCAACGACGAGGTCCTCCGGGCGATCACGTCGAAGATCCGCGTCGGGATGTCCGAGATGCAGGTCGCCGGCCTCTGCGAAGGCCCCGCGCGCGAACTCGATGCCGACATCGGTTCGGCCACCGTCGTCATGTCGGGGCCGAACACGAACTACGCGGCCTGGCGTCCGAGCAACCGGCGCATCGAGCGCGGCGACTTCGTGATGATCGACTTCAATCCGTCGGTGGGAAACTACTGCAACGACGGAGGCATCACCGTTCTCATGCCGGGCGCGTCGCGCGAGCAGACCGACGCGCTCGCCGCGGGATTCCGGATCGTCAAGGAGATCGTCCCGAAGCTCGCCCCACGTACCTCGGCGCGCACCGTGCACGACATGATGCTCGAGCGTCTCGCCCCCCTCGGCTACGCGCCGTACTTCACACCGTACGTGAAGGGACTGCGCGGCGTGGGCCACGGCGTCGGTGTCGATGTCGTCGAGCCGCCGAACCTGAGCTCGGAGACCGACTACCAGCTCCTGCCCGGAATGACGCTCGCGATCAAGCTCGACCTGCACGGCTTGCCGACCGGCGGATTCCGCGTCGAGGTCGTCGTCCTGTTCGAAGAGCGCGGCGTGCGACCGCTCAACACGATGGTGTTCGGGCAGCCCGACGACTTCGCGATCCTGCAATGAGAGCGCGTCCGACGAGAACGCGCGCAACGCCTTGAACGAACGGAGGAACGCATGAACAAGATCACCGGGGGACTGGTTGCGGCGATGTGCGCTCTGGGTCTGGTCGTCGCAGCGGGACCGTCGGCCGCCGCCGACGTCAAAGAGCGCAATCTGAAGGTCGCCTTCGTCCAGATGAAGGACCATCCGCAAGGCCTGTCGCTCGAGCGGTTCGCCGAACTGGTCGCCAAGGCGAGCGACGGCAAGATCAAGGTCCGGTCGTTTCCCGGCGGGCAACTCGGCGGCGACGCGGCGGTGATCCAGTCGCTGCAGGGCGGCACCATCGAAATGACGCTGGTGGCGACCTCGCTCCTCGGCAGCCAGATCAAGGAATACGCGATGCTGGACCTGCCGTACCTGTTCAACGATTTCCGCGAAGCCGACGCCGTGCTCGACGGACCGGTCGGCAGGAAGCTCAACGACAAGTTGCCGGACAAGGGACTGATCGGGCTCTCGTACTGGGACCACGGCTTCCGCAACATGACCAACAGTCGGCGGCCGATCGCGAAGCTCGAGGACTTCCAGGGGCTCAAGATCCGCGTCCTGCAGTTGCCTCTCTACGTCGACATGTTCACGGCCCTGGGGGCGAACGCCGTACCGATGCCGTATCCCGAGCTCTACTCGGCGATGGAGACCAAGGCGGTCGACGGTCAGGAGAACACGTTCTCGTCGATCGAAACGGCGAAATTCTACGAAGTCCAGAAGTTCGTCTCGACGACGCGCCACGTCTACCAGCCGCTGATCCTGCTGTTCAGCAAGAAGGTCTGGGACCAACTCTCCGCCGACGAACGCAAGATCCTGCTCGACGCCGCCGCGCAGACGCAGCCGTACAACCGCACGCTCTCGCGGGAGGCGGACGCGAAGTCGCTCGAGACGCTGCGAACCAAGGGACTCCAGGTGACCGAATTCCCGCCGTCCTCGGTCGCGCAGATCCGCGAGCGGCTGCGGCCGGTCGTCGACAAGTACTCCCGCGACGCCGGCGAGGCCCTGGTGAAGGAGATGATGTCCGAGATCGAGAAGGCGCGCGGACGTCGGTGACTCCGATCCGTCGCCCGGGCGCGCCGCCCGGGCGCCCCCCGTCCGGCGGCCGGCCCGGCGAACCGCGTTCCCGGCCGTGAAGCGCGTCGCCGACGGGTTGTTCGCGACGCTCAAGGCGGCGATGGTGGCCTGCCTCGCGCTGATGGTCGCACTGGTCTTCGGCAACGTGGTTCTGCGCTACGGCTTCAACAAGGGGATCACGGTCTCCGAGGAGCTGTCGCGCATGCTCTTCGTCTGGCTCACGTTCATCAGCGCGATCGTGGCGATGCGCGAGCACGCCCATCTGGGGATGGACTCGCTGGTCAAGCGACTGCCCGCCGCGTGGAAGAAGGCCTGCTTCGTGGCGAGCCACGTCCTGGTGCTGGTGGCCTGCCTCCTGTTCCTGCAGGGAAGCTGGAAGCAGACGATGATCAGCTACCAGGTCGGCGCGATCGCCCCGGTCACCGGCATGTCGATGACGATGTTCTACGGGATCGGCGTCCTGTTCAGCGCCGTCGCGGCCGCGTTGACCGTCTTCGAGCTCTGGCGCCTCGCCGCCGGCCGGCTGGCCGCGGACGAGCTCGTCACCGTCCGCGAGGCGCTGGCCGAGGGAACGGCGCTCGCGCCCGACACCGCGACCCGCGGTCCACGCGCCGGCGGCGCCGATTCGCGGGCGGGTGATCCATGACGGTCGCGGTCTTCCTGGGTTCGCTGCTCGGTTCGATGGCGATCGGCATGCCGATCGCCTTCGCGCTGATCGTCTGCGGTATCGCGCTGATGATCCAGCTCGACAATTTCGACGCGCAGATCATCGCGACCAACATCATCAACGGCGCGGATTCCTTTCCGCTGATGGCAGTCCCCTTCTTCATGCTGGCCGGCGAGATCATGAACGCCGGCGGGCTGTCCCGCCGGATCGTGGGCTTCGCCATGGAGCTGGTCGGGCACGTCCGCGGCGGTCTGGGCTACGTGACGGTCGTGGCCGGGTGCCTGCTGGCCGCGGTGTCGGGCTCGGCGGTCGCCGACGCCGCCGCGCTCGCGTCGATCCTCGTGCCGATGATGGTCGCGGCCGGCCACGACGGGAACCGCGCCGGCGGACTGGTGGCGGCCAGCGGCATCATCGGGCCGATCATCCCGCCGAGCATCGCGTTCGTGCTCTTCGGCGTGGCCGCCGGACTGTCGATCACCAAGCTGTTCCTCGCGGGCATCGTTCCGGGATTGATGCTCGGCGCCGCGCTCGTCGTCACCTGGTGGTGGACGGCGCGGCGCGATCCGGTCCCGACCCGGGCCCGCAGTTCCGCTCGGGACGTGGGCCGCGCGCTCGCCGACGGCTTCTGGGCGATGTTGCTGCCGGTGATCATCATCGCCGGACTCAAGTTCGGCGTCTTCACGCCGACCGAGGCGGCGGTCGTCGCGGCGGTCTACGCGATGTTCATCGCCGTCTTCGTCTACCGCGAGCTGTCGCTGCCCCGACTCTACGAGGTCTTCCTGACCGCGGCGCTGACCACCGGCGTGATCATGTTCCTGGTCGCGGCCTCGCTGGTCTCGGCATGGCTCATCACCGTGGCGGAGTTGCCGGCGAAGCTCGTCGACCTGCTCGCGCCGTTCGTGGACCAGCCGGTGCTGCTCATGGCGTTGATGATGGTCGCGGTACTCGTGATCGGCGGCCCGATGGACATGGCACCGACCATTCTGATCCTGACGCCGATCCTGATGCCGCTCGTCAAGCAGGCAGGCATCGATCCGATCTACTTCGGCGTGGTCTTCGTCATCAACAACGCGATCGGGCTCATCACCCCGCCGGTCGGAACGGTGCTGAACGTCGTGTGCGGCGTGTCGAAGATCGGCATGGACGACCTGCTCAGAGGCGTATGGCCGTTCCTCCTCGCCGAGGTCGCGGTGCTCGTGCTGCTGGTTCTGTTCCCGCCGCTGGTCACCGTTCCGCTCCGGTGGTTCCTGGGCTGACGCGGCGCGGCGCCGATTGTCCGGCGCGAGCCGAGGCCGCCCGCGGCCGGGCGGAGGTCGGCGGATCGGGGATTCGCGAGGCGAGGCCGCCGCCGGATGCTCGACGACCAGGCCGAGTGCGGCGACCCATCTTCGGATGCGCGGTTGCCTCGTGGTCGTGACCCTCGACGCGGGTGGTGGGCACCCGGGCGGCGGGATTGCTCCCGCCGCCCGAGGGGACGACGACGCCACGCCTTAGCGCTTGGTGATCACGACCTCGAGGTACTCGCCGGGCACGACCAGACCGCGACCGCCGCCGACGTCGAGCTCGGCCAGGAGATCGAGGATGTCGTGCGCCAGCGCCTCGCCCTTCGCGCCGGGCAGCGCGGCGAACGCCTTGTGCGTCGGACCGTAGGTGTCGCGGAACACCTGCAGCCAGTGCGCCGCCGACTGGTAGCGGAAGTTGAACATCCGCTTTTCACAGCGGATCGACGCGGCCTGCGCGCCGAAGAGCTCGGCGAGCCGCGGCTCGGTGCCCCACAGCGCCGGCGACGCGAGCCCGGCCGGCGGCGGCAGGTGGGCGCCGATCACCCGGAACAGCCGGCCGATGAAGCCGGCCGGCGTCCAGTTGGCGAGGCCGATGCGCCCGCCGGGACGCAGCACGCGCAGCATCTCGGCGGCGGTGCGTCGCTGGTCGGGCGCGAACATGCAGCCGAACGTCGAGAGGACGGCGTCGAACGAGGCGTCGTCGAACGGCAGCGCCTCGACATCGGCGACCCGGAAGGTCACCGGCAGCGCCTCGGCCTGGGCGCGCTGGTGGCCCTTCTCGAGGAGCGACGGCACGTAGTCGGTGCTGGTCACGCGGGCGAAACGGCGGGCCGCGGCGAGCGTCGCGTTGCCGTTGCCGGCGGCGACGTCCAGCACGGTCTCGCCGCCGCGGATGTCGGCGGCCTCGGCGAGCTGTTCGCCGACGATCTGCAGCGTCGTGCCGACGACCGAGAAGTCGCCGCTGGCCCAGGTGGCCTGCTGCTTCTGCTTGATGGCGGCGTAGTCGACGGCGGGGTTTTCCTGAGTCACGATCATGGGCATCTCCGGTTCGGGTGTGGATTCGGTGGCTGTCGTCGATTGCGACCCGCCGGAGTCTCCTCGGCACCCCGTTCCACGAGCGTTCCACCACCCATTCCACCGCCGCGGCCCGGCTGCTACCGTGGCGGTCGTGACCGCCGACTACCGCCTGAGCCTGCTCGGCCCGCCGACGATGGTCCGCGGCGGGAAGTCCTGGGCGCTCCCGTTCGAGCGCCGCGGCCAGCTCGTCGTGTGGCTGGCGCTCGCGGGAACCTGGGTCGGCCGGCGGGAGCTGGCGGCGACGCTCTGGCCGGACGTCGCCGGCCCGCTCGCGTCGAACAACCTGCGCAAGACGCTCTTCCGGATGCCGGCGCTGCCCTGGGGCGACGCCGTGGCCTCCGAGGGAGGCGCGCTGCGATTCGACGGCGACACCGATATCGCCGCGTTCGACCAGGCGCTGCGCGAGTCGCGGGTCGAGGACGCGTTGGCGCTGTGGCGCGGCGACCCGCTCGCCGGCTTCGACGACGACGACAACGAAGCGTGGACCGACCGGTTGCGCGAGATCCGCGACCGGCTGCGCGCGACCTGGCGCGGCGCGGCGCGCGCCTGGCTCGAAGGAGACGCGCCGCCGGCCGCCGCGGTCTCGCTGTCGGCGCGCCTGCTCGACGACGACCCGTGGGACGACCAGGCGCTCGCGCTGCACCTGCGCTGGCTCGAGCGCAGCGGCCAGGCGGCGGCGGCTCGCCAGGTGCACGCGCGTTTCGTCCAGCGGGTTCGCGACGAACTGGGCGTCGCGCCGACACCGGCGCTGATCGCGCTCGCGGGCGACTCCGGCGCGCCTGCGCGGGCGCGCCCGGCGACGGTGCGCGCGCCCTCGCCCGGAGGCGGCGAGCTCGACCCCGGATTCGTCGGTCGCAACGCCGAGTTGCGGCGGATCGCGTCGCTGATCGAATCGGACGAGGTGCGGCTTGTGACGTTGTTCGGTCCGGGTGGTGTCGGCAAGACCCGCCTCGCCCGACGCGCGTTGCGGGAACTCGCGGCCGGCTTCGCCGACGGCGCCGCGTTCGTCGAGCTCGAGGACGTCGATGATCCGGAGCGGATCGCCGCGCGCGTCGCCCGCGAGCTCGGTCTCGCGGTGCCGGCGGGCGAGGCCTCCGAGGCTCTCGCCCGCCACCTCGCCGGACGCCGGATGCTGGTCGGCCTCGACAACGTCGAGCACCTGGCGGCGGGCGCGCCGGCGTTCGAACGCTGGCTCGCGGCCGCGCCGGGACTCAAGCTGATCGTCACCTCGCGCGTGCGGCTCGGCATCGGGAGCGAACACCTCGTCGCGCTCGAGGGGCTCGCGTGCCCGGAGCCGGAGGACGCCGATCGGGTCGGCGCGTTCGACGCCGTCAAGCTGTTCGCGCGGAGCGCGCAGCGCGTCGATCCGGCGTTCCGACCCGAGGTCGAGGCGGCCGCGCTGATCGACATCTGCGGAAGGGTCGGCGGCCTGCCGCTCGGACTGGAGTTGGCGGCCGCGTGGACCCGGGTGCTCTCCTGCGCCCAGATCGCCGACGAGCTCGCGCGCGGCACCGAACTGCTGCGCGCGACCGACGCCGCGCGAACGCCGCGTCACGCGAGCATCGAATCGGTGTTCGAGCGTTCCTGGCGGCTGCTCGCGCCGGCCGAGCGCGACGCGCTCGCGGGCCTGTCTGTGTTCCGCGGCGGCTTCACCGCCGAGGCCGCGCGCGAGGTCGCCTCGGCGCCGCCGCCGGTGCTGGCCTCGCTCGCCGACCAGTCGCTGCTGCGCAAAGAGGCGACGAAGGACGGTGCGCGCCTGCACCTGCATCCGCTGGTGCTCGAGCTCGCGGCCGCGCGCGTGGCCGGCACGCCGGCCGCGGCTGCCGCCGCGCGCGCGCACGCGCGGGCGTTCCTCAGGATGATGGCGCGCGCGCAATCGGACGTCCGCGATGGTCGAGGCGAAGCGCTGCGCGCGATCGAGACTGAGTTCGAGAACTGCCGGGCCGCCTGGCACCGGGCGGTGGCCGCCGGCGAGGGCGAATGGCTCGCGCGGGCCGCGTGGACGCTCGTCGACTTCTGCGATCACCGGGGCCGGGTCGCGGAGGGAGTAGCCCTGATCGAGGCCGCGCTCACCGCCGGGGCGCTCGAGGCGCAGTCCCGGACGCGCGCGGTGCTGCACGCGGCGGGTGCGCACCTCCTGTACCGGCAGGACCGTTACGCCGACGCCCGCCGGATGGCCGCGCGCGCGCTCGAACAGGCGAGCGACGCGGCGGCCGACGACGAGTTCGCGCTGACCGCGCTCGGCACGCTCGGCGGTTGCGCGCTGCAGCTGGGCGAGCTCGACGCCTCGCGGGAATACTACGAAGCGTTGCTGCGTCGGGCGCCGGAGGCCGCCGACCCGATCAGCGCGGCGCGCGCCTGCGCGAACCTGGCGCTGGTCGAGAAGGCCGCCGGTCGCTACGACCGGGCGCGCGAGTACTACGAGAAGGCGCTGGCGACGCACCGGCAGGTCGGGGACGTCGCCGGCGAGGTGCGCTGCCTGCACAATCTCGCGCTGCTGCACCTGTCCTGCGCCGAGGTCGACGCCGCCGATGCGCGGCTCGCATCCGCACTGGCGCTGTGCGAGCGCAACGGTTTCGCGTCGACCCGGGCGATCGTGCTCGGCGCGCGCGTCGAGCACGCGAGACTCGCCGGCGACTTCGAGGCGGCGGAGCGCCACGTCCGCGCCGCGCTCGCCGCCGCGAAGCCGTTCGGACTGCGCGGGCTGATGTGCGGCTTGCAGGTCGACCGGGTCCACATCGCCGCCCATCGGCGCGACCTCGACGAGGCGCGAGCCGCGCTCGCCGACGCGGCGGCCTCGGCGCTCGAGCTCGGACGGCCCTCGCTGCAGTTCGGCGTCGCCGGTGCCTTCGCCGAGCTGCTGGCGGCCTCCGGTCGCGACGACGGGGCGCGCCGCCTGTGGGCTGCTCTGGCCGGACATCCGGCGACGAGCGAGCCCGAACGGGACGCGATCCGCGCGCGTCTCTCGCGGTCGGGCGGGGAGGTCGAGCCGGCCGCGGACGCCGATCCGGTCGCTCGCGATCTCGTCGCCGATCTGCCGCGGCTCGCGCGTCGGATCGTCGCCGAGGCGGGCATCGGCTACGCGACGCTGGCCGTCGAACTCGGCGGGAGTCGAGCCGATCCGGGGTGACGAACGCGCGCTGCGGACGCGCGAGGCCGGGCCGTCGGCGCGCGCGCGTTGTCGGCCCGCCGGTCCCCGTATAGACTGTACCGCTTCAAGGGGCTTTGCCGCCCCTGCGTGTCCGGAAACGGGGAGTCCGCCGCCATGTCCAGCGTCCATCGCATCGCCCGCGCCGCGCGTCGCGCGACTCTCGCCGGTTGCTGTTTCGCGGCGGGCGCCGCGCTCGCCTTCGACGTCACCGTCGCGCCGCCGCCGGCGGTGAGCAGCAACGGCGCCTTTAACGCGTCCGGTGTCTGGGTCCCGACCGCGAACTCGACGCTCGCCTACGCCGACCTGGTCACGCGACTCGGGAGCGGCAACGCGACGATCAGCACCAACGGCGCCGGGAACATCACGATCCAGGTCGGCGCGCCGGCGTTCACCTACTCGCAGGCGGCCAACCGGACGCTGGCGCTGAACGCGAGCGGCAACGTCGACATCCAGGGCATCCTCGCCGGTGTCGGTGCCGGTCAGCTCTCGGTCAGTGTCGCGGCGACCGGGACGGTGACGCTCCAACTCGCCGGCGTGCAAACCAACGGCGGGAGTTTCGCCTCGTCCGGCACGAGCTTCTCGCGGATGGGCAGCCCGCTGACGTCCGCCGGCGGCGCGGTCCAGCTCAACCACTCGTCGTTCGTCGACATCACCGACGGCGGCGTGCAGACCGGCGGCGGGTCGTTCCGCTCGTCGGGGACGTCCTTCGCCTCGCACGCCAGCGGTATCCAGACGTCTGGTGGCAGCGTGCGGCTCGATCACACGACGACCGTCGCCATCAACGATGGCGGCATCCAGACCGGCGGCGGCTCGTTCACCTCGGCGGGTACGAGCTTCGCGGTGCTCGGCATCGGCGTGCAGACCGCCGGCGGCGCCGTGCAGCTCAACCACTCGTCGGTCGTCGACATCAACAACGGCGGCGTACAGACCGCTGGCGGCTCGTTCACGTCGTCGGGAACGAGCTTCGCGGTGCACGGCACCGGCGTGCAGACCTCCGGCGCTCCGGTGCAGCTCAACCACTCGTCGTTCGTCGACATCAACGATGGCGGCATCCAGACCGGTGGCGGCTCGTTCACGTCGACGGGAACGAGCTTCGCGGTGCTCGGCACCGGCGTGCAGACCGCCGGCGGCGCCGTGCAGCTCAACCACTCGTCGTTCGTCGACATCAACAACGGCGGGGTCCAGACCGGTGGCGCGTCTTTCACGTCGTCGGGTACGAGCTTCAACGTGCTGGGAGTCGGCGTGCAGACCGGCGGCGGCTCCGTGCAGCTCGATCACACGACGACGGTCAGTATCGACAACGGCGGCATGCAGACCGGCGGCGGTTCGTTCACGTCGTCGGGAACGACCTTCTCGGCCAACGGCAGCGGCTTGTCGACCGCGGGGGGGCCGGTGCGGCTCAACCACACCGGTGACGTCTCGATGAACGGCGGCGGGATTTCGACGGCCGGCGGTTCGTTCACGTCGACCGGCGCCGCGTTCACGATCATCGCCATCGGGCTCCGCACCGACGGCGGCGCGGGATTGGGCAACGTGCGGTTGACGCATACGGGACTCGTCAATATCACCAACGGCGGCGTGACCACCGGCGGCGGATCGTTCATCGCTTCGGGCAACGGGTTCGTCATCCAGCAGCTCGTCACCAACGGCGGCGCCGTGCTGCTGACCAACCCGGGCGCGCTCAACATCCTGAACGCAGGCGTCGATACCGGCGGCGGCTCCTTCACGACGACACCGGTGAGCTCGGCCGACATCACCAACGGCGGCCTGCGGACAGCCGGCGGCGCCGTGTCGATCACGAGCCTCTCGACGATCAACGTCGACCAGAACGGCGTGTCGAGCGCCAGCGCGGCCGGCGGCAACATCGTGCTGCGGGCGGCGACCGCGATCACCGTTCCCGGTACGATCTCGTCGGCCGGCGGGAGCGGTGGGGTGCTGCTCGTGGTCGGCAACGTCACGCTGTCCGGTCCTCCGGTCACCCTCGGCCAGGGCAACGTCTCGCTGATCGTCGGTCCGATCATCGCCGGCAACGCGGGCGCGCCCGGTGTCACCCTCACCTGGCTCGATGGCACGACGCGGACGACGGTCTCGGACGCGAACGGCGACTATTCGCTCAACGTACCGGCCGGCTGGTCGGGCACGGTGACGCCGTCGCTGCCCGGTCGCACGTTCACGCCGACGAGCCGCAGCTACACCGCGCTCGCCACCAACCAGCTCGGGCAGAACTACTCGCTGGTTCCGTTGCCGGTTCCCGCGCTCGACGACTCCGCGCTGGGGTTGCTCGCCTCGCTGGTCGGGTTCCTCGGGCTCGCGTTCGCGCGCCGGCGCGGGCGCTAGTCCGGCCCCGGGCGTCCGCTCGCGTCGGAACGCGCGAGCCGCGCAGGGGCGGTCGCGCGTTGATTGGCTGCGCCCGTTCCCGGAATCACTTAGGTCCCGGCGAGCGGCGCGCGGGCGATCGTCGAGGCCTCGATCGCCGCTAGGTGTCCCCGCGCGCCTTGCGGCGGGCGACGGCGCCGAGCGCGGCGACGAACAACATCAGTAATCCGAGAACCGGCACGTCCAGCGCGGGGATCGGCTGAGGCGGGCCCAGCCATGTGACCGAGTTGTCTGTCGACGTCGACGCGTTGTTGCCGGCGGCGCCGATGTCGACGGCGACCCCCGCGGGTATGCTCGCGACGATCGTCCCCGGGCTCGACATCCCGGTGACGGTGACGATGAACTCGGTCGGGCCGCCGCTGACATCGACCGCCAGCGGTCCGCCGGCCGTGCTTCCGGCGAGCGAGACGTCGGCGCTGCCGAATCCGGTGACCGGCTCGTCGAACACCGCGCGGAAGCGCACCAGCGTCGAACCGCGCACGGGATCCTGCTGCCCCGGATGCTGTTCGATCGTGACGGACGGAGGGATGTTGTCGTACTGGACCACGTTGTCGATCGGCGTCGACGCCGCGTTCCCGTTGACTCCCTCGAACGCGGCGTTGGCGGGAATCGAGACGACGACCGTGCCGCTGCTGGTCATCCCGGTCACCGACACCGTGTAGACCGCCGGCCCTCCGGCGACCGCGGCGACGAGCGGTCCTCCTGCGGTGCTGGTGGCGAACGACACGTCGGACGCGTCGAATCCGGTGACGTTCGCACTGAACGCCACGGTGAACTGGATCGGCGACGCGCCGGTCGGGTCGAGCTGCCCCGGCGACTTGTCGACGGTGACCGTCGGGCCGAGGTTGTCGTTGTAGGTGACGGTGATCTCGACGCCGTCGATCGCGTTGTTGAAGAAGCTGTTGTCGTAGAAGACGCCGAATCCGCTGTCGTTGATCTCGGCGACCGTCCACGTGGTTCCCCACAGGTCCGCTGCGCCGCCGACGGTGAGCCCGTTGGCGTCGGGAACCGGACTGCCGCACGAGATCGCCGCCGACGCGCCCGGCCCGTTCAGCGTTCGGGGAGAGCCCACCGCCGATCCGGCCTTGGTCAGGCTGATCTGGTCCTCGGTCGAAACGTCGTTGAACGAGGCCACCGAGCGAACCGTGATACCGAGGATCGTCGATCCCCCGGGAATCGCGAAGGTCCAGTCGGTCATCGTGATCGAGCCGGATGTCGTGCCGTCGCCTAGCGCGCACGCGCCGTTGATCGAGGCGGCGTTGTTCGGGGTGGCCCACCCGCCACCCGGCGTGACGGTCGCGGCGGTGCTGCGCGTCTGCGTCTGGATCGCACCGAGCGCCCCCGGGGCGAAGCCGATCGCGAGCGCGAGGGCGATGGCGGCGCGCGTTCGCGCGCTCCATTCGAAGCTGATCCGCATGGCGCGTCCTGGTTGGTTCGAGCGCGCCCGATGCTAGGGACCGTCGTATCCGGCGTCAATGAGGACGCCCGGGCGCGACCGGCAATCTCGCGCGAGCAGCGATCGCCGTTCTCCGCTTCGCCATCAACAGCAGACGTTTCGCCTGCCGGAATCCCCCGTTCTCGGAATACGGCCGTCCCCGCGCGGATGCGTCCGGTCCGGCGCCCGCCGGGGACCGCTACAGCGCACCGCCGGTCCCCGGGATCCAGTTGGTGCCGGCGAGCGGCACGCGGGCGATCGCCGACGCCTCGATCGTCAGCGCGACCAGGTCCTCGGGCTCGAGGTGGTGGACGTCCTGCTTGCCGCAGGCCCGCGCTAGCGTCGCCACCTCCATGTTCATCGTCTTCAGGTAGTTGCGGACGTGTTTCGCGCCGACCTCGGGCTCGAGGCGCTGCTCGAGGACCGCGTCCTGCGTCGTGATGCCGACCGGGCAGCGGCCGGTGTGGCAGTGATGGCAGTAGCCGGGCGCGGTGCCCAGCGTCGCGTAGTCGTCGAGCGCCGAGTAGTGCTTGCCGCCCTGCTGGTAGGTGTCGCGGTTGCAGCCCAGCGCGAACAGGATCCCCTGTCCGACCGAGACCGCGTCGGCGCCCATCGCCAGCGCCTTGGCCGCGTCGGCGCCGGTGCGGATGCCGCCGGAGACGATCAGCTGCACCTTGCCGCGCATGTTCAGGTCGTCGAGCGCGTCGACCGCCTGGCGGACCGCCGCGAGTGTCGGGATGCCGACGTGCTCGATGAACACCGTCTGGGTCGCCGCGGTGCCGCCCTGCATGCCGTCGACGACGATCACGTCGGCGCCGGCGTGCACGCACAGCTTGACGTCGTGGAACACGCGGGTCGCGCCGATCTTCACGTAGATCGGTTTCTCCCAGTCGGTCAGCTCGCGCAGCTCCTGGATCTTGATGACGAGGTCGTCGGGCCCGGTCCAGTCGGGGTGGCGGCTCGCCGAGCGCTGGTCGACGCCCTCGGGCAGCGTGCGCATCTTGGCGACCCGCGGGTTGACCTTCTGGCCGAGCAGCATGCCGCCGCCACCGGGCTTCGCGCCCTGGCCGATGACGACCTCGATCGCGTCGGCCTTCTTGAGGTCGGCGAGGTTGAAGCCGTAGCGCGACGGCAGGCATTGGTAGACCAGCGTCTTCGACGAGCGCCGCTCCTCGGCGGTCATGCCGCCGTCGCCGGTCGTCGTCGAGGTGCCGACCTCGGTCGCCGCGCGGCCGAGCGCCTCCTTCACGTTCGCGGAGAGCGACCCGAAGCTCATGCCGGCGATCGTGATCGGAATGTCGAGCTCGATCGGCTTCTTCGCGTAGCGGGTGCCGAGCACCGTCCGGGTCGAGCACTTTTCGCGGTAGCCCTCGAGCGGGTAGCGGGTCAGCGACGCGCCGAGGAAGACCAGGTCGTCGAAGTGCGGCAGCTTGCGCTTGGCGCCGAGCCCGCGGATCTCGTAGAGGCCGTGCGCCGCCGCCGTGTGGATGTAGTCGATGATCCGGCGGTCGTAGCTCCAGCTCTCTTCGCGCTGGATCGGCTTGGGCAGTTCGATCGGCTTGTTCATGTCGGCACCCGGGATCGGAACGTCAGTACTCCTGGTTCGCGTCGGCGTTCCAGTGGTAGAGGCTCTTCATCGACGCGACTCGCCGGAACGAGCGCGGATCGTGGTCGAAGCCGGCCTTGCGCAGCAGCTCGCCGACCCGGGCGAGGTCGGCTCCCGTCATCGGCTCCTCGTGCGCGTCGGCGCCGAACGACGCGATCTTGCCCCGAACGTAGATGACCGCCTCGTAGAGCGAGTCGCCCAGCGCATCGCCGGCGTCGCCGCAGACGACCAGCGTCCCGGCCTGCGCCATGAACGCCGAGAAGTCGCCGACGCTGCCGCCGACGACGATGTCCGCGCCTTTGAGCGAGATGCCGCAGCGCAAACTGGCGTCGCCGTCGACGACCAGGAGCCCGCCCTGCGCGGACGCGCCGGCGCCGACCGAGGCGAAGCCGCGCACGTGCACCCGCCCCGACATCATGTTCTCGGCGACGCCGGGCCCGGCGTTGCCGTCGATGTCGATCTCCGCCCGCGAGTTCATGCCGGCGGCGTAGTAGCCGACGTGCCCCTCGACCCGGACGCGCACCGGCGCGTCGACGCCGACCGCGATCGCGTGCGCGCCGTCGGGATTAACGACGCGCACCGGCGCGGGCGTCGCCGCCAGTCCGTGGTGCAGGTACTGGTTGAGGTCGCGCACGCTCTGGGTCGCGAGGTCGAAGGTCACTGGACGGTCCATACGTAGATTTCCTCGGGCTTGGGCTCGAAGATCTTCGCGTTCTTGATGCCCGGGAGCTTGGCGAGCGAGCGGAATTCGGAGGCGATCGCGACGTAGTCGTCGGTCTCGGCGACCACCGCCGGCTTGCAGGCGAACGCGTCGCGCACCAGCGCCAGGCTGTCGCGCGTGCCGATCAGGAACGTGTAGAAGCCGTCGAAGGCCTCGAAGCCCTTGCCGATCGCGGTGGCCAGGTCGTCGCCCTCCTGCATCCGCCAGGCGAGGTAGCGGCAGGCGGCCTCGGTGTCGTTGTCGGAGTCGAATCTGACGCCGAGCGGCTCGAGCTGGCGGCGCACGCTGTGCGGGTTCGACAGCGTGCCGTTGTGGATCAGGCAGAAGTCCTCGCCGGCGGTGAACGGATGCGCGTGCACCGCGGTGACCGCGGATTCGGTCGCCATGCGCGTATGGCCGACGAGGTGCGTGCCTTTGCGCGACTCGAGGTGGTAACGGCCGGTGACTTCGGCCGGCGTGCCGGTGTCCTTGTAGACGTCGATCCAGCGGCCGGCCGAGAGCACGTGCAACGCGGGGAACCGCTCGCGCACCCAGTCGGCGATCTTCGCCGGGTCGGCGTCGGACTCCAGCACGCCGTGGTTGACATCGACGGCGAGCGTCGCCGACGCGCCGAACGCCTCGCGCGCCGCGGCGCGCACCGCCTCCCAGTCGAACGAGGGCGCGCCGGTGTACAGGCTCACCTTGCGCCGGCCGCCGTCCTTGGGCGAGGTGAACACCGCGAATCCGGTCGACTCGGGTCCGCGCTCGGTCATCCCGATCAACATCGGCCGCGCGAGTTCACCGAGCCGGTCGCGCATCGCCGGGTTCTTGACCAGCAGTCCCACGATTCCGCACATCGTCGACTCCCTAGAAGAACTCGAGGTAGCGGTCGCGCTCCCACTCGCTCACGTGCCGGCAGTACTCGATCCACTCCATCCGCTTCAACCGCAGGAACTCGGCCGAGAGGTCCTCGCCGAGCGCGCCGCGCACGACATCGTCCCGCTCGAACTCCACGAGCGCCTCCGACAGCGTCTGCGGCAGGAGTCCGATGCCCGCCTCGTCGAGCTGCGCCGGCGACCATTCGTACAGGTTGGTGTTGTTCGGGGGGCCCGGATCGAGCTTGCGGTCGACACCGTCCAGGCCCGCGGCGAGGATCGCCGCGGTCGCGAGATAGGGGTTGCACGAACCGTCGGGCAATCTGAGCTCGAGCCGGCCGTAGGGCACCCGCACGCAGGCGGTCCGGTTGTTGTTGCCGTAGGCGATGTACGCCGGCGCCCAGGTCGCGCCGGAGAGCGAACGGCCGACGACGAGCCGCTTGTACGAATTGACCGACGGCGCCAGCACCGCGGTCAGCGCCCGCGCGTGGGCGAGCAGGCCGCCGAGGAAGTGGTAGCCGGTCTTCGACAGGCCCATGCCGTGCCGGTCGGCGTCGTCGTGGAACAGGTTCTTCTTCTTGGCGCTGCCCAGCGACAGATGGAAGTGCGCGCCGGTCCCGGTCCGGTTGGAGAACGGCTTGGGCATGAAGGTCGCGACCATGCCCATCGACTTGGCGATCTCCGAGGCCGCCATCTTGAACAGCACGAAGTTGTCGGCGCTCTTCAACGCGTCGGCGTAGGTGAAGTTCACCTCGAACTGGCCGTTCGCGTCCTCGTGGTCGATCTGGTAGACGTCGAGCCCGAGCGGCTGCAGCGACTCGGTGAGCTTCTCGAGGATCGGCGCCGACCGCGACAGGCCCTTGTAGTCGTAGCACGGCTTGTCGAGCGTGTCGGAGTCGTCGCAGGGCGCGAGGCGGCCGTCGGGACCGCGCTTGAGCAGCATGAACTCCGGTTCGATGCCGGTGTAGAGCGTGAGCCCGCGCTGCTCGAGCTTCGCGAGCTGGGCCTTCAGCGCGACGCGCGAGCAGTACGGGTACGGCTTGCCGTGGACGTGGCCGTCGCAGGCGATCCGCGCGTAACCGGGCATCCACGGCATCAGCGACAGCGTCGACGGGTCGCCGACCGCCATGTAGTCGGGGCCGTGCGGACCCATGCCCATGCCCCAGATCGCGAATCCGGCGAACCCCGCGCCGTCGCTCAGCACCATGTCGAGGTGCGCGGCCGGCACCGCCTTGGCCTTGGCCGAGCCGTGGATGTCGACGAATTGGGCGAGCAGGTACTTGACGCCGTGGTCCTTGACGAACTTGCGTGCCGACTGCGCGTTCATGTCGCTCATCTCCTCCGGGTCGGTCGTTCGGGGTTCCGGGTGCGTTTCGGGCGGGGCCGGGGACGGTCGGGTTCGCGGGCGCGCCGATTATCGGCGGCGGGGTTTCGCCGTGTCAACAACAGCATGAACAAAAGTTGAACGGCAGGCAAACACCGCCCCGCGTCGCGGCCGGCCCGGCGCCACGACGCCCCGGCGCCGCGTCCGGGGCGATCGAGTAGACTTCCGCCATGAGGAAGAAAGCGGCCGACGCCCGGGACACCGCCGCGGGCGAGGGGGCCGGGACGGCACCGGCCGTCGCCGGTCTGACGCTCGAACACCACCTGGGCGGCGTCGTGCGTCGTGTGCGCCTGGCGCAACGTCTGACGATCGCCGAAGTCGCGCGCAAGGCGGGCATCAGCAGCGGGATGCTCTCCAAGCTCGAGAACGGCCAGAGCTCGGCGAGCCTCGACACGCTGGTCAACCTGTCGCGCGCGTTGGGCGTGTCGATGAGCACGTTGTTCCAGGGCTACCCGCCCGAGGAGGGCGGAGCGCAGCTGGTGAAGAAGGGGCGCGGCATGGAGGTCGTGCGCCGGGGCACCAAGCGCGGCCACACCTACCACCTGCTCTACGCCGATCGCGGCCCCCGCCGCGTGTTCGAGCCGTTCCTGGTGACGCTGACCGACGAGAGCGAGGTGTTCCAGCGCTTCGAGCATCCGGGCACCGAGTTCCTGCACGTCCTCGAAGGACGCATCGAGTACCGGCACGGCAAGCACACCTACCTCCTCGGTCCGGGTGACTCGCTCACGTTCCGCGGCGAGATTCCGCACGGACCGGAGCGACTCGTCCGGCTGCCGATCCGCCTGCTGTCGATCATCATCCACGCGGGCGACACGCCGGGCGTCTGAGGGAAGGCTCGCGGGAGGCGTCGATGATCGACCCGCGCTCCGAGGTCACGCGCGCGCTCGCGCGGCTGGGCGTCTCGTTCCGGGCGCACCCGCACGCGCCGGTGCGCAACGTCCACGAGGCGCGCGCCGCGGGATTGCCGTTCGACCCGCGGGCGCTGACCAAGACGCTCGTCTTCCGCCTGCCGGAGCGGTTCGTGCTGGCCTGGGTCGCGGCGCTCGATCGCCTCGACTACGGCGCGCTGGCCCGCGCCTGCCGCGAGAACCGCCGTCGCGTTCGCTACGCGTCCGACGACGAGGTGGCCTCGGTGCTCGGCTGGGAGCCGGGCGGCGCCGCGCCGCTACCGCCGACCGCCGGTGTCGAATTGGTCGTCGACGAGCGCGTGGCCCTGATGCCGGTCGCGTTGTGCGGCGGCGGTCGTCGCGACCTCACCGTCGAGCTCGCGCCGCGGGAACTCCTCGCGCGCGTCGCGCACGTCCAGGCCCCGCTCGTCGCGGTTCCGCCGGTGCCCGGCGCCGAGCGCTGATACCCCGGGCCGCGCGGTCGCGCGGGCGAGGAGGCGTTGGACGGCCGCGTCGAGGTCGCCGCCGACGACCGGCGCGCCGGACGCGCGCAGCCACGCCGCGAGGTCGTCCTGGGTGTCGATGTCGCGCGCGAGCGCCGGGTTCGTGTGCGGACGCGGACGCAGTCCCGCCGCCTCGGCCGCCCGGCGATGGGCGTCGAAGCTCGCCTCGCCGAAGCGGAAGGGCGGCGGCGCGGCGGCGTCGAACACCAGCGCGTTGGTGCCGCTGCCGTGCCGGTCCGCGACGATGGCCACATCGCGTTCGTCGGCTGCGAGTCGCGCCAGCTCGCGCAGGTCGTCGACGCCGAGCTCGGGCAGGTCGCAGGCGACGACGATCACCCGCCGCGCGCCCAACCTCGCGAGGCGATCGGCGCCTTCGGCCAGCGCTTCGTTGAGCCCGACCGCGCGGCGCTGCCCGATGGCGTGCGCGCCGGCGGCCGACGCGAGCTCGAGCACGCGCCGGTCGTCGGCGACGACCGCGGTCCGGTCGAGTCCCGGAAAGCGGCTCGCTGTGACGAGCAGTTCGCGCAGGAAGTACTCGTTCAGCGCGATCCGAGTCGGGTCCGCGATCGTGCCGCGCAGCCGGCTCTTGCCGTCGGCGAACGACTTGACCGGCACGAGGAGCCAGGGATTCATCGGTGTGCGCGCGGGAGTCGCGGGACGAGCGTGCCGGCGAAAGCCAGCACCTCGGCGGCGAGCCGGGCCTGGTCGTCGGGGTCGTTCATCAGCGTGCGCGCGACCGCGACGCGCGGGCCGTCTGCCTCGATCGCGGCCGCGAGCGCGCGATCGGCCTCGTCGATCACCAGCGCGTCGACCCAGCCGGCGTACTCGCGGGCGACCGTCGACACCGAGACCGGATGGCCCAGCTCGCGCATGATCTTGCCCGCCGGACCCTTGACCGCGGCGCCGCCGATGATCGGCGATACCGCGACGATCGGGGCGGCGCAGCGCGAGAGCTGCTCGCGGATCTCGGCGATCGCGAGCATCGGTGCGATGCTGAGATACGGATTGGACGGGCAGACGACGACCGCGCGCAACCTCGGATCGGAGAGCGCGGCGCCCAGGCCCGCGCTCGATCGCGCGGCGTTGGCCCCGCCATAGCGGATCCCCCGCACCACGGGTTCGCAGCGCCGACGAACGAAGTAGTCCTGGAACGCGAGCGTGCCCTCGTCGGTGTCGACGAGGGTGCGCACCGGGTCGTCGCTCATCGGCACGACGCGGTGTCCGACGCCGTAGCCGCGGCACAGCGCCGCGGTCACCGTCGACAGCGATTCGCCCGCCGCGAGCCGGCGCGTGCGCTCGACGTGGGTCGCGAGGTCGAGGTCGCCGAGCTTGAACCAGATCTCGCCGCCCAGGCGGGCGATCGCGTCCATGAACCGCCAGGTCTCGCCGGCGAGGCCCCAGCCGGTGCGCGGATTGGCGACGCCGGCGAGCGTGTACATCACGGTGTCGAGGTCCGGCGAGACGTGCAGGCCCAGGTGGACGAAGTCGTCGCCGGTGTTGACCGCGACGACCAGCGCGTCGGGCGCGAGCCTTCGCGCCAGACCGTTGGCGAGCTTGGCGCCGCCCACGCCGCCGGCGAGGGCGACGATCACGCGGTCCCCGTGCGCCGCACGAATCGGGCGGCGGCCCGCGGTGCCGGCTTCGAGGTCGCCGTCGGGGAACCCGAGCGTGACCAGTGCCTGCGGCTCCCAGTCGTCGGGAAGCGCGGCCACCGCGCGCACGACGTCCGGGCAGAAGAGCGGCGCGCACATCCAGCAGGCACCCAACCCCGCCGCGTGCGCGGCGACGAGCAGGTTCTGCACGGCCATCGCGGTGCTCTGCACCGCCATCCGTACTCGGCGTCGCGGCGGCGCGCGTCGAATGAAGCGTCATGTCGGCCATCGTCAGCGCGACGACGACCACGACCGGGGCGCCGGTGATCCGCGCGTGCGAGCGCGCGACGTCGGCCTCGACCGCGGCGGGCGCGTCGCCGTCGGCGAGACGGTCGGCGCGCAGCCGCTCGCCCATCGCGCGCGCAGGGCAGCGCAACTACATCGGCGGCGTCGATCACCGAAAAGCGCCACGGCTGGCGGTTGTGCGCCGACGGCGCCGTGGTCGCGCAGCGGATCAGCTCGTCGACCAGCGCCGCCGGCACCGGCGTCGCGGCGTAGCGGCGGATCGAGCGGCGGCCGGCCAGCAGTCGCGCGGCAGCGTCGTCGAGCGCGATGCGGTCGGTCGCGGTCGCCGCCATCGAGGGCTCAGCGGAGCAGATCTCGCTCGCGCGCCCGCACGAGCTCGCTGGCGCTGCCGTCGCGGCGCGGGTAGGGCGCGCCGCGCACCAGCACGACCGGGCGGCCTTCGTCGGCCTGACCCATCAGCAGCGACGCGGCGGCGGCGAGTTCGTCGGCGAGACCGACCTCGGTGATGCGGAGCTTCCGCTCGAAGAGGTCCGGACGGCCGCGCAGGTCGAGCAGCGCCGGCAGCCCGGCGCCCAGCGCGGCTTACCGACCGTGCCGTTGCGCCGAGCACGGCCGTGGCTGTCGTTGACGATGACCCCGACGTCGGCGCCGGTGCGCTCGCGCAGCGCCCGCCTGAGGCGGCGCGAAGGCGTCCAGGTCGCGGGGCAAGAGCAGCGCCGCGTCGCCGCCGTCGTGGTCGACGTTCGACTGGTCGATGCCGGCGTTGGCCATCACGAACCCGAGCTTGTGCGCGACGACGACGACCTCGCGCGCATGGCGGACCCGCCTGGTCGACTCCGAGAGGATCAGCTCGACCAGGCGCGAAAGGTCCTTGCCGGTCTCGCGGGCGAGCGCGAGGGCGGATTCGGAGGGCACGACCGACGCGAGCCGCACGAGACGCCCTTCGACTTCCGAGACGATCTTCTGGGCGACGACCAGCACATCGCCGTCCTGCAGGCGTTCGCCGCAGCGCGCCAGCGCGTCGAGCGCGAGTCGCGCCAAGTCGTCGCCGGCGCGCACCAGCGGAATGCCCGGCAGCGCGATCAGCTTGAGCTCGGCGGCGGCGGTCGCCCTGGCGGCTTCGATCGTCTCGCGGGCGCTCACGCGGGAGCGGCCGGCACGCCGGTGATGCGGATCCCGGCGCCGGGGACCTTGTAGCGGAGGTTGATCGAGATGAGGATCGAGGTCAGCGCTTCGGCGGCGGCCGAGTTCACGATCGGGCCGGCGTGGTAGGCGGTGAGGCCGATGTCGCGCGCGAGGCCGATCACGGTCGCGCGCCGCCCAGATCGTCCACCGCAGACGAGCACGTCGCGGTCGACCGCGTGCGCGAGGTCGGCGAGCGCGTGCGCGGAGACGTTCTGGAACGCCGAGACGACGCGTACCGATTCGCCGAGGAGCTGCTGGATCGCGGCGACCGCCGATCCGCCCGGCGGCAGCTGCACGCGGGCGACCTTCGGCGGCACCAGCGGTACCGTCGCGTCGACCAGGATCTTGCCGGTGAGCGCCTCGCGCACCTCCTCGACGGTCGCCCTTTGCGCCGACGGCGGCACCGTGAAGCACGACGACTTCCGCCGCGGCCGCCGCGGCGCGGTTGTCGAGGAACCGGACGGTGTCGGTGCCGGCGCGGGCGTTCAGGTCGTCGCAGACGCGCGCCGCCTTCTGCGGATTGCGCGAGAGCCCAGGATCACGCGATGGCCGGCGCGCGCCCAGCGCAGCGCCAGGCCGCCGCCCTCGCGCCGGTGCCGCCGAGGACGGCGATGGTCAGGGGTTGCGCAGGCATGGCGGAATCCTCGGATCGAGTTCAGGCGGCGGAGGTCGCGGTCCGCGGCGGCGGCGAGATGCGGCGGAGACCGCTCGAGCGCGGCAGCCAGCGGTGTCCAGACGATCGGCGTGATCGGATCGGCGGCGAACAGGCGTCGCGGCGCTCGGCGGCGACCGCGCCGTAGGGCGTCGTGCGCTGCTCGAAGTCGGCCGGCGCCACGGATCAACGCTTCCATCGCCGCCGCGGCGCGACTCCTGGCGTGCTGCGTGCCGGCCGATCGCGAGATGCTCTCGTTCATCAGCGTGCCGCGGAGTCGTTGGCACCGGCCTCGAGCAGGCGGCGACGCCGCGCGCGCCATCTTGACCCACGAGACATGGATGTCCGGGATCAGCGGATGGAGCGCGAGGCGCGCCACCGCGTGCATCAGCACCGCCTCGCGCAACGTCGGTCCCTTGCGCGAGCGACCCTGGTGGTAGATCGGGGCTTCCATGTGGACGAACGGCAGCGGGACGAACTCGGTGAAGCCGCCGGTGCGCGCCTGCAGCGCCCGGATCGACGCGAGGTGGCGCGCCCAGTGCACCGGCCGGTCGACGTGGCCGAACATGATCGTCGCCGTGGTTCGCAGGCCGACGCCGTGCGCCGCCTCGATCACCGCCAGCCACTCGTCGCTCGAGAGCTTGTCCGGACAGAGGACGGCGCGGACCTCGTCGTCGAGCACCTCGGCGGCGGTGCCGGGCAGGCTCCTGAGTCCGGCGTCGCGCAGGCGTTCGAGGAAGGCGCGGACCGGCAGTCCCATCGTCGCGGCGCCGTGCGTCACTTCGAGCGGCGAGAACGCGTGCACGTGCATCGCCGGCACCGCATCGCGAACCGTGCGCAGCAGCGCGAGATAGGTCTCGCCGGTGTAGTCGGGGTGGATCCCCCCCTGCATGCACACCTCGGTCGCGCCGCGCGCCCAGGCTTCGCGAGCGCGCCGCGCGATCTCGCCGGGTTCCAGGTCGTAAGCCGGTCCGCGCAGCTCGCCTTTCGCCGACTTGGAGAACGCGCAGAAGCGGCACTTGTACGCGCAGACGTTCGTGTAGTTGATATTGCGGTTGACGACGTAGCGGACGACATCGCCGCGGGTCTCCCGGCGCAGCGCGTCGGCGGCCTCGCACACCGCGTCGAAGTCGCCTCCGCGCGCCTCGAACAGCGCGACGACCGCGCCGGTCTCCAACGCCTCGCCGGCGCGCGCGCGCGCGATCGCCCCGGCGACCGGCGCCGACGGCGGCCGCAGGGCGCCGGTGCGCCGGACCGGCGGCGGCGCCTCGAGGCCGGGCGCCCAGCCGTCGGCGCGCGCGTGCCCGGTGGCGTCGATCGCGGCGAGCACGCGCCGCGCGAGCCGCGGATCCTGCCAGCGGGCGCTGGCGGTCGCGAAGCGCGGATAGACGGGCAGCCGCTCGACCAGCTCGCGACCGGCGGCTTCGGTGCGCTCGCGCAGCGTCTCGATCCGCGGCCACGGCGCCTCGGGGTTGACGTGGTCCGGGGTGACCGGCGAGACGCCGCCCCAGTCGTTGATCCCGGCGTCGAGGAGCAGCGGGTACTCGCGCGGGGTGAGGTTGGGCGGCGCCTGGAGGTTCATCGCCGGACCGAACACCAGCCGGGCCGCCGCGATCGTCCAGCGCAGCTCGTCGAGGTCGGGCTCGGTCCCGCCGGCGAGCTTGGTGCCGGCCTTCGCGCGGAAGTTCTGGACGATGATCTCTTGCAGGTGGCCGTGCTCGGCGTCGAGATCGCGCAGCGCGAAGAGCGAGTCGACCCGCTCTTCGCGCGTCTCGCCGATGCCGATCAGCACGCCGCTGGTGAACGGGACACGCAGCTCGCCGGCCGCGCGGATCGATGCGAGGCGCGCCGCCGGTCGCTTGTCCGGCGATCCGTGGTGGACGCCGCCGGGTTCGCACAGCCGGTCGGACGACGACTCGAGCATGACGCCCTGCGAAACGCTGACTTCGCGCAGCCGCGCGATCTCGTCGCGGGTGACGACGCCGGGATTGACATGCGGCAGGAGCGAGGTCCTCGCCAGCACGAGCTCGCACATCGCCGCGAGATAGTCGATCGTCGTCGCATACCCCAGGCGCGCGAGCGCCTCGCGCGCAGCGGCGTAGCGGAGTTCCGGCTTGTCGCCCAACGTGAACAGCGCTTCGTGGCAGCCGGCGCGTTCGCCGGCGAGCGCGATCTCGAGCACCTGCTCGGGCTCGAGGTAGGGCGCCGCGACCCGGCCGGGCGTGGTGGCGAACGTGCAGTAATGGCACACGTCGCGGCACAGGCGCGTCAGCGGCACGAACACCTTGCGCGACCAGGTGACGAGGCGGCCGTGGCCCTGGTCGCGCAGCCGGCCGGCTTCGGCGACCAGGCGATCGAGCGGCGCGCGGAGCAGCTCCCCGCGCAGGTGGGCGTCGGCGTGCAAACCGTATCTCCTCGTCGTGCCGCTGGCGGCGACGACCGCGACAACTCTAGCGCGGCCCGGCGGCGGACGCGAACTCAGCCTATGTTGTAACTACCAGGTTGTCAATACTAATGGTAGCCGGGGTGGCCGATCGGAGTTGTCTGTTCATCTCATTGAATATAAAAGAGTTCTAATGCCGTCGATCCGCCGATGGTCCGCCAGTGCGGATCGTTCTCCGGCCGGATCGGAATTTGACAAACGGCTCTGACGGGACATATAAGCAGCCATGCATGCTATATCAACAAGATCCACACGAATGACAAGAGGCTGAAGCATGGCCCGCAGTCCCCGGTCGACATCGACGCGCTCCCGCGCCCCGAAGCCCACGCGCGCGTCGGCCGGGAAGCCGCCGCGGTACGTCGACATCGCCGACCGGCTGGAGGAGGAGATCCGCAAGCTCGGTCCCAACTCGCTGCTGGCGACCGAGGAACAGCTGGCCGAGCGTTTCGGCGTGAGCCGGATCACCGTGCGCGGCGCGCTCGACCTGCTCGAGCGCAGCGGGCTGGTGTCGCGCCTGCGTGGGCGAGGCACGGTCGTGAGCCCGCGCAAGATCGTGCGCCGTTTCTCGCCGTTGTACAGCTTCGAGAAGGACCTGGCCGACCAGGGCATCCGCTTCGTCACGCGGCTGCTGTCGTACGACGCGCGCGTCCTGCCGCCGCCGGAGATCCGCGATCGTCTGAAGCTGCCGCGCGACGGCACCGTCGGCTGTCTGTCGCTGCTGCGGCTGGTCGACGACCGGATCGTCTGTCACAATTTCCGCTACTACCCGCCGCGCGTCGCCGAGAAGCTGCAGCCGCACCAGATCGAAGTGCAGGACGCCTCCGAGATGCTCGAGTCGATCGTCGGCTCGACGATCGTCGGTGTCGACTGGGAGTGCGAGATCGTTCCGGTGTCCTCCGAGGTCGCCGCCGCTCTCGAGGTCGCGAACCGCACGCTGGTGCTGGCCAATACCTACACCTGGCGGATCGCCGACGGAACGCCGGTCGAGGCGGGGGTCGTCTCCTACCGGATCGACCGCTGCAAGTTCAAGTACGAGATCACCTTCGACCACAAGGACGGCGTGCGCGGCGCGGTGTCGCCGCCCGAGCCGGTCTTCCAGCGCGCCGAGACCACCCGGCGCTGACTCCGGGCGCCGGCGCCGATCCGTTCCGGCGGCCGACCGCGACCGCTGCAGCCGAACCCTCGGATCACGCCTCGGCCGCGCCGTTGCCGCGAGGACGCGCGCCGGACCGTCCGGTGGTCAACGCGTCGGCGGGGCGCTCAGGGTATAACTAACAGGTATTGACAACCCGGCCGGGCCTCCCCTAGATTGCCCGCCGTGGTCCGACCGGCGGGTACCGGCCGCGGACCCTTCGACCGGCAGACGCCCGTGGACCCCGTCGTCCGGGGGCGGGCGACAGCGAGAGAGCGACGATGGCATCGGTTCGGATCGGCGTGGACATCGGCGGCACCTTCACGGATGTCGTCGTCTTCGACGAAGGCGGCCGGAAGATCTCCTTCACCAAGGTGCCGAGCCGCCGGGGCGATCCGGCCGGTGCGCTGGTCGACTCGGTCGAGCGCGGCCTCGAGCTCGCCAAGGTCGACGCCCGCGACGTGACGATGCTGGTCCACGGCTCGACGATCGTCACCAACGCGGTGCTCGAGAGCAAGCTGCCGAAGACCGCGCTGGTGACCACCGCGGGCTTCCGCGACGTGCTCGAGATCGGGCGGCACTTCCGTCCCGACATGTACGACCTCCAGCAGGACAAGCCGCCGCCGGTCGTGCCGCGCGAGCGCCGGTTCACCGTCGCCGAGCGCACCGCCGCGGACGGCACGATCCTGGTCGCGCCCGACCCGAAGGAGCTCGAGGCGCTCGCCGCCGCGATCCGCGACTGCGGCGCGCTGTCGGTCGCCGTCTGCTTCCTCAATTCCTACGCGAACCCGGCCAACGAGACCGCGGTCCGCGCCTTCCTCGAACGCCGGTTGCCGGGCGTTCCGGTCTGCGCGTCCTGCGACGTCTGCCCGGAGATCCGCGAGTTCGAGCGGATGAGCACGGTCGTGCTGAACGCCGCGGCGATGCCGCTGGTCGGCCGCTACCTGGAGGAGCTCGCCGCCCGCGTCAAGGCGGTGCTGCCGAACTCGAAGATCCTGCTGATGCAGTCGAACGGCGGCTCGCTGCCGGTCGCGTCGGCGCGCACGCTGCCGGCGCGCCTGATCACCTCGGGCCCGGCCGGCGGCGCGCTGGCGATCCAGCGGATCGGCAAGGCGACCGCCTATCCGAACCTGCTCGGTCTCGACATGGGCGGCACCAGCACCGACATCTCGCTGATCCAGAAGGGCGAGCTGCGGATGACCACCGACGGCTCGATCACCGACCGCCCGATCAAGCTGCCGATGATCGAGATCAACACGATCGGCGCCGGCGCCGGCAGCATCGCCTGGCTCGACCAGGCCAACGGCCTTCACGTCGGCCCGCACAGCGCCGGGTCGGAGCCCGGCCCGGTCGCCTACCGTACCGGCGGCACCGAGCCGACGGTGACCGACGCCAATCTCGTGCTCGGGCGGCTGAACCCGAAGCGATTCGCCAGCGGCCGGATCGCGCTCGATGTCGAGGCCTCGCGGGCGGCGATCGCGCAGAAGATCGCCGCGCCGCTCGGCATGAGCGTCGAGCAGGCGGCGCTCGGCATCATCCGCATCGCCAACGCGAACATGGAGCGCGCGGTGCGGGTGAGCTCGGCCGAGAAGGGTTACGACCCCCGCGACCTGATGCTGGTCGCGTTCGGCGGCGCCGGCCCGATGCACGCGGCGGCGCTGGCGAAGTCGGCCGGCATCCCGACCGTGCTCGTCCCCGAGCAGCCGGGCGTGCTCTCCGCGGTCGGCCTGGTGATGGCCGACATCCGCCACGATTTCGTGCAGACCAAGGTCGCGCGCGGCGCGGCGCTCGGCGGCGCTCACCTCGAGCCGCTCTACGCGGGTCTGCGCCGGCTCGGCGACGAGGCACTCGCGAAGGACGGGATCGCCGCGGAGCACCGGGTCTTCCGGCGCAGCGCCGACCTGCGCTACGCCGGCCAGGCCTACGAGGTGAACGTCGAGGTGCCCGACGGTGCGCTCGACGACGCGGCGGTCGAGGCGATGCGCCGGCGTTTCCACGCGATGCACAAGCAGCTCTTCGCGCACAACCACCCGGACAAGGTCGTCGAGTTCGTCAGCGGTCGTCTGACCGCGATCGGCCTCACGTCGGCCCCGTCGATCCTGCCGCGGGCGCTCACCGGCGGCGACGTGCGTCCGGTCGAGCGCCACCGCGTCTACTACGAGGAGACCGGCGCCTACGTCGACACGCCGGTCTACGAGCGCGCGACACTCGTCCCCGGTTGCCGGATCGACGGCCCGGCGATCGTCGAGCAGAGCGACACGACGACGATCATCCATCCGGGCCAGCGCGCCGACGTCGACCCGTACGGCAACCTGCTCGTCCACACCGGAGGCGCCGCCGATGCGCGTTGATCCGATCACGTTCAAGGTCGTCAACAACGCGCTGCACGGCGTCGCCGAGCAGATGGCGGCGACGATCCTGCGCACGTCCTACTCGACGGTCGTGCGGGAGATGCTCGACTACTCGACCGCGGTGTTCGACCCGGCCGGCCGGATCATCGCCCAGTCCTGCCGCATCCCGATCCACTTGAACTCGATGTCGCGGTCGCTGCGCACCACGCTCGAGCAGGCGATCCCGATCGGGGAGTGGAAGCCCGGCGACATCATCGTCACCAACGACCCGTTCCTCGGCGGCCAGCACCTGCCCGACGTGCAGACGTTCCTGCCGGTGTTCGCCGACGGCGAGCTCGTCGCGATCTGCGGCACGCTCGACCACCACCTCGACATCGGCGGCATGCGGCCGGCGAGCTACGCCGGCGACGCGGTCGAGATCTACCAGGAAGGCCTGCGGCTGCCGCCGATCAAGCTGTTCGAGGAAGGCCGACTGAACGAGCGGCTGTTCGCGCTGATCGCCGCGAACATCCGCCAGCCCGAGCAGACGATCGGCGACCTGCGGGCGCAGGCGGCGGCGCTCGAGATCGGCCGCGACGGAGTCCTCGAGCTGGTCGCTCGCTACGGCGCGAAGACGATCGCCGACTGCATGGAGGACGCGGTCGACTCCTCGGAGCTGCGGCTGCGGAGCAAGCTGCGCGAGCTGCCGGCCGGCACGTACGAGGCCGAGTACTTCATCGACGACGACGGCGTCACCGACGAGCGGATCCGCGTCGCCACCAGGATCACGATCGGCGACGGGACGATCCACGTCGACTTCACCGGCACCGACAAGCAGCGCCGCTCGCCGATCAACGCGACGATCTCGTCGTGCGAATCGGCGACCTATTTCGCGATCCTGTCGATCCTCGACCCGACGATCCCGGCGAACTACGGCGTCTACAAGCCGATCACGATCACCGCGCCGGAGGGGACGGTGGTCAACGCCCAGCCGCCGGCGGCGGTCGTCGGGCGCAACGCGGTGACCCACACGATCGTCAACGCGATGATGCTGGCGCTCTCGCGGATCGTGCCGGAGCGCGTGACCGCCGGTTACTACGGGATGTCGAACATCCACATCCTGTCCGGCGACGGCACCGGCGGGCGCCCCCCCTGGATCCTGTTCGACATCGAAGTCGGCGGCGGCGGCGGGCGGCAGCGCAAGGACGGCCTCGACTGCTATTCGCAGGGCATCCACAATCTGGCCAACACGCCGATCGAGATGATCGAGATGACCTATCCGTTGCGGCTGACGCGCTACGAGCTGCTGGCGGACACCGGCGGCGCCGGCCGGCACCGCGGCGGGCTGGGCGTGCGGCGCGACATCGAGTTCCTCGACGAGAGCGGCTCGCTCGAGACGCAGTTCGACAAGTTCAAGGTCGAGCCGTTCGGCGTGTTCGGCGGCGGGAACGGCGCGACCGGCAAGCTCTGGCTCAATCCGGACCGGCCCGACCGGCGCTCGCTGCGCTCGAAGACGTTCGGCTGCAAGCTCAAACGCGGCGACGTCTTCAGCATGTGGACGCAGGGCGGCGGCGGCTACGGCCCGCCGGCCGAGCGCGACCGCGAGGCGATCGCGCGCGACGTGCGCGAGGGCAAGGCGACGCCGGAGCGCGCGAAGGCCGATTACCAGTGGCGAGGCTAGACCGATGAAGATCACCGGCTTCGAGACGATCGTCGTCAAACTCCCGCGCCGCACGTCGTACACCTGGCGCTCGCTGCAGACGCCGATCGGGCACTACGTGATCCTGCGACTCGAGACCGACGAGGGGATCGTCGGCCTGGGCGAGGCGCCGGCGATCCTGTCGTGGGGCGGCGAGCACGGTCGCTACTTCGGCGAGGATCCCGACATCGTCTGCCACCTGATGCGCGACTGCATCGCTCCGTTCCTCGTCGGCGCCGATCCCTTCGAGATCCGGCCGCTGCTCGCGAAGCTCGACGTGCACGTCCGCGGCTTCCCGTACACGAAGGCGATGCTCGAGAGCGCGCTCCTCGACATCGCCGGCCGGGCGCTCGGCGTCCCCGTCTACAAGCTGCTGGGCGGCGCGATGCGCACGACGATCCCGCTGTGCCATAGCGTCGGGATCGCCAAGCCGGCGGACTCGGCGCGCGAGGCCGAGGCGGCGGTCGCCGACGGCATCGGCTGGCTGCAGATCAAGATCCCCGGCGAGCCGGCGACCGACCTCGCAATCGTCAAGGCGGTGCGCAAGGCGGTCGGCGCCGGCGTCAAGCTCTTCCCCGACGTCAACCGCGGCTACAAGGACGCGAAGACCGCGATCCGCAGCATCCTCGCGATGCAGGAGGCCGCCGATATCCTGGCGATCGAGCAGCCGGTCGAGGGACAGCACCTGATGCAGCGGATCGTCGACTCCGTCGACATCCCGATCGTCGTCGACGAGGGCTGCTGGACGCCGCAGGACGCGATGGAGATCGCCCGCACCGGCGCCGCCGACGTGCTGTCGATCTACTTCACCAAGTCCGGCGGCCTCATGCGCTCGATGCAGATCGGCACGATCGCACAGGCGGCCGGTCTGCCGGTCAACGTCAACGGCTCGTTGGAGGGCGGTGTCGGCAACGCCGCGAACCTGCACCTCGCGGCCGCGCTCGAAGGCACGATGTGGCCGGCGATCATCACGGTGAACACGCTCGCCGGCCGCGAGCAGACCAAGGTCGGCGGCGTGTTCTACACCGACGACGTCATCACCGAGCCGTTCGAATACCGGAAAGGCGCGCTCACCGTCCCCGACCGGCCGGGACTGGGCGTCGACCTCGATCCTAAGAAGATCCGGAAGTACCGCGTCGGGTGATCGGCGACCGGCGCGCAACGCGTGCAACGAGAGGACCAGAGACCATGTCGGCGAAATTCGGGGTGACGTGCGGTGGCGATCATTGGACGCCTGCGGAGATCCAGGCGGTGGAGAAGTTCGGCTACGACTCGTTCTGGACCGGCGAACACATCGTCTACCACCGGCCGATCCTGGAGGCGGTGACCGTGCTGACGCGCGCGGCGGCGCTGACGACCCGGATCAAGATCGGGCCGGCGACGCTGATCCTGCCGCTGCGCCATCCGACGATGGTCGCCAAGCAGTTCGCGAGCCTGGACGTCCTCTCGCAGGGGCGGGTGCGGCTCACCGTCGGCGCCGGCGGCGACTACCCGCGCGAGTTCGCGGCCTGCGACGTGCCGATGAGCGAGCGCGGCGTGCGCTGCACCGAGGCGATCGAGATCCTGCGCAAGTACTGGTCGGGCGAGCGGTTCAGCTACGACGGCAAGGTCTTCAAGCTGAACGACGTCGACATGCTGCCGCGCCCGGTCGCCGGAACGATCCCGATCTGGGTGTCGGGGCGCCAGGAGGGGCCGATGCGTCGCGCGGCGCTGCTGGGCGACGGCTGGCATCCGTACATGTACACGGCCGATCGCACGCGCGAGTCGTTCCAGAAGGTCGTCGAGTACGCCGGCGAGGCGGGCCGGACGCTGCCCAAGGACTACGTCTGGGCGGTGTTCATCTACACGAGCCTCTACGACGACGTGAAGGAGGCGCGGGCGCACGGCGTGCGCGAGCTGGGCTACCGCTACGACCAGGACTTCTCCGAGCTCGTCGACAAGTACTGCGCCTACGGCCCGCCGCAGAAGATCATCGATTACCTGGCGAAGTACATCGAGGCCGGCGCCAACTACCTGATCCTCGCGCCGATCATGCCGCCGGCGAAGCGCGAGGAGCACCTGGAACGGATGGCCCGCGAAGTGCTCCCGTCGCTCGAACGGATCGCGCCCGGCAAGGTGCTATGACGTCTGCGGCCCCGATCCCGCTCCTCTGCGACCGGCTCCAGGCGATCGCCGCGCGCGATCCGGGCCGCGAACTCGTCGTCGACGAGGTCCGTGGCCGGCACACCTACGGGCAGGTCGCCGAGCAGGTCGAGCGCGTCGCCGCGGGGCTGCGCGCGCTCGACATCGGCGCGGGCGCGACCGTCATCGTCGTCCAGCTGCCCAACTGGGCGCCGTTCCTGGTGCTGCATCTCGCGCTGACCGCGGTCGGCGCGGTGACCACGACGATCCCGATCGTCTACCGGACGCGCGAGCTCACCGGCGTGCTCGCCCTGACCGGCGCGAAGGCGCTGATCGTCCCCGACGTCCACCGCGGCCACGACTACGTCGCGATGGCCGGCGAGCTCGAGCTCGCGGCGCCGGCGATGCGGCACGTGATCGTCGTCGGCGGCGGCGAGGCGGGCGCGGGCGCGGTGCCGCGCGGCATGGTCGACTACCAGGCGTTGCTGCGCTCGCCGGTCTCCTCGCCGGCGGGCCCGAAACCGGGTATCGACGACCTGACCGCGCTGGGGTTCACGTCGGGCACGACCGGCGCGCTCAAGGCGGCGATGTACAGCACGCGGGTCCTCGCCGCGACCAACGCCGGCCTGCGGGACCGCTACGGTCTCAACGAGGGCGACCGGATCTTCGCCTGCTCGCCGATCGGGCACGCGGTCGGATTCACGCACGCGTTGCGCATGGTGGTCACGATCGGCGGCAGTCTGGTCATGCAGGACAAGTGGGACGCCGGGCGCGCGCTCGAGCGGATCCAGGCCGAGCGCTGCACCTACATGGCCTGCGCGACACCGTTCCTGATGGACCTGGTCTACCACCCGTCGCTCGCGCAGCGCGACCGGATGGCGTCGGTGCGCCTGTTCCTGTGCGGCGGCGCGACGATTCCGCAGAAGCTGATGTCGGACGCGCGCGCCGCGCTGCCGCGGACCTTCACCTCACCGCTGTGGGGGATGACCGAGTGCGGCGGCGTCACCACCTGTCCGTTCGACGCGCCCGAGGAGAAGCTCTACACGACCGACGGTCTGCCCTGTCCGTCGATGGAGCTCAGGGTCGTCGATCGCGAAGGCCGTCCGCTGCCGCCCGGGCAGGACGGCGAGCTGCTGGTGCGCGGCCCGATGCTGACGATGGGCTACTACCGCCAGCCCGAGCTGACGCGCGAGGCCTGGCGGCCCGACGGGTTCTTCCGCACCGGCGACCAGGCGCGGATCGACGAGGACGGCTACGTCCGGATCACCGGGCGCATCAAGGACCTGATCATCCGCGGCGGGGTCAACATCGCGCCGGCCGACGTCGAGGACGTGGTGTTCAAGCATCCGCGCGTGGCCAACGTCGCGGTCGTCGGCTACCCGGACCCGCGGCTGGGCGAGCGGATCTGCGCCTTCGTCGTGCTGTCGCAGGGCGAGCGGCTCGACCTCGCCGAGGTCCAGGCGTGGATGGAGGCGGCCGGCATCTCCAAGCAGAAATGGCCCGAGCGCGTCGAGATCGTCGACCGGCTGCCGATGACGACCTCGGGCAAGGTGCAGAAATTCCTGCTGCGTCAGCGCATCGCCGAGACGCTCGCCGCCGAATCGACGGCAACCGGCGCGCGACTCGCGTGACCGCCCGGACGACCGCGATGGAGCCCCGGACCCTCGACGCGTTCCTGAAGCCGAAATCGGTGGCGATCATCGGGCTGTCCCGCTCGGCGATCGGTGCGCCGGTGAGCGTGCTGACCTCGCTCGGCGATCTCGGTTACGCCGGCCGCGTCTGGGTCGTCAATCCCGGACTCGAGTCGACGGCGACGCTGCGGGCCTGTCCGACGATCGCCGCGATCCCCGAACCGGTCGACCTCGCGATCGTGTCGGTCGAGCGCGCGCGCGTGCACGGCGTGCTCGAGGAGTGCGTGCAGGCCGGCATCCGCGCCGCGCTGGTCATCACCCAGGGATTCGCGGACGCGGACGAAGAGGGACGGCGACTGCAGGACGCGATCGTCGCGCTGGCGCGTCGAACCGGGCTGCGGATCCTGGGTCCCAACACGATCGGCGTCGTCAACTCGCTCGAGCGCTTCACCTCGTCGTTCATCGAGGTGCAGGAGGACAGGACGCCGATCGGCCAGGTGTCGCAGTCCGGGCTGTTCATGATGGGCCACCACCTGATCAACAACGAGCCGGCCGGCTATTGCCTGTCGGTCGACCTCGGCAACGGCTGCGACATCGGTCTGGTCGACGTGCTCGAGTACTTCGAACACGAGGACGCGGTGCGGGTGATCCAGTGCCACGTCGAGGGGATCGTCGACGGCCCGGGGTTCCTGGAGACGGTGTCGCGGATCACGCGCGAGAAGCCGGTGATCGCGCTCAAGGCCGGGACCACCGCGGCGGGACAGGCGGCGGTCGCCTCGCATACCGGCGCGGTCGCCGGCGCGAAGGAGGTCTACGCCGCGGCGTTCCGCAAGGCCGGCGTCGTACCGGCCGCCGACGCCGAGGAGCTGCGCCTGCTGTCGAAGGCGTTCGCGATCTACGAGCCGCCGAAAGGCCGGCGCGTCGCGATCATGAGCTTCTCCGGCGGCGGGGCGATCCTCGCGATCGACGCGCTCGACCGCGCCGGACTCGTCCTCGCGACGCTCTCGGAGGCGACGCGCGCCTCGCTCGCCGACCTGTTCTCCGGCTGGATCGGCGTTCACAACCCGCTCGACATCTGGATGCCGGTCGCCAAGGACTTCGAGCGGGCCTTCCCGCGCGTCCTCGAGGCGTTGCTCGCCGACCCGCAGGTCGACGCGGTGCTGTGCATCTACTGTTCGTACCGGTTGCCCAAGTACGCGCTCTACGACAGCTCGCGCCACATCGGCCCGATCGCCGCGAAGCACCGGTCCAAGCCGGTCCTGTGCTGGACCTACGGGCTCGACATCGAGGGTTTCACGCGCAAGGTCGAGGCCGGCGGCCCGACGATGGTGTTCCCGTCGCTCGACGACGCGGCGATGACGCTCTCGAAACTCGCCGACTACGGCGAGCGGCGCGGCCGGCCGGCGATCGCGGCGTTGGCGCCCGGGAACGGGACCGCCGAGGCGGCGTCGAGCCGCCTGATCACCGCGGCGCGGGCCGACGCTCGTCGCTACCTCTTCACCGAGGCGCTGGAGATCCTGGGTTCCTACGGGCTGCCGCTGCCGCCATGGCGGTTCGTGCGCGACGAGGCCGGGCTCGACGAGGCGATGCGCTCGCTCGCCTTCCCGCTCTGCCTCAAGGTCGTCTCCGCGAACGTCGTCCACAAGTCCGACGCCGGCGGCGTGCGGCTGGGATTGCGCGACGCCGGGGAACTGCGGGAGGCGTTGCGGGCGATGCGCCGCGAGGTGGCCGGCCGTTCGCCGGGCGCCCGGATCGACGGGTTCGTCGTCCAGGAAATGGCGCCTCGAGGCAAGGAGGTGCTGATCGGCATGAAACGCGACCCGGTGTTCGGTCCGTGCATCGTGTTCGGATCGGGCGGCACCTACGCCGAAGCGCTCGACGATTTCGCCTTCCGCATCGCGCCGCTCGACGCCGCGGAGGCGCGGGCGATGATCGGCGAGACCCGGATCGCCAGGATCCTGGGCGGCATCCGCGGCGAGGCGCCGTGCGATCTGGCGGGCGTCGTCGACGCGCTGGTGCGCGTGTCCCGGCTCGCCTGCGCGCATCCGGAGATCGCCGAGATCGACCTGAACCCGCTGTTCGTCACCGAGCGCGGTGCGACGGTCGTCGACGCGAGGTTCATCCTCGCGCCGGCGGAGCGCGCCTAGCCGGCCGGCGCGACGGACGCGACATCCACACGAGGGAGCGCAGGTGCCGTTCGACATCGACATCGCCCAGGCCGCGAAGATGCGGCGGATCTCCGAGGTCGCGCGTGAGAGGCTCGGTATCGGCGACGAGCATCTCGAGCCCTACGGCCACTACAAGGCCAAGGTCTCCCTCGACTACCTGCGCACGCTCGAAGACCGGCCGGACGGCAAGCTGGTGCTGGTGACCGCGATCAGCCCGACGCCCGCCGGAGAGGGCAAGACGACGACCACCGTGGGGTTGGGCGACGCGCTCAACCACATCGGCAGGAAGGCGCTGATCTGCCTGCGCGAGCCCTCGCTCGGACCGGTGTTCGGCATGAAGGGGGGCGCGGCGGGCGGCGGGCACGCGCAGGTCGTGCCGATGGAGGACATCAACCTCCATTTCACCGGCGATTTCGGCGCGATCCAGCTCGCCAACAACCTGCTCGCGGCGATGATCGACAACCACGTCCATCACGGCAACGAGCTCGGCATCGACGTGCGCAGGATCACCTGGAAGCGCGTGCTCGACATGAACGACCGGGCGCTGCGCGACATCACCGCCGGGCTGGGCGGTCCGGCCAACGGCCATCCGCGCCAGGACGGGTTCGACATCGTCGTCGCCTCGGAGGTGATGGCGATCTTCTGCCTCGCGACCTCGGTCGAGGACCTGAAGGCGCGGCTGGGCGATATCGTCGTCGCCTGGACCGCGGACCAGCGGCCGGTGACCGCGCGCGACCTCAAGGCCGACGGCGCGATGGCGGTTCTGCTCAAGGACGCGCTCAAGCCCAATCTGGTGCAGACGCTCGAGAACAACCCGGCGTTCATCCACGGCGGACCGTTCGCGAACATCGCCCACGGCTGCAATTCGGTGATCGCCACCCGCGCGGCGCTCAAACTCGCCGACTACGTGGTGACCGAGGCCGGCTTCGGGGCCGACCTGGGCGCGGAGAAGTTCGTCGACATCAAGTGCCGCAAGAGCGGGATCCGCCCGTCCGCCGCGGTCGTCGTCGCCACGGTGCGCGCGCTCAAGTTCCACGGCGGCGCCGACCTGAAGACGATCACGCAGGAGAACGTCGAGGCGGTGCGTAAGGGGCTCGCCAACCTCGAACGGCACGTCGAGAACGTCCGCGAGCACTACGGCCTGCCCTGCGTCGTGTCGATCAACCGCTTCTCCGCGGACACCGACGCCGAGATCGACGTGGTGCGCCGCGCGCTGGCGGAGCGCGGTGTTCCGGTGGCGCTGGCGACGCACTGGGCCGACGGCGGACGCGGTGCCGCCGATCTCGCGCGGATCGTCGTCGACCTGTGCGAGCGTCCGTCGCGCCTGCGGTTCGTCTACGAAGACGACGACACGCTGTGGGACAAGATCGGCAAGATCGCGCGGACGATCTACCGGGCGTCCGAGGTCACCGCCGACGCCAAGGTGCGCGCGCAGATCCGGCGCCTGCAGGAGAGCGGCTACGGGCGCTACCCGGTCTGCGTCGCCAAGACGCAGTACTCGTTCTCGACCGATCCGCAGCTGCGCGGCGCGCCGGAGCGGCACGTCCTCAACGTCCGCGAGGTGCGGCTCGCCGCCGGCGCCCAGTTCGTCGTCATGGTGTGCGGCGACATCATGACGATGCCCGGACTGCCGAAGGAACCGTCGGCGGCGCGCATCGACATCGTCGACGGCAAGGTCGTCGGCCTGTTCTGATGCGCGCGTCAGGACGTCCCGACGAGGAAGGCGCCCGGGGTGCGCCGGGACGGGGCGCGCCCGCGCGTTCCGTCGTCGCGCACGCGGTCCGGGCGGTATTGCATGGCAGGAAATATTGTGGAACATTGTTCCGCATCGCGGCGACGGTGCGACGACCATTCGGCGCGCGATTCCCCGCGGGGCCCACCGTTCGCGGTTCGGCCGCGATGGAACAGCAAAGGTATAACCTGCTGGTATTGACAACGTCGCGCGCCGTCCGTAGATTCGTCCCGGGATCGCAGCGCGGCGCCCGTCGCGCCGGAGCGACGCCAACGGCCGCGCGAGGACTTCGGGATCGACGCTCGCGTCCGAGGCGATCGAGTCGATCGGTCGCGCGAGCGCGGGGAGGCCGGTGATGGCGAAGCGGTGGCAGGAGCCCGAGGGCGAGAAATTCGCGCTCGGCACGCTCGACGAGCAGGCCCACTGGCAGGCCGAGTACCACCGGATCGTCGGTGAGGTGCGCACCGGACTGCATGGCGACGATCCCGACGCGCTCGCCAACTCGGCCCGGACCGTCGGCGAACGGCTGCCGCGCAACGACGTCCTCTACAAGGTGCGCGGTCGCGCGCGCTACGCGGCGAACATCCCGATGGAGGACGCCCTCCATTGCCGGTTCGTGCGCAGCGCCCATCCGCACGCGCGGATCCGGCGTGTCGACCTGAGCGCGGCGCGCGCGGTCCCGGGCGTGCGGGCGATCCTCAGCGCCGACGACATCCCGGCCGACCGCCTGCTCGTCGGCACGATCAAGGACGACACGCCGATCCTCGCCAGGGACAAGGTCCGCTACGCCGGCGAGCCGATCGTCGCGATCGCCGCCGACACCGTGGCGGCCGCGGACGAGGCCTGCCTGGCGGTCGTCGTCGAATACGAGCCGCTGCCGCTGGTCCTGTCGCCGAAGGACGCGCTCGCGCCCGGCGCGGCGAAGATCGACGACGCCGGCAACGTGATCGCCGACCTGAACCACCGGCTCGGCGACATCGAGCGGGGCTTCGCCGAGGCTGAAGTCGTCCTCGAGCGGACTTTCACGATCGAGTCGATGGACCACTGCTTCCTCGAGCCGCCCAGCGGCCTCGCGTTCGTCGATCCCGACGATGTGCTGACGGTGATGGTCTGCACGCAGTACCCGCACTACCATCACAAGCAGCTCGCGCGAGTGACCGGCCGGCCGATGGAGAAGGTGCGCGTCGTGCAGACGGTGGTCGGCGGCGCGTTCGGCGGCAAGATGGACAACACCGTCGAGTGCGCGATCGCGCTGCTCGCGCTGCGGACCGGACTCCCGGTCCGCATGGTCTACACGCGCGAGGAGGTGTTCGTCGCCACGACCAAGCGCCACGCGATGGAGATCAAGCTCAAGCTCGGCGCGACGCGCGACGGGCGGATCACCGCGCTCGAGGCCGACTACCTGTCGGACGGCGGCGCCTACCGTTCGTACAGCAACATCGTCGGCGGGCGCTGCGTCATCCACACCGGGATGCCGTACCGGATCCCGAACCAGAAGACGCACTACGTCGTCACGTTCACGAATTACCCGCCGGCGGGCGCGATGCGCAGCTTCGGCGTGGTCAAGGTCGCCTTCGCCCTCGAGTCGCTGCTGAACGAGCTCGCCCAAGCGCTCGGCATGAGCCCGTTCGCGCTGCGCCGCAAGAACGCGCTGGTGGACGGCGACCGGACCAACACCGGTCAGCTCCTGCTCGACGTCGGTCTGACGCAGACCCTCGACGCCCTCGAGCCGATCTACGAGGAACGGCGCCGCGCGCTCGCCGCCGACGCGCGTCCGGGCAAGCGGGGACTGGGCATCGCCTGCCTGGGCTACGGCATCGGCTACAGCGGCGTGCGCAACCCGTCGACCGCGCGCCTGCGCGTCGAGCGCGACGGCACGGTCGTGGCGACCTGCGGCACGCCCGACCTGGGCCAAGGCTCGGACATGTCGCTCGCGCAGGTCGCCGCGCAGTCCGCCGGCGTGTCGGTCCACCGCGTGCGCGTGATCTCGGGCGACTCGACCCGGACCGACGATTCCGGACCGACATCGGCGTCGCGGACCACCTACTTCTCGGGCAACGCGGCGCTGATCGCCGGCCGGGATTTCAAGGCCCGTTTCGAGGCGGCGCTCGCCGAGCTCCTCGGCGTCGCGCGCGAATCGGTGCGCCTCGCCGACGACCGCGTCGGCGTCGGTCGCGAGTCGATGCCCTTCGAGCGCGCCTGCGCCCTCCTCGAGGACCGGGTCGACTCGATCGCCGGCTACGGCAAGTTCGACCCGCCGATCGAAGCCGACATCCTGACCTTCAAGGGCAATCCGTACGCGACCTACACCTACGCGACGCACCTGGTCGAGGTCGAGGTCGACGAGGAACTGGGGCAGATCGACGTCAAGCGCTGCTGGACCGCCCACGACGCCGGCACCGTCGTCAATCCGCTCGGCGCCGAAGGCCAGGTCGAGGGCGGCGTGGCGATGGGCATCGGCCAGGCGTTGTGGGAGCGCATGGTGCGCAAGGACGGCTTCATCGCCAATCCGCACTACCGCGACTACCTGCTGCCCGGGGCCAAGGACGTGCCGCTCGAAGTCCAGTGCCTGTTCGTCGCCAACCAGGACCGGACCGGGCCCTACGGTGCGCGCGGCGTCGCCGAGGTCAGCCTGATCCCGATCCCGGCCGCGATCGGCTCCGCGGTCGCCGACGCCACCGGCGTTCGTCCGACGCACCTGCCGATGGACGCGCAGTCCGTCTGGCGGCTGCTCGAGAGCAAGCGGACGGCCTGAACGGCGCGGTGCGGCGACGACGACACCCACGACCGACGGAACCCAACCGATGACCGAGTGCACGTACGTCCGCCCGCGCACGCTCGACGAAGCGATCCGGACGCTGGCGACCGCCGGCGGCGAGGCGAACATCCTCGCCGGCGGCGTCGCGCTGGGCATCCTGATGAACGAGAAGCTCGCGCAGCCGACCTGCCTCCTCGACATTTCCCGGATCGACGCGTTGCGCGGCATCGCGCTCGAGCGCGACGGCGTGCGGATCGGTGCGCTGGAGACGCACCACGCGATCGAGTCCTCGCCGGTGGTCCGGCAGCGGATGCCCTACCTGGCCGACCTCGCCGGCGAGATCGCCTGCGGCCGGATCAAGAACCGCGGCACGATCGGCGGCAACGTCTGCCTCGCCGATCCGCAGGCCGACCTGCCGGTCGCGGCGCTGGCGATGGGCGCGCGGATGCGCGCGGTCGGACCCCGGGGCGCGCGGGAGATCCCCGCCGCCGACTTCTTCGTCGGCGTCGTGCAGACCGCCCTCGCCGCCGACGAGCTGCTGCAGTCGATCCTGTTCCCGACGCCGCCGGCGCATTCGGGGGTCGCGTTCGGCAAGTTCGGCGCGCGCAAGGCGATGGACTACTCGTCGACCGTCACCGTCGGCGTGCGCCTGACGATCGACCCGGCGAGCGGGGTCGTGACCGGCGTCGGACTGGGTTTCGGCGGAATGGGGGTCACGCCGGTCCGGCCGGCGCGGACCGAGGCGGCGCTCACCGGCCGGCGTCTCGACGACGCCGCGTTCCGCGCGGCGAAGGAGGCGATCGGCGCCGAGTGCGAGCCGATCGACGACGATCTCTACTCGGCCGCCTACAAGACCCACGTCTGCGCGGTGATCCTGCGCCGGACGGCCGAACGCGCGCTCGCCCGCGCCAGGGCCGCGACCTGAGGACGCGACCGATGCCGATCGACATCACGCTCAAGATCAACGGCAAGGCACACGCGGTGGCGGTCGCGCCGACCGAGACGCTCCTCGACGTGCTCCGCGAACGGCTCGGTCTCACCGGGACGAACAAGGACTGTTGCATGGGCATCTGCGGCGCCTGCACGGTGCTGATCGACGGCCGGACCGCCAGCTCGTGCCTGGTGCGGGCGGTCCAGGTCGACGGCTGCGAGATCGTCACCGTCGAGGGGCTCGAGCGGGACGGCCGGCTCTCGCCGGTGCAGGAGGCGTTCCTGCGCCACGGCGCGGTGCAATGCGGCTATTGCACACCGGGATTCGTGATCACCGCGACCGCGCTGCTGCGCGACAACCCGAACCCCACGCGCGAGGAGATCGTCGACGCGCTGCGCGGCAACCTGTGCCGCTGCACCGGGTACAAGAAGATCGTGGAAGCGGTCGAGGACGCCGCGCAGGCGTCGCGGCGGTAGGTCGGCGGCAGGGCGGCGGTAGGAGCAGCGGAACGGACACCGGCGCAAGGGCCGGGGACCAGGGTGCAACGGTAGGCTTACGAACCGAGGAGACTGAAATGCGACGTGCGTTGACGTTAATCGGGATTCTGGCGTTGAGCGCCTTGACGTCCCAGGCGGGATTCGCGCAGGGGACGATCAAGATCGGCGCGCCGCTCGCGCTGTCGGGCGCGCTGGCGGACGAGGGCAAGAAGCAGGCGGGCGCCTACGAGCTGTGGCTCGAGCGCGTCAACGCCGCGGGCGGCATCAGCGTCGGCGGCCGGAAGATGAAGGTGGAGCTCGTCACCTACGACTACCAGACCGACGAGAAGCGGGCGCAGCAGATCGCCGAGCGCCTGATCAACATCGACAAGGTCGACGTGATGACCGCGCCGTTCGGCTCCGGGCACACGAAGGTCGTGGCCGGCGTCGCCGAGCGCTACGGCATCCCGGTCGTCGCGGTCGCGTCGGCCGAGCCGGTGCACAACCAGGGATTCAAGTTCCTGTTCGGGACGCTCTCGCCGTCGATGGGCCTGATCGACTCGATGCTGACGTATTTCAAGGAGAAGGCGCCGAACACCAAGCGCGTCGCGATCCTGAGTCGCGACGACGTCTTCCCCAAGGCGATGGCGACCGCACTGATGGGGCGCGCCAAGGACGCCGGGCTCGAGGTCGTCTACCAGGCCTACTATCCGGTCGGCACGCTGGACCACAGCGCCGCGGTCACCGCGATGCGCGCGGCGAAGCCGGACTGGATCTACGTGACCGGGTATATGAAGGACCTGATCCTGGTCCGCAAGCAGATGGCCGACCTGAACGCCACCGCGCCGATCGTGACGATGATCACCGGGCCGGCGTACAGGGAATTCGTCGACGGCCTGCAGCCGCTCGCCGAGAACGTGACCAGCGCGACCTGGTGGATCGGCAGCGTGCCCTACAAGGCGGACGACGTGTTCGGCACGCCGCAGGCGTTCACCGACGCGATCCGCAAGAAGATGAACCAGGATCCCGACTATGTCCACGCGTCGTCGGCGGCGGCGCTGATCGCGATCCAACGCGCGATCGAGAAGGCCGGAACGCTCGACAAGGCGAAGGTCCGCGACGCGCTGGCCGCGCTCGACATCCAGACCTTTTTCGGGCCGATCAAGTTCCGCGAGGACGGCATGAACAGCCCGCGGTTCCTGCCGCTGATGCAGATCCAGGACGGCAAGCCGGTCGTGCTGTTCCCCAACGACGTCAAACAGGCCGATCTGCGGTTCGTCAGGTAGCGGCCCGGGGTCGGGCCAACGGCCCCGCCCGCGCGCCGACGCGCGGGCGGGGTCTCGATACGGGGGCCGGCGCCGCCGGCTCCGGACGGGATCCGAGACGAATGGATCTGTTCCTGCAGGTGCTGGTCAACGGGCTGATGCTGGGCGGCATCTACGCCTGCGTCGCCGTCGGCTTCTCGCTCGTCTGGGGCGTGTTGAACGTCATCAACATGCTGCACGGGACGATGGTGATCCTCGCCGGCTACCTCACCTACGCGCTGTGGCACAAGACCGGCATCCACCCGCTGGTCGCGCTGCCGGCGATCGCGGCGCTCCTGTTCGTGTTCGGTTACGCGCTCCAGGCCGGGGCGATCAACCGCGTCATCGCCCAGCCGGTGCTGGTCACGATGACGCTGACCTTCGGCCTGGACATGATCCTCTACAACCTCCTCAACTTCGGCTTCGACGCGACGCCGCGGCGGATCACGCTCGATTTCGGCCGCGTCGTCCTGGGCGACCTGATCCTGCCCGGCGACCGCCTGGTCGCGGTGCTGCTCGCGTTCCTGCTGACCGGCTTCCTCTACGTCGTCCTGCGGATCTCGCCGATCGGCCGCGCGATCGTCGCCGTGCGGATGGACCGCGAGGCCGCGGCGCTCCTCGGCATCGACATCCACCGCGTCTACGCGATCACCTTCGGGATCGGCGCGGCGATGGCGGGCGCCTGCGGCGTGCTGTTCTCGCTCACGTTCCCGGTGACGACCAGCGCCACCGGGCTGATCCTCGGCAAGGCGTTCGTCGTCTGCGTGATCGGCGGCCTGGGCACGGTCGGCGGCGCGCTGTTCGGCGGGCTCGTCCTCGGACTGGTCGAGAGCCTCGCCACGCAGCTCATCGGCCCTCAGGACGCGGTCACGATCGGTTTCGTGCTGATGGTGATCCTGCTGATGACGCGGCCGGCCGGGCTGCTCGGCCGCGCGGGGTACGAATGACCGCGGCCGGGCGTCTTGGCGCGACGGCGGCAGCGCGTCGCGGCGTGCGGTCATGTTGAAGCACGGCGCCTTCATCGCCTTCGCCGCGCTGCTGTCCGGCGTGCCGGTCGTCGGCGACAACTACGACGTGCAGATCGCCTCGTTCGTCTGTCTGTACGCGTCGCTGGCGCTGGCCTGGAACATCATCGGCGGCTACGCCGGCTACCCGTCGTTCGCGGCGGCCGCCTTCGTCGGCCTGGGCTCCTACGCCGGCGCGCTCTTGCAGAAGGCCGGATTCGCGATGCCGCTCGCCTGGGTCGGCGCGACGCTGATCGTCGCGGTCTTCGGCGCGGCGCTCGGCTACGCGATCCTGCGGATCAAGGGCCATTATTTCGCGATCGGGTCGTTCGCGACGGTCGAGATCCTGCGGCTGGTCACCTCGTCGTGGGCCGACCTCACCGGCGGCGGCAACGGTCTCAACATCGCGTTCGTGACCGGCTCGCCGGCCGAGGTCGGGCGCCTGTTTCTCTGGTCGTTCATCGCGGTGATGGCGGGCGCCTACCTGATGACCGTGCTGGTCGAACGCTCGCGTCTTGGCTTCGGGCTGCGGTGCATCAAGCAGAACGAGTCGGCGGCCGAGTCGCTCGGCATCAACGTCTCGGCGTACAAGATCGCGGCGTTCACGCTCTCCGGCGTCCCCTGCGGCACGGTCGGCGCGATCAGCGCCTCGTGGACCGGCTACATCAGTCCGACCGACGCGTTCTCGATCCTGCTGACGCTCAAGGTGCCGGTGATGGCGATGCTGGGCGGCGTCGGGACGGTCTGGGGTCCGATCGTCGGCGCGACGAGCTTCGTTCTGCTCGAGCAGACGGTCTGGGCGCGCTTCCTCGACTGGAACCACGCGGTGCTGGGCGTTCTGATCGTCCTGCTGGTCTTCTTCCTGCCCAACGGGCTCTTGAACCTGCTGCCCGGTCGGGGCGATCGCCGCGGGTCGGCCAAGCCCGCCGCCGGAGCCGGGAGCGCCGCCGATGCCCGCTGACGCCGCCGCGTCGCCGCTGCTCGACGTCCAGGGACTGCAGAAGCAGTTCGGCGGCGTCTCGGCGGTGCGCGACGTGTCGTTCGCGCTGAACCGCGGCGAGATCGTCGGACTGATCGGACCCAACGGCGCCGGCAAGACGACGCTGGTCAACCTCGTCACCGGCTTCCTGCGCCCGAGCGGCGGGCGGATCCGGTTCGACGGCGAGGACGTCACGCGCCAGCGCCCGTTCCAATCGGCGCGACGCGGCATGGCGCGCACGTTCCAGATCGTCCAGCCGTTCCCTCAGATGACGGTGATCGAGAACGTCTCGGCCGGCGCGTTATTCGCCGGCGGTGTCGCCTCGATCGAGGCGTCGCGGGCGGCCGCGCGCGAGGCGCTCGCCTTCGTCGGGCTCGACGGCGAGGCCGAGCGGCCGGCGTCGTCGCTGACCCTTCCTTCGCGCAAGAAGCTCGAGCTCGCCAAGTCGCTGGCGATGAAGCCCAAGCTCCTGCTGCTCGACGAGGTGAACGCCGGGCTCAACACCGCCGAGGTCGAACAGGCGGTGGCGCTGATGCGCAAGATCGCCGCGCAGGGCGTCACGATCATCATCATCGAACATCTGCTCAAGGTCGTGTTCTCGCTGTGCCCGCGCGTGCTCGTGCTCCACCACGGCGAACTGATCGCCGACGCCGGACCCGACCAGGTCGCCAACGATCCGCGGGTCGTCGAGGCCTACCTGGGCTCGAAATTCGCGGCGCGGCTCAAGTCGCACGGACTGCCCGAGGCCGGACGTGCTTAGGATCCGCGGCCTCGAGGCCGGCTACGGACAGGTCCAGGTCCTCTGGGGCGTCGACCTCGACGTCGCGCAGGGCGAGATCACCTGCATCGTCGGATCGAACGGTGCCGGCAAGACGACGCTGCTGCGCGCGATCTCGCGCGTGGTGCGCGGCACGCGGGGGACGATCGAGTTCGCCGGCGCCGATCTGACGAACGCCGCGCCGGCGGCGGTGATCCGCGCCGGCATCGCGCACGTGCCGGAGGGCCGGCGGCTGTTCCGGGGCCTGCCGGTGCGCGACAACCTGATGCTGGGCGCCTACCTCCGCCGCGACGCGCGCTCGGAGATCCAGAAGGACCTCGATTTCGTCTACGGCCTCTTCCCGATCCTGCGCGAACGTCAGGCGCAGGACGCGACGACCCTGTCCGGCGGCGAACAGCAGATGTGCGCGATCGGTCGCGGTCTGATGTCGCGCCCCAGGCTGCTGATGATCGACGAGCTTTCGCTGGGCCTCGCGCCGCGGGCGGTCGAGCGGGTGATCGCCGCCCTCGAGGAGATCAAGAAGAGCGGCGTGACGATCGTCATCGTCGAGCAGGACGTGCTGACCGCGCTCGAGCTCGCGCAGCGGGGTGTGGTCATCGAGATGGGCCGCGTGTCGCTCGCCGGCCCGACCGAGGTGCTCGAGCGCGACCCACGGGTCCGGCAGGCGTATCTCGGCATCTGACCGCCGCCGGTCGGGTCCTGCGCGCTGTCGCGCGTCGAGGCGCGGCGCGTGGCAGACTCGCGTCATGGATCTCGCCGGCATCGAGATCGGGCCGTCGCCGGGAGCGGGTCCGGGCGGACCATGAGCTTGTCCTCCGGCGGCATCGACTCGGTCTACGCCGCGACCCTGACGCCGCGGGCTTCGCCGAACCGTGCCGCTTCGTCGCCGTCGATCGATGGAGTAGCGCCGAGGCGCACGATGCGTTCCGCGCGTTCCATGCCGGCGAGTACGAGGCGCTCGACCGGATCTGCGAGGCCCTGACGTGCGCGAGACTCCGCTCGGACGCTTCGCCGAGCACCCGGTCGCGGTGGCGGCGCAGAGAGGGCGCTGACCCGCTCGGCGTCAAATCGCGACGTGTCGTCCGCCGTCGACGTTGATCGTCTCGCCGGTGACGTAGGGCGCGTCGGCGAGCAGGAACACCACCGCGCGCGCGATGTCGTCGGGCGTGCCCTCGCGCTTGAGCGGCGTGTGCGAGATGATCCGCTGGCGCGAGACCTCGTCGAACTGTTCGTCGTCCGGCCAGAGGATCGGACCGGGCGCGACCGCGTTGACGCGCACCTCCGGCGCGAGTTCGCGCGCCAGCGCGCGGGTCAGACCGGTGAGAGCCGCCTTGGCGACCGAGTAGACGAGGTAGCTCTTGAGCGGCCGTTCGGCGTGGATGTCGGTGATGTTGACGATCGCCCCCTGCGCCCGCCGGAGCGGCGCCGCCGCCGCCTGCGCGAGGAACGTCGGCGCGCGCACGTTGGTACCGACGAGGTCGTCCCACTGCGAGCCCGAGATCGAACCCAGCGGCGTGGGAAAGAACGACGAGGCGTTGTTGACCAGCGCGTCGAGCCGGCCGAAGCGCTGGACCGTCTGCTCGACGATCGACGGGATCTTCGCCAGGTCGAGGAGATCGGCCTGGATCAGCGCGACCGACCCGGCGCGCGCGTTGTTGAGCTCGGCCTGCAGCAGCCGCGCCTCGCCGGCCGACGCGCGGTAATGGAGCATCAGGTTCGCGCCGCGGGCGTGCAGCCGTCGGCAGATCGCCGCTCCCACGCGCTTCGCGCCGCCGGTGATCAGGACGACCTTGCCTTGCACGCGCGCCCCCGTCCCCGCCGATTGGGTACACTCGGGACGAATCTAGCACAAAGCGGCGGCGGTACCGCGCTGGCGGACCCCGACCGAGGATGGCCGTTCCCCTGCGACTCGCGACCGCCGACACCGGGCGTCCGGCGCTCCCCGAGCCGGACGAGGCGGCGCGCGAGCACTCCGGTCGCGTGACCGCCGCGGTCGTCGAGGCGATCCGCGCCGCCGGCGGCTGGATCGCGCTCGCCGAGTACCTGGAGATCGCGCTCTACGCGCCGGGACTCGGGTACTACGCGGCCGGCGCGCGCAAGCTGGGCGCCGCCGGCGATTTCACGACCGCGCCCGAGATGACGCCGCTCTACGGCGCGGCGCTGGCGACGCAGATCGGCGCGATCCTCGCGGCCGGCGACGGCGGCGGCATCGTCGAGTTGGGCGCCGGCAGCGGCAGGCTCGCGGTCGATGTCGTCCGCGAGCTCGAACGGCTAGGCGTCGCCTGGAAGCGCTACGCGATCGTCGAGCCGTCGCCGGACCTGCGCGAGCGGCAGCGGGAGCTCGTCGCGCGCGAGCTTTCCGCGACCGCCGCGGCGAAGTTCGAATGGCCCGACGGACCGCCGTCGCGGATCGACGGCGCGATCGTGATGAACGAGGTGCTGGACGCGATCCCGCCGCACGTCGTCGCGCGCCGGGGCGGTGCGTGGTTCGAGCGCGGTGTCGTCGTCGGCGGCGACGGCGCGTTCACGCTGGACGAGCGACCGCTCGCCGACGCGCGGCTCGAAGCGCTCGCCCGGGCGCGCTTTCCCGAGGTCATCGATTACGCGAGCGAGGTGAATCCCGCCGCCGAGGCGCTGGTCGAGGATCTGGGACGCCGGCTCGCGTCCGGCGCGATGCTGATCGTCGACTACGGCTTCCCGCGCGCCGAGTTCTACCACCCGCAGCGCAGTCAGGGCACGCTGATGGCTCACTACCGGCATCGCGCGACCGCCGATCCGTTCATCTGGCCGGGTCTCGCCGACCTGACCGCGCACGTCGATTTCACCGCGGTCGCCGAGGCGGGCGAGCGGGCCGGTCTCGCGGTCGCCGGCTACGCTACGCAGGCGGCGTTCCTCATCGGTTGCGGGCTCCTCGATCGGCTCGCCGCGATCGGCGAGCCGACGTCGGCCGCGTACCTGCGCGAGGCCGGCGCCGTGCAGAGACTGCTGTCGCCCGCCGAGATGGGCGAGCTCTTCAAGGTCATCGCGCTCGAGCGCGGCGCGTCGGCGGCGTGGCCCGGATTCGCTCGCGGCGACGCGAGCCACCGGTTGTAGGAGGCGGCGGATGGAAACACGGATCGCCCGGGACTGTCTGGCGCTGGGCCGCCTGATCGACCGCCACGCGCGCTACCGGCCGCGCCACACCGCGGTGATCGCGCCGGCCGGCGATCGCGAGGCCCGCCTCGACTGGCGGGCGTTCGACGCCTGCGTCAACCGCTGGGCGAACGCGCTCGTCGCGCTGGGCGTCGCTCGCGGCGACCGGGTCGCGACGGTGCTGCCGAACACGCTCGAGCTCCTCGCGACCTACTGGGCGTGCGCGAAACTCGGTGCCGCCGCGGTGCCGCTCTCGCCGCTGCTCAACGCCGCAGGGCTCGCCTCGCTCCTCGCCGACGCCGCGCCGCGCGTCGTGCTCGCGACCGGCGATCTGCTGGCGACGCTCGACGCGACGCGGGCGACCGGCGTCGCCGCCGACGCGGCCTGGGTGCTGATCGACAACCCGGACGGAGCGGACCTGGCGGGCTACCGTTCGTACGCCCGGCTGTGGGGCGAGGCCTCGCCGGCCGCGCCGGTGGCGACAGTGTCGGCCGACGATCTGGTCACGATCATGTACACGAGCGGCACGACCGGGTTGCCCAAGGGCATCTGCCACACGCATTTCATCCGCGCGATGTACGGCACGCTGATGGCTTCGGCCTGGCGGATGACGCCATCGTCGGTCGTCCTGCACGCCGGCGCGATCGTCTTCAACGGCGCGATGGTGACGCTGTTCCCGGCGTTCCTGCTCGGCGCCACCTACATCGTTCAGCGGACCTTCGACGCCGAGGCGTTCATCGATACCGTCGAGCGAGAGCGCGTGACGCACACGATGCTGGTGCCGGCGCAGATCATCGCGATCCTCGCCGCCCGCGGCTTCGAGCCCTCGCGCCTCGCGTCGCTCGAGTGCATCCTGTCGCTCGGCGCGCCGCTGCACGTCGAGCATAAGGAGCGGTTGAACCGGCTCCTGCCCGACCGCTTCTACGAGCTCTACGGCCTCACCGAGGGGTTCGTGACGATCCTCGACCGCGACGACGCGATCCGCAAGGCCGGGAGCGTCGGTGTCCCGCCGCCGTTCTACGATCTGCGCATCGTCGGGCCGGACGGCCGCGACCTGGCGCCGGGCGAGACCGGCGAGATCGTCGGCCGAGGTCCGATCACGATGCCCGGCTACTACCGCAATCCGCAGAAGACCGCCGAGGCGCTGCGCGACGGCTGGCTCCACACCGGCGACCTGGGATACGTCGACGAGGAGGGTTTTCTCTACCTCGTCGACCGGATCAAGGACATGATCGACTCCGGCGGCGTCAAGGTCTATCCGAAGGACGTCGAGGAGGTGATCGTCCGCCACCCCGAGGTCCGCGAGGCGGCGGTGTTCGGCGTCCCGCACGAGAAATGGGGCGAGACGCCGGTGGCCGCGGTCGTGTTGAACGAGGGCGCGACCGTCGACGCGTTCACGCTGCGCGAGTGGATCAACGCGCGGGTCGCCGCGAAGTACCAGCGGGTCGACCGGGTGCTGATCGTCGATGCGTTTCCCCGCAACGCCGCGGGCAAGACGTTGAAGCGCGAGTTGCGCGCGCCGTTCTGGGAAGGTCGCGACCGCAAGATCTGAACCGGTCAGCGGGCCTGTGCGGCGGCGGGCGCCGACCGGGTCGCCGGGGCCGTTGTCGACGAGGTCGCGGCGGCCGAGCCCGGCGTGCGCCCGGCGTGCGCGTAACGACGGACGAGCGCCCAGACGAGCTCGACGAGCGCCGGCTGGTTGAATCGCGGCACGCCGGCGACCACTAGCGCGAAGCGTTCGTCGCCGGCGTGCAGCGTCCAGGCGCCGATCCGACTGTTGCCGGCGGCGTCGACCAGCGCCCAGTTCGAGCCCGGCAGTCCCAGGTTGGCGCCCAGCAGCGACGCGTGGCGCCGGTGCATCGACGCGAGATCGGCCGATAGCGCCGAGAGCCGCTCGGCGGTCTCGTGCGGGAACCCGGCGCTCGCGATGTAGAAGCCCTGTGCGTCGGCGAGCAGCGCCCGACCGGTGCTCGACAGGCGTTCGAGCAGGCCGGGCAGCAGCCGCTCCAGCGCGTCCGGAACCGCCTGGCGCGCGACCTCGTCCGCCTGGACCAACGCGAGCGATTGCAGCCGGTAGACGACTTCTAGCGCATCGTCGGGGCCGGGCATGCCGGTCCAGGCGACCGCCGATTCCGGCGTGAGCAACGGCGACGACGGTCCTGCCATCAGCGCGAGCAGCGTGCGGCGCGCCGGATCGTCGGTCGGCGCCTGGACGGCGGTGTACGCGCCTCCCGGCGTCGGACTGAGGTAACGCCCCGGGGTCAGGTCATGCGCGCGCATGGTCGTCGATTCCCGGGTCGAGCGAGTGGAGGAGCGCACGGACCAGCGTGCCGACGTCGTCGCGGTTGCGCGCGTCGACCTCGAATACCGGCACGTTGAGGCCGAGCGGGGCGAGGTGGCGATGCAGGTCGTCGAGCGAGAAATCGGACGCGAGGTCGGTGCGAGTCACGCCGATCGCGAGCGCCGTGCGGCGGATGAACTCGCGAAACGCCTCGATGAAGAACAGCATGTCCTGGTGCGGCGCCGATCGCGAGCCGTCGACGAGCAGCACGAGTCCGATCCCGCCTTCGGTCAGGATATCCCACATGAAGTCGAACCGCTCCTGCCCGGGCGTGCCGTACAGGTGGATCTTCTGCCCGTCGCCCAGCCTCATCACGCCGTAGTCGAGCGCGACCGTCGTGTTCGGCTTGAGCGCCCGGGCGAAGTCGCTCGCGACCTCGTCGGTCGACACCGGCGGCTCGTCCGACAACGCGGCGATCGCCGTGGTCTTGCCGGCGCCGACCGGGCCGGTGAACACGATCTTGTGGTGGGCGGCGACCATGTCAGCGACCCGGCAGCAGACGGGCGAGGATGCGGGCGATCAGCGGTCGGGGCGCGACGTCCTTCCCCGGCTTGGGCGCCGGCGCGGCCGCTGGGCGGACCTGGCGCGGCGCGCTCGGCGTGGAACGCGGACCGTCGCCCAGTTGCGTGATCGTGTCGCCTCCCAGCGCGTTGGCGTCGAGGGCGGTCCGCTCGATCAGTCCGATGGCGCGCGCCGCCGAGACGAACGCGAACACGTAGCGCTGGGGGACTCGCAGCCGCGCGGCGGCGGCCATCGGCGTGGTCGCGCCGAGCGCGAGCAGCGCGGCGATGCGCATCGCCTCGGGCGTCTCGACCAGTCGGGTGAAGTTCGGCCATTGGACGAGCTGAACCGGCGTGTCGATCGCGATGCTGCGGCGCAGACGACCCCGCCCCGACCACAGCGCGACCTGCCAGAGCAACGACTCGTCGCGCTGCGGCGCGGCGTTGCCGACATCCTCGAGATGGGCGGAGGTCGCGAGGCCGACCGAGAGCCGGCCGGCCTCGATCGTGCCCGAACAGAGCGCGCGGAACTGGTCGGGCGGCAAACGCGTCAGCACCTGGCCCGACCGGCCGGGCATGACGACCAGCGACGATGGAAGGCCGATGATCGCGTGCGCCTGGTGGGTGCGCCGCGCGGCGGCGATCGCGCGTTCGAGCGCTCCCTGGAAATAGGCGCGCGGGTCGTAGACGATCCGCGCCAGACCGGCGAGGTCGTGGATCGGAACGTCGGGCGCTTCGCCGCAGTACTCCTCGGCGCGCTCCGGGTCGAGCAGGCGCGTGACCTCGCGGGTCGCGGTTCGGGACTCGTTCGCACGTCGCGGTGCGAAGGGTGCGTGCGTTTTCGCCTTCTTCGCGACCGCGGCCGGAGTGATGGCGGGGCCCGCGACCGGCGCCGCGGGCGAATCCGCCGGGTTTCCGGATCGAGGGGCGAGCGTCGTGCCGGCTCCGGGGGGCCGCGCGGCCGGCGGCATCGGCGACGATCCCGCCGACGGCGGCCGCGTCCCGGACGGCGGGGCCGGTGGGCGTGGCGGCGGCGGCACGGTGGCCGTCGCAGGACGGGCGGCCGGCGGCACCGGCCGCATCGCCGCCACTGCGGGTGCCGGAACCGATGGCGCGCGCGGCGCGGCCGCGCGTCGCCGTTCGATTTCCACGCGCATCTGGTTGATCGTCGTGCGCAGCGTCGTCGCGCTCACCGGCTTGCGCAACAGGCGAGCGTTGTCGCGGGACTGCTCCCGGATCGACAGAACGACCGTCGGCAGATCCGGATGGCGGCGCCGGTAATCCGCCCAGGTCTTCTCCGGCGTCGGCGTGTCGAGATCGACGATGCCCAGGTCGGGCGGCGTCGTGCCGGCGAGCGCGCAGTCCTTCCACGCGGCGCTCGCGAACAGCGCGGTGAACGTGTTGACCGCGCGCTCGTTCATGCCGTGCAGGACGACCTGAAGGGCGGCCCGGTGGGCGATTTGCGGGCTCATACCGCGCTCCCGGGGCGAAGCGCGGCCGACGCCTCGGCCCAGGTCGCGGGTTCGGCGAGCCGGTCGCCCAGCTCGCGGCGGATCGCTTCGAGTCGCGTGAGGTCGCGCGAATGGCGGTAGATCGCGACGAGTTCGCGGCCGATCTCGATTTGCGCCGGGTCGTCGCGCAGCGCGTCTTCGAGGATCTCGCGGGCGCGTGCGAGATTGCCCTCGGCGAGGAACTCGCGCGCCTCGCGCAGCGGCTCGAACGCCGACCCCGCGTCGGCGGTACCGAGTCGGGTGATCGTGTCGAGGCGTCCGGTCACCGCGCGGGTCAGCACCGACGTCGGCGCCGGTGGATGCGGGTCGGTCGCGGCGAGCCCTGCACCGAGGCGCCCGGACAGGAACGCGCGCTGGTCGTCGGCGAGGCTGGCGGCGGCCGCGCCGAGCATCCGCTCGCGCAGCGCGGCTCCGCAGGCACCGAGCGCCACGTACAGGTCGATCAGCGCGCCGTAGATCTCGTCGGCGCGGGCCGATGCGGTCCATAGGGCGACGCGCCGGACGTGCCGGCGCAGATCGCCCGGATCGCGGGCGATCGCGCGAGCGAGGTAGCCGCCCGCCGATTCGGGCGACCATCGCCCGGACGGCCGCAGGCGCGAGCCTTCGTCCAGGCCGAACGCCGGCTCGTCGGCGATCGACGGCGGTGGGCGGACGGACGCGAGTGCGGTGACGGCCGGCATCGTGTTCAGGCGACCAGCGTATCCATCAGGTCGATCATGAACTCGACGTCTTCCTGCTCGAAGTTCTCCCAGCCGGTGAAGCCGAGGTTCGCGAGCGCGTCGCGGCCTTTCGGCGAATCGGTCATGCCGAGCAACGCGTGCCTGAGCGCGCTGACGTGCGGGACCGCCTTGGTGCCGGCGAGCAGTCCGTGGCGCACGACCTGGATCTGACTGGTCACCAGCGGGCGCAGGCGCTTCTTCGTCGAACTCGCGAGATCGTCGTACGCCGCCTTGAGGAAGAACCCGACGTCGGCCTGCCCGGTGAGCAGCGCCTTGGCGACCAGCACGTAGGTCGCGCACTCGCGTTGCGTCGTGGTGTCGCGCCCCAGGTCCGCGGGTTCGAGCAGGATCATGCCCATCATCCGGATGTCCGGGTGGTCGGTCGCGGCGATCCGGGTCCCGGGTCGCAGGTCCTCGACCGCGGCGTAGGGGCTCTCGTCGGCGACCGCGACCACCACCTCGTCGGTGACGCCGAGCGGCCTGGCGACGCCGACGAAACCGTGCTCGCGGACGAGGAACGCCGCGTCGGACGGGTTCGCGTAGATCAGGTCGACCTTGCCGCGGGCGATGTCGGCGCGCTGCGAGGCGAAGTCGTCGTAGAGCTCGAGATGGACCGACTTCCCGATCTCCTTCTGCAGCCAGGTGTTGAAGATGTACCAACCCGAAATCCGCTCGGGCGCGAAGTCGGGGCTGACGGTCAGGTTGAAGGTCATGTCGAAGTCCGGTCGTTGGTCACACGAGTGTCGGATAGAGCGCTTCGCACTCGCGGATCTTGGCGCGCGACGGCTTGCGGCGGACCGAGGTGTAGCCGACGATCGCCCCCTTGCGCACGTTGGGGATCACGGTCGCGTAGACCCAGTAGTAGCGTCCGTCCTTGCGCAGGTTCTTCACGTACCCGCTCCACTTCCGGCCGGACTTCACCGTGTCCCACAGGTCCTTGAACGCCGCGGCCGGCATATCCGGATGGCGCAGGATGTGGTGCGGTGCACCGATCAGCTCGTCCTTCGGGTACCCGGACATTTCGACGAACGAGGTGTTCGCCGCGGTGATCCGCCCGTCGAGGTCGGTGCACGAGACGATCAGGCGCCCATCGGGATAGGGGACCTCCTCGTCGCAGACGAGCACGGCGCGGGTCGTGCCGTCGCAGTAGGTCAGGCTCGCGGTCCGGTGCGGGCCGCGGACGTCGGCGGATTGCATGTCTCTCATGGTCGTCCCTCGTCGGCCCGGAGGCCGAGCGGTCTGCTCAGATGACGTTGGCGATGGCTTCGGCGGCGCGGCGCACGTCGAGGAAGATGAGGCCGAGCTTGGCGTTCGGCTTGGCGAGCGTGGTGACCACCGCCTCGTGTCCGGCGTGGGTCATCAGGACGTAGCCCTTGGCGCCCTTGATGAGGACCTGCTCGAGCTCGCCGCGGGCGAGCTCGCGGGCGGTGCGGTCGCCCAGCGAGAGGATCGCGGCGCTCATCGCGCCGACGCGGTCCTCGTCCATGCCGGCGGGGAGGGCGGCGGCCATCATCAGGCCGTCGGTGGAGATGACGGCCGAGGCCTCGATATCGGCCGAGGTTCCGTTGAGATCGCTCAGGATCGAGCTCAGCATGTCCGCGCGCATCGTTACCTCTTGGTGTCTGTTCGAGTGCCGGGATCGACAGGCGCGAGTGCCCGAACCGATCGCGGCGAGGGCCACTCCCGGTCGCGTTGGCCGGATTCCCCAACTCGGGAAACGCAGGGAGCGTGCCAGCCGGGTTGCCACCCGCCGGTCAGGTGGCCGGAGCCTGGTCGGCGACGACGGTTCGGCCCGGCCGAGGTATCCTCCCGGGGCTTTCCGACGGGGTCGCCGAGCCGCCGCGTCGGGCGTCGCCGATGCCGCCCGGGGGAAAATCGGCTGACCGCGTGACGCGCTGCGGCATCGATGGCCCTACAGCGTATGTAGGCAATCGTATTACGTTGATGCCCAAATGACCTCGAAATCCGGCCTGGCGTCGATCTTGGACGGGGGCTCGCGCGTATTTTCTGCGGGTGCCGTCTGCCCGGGGCAGCCAATCGGGGCCCGGCGGCCCCTGGCCTCCCTGGAAAGCGGCGGGTCGAAGCGACCCGGCGCGCCGGACCCTGGGTGCCGCCTGGGACCGCGGGTCGCGGCTCGCCCGACCGGAGCACGCCGGTGAACGGCCGCCGACCATTGGTCGTCCTCGCCTGCGGCGTGCTCGAGCACCTGCTCGGGGGCCGGCTGCCGGCGGCGGTGCCGGTCACCTGGATGGACGTCAACCTGCACAACTCGCCGAAGAAGCTCCTCCTCACGTTGCAGGAGCGGCTCGACGAATTGCCGGAGCCGTCGGTCGTGCTGCTGGGCTACGGGTTGTGCGGCAACGGTCTCGCCGGCGTGAAGTCCGGACGACACACGCTGATCGTGCCGCGCACGCACGACTGCGTCGCCATCTTCCTGGGCTCGCACCAGCGCTACCTGCAGCGCTTCTTCGAGAGCCCGAACACCTATTACCTGACCAAGGGATGGATCGACGCGAAGGACGAGCCGCTGACCGACTACCGCAACATGATCCGCGAGTACGACGAAGAAACCGCCGACTACGTGATCGAGATGAAGTACCGGCACTACCGCAAGCTCTGCTTCGTCGGTTACTCGCAGGAGGACGTCGAGTCCTGCCGGCCGCGGGTGCAGGAGGTCGCGAAGTTCCTGGGCGAGCGCTTCGGCGTCGAATACGAGGAGATCGTCGGCAGCTCGGAACTGATCGAGAACCTGCTGACGATGCCCGAGCGCCTCGAACGCTCGGACGAGGCGTTCGTCGTCGTCCCGCCCGGCGGCGAGATCGCGATGGAGGACTTCCTGCGGGGCGGCGAGCCGGCGCCGCAGCCGGTCGGTCGGACCGAGAAGGGCGGCTGAGGTCGTCAGCCGAGCTTGCGTCCCAGCCGGGCCTCGAGCTTGGCCAGCTCGTCGGGCTGCATCGAGTAGCTATGGTCGGCGTCGGGGAAGCTGCCGCCGCGGACCTCGGCCGCGTAGGTCTTGAGCGCCTCGACGGCGATCTGAGAGAGGTTGGCGTAGCGCTTGGTGAACTTCGGCTTGAACTGGTCGAAGACGCCGAGCAGGTCGAAGGCCAGCAGCAGTTGCGCGGTGCCGTAGGGACCGGCGCCGATGCTGAAGGTGAAGATGTCGACCGCCTCGTGCACCGCGCGTCCGACCGGCGCCGGCACCGCCTCGATTTCGAGTCCGATCGCACCGGCCTCCTGGATCGCCAGCGCGTCGTCGACGATGCGCATCGCGTCGTCGGCGGTCTTGCCCTGCAGCCGGAAACCGCCGTAGCGGTGGACGAAATGCGGGCACATGCCGACGTGGCTCATGATCGGCACGCCGGCGTCCGCGATCGCGCGGATGATCGGCGACTTTTCCCGGCCGCCCTGCATCTTCACCGCGTCGACCTGCCCCTCCTTCATGAAGCGCAGCGCGTTGTGGACGGCGAGGTCCTCGTTCGCGTAGCTGCCGTAGGGCATCGCGACCAGCGTGAAGGTGTTCGGCGCGCCGCGGCGCACCGCGCGGCAATGCTCGAGCATCAGCTCGACGGTCGCCGGCAAGGTGTTCGGATGGCCGTAACTCACCATCGCCAGGCTGTCGCCGATCGCGGCGATGTCGAGTCCGGCGCGCTCGGCCCAGATCGCCGACGGATAGTCGGGGATCGAGGCCATGACCAGCCGCTTGCCGGTCCGCTTGGCGTCCAGCAGGTCGGGGATCGTGAGCTTCTTCTTCTCGTCGGCCATGGCGTCCTCCTCGTAGGCCGGCGATGTTACCGCAGCGCGCGCCGGTAGACGCGTCGGGCGTTGCCGCCCAGCACCGCGTCGCGCTCGTCCGCGCGCAAGGGCGCCAGCGCCTCGAGGGTGATCGAGCGCCAGCGGTCGTAGCCGCCGGCGAGGTTGACGACCGGCCAGTCGCTGCCCCACAGCAGCCGAGCGGGGCCGAAGAGGTCGAGCAGCGTGTCGATCGCCGGACGCAGATCGTCGAGGCCGGCGCCTTCGGGCGCCTCGGTCAGCAGGCCCGAGAGCTTGCAGACGACCCGCGGGTGCGAGGCCACGACCGCGAGGTCGCGCCGCCAGCCGCCGAGGTCGCCCGCGCGCAACCGCGGCTTCGCGCCATGGTCGACGACGACGGCGAGGTGCGGGTGGCGGTCGAGCACGCGGGCGAGACGCGGCAGATGCCGCGGCAGCACCAGCGCGTCGAAGACCAGATCGTGCGCAACCATCGCCTCGAACGCCGGCCGATGCGAGGCCCGGGCCAGCCATTCGTCGTCGGCGATGTCCTGGACCATCGGCCGCAGGCCGACGAGCGAGCGTTCGGCGGCGAGCGCCGCGATCGTCGACGCCGCGTCGCGCGCGTCGAAGTCGGTCCAGCCGACGACGCCGGCGACGAAGGGCGTCTCCGCCGCGAGGTCGAGCAGCCAGCGCGTCTCGGCGGGCGTCGGCGCGGCCTGGACGAGGATCGTGCGCTCGATTCCGTGGCGCGCGAGGATCGGCGCGAGGTCGCCGGGTCCGAAGTCGCGGTGGATCGGTCCGAGCGCCGGCGTGAGCCAGCCGTAGTCGCCGCGGTCGAGCTTCCAGAAGTGCTGGTGCGCGTCGATCATGCGGGCGTCGGCGCGTCTTCGCGCAGCAGCCGCCGGGCCTTGAGGTCGCGCCAGAGCGCCGCGGGCACCGGCTTGGCGAACGCGGCGGCGTTGCGGTGGACTTCGTCGGGCGTGACCGCGCCCAGCACGACGCTCGACACCGCCGGATGGCCGAGCACGAAGGCGATCGCCGCGTGCGGGAGCGCGACGTCGTGCGCGGCGCAGACCTTCTCGATGGCGGCGACCCGCGCGAGGATCTCCGGCGGCGCTTCGCGGTAGTTGTGGCGCGCGCCGGGCTTGGCGCCGGTGGCGAGGACGCCCGAGTTGAAGACGCCGCCGACGATCACGCCGATCCCGCGCTCGCGCGCGAGCGGCAGGAATCGGTCGAGCGCCGGCTGTTCGAGCAGCGAGTACCGGCCGGCCAGCAGCACGCAGTCGAGATCGGCCTCCCGCGCGAAGCGCTCGCCAACGTCGGCGTCGTTGACGCCGATCCCGATCGCGCCGACGACCTTCTGCGCGCGCAGGTCCGAGAGCGCCCGGAGCGCGCCGGTCAGCGCTTCGCGCTGGCGGGCCGGCGCGTCCTCGCCGTGCGTCCACGGATCGACGTCGTGAACCAGCGCGACGTCGACCGAGGCGACGCCCAGCCGCAGCATCGACTGCTCGAGCGATCGCATCGCGCCGTCGTACGAGTAGTCGAAGCGGCCCTCGTGCGGAAAGCCGCCGACGTAGCCCTCGGGTCGGACGACGCCGGCGGGCGCCGGCGCGAAGAGGCGACCGACCTTGGTCGACAGGACGAACGACTCGCGCGGGCGCCGCCGCAGCGCGGTGCCGATCCGGTGCTCGGAGAGTCCGCGGCCGTAGAGCGGCGACGTATCGACGAGGGTCACGCCGCGGTCGAGCGCCGCCTCGACCGTGGCGATCGCGGTCGCGTCGTCGATCCGCGCGTAGAGGTCGCCCAGCGGCGCGCCGCCGAAGCCGAGCGCGCTCACCGCCGGGCCGCGGCGTCCGAGCGGGCGACGGGGAAGCAGCGGGGCCGCGCGCATCGGTCGCGTTACAGGTCGAGCGCGCGGCGGCGCGCGTTCTCGATGTGCTCCGAGAGCGCGGCCTGCGCCATCGCCGGGTCGCGCGCTTCGAGCGCCGCGATCACCTTGAGGTGGTCGCGCATCGCCGGCTCGAGCCAGCCGTCGTCGAGACGCGTGCGGTCGCGGCGGATCAGGCGGATCTTGATCGAGTTGACCCGGTAGGCGTTGCTGAGGATCGGGTTACCCAGCGAGTCGATGATCCGGTCGTGGAAGCCCCAGTCGACCGCCTGGGCGTCGTCGAGCAACCGGGCCGAGGCGCGCTCGCGGTCCATGCGCTTGAGCACCCGCTCGTGGTCGGCGCGCCAGCGGGCCAGTTCGTCGCCGGAGATCGTCGCGGCGAACAGCGCGACCGCCTCCCGCTCGACGAACAGGCGGAACTGGAACGCGTGGCGCACCAGCGACAGGTCGACCTGCGCGATCTGCATGCCCCGCTGCGGGACCGTGCGGATCAGACCTTCGGCCTCGAGCCGCGGCACCAGCTCGCGGATCGCGCCCAGCGGCATGCCGGTGAGGGCGCAGAGTTCGCGCTGCGAAATGAACTGCCCGGGCTTGAGGTCGCGCGCGAGCAGCCGCGAGGTGAACGCCTCGTAGGCCTGGTCGCGCAGCTTCGGGCGCTCGCGCGCTTCACCCAGGGAGGTCGGATCGTCCATCATCGGCGGGACAGGACGCGGCTCAGTCGCCGGAGACGGCGAGCCGCTCCCGCTCCAGGATCGTCGCGCAGGTCCGGCCGATCGATTCGGCCTCGCGCTCGCCGATCGCCACCAGCGGCGGGGCGACCCGCAACCACGACGGATCGGCGTCGCGCCAGGCCTGCGCGGCCTTGACCGCCGGGGTCACCGGGTAGCGGAGCAGCAGGTCGACGATGTCCGCGACCCGTGCGTCGTCGCGGCCGTCGCGCGCCAGCGGCAGCAGCACCTCGGGCATGAAATTGGCGCAGCCGCTGATCGCGCCTTCGCCGCCTTGCCGGACCGCCTGCGCGAGGTGGCGCTCGTCGCCGATCAGGATCGTCAACTGCGACGCGAGGCCCAGGAGCTTCGAGCTGTACGCCCAGTCGCCCGACGAATCCTTGACGCCGCGCACAAGCGTGCCGTGCGTCGCCTTGAGCGTCGCGATCAGCTCGATCGGCAGCGGCACGCTGGTGACCGACGGGATGTGGTAGAGGAGGAACTCGACGTTCTCGCCGCGGAAGGCGCCGAGCGTTTCGTTGAACCAGCGCCCCAGGCCGTCGGCCGGGACGTTCTTGAAATAGAACGGCGGCGCGAGCAGGAACCGTCGCACGCCGCGTTGGCGCGCGGCGCGGACCTGCTCGATCGCGTCGCCGGCCGCGCTCGCCATCACGCCGGCCACGACCGTGCCGGCGACGTCCAGCCCGGCACGCGCGAGACCGTCGAGCACCCCCGCGCGGGCCGCCGTCGACAGCGACGGTCCCTCGCCGGTGGTGCCGAACACGGTCACGCTCGAGCAGCCGGCGGCCAGCCGCGACCGCGCGTGGGTCGCCAGTCTCGCGACGTCGCAGCGTCCGTCGACGCCGAACGGCGTCGTCAGCGCGCAGGACAGCCCGAAACGTTGCGCCGGGGCGGACATCGTCAGTCCGCCGCCGGCGCGAGGGACAGTCCCTCGAGCTCGAGATTGGCGCGCTGCGCGATCAGCGTCTTGTGCACCTTGTGGATGTCGACCTGCCGCGGCTCGACGCCGGCGAGCGCCGCGGTCGCGGCGACCACGCCCGAGCCGTGGCCGATCGCGAACACCGTGCCCTGGACTCGCAGCGACCCGTGCGCCTCGTGCGCGGCCGAGATGTTGCGGCCGGTCATCACCAGCCCGTCGACGCCCTTGGGAACGACGCAGCGCATCGGGATGTCGTACGGTGCCTTCGGCTTGATCCAGGTGCTGCCGCCGGCGTAGCCGCCGCCGGAAGTCGGGCTGTGGATGTCGACCGGGAAGAAGCCGCGCGCGATCACGTCGCGGAAGCGGCGGCCCTCGACGACGTCGTCCTGGGTCAGCACGTACTCGCCGATCACGTGACGGCTCTCGCGCACGCCGATCTGGGCGCCGGTCGAGCAGACGTAGGCGTTCTCGAAGCCGGGGATGTACTTCCGGGCGAACGCGGCGAGCGACATCGCCTGCTTGCGCCCCTCGATCTCGGCCTTGGTGAAGTCGTCGATGTCGGTGCCCTTGAGCTTGCCGACGCGCGTCGAGTTGAAGACGATCATCCCTTCGCGCATCGTGCTCTGCAGCAGCACGGTGTCGCGGCCGAGGTGCAGCTCGCCCCGGGCCATCGCCTCGGCGGCCGCCTTGCGGAATCCCTGGGCGACGAAGTAATGCTGATTCAGGTGCTTGGGCAGCGGCGTGCGCGAGTGCAGCGTCGAGGTCCACTCGAAGTCTTCGGGATGCTCGGCGATGTAGGCGCGCAGCGCTCCGGTGTCGACGTTCGCCATCTCGAAGAACATCGTCATCGGCTGGCCGAGGTTGTCGGACTTGCGGCCCCACTGGATCTGGCAGCCGCCCCGCGCCGAGACGTCGCCGTCGCCGGTCGCGTCGACCGTCACCTTGCCCAGCACCTGCTGGAACCCCGACTTGTTGGCGACCTGGACGCCGCGCACGCGCTTGCCGTCGACGACGGTGCCGCCGATGAACGAGTGCAGCAGCAGCCGCACGCCCGCCTCCTGGACCATGTCGAAGGCGACCTGCTTGTAGACCTCGCGGTCGAAGTAGGCCATGTACGAGCCCGAGCCGTACTCGGGCACGCACTTGAGATGGCCGGTGCTGCCGCCGGCGGCCATCAGGCGCTCGACGAGCTCCTGCGGGATGCCCATCGTGATCTGCTGATCGTCGTAGTGGAACGGCGAGAACGGACCGACCGAGGCGGCGGTCGCCATGCCGCCGAGGAAACCGTACTGCTCGACCAGAGTCGTCTTCGCCCCGGCGCGGGCAGAGGCGATCGCCGCGACGAGGCCCGAGGGCCCGCCGCCGGCGACGACGACGTCGGATTCGCTGTGGACCGGCATGTCGATATTCATCGATGTCTCCTGGATGGCCGCCGCGCCTACGAGCGCTGGGCGTTGTAGGCGGCCGCCGCCTCGTCGAGCGCGGCCTTCGGGTCGGCGCCCTGCACGAGCACCTTCTGGATCGCCTTGGCGAGCTCTTCGGAGAGCTTCGAGAAGTCCTTCGGCGTCTTCTCCATCCGGCCGTGCTGCTTGGCGTAGTCCGACCACGCCTGGAGGTCCTTCGCCAGCGCGTCCTCCTTGAAGAAGCGGTCGGCGTAGCTCGAGCTGCGCGACGGCATCACGCCCGCCTTGGCGAACTCGAGCTGCGAGGCCGGCGACAGGTAGTGCTGGATGAACGCCCACGAGCCGTCCGGGTCCTTGCTGTTGGCGCCGATCGTCAGTGTCTGGCCGGCGAGCCGCGCCGGGGCGGGCTTGTCGGACGAGCCCAGGCCGGGCACCGGCGCCGTCTGAAGGTTCTGGCCGGTCGCGGCGGCGTTGCGCGCGGCGCCGACGCGGAAGCTGCCCATCAGCGTCATGCCGAGGCTGCCGGCGCGCACCGCGGTCATCGCGTCCTCGACCGACATGCCGGACACGGTCGCCCGCATGCCCTTGCTCTTCTCGACCATCTCGCGGAACAGCGTCAGGACCTTGACGCCGGCGTCGGTGTTGATCGTCGCGTTGCCCTTGGCGTCGAACAGCGTGCCGCCGGCGCTCCAGAACAGCGGGATGAAGGCCTCCATCGCTCCGGCGCCGAGCGCGCCGGTCGACGCGCCGAAGCCGAAGCCCATCACCTGGTCGGTCGACGTCTTCGCCGCGGCCTGCTGCAACTGGTCGGTGTTGCGCGGCACCGCGACGCCGGCCTTGTCGAGCAGGTCCTTGCGATACCACAGCAGCCAGACGCGCGTCTCCCAGGGCAGCGCCATCAGCTTGCCGTCGAAGCGGAAGAAGTCGAGGTCGAAGACGAAGTCCTTCTGTCCGGCGGCCAGCGCGGCGTAGCGCGCGTCCAGCGGCACGATGGTCTTCGCCGCGACGTGCATCGGCAGCTGGTCGCTGTAGACGTTGAGGATGTCCGGGCCCTGGCCGGCGGCGGTCGACTGGATCACCTGGTTGTCGAGCCGGGCGAAGTTGATCGACTCGACTTTGACCACGTACTTCGACTGCGACTTGTTGAAGCTCTCGACGACGTTGCGCAGCGCGGTCGAGCGCGGATCGGTGCCCTGGGTCGCGAGGAAGGTCCAGAACGAGAGCTCCTTCGGCTGGGCCCAGGCGGCGGGCGTCGGGGCGAACGTGGCGAGCGCCGCGGCGAGGGCGGCGATCCGGACGACGGTACGACGTTTCATCTTGTCTCCTCCTTGGAGCGTGAGTTCAACCCTTGACCGCGCCGGCCATCAGGCCCTGCACGAGCCACTTCTGCATGATCAGGAACGCGAAGACCACCGGAACCAGCGCGAGCACGGTCGCCGCCATCAGCTGGCCCCAGTCGATGCCGATGTTCGAGATGTAGGCGTAGAGCCCGTAGGGCACCAGGCGCTTCTGCTCGCTGACCGCGAGCGTGTAGCCGATCAGGAAGTCGTTCCATACCGCCATCATCGCCATGATCGCGCCGGCGAGCAGCCCCGGACGCGCGATCGGCAGCACGATCAGGTAGAAGAGCCGGAACGGGCCGCAGCCGTCGATCTCGGCCGCCTCCTCGAGCTCGCGCGGCACCTTCTCGAAGAACCCCTTGAGCAGCCAGACGAGCAGCGGCACGTTCCACGCGGTGTAGACGATCACCATGCCGGTCAGCGTGTTGTAGAGCCCCGTCTTCACCGACAGGTTGTAGAGCGGGACCAGGATCGCGATCCCGGGGATCATCGAGGTGGCGAGGATGCCGAACATCAGCGCGGTCTTGCCGCGGAAGTCGAAGCGCGCCAGCGCGTAGGCGGCGTGGACCGCGAGCACGAGGCTGGCGACGACCGAGACGGCGGTCACGATCAGGCTGTTCGTGAAGTAGACCGGGAAGTTCGATTGCTGCCAGACGGCGAGGTAGTGCTCGGGCGTCGGCGAGGTCGGCCAGAGCCGCGGCGGATAGGCGACCACCTGCATCGCCGGCTTGAACGAGGTGAGCAGACCCCAGACCAGCGGTCCGGCGGCGAACGCGCAGGCGGCGAGCGTCAGCCCGATCGCCGCGGCGTCGCGGGCCGGTCTCACGCCGCGCCTCCGGGATCGGCCGGCCTGAGCGCGCGGACGTAGAACGCCGAGAACGCGAAGTTGACCACGGTGATCACCAGCCCGAGCGCTGCGCCGCGGCCGATGTTCCAGTCCTCGAAGCTCGTCTTCAGCACCCGCACGGCCAGCGTCTCGGTCGAGGCGAGCGGGCCGCCGCCGGTCAGCGTGAAGATCAGCGTGACCATGTTGAAATAGAGCAGCGTCAGCTGGATCAGCACGACGGCCAGCGTCGGCTTGATCTGCGGGAAGGTGACGTAGCGGAAACGCTGGAGGGCGCTCGCGCCGTCGACGTGGGCGGATTCGTGCAGCTCCTTCGGAATCGTCTGCACCGCGGCGAGCAGCAGCAGCGTCGCCTGCGGATAGCTCGCCCAGACGTTGACGACGACCAGCGCGACCATCGCGCCCAGCGGCGAGGCGAGCATCGGCGGCCGCGACCCGGTCGTCTGCTGGATCGCCCAGACCACCGGGCCGAAGTCGGCGTTGAGAATCCACGCCCACAAGAGCGCGACGACCGTCTGCGACATGACCCACGGCAGGATGACGATCGTGCGCACCGCCGAGCGCATCGGCAGCTTCGAGTCGAGCAGCAGCGCGAGGCCGAGCGACAGCGGGATCGCCAGCGCGAGCGAGGCGCCGGCGTAGACGAGCGAGTGCTTCGCCGCCGCCCCGATCGCCGGGTCCTTCCACAGCGCGACGTAGTTGGCCAGGCCGACGAACTCGAGCTTCTCGGCATAGCGGGTCTTGAACAGCGACAGTCCCAGCGCGTCGAACACCGGGTAGATCGACACCAGGAATACGATCGCGACCGCCGGCGCCAGGAACACCGCGGGCAGCGGCAGGCGCGCCGGCTCCCGGAGGGGAGCGCCGGCCGGCGCGGGCGCGAGCATCGTGTTCAAGCGGGGGAGTCTGGCGAACGGAAGGCCGCGCCGGCGGGCGATCGGGATGTCGGGATTCGCGGCCCGGGACCGGACCCACCGGAGAGAGCCTGGGATCTGGCTGACATGTTAGTGATCTGCTAGTGTGCTGTCAATGGCGTCGGGAGAGGTGCCGGGCGGTTCGCGGGATAATGGCCGCGCCGCATGGGGGCCGGACCGGCGTCCTGGCCGGCGACGGGGACACGAGACGAGGAGACGACGATGAAGCGTTGGATGGGGGCCGCGATCGCGGTCCTGGCGGCCGGCAGCGCCGCCGCGCAGTCGGTGACGATCCGGTGGGGCGACGTCGTCGGCGGGACGCACCCGTCGGTGCAGATGATCGAGCGCATCGCCGCCGAGGTGAAGGACAAGTCGGGCGGACGGATCGTGGTCCAGGGCTTCCCCGGCGGCCAACTCGGCGGGTCGCGCGACATGATCGACGCGGTCGCCAACGGCGTGCAGCAGATCGTCACCGAGGGCGCCGCCAACTTCGGCGCCTGGGTGCCGTCGATCTCGGTGGTCGAGGCGCCCTACATCTGGCGCGACGCCGCGCATCTCGACAAGGCGATGAACGGCCCGATCGGCGAGTCGTTCAACGAGACGCTGGTCAAGGCGCGCGGCATGCGCATCCTCGGCACGACCTACTACGGCACGCGGCATATCACGACGACCGGCAAGGAGGTGCGCTCGCCGGCCGACATGGCGGGCTTCAAGCTGCGCGTGCCCGAGAACGACGTGTTCAAGGCGATGGCCGAGGCCTGGGGCGCGAAGCCCACGCCGATGAACTTCGGCGAGCTCTACCTCGCGCTCAAGCAGAACGTCGTCGACGGCCAGGAGAATCCGCTGCCGACGATCAAGGCCGGGAAGTTCGACGAGGTCCAGAAGTACCTGGTGCTCTCGGGCCACATCATCACGCCGCGGCTGGTCGTCATCAACGAGGCGTTCTGGCAGGGCCTTTCCGCCGGCGACCGCCGGATCCTCGCCGACGCGGTGAAGAACGGGATTGCCTGGCAGAACGCCGAGCTGATCAAGCAGGAGGCGTCGCTGGTCGACACGTTCAGGGCCGCCGGCATGACGGTGATCACGCCGGACCCGAAGGCGTTCCGCGACCCGGTGCTCGCGAAGGTACCGAAGATGTTCGAATCGAAATGGGGTGCGGGCACCTACGACCGCATCCAGGCGGTCCGCTGATCGCCTCTCGGCCCCCTTCACCCCCCTCCCCGACGCTCGCCCTGCGGGTGGGGAAGGGCGGTGAGGGCCGGGCTTGGGCTTCAGCCCGGCCACCGATCGCCACGGGCGTGTTCGCCGGCCTGAAGGCCGACCCACCGGCCGACCCACGAGGAACGCCGACCGTTGGGTAGACGCATCGACCGGCTCGTCGACGCCGCCGCCATCATCGTTTTCAGCGCGATGCTGGGCTGCGTGCTCGCGCAGGTGGTCTTCCGCTATTTCCTGAACGCGCCGCTGGTCTGGTCCGACGAGCTCGCGCGCTACCTGTTCGTCTGGGCGTCGTTCCTCGGCTGGATCGTCGCGGCCCGGCGGCGCTCGCACCTCGCGATCGACATGCTGGTCGGGAAGCTGGGTCCCCGGGGCGCGCTCGCCTGCCGGCTGTTCGCCGCCACCTGCGCGATCGCGTTCGCCGGGCTCCTCGCCTGGTACGGCGCGCGGATCGCGCAGCGCAACTGGGACGTCGAGGCGACCTCGCTCGCGATCACCGTCGGCGCGGTCTACGCGATCGTGCCGCTCGCCGCGATCGCCGTCGGCCTCTACGCGATCGCCGACGCCGCGCGCGCCTGGCGGGCGCACGCGGCCCGAGCGGCCGGGCGCGCATGATCACGCTGATGCTCGCGGTGGTCGGCGCGTGGTTCATCGCGCTGTTCGCCGGCCCGGCGATCTACGCGGCGATGGGGCTCGCGGGTTTCGCCTTCCTCGCGCTCGCCGGCATTCCCGGCATCGTCATTCCCCAGAAGGTCGCGATGGCGGCCAACTCGTTCCCGCTGCTCGCCGCGCCGCTGTTCATCCTGATGGGCAACCTGATGAACACCGGCGGCATCAGCCTGCGCATCTTCGAGTTCGCCAAGGCGCTGGTCGGCTGGATGCGCGGCGGCCTGTGCCAGGCGAACATCCTCGGGTCGGTGATCTTCGCCGGCATGAGCGGCTCGGCGGTCGCCGACGCGGCCGGCCTGGGCACCGTCGAGATCGAGGCGATGAAGCGCGAGGGCTACGACGCCGAGACCGCCGGCGCGATCACCGCCGCGTCGGCGACGATCGGTCCTATCATCCCGCCGTCGCTGCCGATGATCGTCTACGGGGTGACGGCCGAGACCTCGATCGGCGCGCTGTTCCTCGCCGGCGTGATCCCCGGGCTCCTGATGGCCGGCGCGCTGATGCTGATGGTGCGGCACCTCGCGATCCGCCGGAACCTGCCGCGCCATCCGTTCGAGGGCGGCGCGGCGCTGTGGCGGGCCTTCAAGGGCGCCTTCTGGGCGCTGATGGCGCCGGTCGTGCTCTTCGGCGGGCTCTTCTCCGGCGTGTTCACGCCGACCGAGGCCGCCGCGGTCGCGGTCGTCTACGCGCTCGTGCTCGGCCTCGCCGTCTACCGCGAGTTCCGCCTCGCCGACCTGCCGAAGGTGATCCTCGACACCGTCGAGACGACCGGCGTGGTGATGGCGCTCGTCATGTGCGCGTCGCTGATGGGCTACTGCATCTCGGTGTCGCGGCTGCCGCAGGAATTCGGCGCGACGCTGACCGGGATGACGACCAATCCGGTCGTCTACCTGCTGATCGTCAACGCGCTGTTGCTCGTCGTCGGCTGCTTCATGGAGGCGCTGGCGGCGATGCTCGTGCTGATCCCGATCCTCGTGCCGGTCGCGGTCAAGCTCGGCATCGACCCGGTGCAGTTCGGTCTGGTGTTCGTGCTGAACCTGATGATCGGGACGATCACGCCGCCGGTCGGCGTCGTGCTCTACGTCACTGCCAAGGTCGCCGATGTCCCGTTCGACCGGATGGTGCGCGCGGTGCTGCCCTACCTGGTGCCGCTGTTCGCGGTGCTCGCGCTGGTCACGTTCTGGCCGGCGCCGTCGACGTTGCTGCCGTCGCTGTTGATGGGCCGGTCCTGACGCGTCCCGACGGCGGCTAGAATCCGTCGATGGACGTCGCCGGGCCGCCCCGCTCCAGCGCCGACGCGGCCGCGCGGCGCGACTGGCGCTTCTGCGTCGCGCCGATGATGGACTGGACCGACCGCCATTGCCGTTACTTCCACCGGCAGCTGACCCGGCGCGGGCGGCTCTACACCGAGATGGTGACCGCACCGGCGCTCGAGCACGGCGACGTGCCGCGCCACCTCGATTTCGATCCGGCCGAGCATCCGGTCGCGCTGCAGCTGGGGGGCAGCGACCCGGCGATGCTCGCGCGCGCGGCGCGATGGGGCGAGCGCTGGGGCTACGACGAGATCAACCTGAACTGCGGCTGCCCGTCGGCGCGCGTGCAAACCGGCAGCTTCGGCGCCTGCCTGATGGCCGAGCCGGCGCTGGTCGCCGACTGCGTGCGGGCGATGCGCGACGCGGTCGGCGTGCCGGTGACGGTCAAGCACCGGATCGGGCTCGACGCGAACCAGGACTACGGTTTCGTCCGCGATTTCGTCGGCGCGCTCTCCGGCGCCGGTTGCGAGGTCTTCATCGTCCACGCGCGCAACGCGGTGCTCAAGGGGCTCTCGCCCAAGGAGAACCGCGAGGTGCCGCCGCTGCGCTACGAGGTCGTTCACCGGCTGAAGCGGGACTTCCCGTCGGCTACCATCGTGCTGAATGGTGGTCTGGCCGACTGGCGCACGATCGACCGCGAGCTGGAGGCGGTCGACGGCGTGATGCTCGGCCGCACGGCCTACCACGATCCGCATTTCCTCGCCCAGGTCGACTCGCGGCTGTACGGCGTCGACCAGCCGCCGCCGTCGCGCGCCGCGGTCGCCGAGGCGATGATCGGCTACGCCGCGCGGCAGACGGCGAGCGGCACACCGCTGCGCGCGATCGTGCGCCACATGCTCGGGCTCTACCACGGCGTGAGCGGCGGACGCCGCTACCGGCAGGTGCTCTCCGATGCCCGGCGGCTCAAGGACGCCGGGCCGCCGCTCCTGCGCGAGGCGCTCGCGGAAGTCGAGCGCGGCTAGGGCGACCGGTCGCCGCGGCGCTTGCGCTTGCGCCCGGCCGCCTCCGGCGTCGCCGGCTCGTCGATCGCCCGGTTCGGAAACAGCGCGAGCAGCCGGTCCGGCGCGACCTCGGCGACGATCGACGCGCCGGCGTAGACGGCGACCAGCACCACCGGGCCGTAGCGGCCGAACAGGGCGAGCAGCGGCGAATAGACGACCAGGATCACCGCGATCCAGCGCAGGAAGACGAGCGCGAAGCGGCGCTTGACGCCGAGCTCCTCGGGGCTGCGGACGTGGAGCTCGCGCCACAGCGCGCCGTACGACCAGACGGCCGCCGCGAACTGCCAGACGAGCCCCGCCTGCAGCGCGGGGTCGGAGAAGACGCTCGCCACTCCCTCCCAGCCGGCGGCCACGCCGACGAACAGCAGCGGCATGCCCAGCGGCACGGCGATGATCGCGATGATGAACGCCGCGCCGGCGATGGTGCCGACCTCGGCGTTGAGTCGCGCCGCCCATTGGTCTTCGACGCGGCCTCGTCCGAACCAGGACAGGAGCCCGGCGAACATCACGCCCAGCGAGAACATCGTGTCGGCGAAATAGAGCAGCAGGACGGTCGACGCCGACCACCCGAACGCGACGATGCCGACCACCGGCGCGAGATTGCGCGCGACGATCTGGGCGATCGAGAGCGGGGACGGCGGCGCGGGCACGCGGAGGGCGTTCAGCGGGCGGGGCCGGCGCCGGCGCGCTCGATCTCGGCGGCGGCGGCGGCGAACGAGCGGTCGATCGCCGAGAGCGTGCGGTCGATGTCGGCGTCGGTGTGCGCGGCGGACAGGTACATGAGACCCCGTGGCAGCGGGGCGACGCCCTCTCGGATCATCGCCTCGGTGAGCGCGAGCGTGCCGGCGCGCGAGACGCGCGTCAACTCCGCGAGCGTGGGGATCGACGACGCGCCGGCGTAGAGCTGGACGCAGGAGCCGATCCGGTTGACCGCGATCGGCACGCCGAGCCGTGCGGCGACCTCCCGCGCGCGCGCGGCGATCGCCTCGGCGTGGCGGTCCATCCGCGGGTAGACCTCGCCGGCGTGCGCGGCGAGGTAGTCGACGCAGGCGAGCGCCGCGGCGGTCGACAGCGGATTGCCGTTGTAGGTGCCGCGCTGGGTGACGCTGCCGTCGATCATCGGCGCCATCGTCTCCGCGGGCCCGGTGACCGCGCTGATCGGCAGTCCGGCGCCGAGCGCCTTGCCCAGCACCGTCAGGTCCGGCGTCACGCCGTAGCGCGCCTGCGCGCCGCCCAGACCCAGCCGGAAGCCGGAGATCACCTCGTCGAAGACGAGCACGGCACCGGCGGCACGCGTGAGCGCGCGCGCGCGTTCGAGGAACCCGGGCGGCGGCTCGAAGCAGCCGGCGTTGATCGCGACCGCTTCCATGATCACCGCGGCGGTCGGCTCGGCGAGCGCGCGCTCGAGCGCCGCCGCGTCGCCCCAGTCGAGCACGACGACGTGCTCGAGCGCCGCCGGATCCTGTCCGCCGGTCGCCGGTCCGTCGTTGCCCGGGGCGGTGGCGACGTCGATCGCGTCCGACCAGCCGTGGTAGTGGCAGCGGAACTTGACCACGCGCAGCCGCCGGGTCTTCGCGCGCGCGAGCCTGAGCGCGAGCTGGCAGGCCTCGGTGCCGGTCGACAGGAACGCGGTGAGCCCGGCGCCGGGCACGAGCGCCGCGATCCGCTCGGCGAGCTCGACCTCGCTCGTGTTCGCCGATCCGCCGCGCAGGCCGGCGGCGAGCGCCCGGTCGACCGCGTCGCGCACCACCGCCGGCGTGTGGCCGAGGATCAGCGGTCCGTAGCCCAGCGCGTAGTCGACGTAGTCGTTGCCGTCGGCGTCGACGAGGTGGGCGTCGTAGCCGCGCGCGATCGCGAGCGCGACCGGCCGCTGCGTCGCGCGCGGCGACGAGGACACGCCCCGCGGCAGCACGCGCGAAGCGCGCTCGCGGTGGGCGAGCGACTTGGCGAACCGCGCGAGGCTCGCGTCGCGGGCGGGGCGGGGGGGATCCTGGGGGCCGGACATCGACGTCTCCGTTCGTGGGCCGTGCGCGCCGTTCAGCGGCGTTCCGGCGGCAGGGCGAGGCAGTCCGCGGCGTCCCAGGCGAGGCTCGCCGCGTCGTCGCGGGCGAGGCGTCGCGCCTCGGCGGTCGCGAGCTTGACGACGAAGGTCGCGCCGAGCTCGAGCGCGACCCGCGCTTTGCCGTGGTCGCCCAGGTAGATCGTCTCGACGACACGGCCGCGGAGCCGGTTGTCGGCGGCGCCGGTCTCGTCGAGACGGATCGCCTCGGGCCGCACCGACAGCACGACCGGGGCGCCGACCGGCAGGTCGCCGACCACGGTGGCGGCGAGCGTGTCGCCGTCCGCGAGCCGGACGCGGCCGGTCGCGCCGGCGCGCTCGACCAGCGTCGCGTCGAGGCGGTTGCTCTCGCCGATGAACGAGGCGACGAAGGCGTTCGCCGGCCGCTCGTAGAGCTCGGACGGGGTGGCGAGCTGCTGGACGACGCCGTGGTGGAACACCGCGATCCGGTCCGACATCGTCAGCGCCTCGGACTGGTCGTGCGTGACGTAGACGACGGTGAGCCCGAGATTCTCGTGCAGGTGCTTGATCTCGAGCTGCATCTGCTCGCGCAGCTGCTTGTCCAGCGCGCCGAGCGGCTCGTCCATGAGGACGATCCGCGGTTCGTAGATGAGCGCGCGGGCGACGGCGACCCGTTGCTGCTGGCCGCCGGAGAGCTGCGCCGGGCGCCGGTCGGAAAGCCGCGGCAGCCGTACCATCTCCAGCGCGCGCCGCACCTTCGCCGGGATCTCGGCGCGTGGAACGCCGTGCATCTGCAGCGGGAAGGCGAGGTTCTCGGCGACCGTCATGTGCGGAAAGAGCGCGTAGTTCTGGAACACCATGCCGATACCGCGCCGGTGCGGCGGCAGGTGGTCGATCCGCCGGCCCTCGAGGTGGATCGAGCCGCGGGTCGGTTCCTCGAAGCCGGCGAGCATCATCAGCGTCGTCGTCTTCCCCGAGCCCGAGGGCCCGAGCAGCGTCAGGAACTCGCCGCGCGCGAGCGCCAGGTCGAGCGAGCGGACGACCTCGACCTTGCCGTCGTAGCTCTTGGAGACGCCCTCGAAGCGGACGATCGGCGCGGCGTCGGCGGCGGGAGGCGGCATCGGCGGTCGGTCGGAGGATGGGGTGGACGGCGGGCGGCGTCCGCCTCAGTCGCCGGCCGCGGCGACCAGCGGCCGCGCGCGCGCCTTCGCCCGGGCGCGCGCCCATTCGTTGAGCGCGAGCAGCACCACCGAGACGGCGATGAGCAGCACCGCCGCCGCGGCGATCGTCGGACTCAGGAACTCGCGCAGCCCGGCGAACATCTGGCGCGGCAGCGTGAACTGCGCCGGGCTGGCGACGAACAGCGCCACGACGAGCTCGTCGAACGAGGTCGCGAACGCGAACAGCGCCCCGGTGGCCACGCCCGGCGCGATCGACGGCAGCACCACCCGCAGGAACGCGACGTGCGGCGGCGCGCCCAGCGTCGCCGCCGCCTTGAGCAGGTTGCGGTCGAAGGTCTGCAGTGTCGCCAGCACGGTGATCAGCACGTAGGGCACCGACAGCACCGTGTGCGCGAGCACGAGCCCGGTCAGCGTGTTGTTGAGACCGACCAGCGCGAAGGCGAAATAGACGGCGGCGGCGGTGACCACGACCGGAACGACCATCGGCGTCGACAGGAGGCCGATCAGCACCGCCTTGCCGCGGAAACGGCCGAGGAAGAGGCCGAGCGCGGCCAACGTGCCGAGCAGCGTCGCCAGCGCCGCGGTGGCGACGCCGACGACGAAGCTGTTGCGCGTCGCCAGCAGCCACTGGCCGCTGCTGAAGAAGTCCTCGTACCAGCGCAACGAGTAGCCGGGCACCGGCAGCGTCAGCAGCTCGCCCGACGAGAGCGACAACGGCACGACGACGACGAGCGGCAGCACGAGGAAGCCCAGCACCGCGAGCGTGGTCGCGCCGAGGAGGAAGCGGGCGACGCCCCGCTCGCCGGCGGCGGCGCTCACAGCCGCAGCCCCCGCGTGGCGACCCCGGGCAACACGACGCGGGCGACGACGACGATCGCCGCGGTCGCGGCGAGCAGCAGCGTCGCGAGCGCCGCCGACATGCCCCAGTTGATCGTGTTGTTCGTGTAGAAGGCGATGAACGTGCTCACCATCTGGTCGTCCGGCCCGCCGACGAGCGACGGCGTGATGTAGAAGCCGACCGCCAGCATGAACACCATCAGCGCACCGGCGGCGACGCCGGGCATCGACAGCGGCAGCGTCACGCGGAGGAAGCGGCGCCACGGCGGGGCGCCGAGCGAGGCGGCGGCCCGCGCGTACGCCGGATCGATGCCCTTGATCACGCTGTAGAGCGGCAGGATCGCGAAGGGCAGCAGCACGTGGACCATCGCGACCAGCACCGCGAAGCGGTTGAAGATCATCGCCACCGGGGTGTCGACGACGCCCAGCGCGAGCAGGGCCGCGTTCACCGGTCCCTCCCGCTGCAGCAGGATGAACCAGGCGGTCGTGCGCACCAGGATCGAGGTCCAGAACGGCACGAGCACCAGCGTCAGCGCGACGCTCGCCCAGCGCCGGGACATCTTCGCCATCGCGTACGCGGCCGGGTAGGCGACGAGCACGCACAGCAGCGTCACCCAGGCGCTGATCTCGAAAGTGCGGCCGAAGAGCCTCAGGAAGATCGCTTCGTCGGCCGGCGCCTTCGCGACCGCGCCCTCGGGCGTCAGCGTGAGGTCGACCGAACGCAGCAGATAGAGCGGGGTGTGTGACGACCCATTGCGCTGCAGGAGGCGCCACAGCGCCGGATCGCCCCAGCGCGGGTCGAGCGCGATCAGCGCGTCCTTGTACGGCGCCGAGAGCCCGGCGCGCGCCCGCGCGGTCTTGAGCAGCAGCGCGCGCAGGCCGGTCTGCTCGAAGTTGAGCCGGCGCGCCAGCGGGCCGATCGACTGGCGCTCCTGCGCCTGCGCGAGCTCCTCGGCGATCGCCGCGTAGGCCTCCTCCGGCGGCAGGCCCTCGCCGTCCCAGGCCGCGAGCGCCGCCGTCGTCGCCGGCAGCGTCTCGCGGACCTCCGGATTGGCGATCGCCGTGTGGAGGGCGACCGCGAGCGGGGCGATGAACGTGGCGACGACGAGGAGCGCGAGCGGAGCGATCAGCGCCGCCGCGGCGAGGTTCGCCCTCGACGCCATCGCCCCCGCCGGCCGGCTACTTCGCGACCCAGGCGTTGAACTTCTGCTCGAGGTCCTCGCCGTTGGCGACCCAGAACTCGGTGTCGATGAAGAGACCCTTCGACGCGTGCGCCGAGAGCATCGCCGGGTTCTTCTCGCGCAGCCGCGGATTGGCGGCCGCCTCGGAGTTGGCCGGCGACACCGCCCAGGTCTCGCCCAGCGCGACGAGCGGCCTGGTGTCGGTCATCCACTCGATCATCTTCATGCCTTCCTTGGCGTTCGGCGAGCCTTTGACCACGGTCCAGTAGTCGACCGAGTAGAGCATCGTGTTCCACATCAGCGGGTACTTGGCGCCGCCCTCGATCGCGCGCGCGACGCGGCCGGTGTAGCCGACCGCGTAGGCGACCTCGCCGCTGCCGACCAGCTGCACCGGCTGGGTGCCCGACTTCCACCAGACGATGTCCTTCTTGATCTGGTCCAGCTTGTCGAACGCGCGCTTCTGTCCGGCCGGCGTCGCGAGCGTCTTGTAGACGTCGGCCGGCGCGACGCCGTCGGCGAGCAGCGCGATCTCGAGCGTCATCTTCGGCCCGTTGCGGAACGAGCGCTTGCCCGGGTAGGTCCTCGTGTCCCACAGCTTCGCGTAGGAGTCCGGGCCATCCTTGATCCGGTTCTGGTCCCAGAAGAGCGTCACGCCCCAGAGCACCGAACCGGCGCCGCACGGCGACGTGCCGCCGGGGATGAACTTGTCCTTCTTCACCACCGACCAGTCGATCTTCTCGAACACGCCGTCCTCGCAGCCGCGCACGAGCTCCGGCGCCTCGACCATGATCACGTCCCAGGTGACGTCCTTCGCCTTCACCATCGAGTAGACCTTGGCCATCTCGCCGTTGTAGACATCGTCCTTGACCGGCTGGCCGGTCGCCTTGGCGTATCCCTGGAACAGGTGGATACGGGCGTTGTCCTGGAAGCCGCCGCCGAAACCGACGACCATCAGGTCGCGCGCGCTGACCGGCCCGGCCGCGACGAGCGCGGCGCCCGCGATCGCGGCCAAGAGCAGGGATTTCGTTCCGGCGGTGCCTTGCGGTGCGGATGCGGGTTTGCGCATGGAGGCGTCTCCTGGTTGGGAAGCACGAACGGTGGTGGGGTCCGGATACGGCGCGAGACGGCGAGGTCGGGCCCCCGAAGGGCGGGCGATCCGGATCGTCGACGCCCGCTAGCATACCGATCCGCACGCCCCCCGGCGAACCGCAACCGGCGCTGTCGCGCCGGTCCTCCCGCCGCCCGGCATTGGTGTTAATGTACGCATGATAATACCAATTCCGCGCGCCGGCGGCCCGGCCCGCGATCCCGGCCCGAGATGACCGCTCCATCGACGCCCGCCCCCGCCGATCCGACCCGGATCGACCCCTGGCCCGCCGGCGTCGCCGCGACGCCGCGAGCGCCCGACGGACTCCTGCGCTACCGCCACTACATCGACGGCCGGTTCGTCGATCCGGCCGGAGGCGGCTGGATCGACGCGGAGGACCCGGTTGCCGGCACCGTCTGGGCGCGCGTTCCCCGCGGCACGCCGGCGGACGCCGACGCGGCGGTCCGGGCCGCGCGGCGGGCGTTCCAGTCGGGACCCTGGCCGGCGCAGACGCCGTCGCAGCGCGGCGCGCTGCTGCGCCGACTGGGCGACCTGATCGCCGCCAACGGCGAGTGGCTCGCGCGGGTCGAGATGAAGGACAACGGCAAGCTCTACGCCGAGCTCGCCATGCAGATGCGCTACATGGCGAACTACTACTACTACTACGGCGGGCTCGCCGACAAGGTCGAGGGGACGGTGATCCCCAGCGACAAGCCGGGCGTCTTCAACTACACGAAGGTCGAGCCGGCCGGCGTCGTCGTCTGCATCATGCCGTGGAACTCGCCGCTGCCGCTCACCAGCCTGAAGCTCGCACCGGCGCTCGCCGCCGGGTGCACGGTCGTGCTCAAGCCGTCCGAATTCACGTCGGCGTCGCTGCTCGAGTTCGTCAAGCTCGTCGAAGCGGCGGGGTTCCCGCCCGGCGTGGTCAACGTCGTCACCGGGCTCGGTACCGAGATCGGCGACGCGCTCGTCACCCACCCGGAGGTCGACCGGATCGCGTTCACCGGCGGTCCGGAAGCCGGCCGGACGATCGCCGAAAAGGCGGCCCGGCACATGAAGCGGGTGACGATGGAGCTGGGCGGCAAGTCGCCGAACATCGTCTTCGACGACGCCGACCTCGACGACGCGGTCAAGGGCGTCGTCGCCGGGATCTTCGCCGCCTCGGGGCAATCGTGCGTCGCCGGATCGCGGCTCCTCGTCCAGAACAGCGTGCGCGAGGAGTTCGTGCGCCGGCTCGCCGCGTTCGTGTCGAGCGCGCGCTTCGGCCACCCGGCGGATCCGGCGACCCAGATCGCGCCGATCTCGACCCGGCCGCAGCTCGACAAGATCGAATCCTACGTCGCGATCGCGAAGGCGGAGGGCGCGCGCCTCGTCTGCGGCGGCGAGCGCGCGAGCGTGCCTGGCTGGCCCGACGGTCTGTTCTACCGACCGACGGTCTTCGCCGACGTCGACAACCGGATGCGGATCGCGCAGGAGGAGGTGTTCGGCCCGGTCCTCGCGGTCATCGGCTTCGACACCGAGGACGAGGCGGTCGCGATCGCCAACGACACCCGCTTCGGTCTCGCCGCCGGCGTGTGGACCGCGTCGATGCGCCGCGCGCTGGCGATGGCCGACCGTATCCGCGCCGGCACCGTCTGGGTCAACAACTACCGGATGACGAGCACGACGTCGCCGTTCGGCGGCTTCAAGATGAGCGGTCTGGGCCGCGAGGGCGGGATCGCCGGTCTGCGCGAGTACCTCGAGATCAAGAGCGTGTGGATCTCGACCGCGCCCGAATTCCCCAACCCGTTCGTGCGGCGCTGACGAGCGTCCCGACCGTCCCGCCGTCAGTCCGCCGACCCCGCGAGGAACTCCGATGGACCGTCTTGCGATCGTTCCCGATTCGATGCGTGCGATTCCCGAGACCCGCGGCTACCTGCCGGCGCTCGTGGCTGGCGGCTTCGTCTTCGTCGCCGGGCAGGTCGGGCGCACCCGCGACTTCGCGGTGATCGACGACCCGGCCGCCCAGTTCGCCGCCGCGTTCGAGAACCTCCGGCTCGTGCTCGCGCAGGCCGGTTGCGGATTCGACGACATCGTCGACCTCACCACCTATCACGTCGATTTGGCGAAGCACTGGCCGGTGTTCCGCGAGGTCAAGGACCGCGTGCTGCCGCGCTCGCGTTTCCCGGTCACCGCGATCGGCGTCACCGAGCTGGCGGTGCCCGGGCTGCTCCTCGAAGTCAAGGCGATCGCCCGTCCTCGGTCGCGCGAGGCCGGCCGGTGAGCCGACGAGCGATCGCCGCGGTCCCGGCTCCGCGCCGGCCGGCGGTCGAGCATCCGGCATCGGATTTCGTACCGCGCTACTACAAGGTCTACGCGGTGCTACAGCGGCGCATCCGCGAGGGCGAGTGGGCGGCCGGCGCGCCGATGCCGACCGAGGAGGAATTCGCGCGAGCCTTCCGTGTCTCGCGCGTGACCGTGCGCAAGGCGCTGGCGATGCTGCAGGACGAGCGCCTGGTGACCCGCGAGCAGGGGCGCGGCACGTTCGCGCTGCCGGTACCCAAGCGCCCGGCGCGCACGAGCTTCGCCGGGTTCCTCGAGAACGTGCGCGACTTCGAGCGGGACACGCGGGTGCGCGTGCTTTCGTTCGCACGCGTGGCGCTGGCCGCGGAGGTCGCCGAAGCGCTGGGCCAGCACGCGGGGGCACCGGGCCTGCGGATCGAGCGGGTCCGCGGCGACGGGCGCGGGCCGTTCTCGGTCACGACCTGCCACTTGCCCGAGCCCGAGGCCGGGCTGGTCACCGAACAGAACCTGGGCAACCGGACGGTGACCGCGGTGCTGGAGGCCGCCGGTGTCGCGCCGGCGTCCGCCGACCAGACGCTGTCGGCGACCGCCGCCAGCGTCGAGGTCGCGCGCCGGCTCAAGGTCGACCTGGGGGCGCCGCTGATCTCGATGCGACGGCTGGTCCGCGACGCCGGCGGCCGCCCGTTCGAGCTGCTCGAGGCGCTCTACCGTCCGGACCGCTACGAGTACCGGGTGAATCTCTCGCGGGACCGCGAGAGCGCCGGGCCGCGCTGGATCGCGAGGATCTGAGAGGGCGGTCCGCCACCGGGTCGCGCGCCCGGCCGGTGCTAGAATTCGCCGCTCTCCGGCGGTGCGGCACCCTCGCGACGCCGGGCCCCTCCGACCGCCGGCGACCCTCGATGGCTCCTCCTCCCCCGAAGCAGTTGCAGGTCGCGCTGCGCAAGTCCGCGCTGTCGCTGTGCCACGCCCAGTACATCCGCGACCGGCTGCTCGCGATCTACCCGGAGTGCGACGTGATGCTGCGCGGCATCACCACGCAGGGCGACCGCGTGCTCGACCAGCCGCTCGCCGACATCGGCGGCAAGGGGCTGTTCATCCAGGAGATCGAAACCGCGATGCTCGAGGGTCGCGCCGACTTCGCCGTCCATTCGCTGAAGGACATGCCGATGGAGATGGCGCCGGGCTTCACGATCGCCGCGGTGCCGATCCGCGAGGATCCGCGCGACGCGCTGGTCTGCAACCTGTACCCGTCGCTCGACGCGCTGCCCGACGGCGCGGTCGTCGGCACGTCGAGCCTGCGTCGCGAGGCGCAGCTGCGCGAGCGCAAGCCCGGACTCAAGGTCAAGCTCCTGCGCGGCAACGTGAACACGCGGGTGAAGAAGCTGGACGAGGGCCAGTACGACGCGATGATCCTCGCCGCGGCGGGCCTCAATCGTCTCGAGCAGGGGCATCGCGCCTCGGCGCTGCTCGATCCCGCCGAGTTCCTGCCGGCGGTCGGCCAGGGCGCGCTCGCGCTCGAATGCCCGATCGAGCGCACCGACGTCATCGGGTGGCTAGCACCGCTGGTCCACCGGCCGACGCTGCTCGCGATCACCGCCGAGCGGGCCTTCTCGCGCGCGTTGTCGGGGAGCTGCCACACGCCGATCGGTGGCTACGCGATGTTCCGCGACAGCGAGCTGTGGCTGCGCGGTCTGATCGCCTCGCGCGACGGCACCGACATCCTGCGCGGCGAACGCTCGGTCCGGCTCGACCCCGAGCGCGGCGCCGAGGCGGACGCCGAGGCGCTGGGACACACGCTCGCGGAGGAGTTCCTGTCGCGCGGCGCGGCGCGTTTCATCGCGGCGTAGGAGGTCCCCCCGTCGCGCGCTGCGCGCGCGTCCCCCCCAGGGGGCAGCGTCCCGCGCTCGGGGCGGCCCTTCGCGCGGGTCGCGGATATCCCCCCGTCGCGCGCTGCGCGCGCGTCCCCCCGAGGGGGCCGCGTCCCGCGCTCGAGGCGGCCCGTCGCGCGCGACGCGCGGCGACCTCGTGCGCTCAGGCGGGGCCGGTCTCTGCCGCGTACGCCCGCACGATCCCCTCGAAGTCGGTGTCGGCTCGCATGCCCAGCGTGCGCGCGAACGTCGCTTCGAAGTCGGCCGGCCAGGTGAGCACGATCTTCTCGATCGCCGGGTCGCGCTTCCAGACGACGCGGGACGCGACGTCGGCGCCGGCGACCCGCGCGAGCGCGTCCACCATCTCGCGCACGGTGACCGAGATCCCCGGCAGGTTGACGCTGCGCGTATGTCCGAACGCGGACGGCGCCGCCTCGTGACCGGCGATCAAGTTGTCGACGACGGTCGCGGGCGAGGTGAGCCACATCCGCGTCTCCGGCGCGACCGGGCAGACCGCCTCGACACCGGCGAGCGGCTCGCGGATGATGCCGCTCGCGAACGACGAGGCCGCCTTGTTGGGCTTGCCCGGACGGACGGTCACCGTCGGCAGCCTTAGGCTGCGCCCGTCGAGGAAGCCCTTGCGCGTGTAGTCGTACACCAGGTACTCGCCGACCACCTTCTGCGCGCCGTACGACGACTGCGGCGTCGGCGTCTGGTCGTCCGGGAGGCGCGCCGGCAGCGGTCCGCCGAACGCGGCGCAGGAGCTCGCGAACACGAATCGCGGCGCGGTGCCGAGCGCGCGGCAGCGTTCGAGCAACGCGCGCATCGCGTCGACGTTCACCCGCCAGCCGAGATCGAAGTCGGCTTCGGCCTCGCCGCTGACCACCGCGGCGAGGTGGAACACGCTGTCGACTCCGCCGGCGACCGCGCGGTCGAGCAGCGACGGATCACCCAGGTCGCCGACCAGCGCGCCGAGGCGCCGATCGTCGAGTCCGGCCGGCGCGACGACGTCGGCCAGCGTGATCCGCTCGACTGCGCGAGGGCGGCCGCCGGGTCCGGCGAGCGTGCCGCGTGCGAGGATCGAACGGGCGAGGCGGCGGCCGAGGAAGCCGGCGCCGCCGGTGATCAGGATGTGCATGGACGGAGCGCGGTCGTGGAGGCGGCGCTATGATAGCCGGGCCGGGCGCGGTCGAGCGCCCGGACACGCGGCGCGCGGCGCCGCCCTGCGGGAGTGACCCGACATGTCGCGCCTGACCTGGTTCGAGATCCACGCCGCCGAGCCGGCGCGGGCGATGCGTTTCTACGGCGGCCTGCTCGGCTGGACCTTCGAGAGCTTCGGCGACGACTACTGGCTCATCCACACCGGCGATCCGGCGGCGCCGGGCATCGACGGCGGGCTGATGCCTCGTCGCGGGCCGCCGCCGGCCGACGGCGCGCCGGTCAACGCCTACACCTGCGTGGTCAACGTGCCGGACGTCGACATCGCGCTGGTGCGCGCCGCGCAGCTGGGCGGCGCGGTCGTGACCTCGAAGTTCGCCGTGCCTAGCGTCGGCTGGCTCGCCTACGTCCGCGACACCGAAGGCAACGTCTTCGGCGTGATGACGATGGACGAGCGTGCGGCCTGACCCGGCCGCGGACGTCGGCGCGCACGCCGCGCTCGATCGGATCGCCGAGGGTCTCGGCGGCGGCGGCTACGCGGTCGTTCCGGCGTACATCGATCCGACGCTCGTCCGGCGCCTGCGCGAGCGGGCGCGCGCCTTCGACGCGGCCGGCGCCTTCACCGACGCGCGGGTCGGGCGGAGCGCCGCCAGCGTCCGGCGCGCCGACATCCGCGGCGACCGGATCCGCTGGCTCGACGAGGGCGACGCCGACGCCGCCGAGCGCGGCCTGCGCGAGGCGCTCGAGCCGGTGCGCGCCGCGGCCAACCGGACACTCGCGCTGGGCGCGTTCGACGTCGAGCTCCACTACGCGGTCTACCCCCCCGGCGCCGGCTACGCGCGCCACGTCGACGCGTTCCGCGACGACGACGCCCGCGTGCTCTCCTGCGTCGTCTACCTGAACGAGGACTGGCGCACCGCCGACGGCGGTGCGCTGCGCTTGTGGCGCGCCGACGGGTCGGCGCTCGAGGTCGAACCCCGGGGCGGGACGCTGGCGGTGTTCCTCGCCGACCGCGTCGAGCACGAGGTGCTGCCGGCGCTGCGCGAACGCTGGTCGGTTACCGGCTGGTTCCGCCGCCGTTCGGTCGCCGGTTCGGTCGCCCGCTGAGCGGTCGGACGGTCGATGTCCGAGGGTCAACGTCTGAGCGACGCCAGCGCCGTGGCGAGCGCCTGCTCGATGTAGGCGCCGTAGAAGTCCGCGGTGAGGAGCCCGACGATCGGCTCGCCGATCGGCGTGCCGGACGGGTCGACGACGATGATCGTCGGCGTGAGCGTCGTCTTGTACCGTTTCGCGAGCCCGATGTGCGTGTTCGAGCCGCCGTCGAAGTCGATGATGAGCCGCGCGCGATCGACCTCGATCTGACGGAACATCGCGTCGTCGCGCCACGGCGCCTCGCGGCTCATCGGCACGAGGTGCTCGCGCAGCGCGCGCTCGCAGTAGGGGCAGTCGTCGCGGTCGAAGAACAGCAGGATCGGTCGCCGGGTGCTGCGCGCGATCGTCGAATCGCGTGCGAGGTCGATCGCCGCCGGCAGCGCGTGCGTACGCGGACGCAGGTTCGAGCGCTTCGGCGCGTCGGCGGCCGTTCCGCTCTGCGCGAGCGCCTCGCTCGGCGTCACGGCGGCGAACGGCGGCAGCGCCGATGCTAGAATCGCCGCGACGACCCGGCGCCGCCGCGGGTCGCAGGGGGCGCAACGATGTCGCTCCCGGTCCATGCCGACATGACCTCCCCATACGCGCCGCGCCGGCTCACGATCGCGGGCCGTGCCAGCGTTCCGGCCGGCGCGCAATTCGAGCGCGCACGGACGCGGCTCGCCGGATTGTACCCGCACACCCCTGTCGACGTTGCGCGGGTCGGATCGTCGCGTGACGCGCGCGGCGCCGCCCGGCTCGCCTGCGCGTGGTGAATCCCCACTCGCTCACGCCGCCGGCGCCAGCGCGCGGGCCGCTCGCCGGTCGCGGTGTCCTGGTGACGCGTCCGGCCCGGCAGGCCGAGGGATTCGCGCGCAAGCTCGCGGCGCTGGGCGCCGATCCGGTCGTCTGGCCGGCGATCGTCATCGAACCGCCCGCCGATCGCGAACCGCTTTCGCGCGCCCACGCGAGGCTCGAGAGCTACGACCTCGCCTTCTTCGTCTCGGCGAACGCGGCCGAGTTCGGCGCGCCGGCCGCGGGCCGATGGCCGCCCTCGCTCGCGGCGTACGCGCCGGGCCCCGGCACGGTCGAGGCGCTCGCCGCGGTCGGCGTTGCCGGCGCGAAGTGCCCGGCGACGAGCTTCGACAGCGAAGGGCTGCTCGCGCTGCCGGAGCTTCTCGACGTCCGCGGCCGGCGGGCGATCGTGTTCCGCGGCGAAGGCGGTCGCGAGGCGCTGGCCGAGACGCTCGCGGCGCGCGGCGCGCACGTCGACTCGGTGAGCTGCTACCGGCGCAGCGCGCCGGCGACCTCGGCCCAGGGGCTCGTCGAGGCGCTCGCCGCGGGCAAGGTGCAGGCGATCACGCTGACCTCGTCGGAGGGCGCGCAGAATCTGGTGCGCGCCGTCGGTGCGGCCGGCCTGTCGTCGCTCGCGCGCCTGCCGGCGTTCGTTCCGCATCCGCGTATCGCCGAGCGCGTGCGCTCCCTCGGACTCGATGCACGTCTGACCGGCGGCGGCGACGCCGGTCTCGTCGCCGGCCTGCTCGACTGGGCCCGCGCCGCGAACCCCGACCCACAGGACCGAAGACCATGACCGCTCCGGACATCATCGTCACCGCGCCGCTGCCGCCGTTCCTCTACGATCCGCTCAAGGCCGCCTACCGCTGCCACGACTACTTCCTGGCGAGCGACAAGCCGGGCCTGCTCGCCGCGCAGGGCGCGCGCGTGCGCGGCCTCGTCCAGGGCGGCGGCTCGGTCACGCCGACCGATCTCCTCGATCGGTTGCCGGCGCTCGAGATCATCTCGGTGTTCGGCGTCGGATACGACGGCGTCCCGGTCGACTACTGCCGGCGGCGCGGCATCCGCGTCGGTCACACGCCCGACGTGCTGACCGACGACGTCGCCGACGTCGCGGTCGGGCTCGTGCTGATGACCGGCCGCGGATTCGCGAAGGCCGATCGCTTCGTCCGCGCCGGTGAATGGGAGCGGCGCGGCCCCGAGCTCACGACCAAGCTCGGCGGCAAGACGGCCGGCATCCTCGGGCTCGGAAGGATCGGCAAGGCGATCGCCGAACGGCTCGCGGCGATGAAGATGTCGATCGCCTACACCGGGCGCCAGGCGCAACCCGGCGTTCCCTACCGGTTCGTTCCCGATCTGAAGGCGCTCGCGTCGCAGAGTGATTTCCTGATCGTCGCCTGCCCGGGCGGCGCGGCGACCCGGCACCTGGTGAACGCCGACGTGCTCGCCGCGCTCGGGAAGAAGGGCACGATCGTCAACATCGCGCGCGGTTCGATCATCGACGAGGCGGCGCTGGTGCGGGCGCTCGAGACCGGAACCGTCAAGGCCGCGGGCCTCGATGTGTTCGAGAACGAGCCCAAGGTCCCCGAGGCGCTGAGGTCGATGGACAACGTCGTGCTGTTGCCGCACGTGGGCAGCGGGACGAACGAGACCCGCAAGGCGATGGGCGACCTGTGCCTCGCCAATCTCGCCGCGCATTTCGCCGGCGAGCCGCTGCCGGCGCTGATTCCCGAACTGCGCTAGCGCCCGGCGGGTCGGGCGTCGGCCCGACTCCCGCGTCCGTGGGGCGGGCGTCAGCCCGACGGCCGGATTCGCGGATCGGCCGTCAGGCCGACGCTCCCCGCTGCGGCCACAGCACCGCCGCCAGCGCGCCGACGACGCAGGCGAGCGCCGCCCACTCGACGGCGCCCGGCCGTTCGCCCAGGACGATCATGCTGGCGAAGACGCCGACCACCGGCACCGGCAACGACGAGAGCCCGGCGACCGTCGATGGGAGCGTGCGGGCGAGGGTGAACCATGCCCAATGGCCGAGCGTGCCCGAGAGCGCGATGTTGTAGAGGACGCCCAGCCACGCCACCCACGACGCGCTCGCGAGCCGTCCGACGTGCACGTCGTCGAAGAAGGGGGCGAGCAACGCGAGCGGCAGCCACCCGACGACCATCATCCAACCCGACAGCGGGACGAGCGGGAACGGCGGCTTCCATTTGCGCAGCAGCACCGTCCCGATCGCCCACGCGAAGGACGAACCGAGGATCATCGCGGCGCCGAACGGGCGTCTCCGGAGCAATCCCAGGTCTTCGCCGATCAGCAGCGCCATGCCCAGCATCCCGAGCGCGAGACCGGCGAGCTTGCGCCGGTTCGCCGGCTCGTGCGCGAGCCAGACGCCGAGGAGCGTCGCCCACACCGGCATCGTGTGACCGAGGATGACGCTGCGCCCGGCGGGCAGTTCCTTCAGGCCGAACAGGACGAGCCCGTTCCACACGGTGATGTTGAAGAACGCGAGCACCGCGAGCCTGGGCCACCAGGTCCGTGGAATCGCGATCGGATCGCCGGACGCCCGGGCCAGGGCGAGGAGCCCCAGGCCCGCGAAAACGAGCGTCACCATCCGGAACGTGAGCGGCGGGATCTCGCCGATGGCGAGCTTGAGGATCGGCCAGTTGCATCCCCACAGGAGCGCCAACGCGGCCATCGGAACGAGCGCGCGGGCGACCGGGTGGCGCGGCGTCGTGGCGTCGGGTTTCGTTTCGATGGCGCTCATCGCGGGCGAACGCGGATCGCGCGCTCGCGCGTCCGCACGGGTGTTCGCATCGGGCGGACGATAGCACGCGACCGCGGCCAGGACCGGCGGCCCCGCCGTCGCCGGGCCCGGGTCCGCGCGGGAGCGGCGTCCGGCCGGTTCCGCGCTCGCGAACACAGCGGCGCGCCGACCGCCGTCCCTGTGAACCCGTCGCGGCGCGACAACCGATGGCCGTGTTCGCGGCGCGCGTCTAGAATCGACGCGCACCGGTCGACGCCGCGTCGTTCGTTCCCGGCGCCGGGTCGGGCGTCAACACCCTAGGAGGATCCATGAAACGCAGGCATGCCTCACGAAGGATCACGGCCAACGTCGATCGGGGTGGTGTCGGGACGCGCCGTCGCGCGCTGCTCAAGGGGGCGCTGGCCGCCGGAGCGATCGCCAGCGTCGGGCCGTGGTTCGTCCGCGACGCGCGCTCCTCGTCGGGCGAGCTCACCTGGTTCACCTGGGACGATTACGAGCCCAAGCCCTTCCTCGAGCAGTTCACCAAGGACACCGGCATCAAGCTCAACCTGCAGATCTTCACCGGCAACGAGGACGCGATCAACAAGATGCGCGCGTCGCGCGGACAGGGGTACGACCTGGTCACGCCCGGGCTCGCCTGGGTGAGCGCCGGCGTCGACTTCGACTTCTACCAGCCGCTCGACACCGCGAAGATCAAGAACCTCGACAACATCGCGCCCGACTTCCGGCGCCGGGCCGAGCAGCTCGGCGGTTCGCGCGGCGGCAGGATGTACGCGGTACCGTTCACCTGGTCGACCGAGGCGCTCGCCGCCGCCGCCGACCTGCCGCTCGAGGCGGGCAAGGCGTCCTACGGCGCGCTCTGGGAACCGCCCTACAAGGGCAAGGTGGCCGCGCGCGCGCGCACGCTGCTCCTGGCGACCGGCCTGTGGATGGAGCGTACCGGGAAGATGGCGCCCGGGACGATGCTGAAGGCCTACGGCGACGAGGCGACGATGAAGAGGGCCTACGGCCAGACGCTCGACTTCGCGATCGCCAACAAGCCGCAGATCAAGCAGTTCTGGCTCAAGGGCGGCGAGCAGAAGGCGGCGTTCCTGCAGAACGGCTGCGTGCTCGGCATGACCTGGGACAGCATCCTCTTCGGCCTGCAGAAGGACGGACAGAAGCTCAAGTTCCTCTCGCCGGCCGAAGGCGCGTTGACGGTGATGGACACCCATTGCCTCGCCAAGGGCGCGAAGAACATCGAGCAGGCCTACGCGTTCATCAACTGGTCGCTGCAGGCGCCGATCGGCGGACTGATGTCGAACAACGTCGGCTACAACAGCGTCGTCAAGGGCGCCGAGCAGCACTACAGTGACGCGTACAAGAGGTTCTTCGCCTCGGCGTTCCCCGGGGACGCGGTCTCGAAGATCTTCATCCAGGGCACCGAGCATCCGTGGTTCATCGCCGAGCGGCAGCGGATGGTCGATCGGCTGCTCGCCGCCTGACGCCGCCGGCGAACGGTCCCGTCGCGGCGGGGCGCCGCGCCGGGACGACGGGCAGGTCGCCGGCGAATGCTCCGCCGCGGCGGAACGCTCGCCGCGACGGCGCACGATCTCGTAGACGACACCGCCGGCGACGGTCACGACGACCATCGCGAACGCCAGCGCATTGACCGCGGGCGTCACGCCGAGCTTGAGCTTCGCCGCGATGTAGATCGTCAAGGTCTCGTCGTTGCCGATCGTGAACAACGTCGTATTGAAGTTGTCGAACGACTGCATGAACGCGAGCGCCGCGGCCGACACGATCGCCGGTTTGAGATAGGGCAGCGTGATCGTCGCGAAGACCTGGAGCGGCGTCGCGCCCAGATCGAGCGCCGCCTCCTCCTGGGTCGCGTCGAAGCGCTGCAGCCGCGCGATGAAGATCAGCATGCAGTAGGCGCTGATGAAGCTCGCCTGGCCGAGCACGGCCAGCACCCAGGACCCCTGGACCTGGGCGACGCGGTCCCAGAAGATCGCTGTCGACAGGCCGATGACGATGCCCGGCAGCAGGATCGGCGAGACGAGCACCGCGTAGAGCGCGTTGCGCGCCGGCGGGCGGTAGCGGGTGAACAGGAGCGCCCCGCCCAGCCCCAGCAGCGTCGACACACCGAGCACGCAGACACCGATCAACACGCTGCGCCCCAGCGCGTGCCATAGCCGGGTCTCGTTCCACGCCGACGAGAACCACTGCAGCGTGAAGCCGCCCCACGGCGTCAGCATCGGGAAGCGACTGGTGTTGAACGCCGCGGCGATCATGTACGCGAGCGGCACGAACAGGTAGGCGAAGAACAGCACGACGTAGACGGCGACGACCGCCCGCAGAACGCCGTCTTCCCGCTTCATCGCGCGACGTCCTTGAGGCCGACGCGGAACAGCGACATCATCGCCAGGATGAACACGACGCACAGGAGGACCAGGCAGAACGCGTAGGCAGCCCCCATGTTCCAGTTGATCGCCTCGAACTGGTTGTAGACGAGCTGGGTGAACCAGAGGCTGCGCGTCCCGCCGAGCATCTGGGGAACGGCGTAGGACCCGGCGGCGAGCATGAAGGTGACGATGCAGCCGGACGCGAGTCCGGGTTTCGCGTGCGGAACGACGATGTCGCGGTGCACCTGCCACCACGAGGCGCCGAGATCGCGGGCCGCCTCGATCTGGTGGGGATCGAGACTCTCCATCGCCGACATCATCGGGAAGATCATGAACAGGACGTACGTGTAGACGAGACCGACGACGACACCGACGTTGCGGGCGAAGAAGTCGACCGGTTCGGCGACCAGCCCCAAGCCGACGAGGACCTGGTTGAAGAAGCCGTTGTGCGCGAGCAGGAGCTGCCAGGCGAAGCTGCGCAGCACCTCGTTGATCCAGAACGGGACCAGCAACCCGATCATCGCGTAGCGGACCCAGGTGGCGTGGCGGGACCGGGCGAGCAGGTAGGCGATCGGATAGCAGGCGACGAGCGCGACGAGCGTCGTCAGCACGCTCGCCCAGATCGTCTTGACGAAGATCGCCCGGTTGAACTCGTCGCCCACGGCGACCGCGAAGTTCGCGACCGTATGGACGTCCGCCGGGCCACCCCACTGCGACGGCGGCAGGAACGGCCGGAACGCGAAGTCGACCATCACGGCCATCGGACCGACGATCAGCACGAGGATCCAGAAGCCGCAGGTCAGCGCGACGAAGACCAGGCCGGGGAGGCCGAAACCGCGCGAGCGGCTCATGCGCGCCGCCCGGGCGGCAGGACGACGGCGTCGTCGCCGGAGAACGTCGCCGCGAGTGGGGCGCCGATCGCCGGGACCGGATCGCGCCCGTCGTTGGCCATCGTCAGGCGGAACACCGTCCCGTTGCCGCGCCGGAGCGAGAGGTCGACCGACACGCCCTCGAACACCGCGTCGACGACCGTCGCGTCGAGCCGGTTGACCGTCGCGTCCGGCCGCCCCGACGCCGGTCGCATCCGCTCCGGACGCACGTAGACGGCCGCCGCGTCGCCGGGCCCCAGGCCCAGCGGATTGCGACCGACGAGCCGACCGACGGCGGTATCGACCGCCGCGGTGGCATCGGCGCCGGCCGAGGCGATGCGGCCCTCGAAGACGTTGCTCTCGCCGACGAAGGTCGCGACGAACGGCGTGCGCGGCCGGTCGTAGATCTCGGTCGAGGTCCCGACCTGTTCGATCCGCCCCTCGGACATCACGGCGACGCGATCGGACATCGCCAGCGCTTCGCCCTGATCGTGCGTGATGTAGACGAACGTCACGCCGGTGCGCCGCTGCAGGTCGCGGAGCTCGGCGCGCATGTGCTGGCGCAGCTTGAGGTCGAGCGCGGACAGCGGTTCGTCGAGCAGCAGCACCGACGGCTCGACCGCGAGCGCGCGCGCGATCGCGATCCGCTGCTTCTGCCCGCCGGAGAGCTCGTCGATCCGCTTGTCGCCGTAGCCGGGCAGCGCGATCAGCTCGAGCAGCGCGGCGGTCCTTCGCTGCCGTTCCGCCGCCGCGACGCCCCGGACCTTGAGGCCGTATCCGATGTTCTCGGCGACGCTCATCAGCGGGAACAACGCCAGGTTCTGGAAGATGAGCGCGGTCGGACGCCGGTGCGGGCTGACGGCGGCGAGGTCGCGGCCGTCCAGGCGGATCACGCCGCGCGTCGGCGCGACGAAGCCCGAGATCATCCGCAGGATCGTCGTCTTGCCGCAGCCGCTCGGGCCCAGGAAGCTGAAGAACTCGCCCTGCGGGATCGCGAGCGAGACGTCGCGCACGGCGACGACGCCGTCGTAATCCTTCCAGACGCCGTCGAGCTCGAGCGTGCGCTCCATCGGTCGCGGCGCCGTTTCGCCGGTCGCGCTCAGGTCGCGGAGCGGGCGAGCTCGCGCTCGACGTCGGCCAGCGCCTGCGCGAGGCGGCCGATCAGGTCGTCGATCTGGGATTCGGTGATGACGAGCGGCGGCGCGCTGACCACCGAGTCGCCGATCGCGCGGACGAAGAGGCCGTGCTCGAGCGCGCGCGCGGCCACCCGTGCGCCGACCTTCGCCGACTTGTCGAACGGCGACTTCGACGCCTTGTCCACGACGAATTCGATCGCGCCCATCAGGCCCACGCCCCGCGCCTCGCCGACGATCGGCGATGCGGCGAGACCGCGCAGACCGGCGAGGAAGCGCGGCGAGACCGCGCGAACGTGTCCGGGGATGTCGCGTTCCTCGTAGATCTTCAGCGCCTCGAGCGCGACCGCCGCGCAGACCGGATGACCGGAGTAGGTGTGGCCGTGGCCGAAGATGCCGACGCGCTCGCTCGCGTCCGCGATCGGGCCGTAGACGCGATCGGTGACCAGCACCGCCGAGATCGGCAGGTAGGCGGACGACAGGCCCTTCGCGCAGGTGACGATGTCCGGGCGGATGCCGAACGTCTGGCTGCCCCACCAGGCGCCGGTGCGGCCGAACCCGCAGATGACCTCGTCGGCGATCATCAGCACGTCGTGTCGGCGGAGCACCTCCTGCACGCGTTCGAAGTAGGTTCGCGGCGGGACCAGCACGGCGCCCACACCCATCACCGGCTCGGCGATGAACGCGCCGATCGTCTCGGGCCCCGCCTCGACGATCGCGCGCTCCAGGTCGGCGGCGAGCCGGGCGGCGTAGGCCTCCTCGGACTCCGCCGGACGCGCGTGACGCCAATGGTGCGGCGTGTCGACGAACAGCACGTCGTTCGCCGGCAGGTTGAAGTACGTGTGGTAGTCGTCGAGGCCGGTGATCGCCGCGGTGGCGATCGTCGTGCCGTGGTAGCCCTTGCGGCGCGCGACGATCCGGCGCTTGCCGGGTCGTCCGGTGGCGTGGTGGTAGTAGGCGACCATCTTGATCGCCGTGTCGTTGGCTTCCGAGCCGGACGAGGCGAAGAACGCCTTCGACATCGGCACCGGGGCACGCGCGATCAGCCGTTCCGCGAGGTCGATCAGCGCCTCGTGGCTGCGGCCTCGGAACGTCGAATTGAACGGGAGCTTGCGCATCTGCCGGTCCGCGGCGTCGCACAGCCGCGGCTCGCTGAAACCCAGCGTCGTGCACCAGAGCCCCGACATGCCCTCGATATAGCGCTTGCCGGCGCTGTCCCAGACGTAGATCCCCTCGCCGCGCTCGATGACGAGCGGACCGTCCCGCTCGTGCTGGCGGAGGTTCGTGCAGGCGTGCAGGTGGTAGGCGACGTCGCGGGCGGCCGGCGAGTCGGGCGCGAACGGTGCGGGGCTGGGGATCATTCGGGACCTCGCGTCGAACAGGGTGACGACGACGACCGGCGCACCGGGCTCGGTCGGTGGCTCCCGGCGCGCGATGTTCCGGCGGCGACCTGCCCGACGGTCAGCCCGCGCGCTTGCCCAGCGCTTCGACCAGGGCGGGAACCACCGCGTGGCAGTCTGCCACGATCCCGTAGCGCGCGTAGCGGAAGATCGGCGCGGCCGCGTCGGTGTTGATCGCGACGATCGTCTTCGAGCCGGCGCACCCGGCCATGTGCTGTCCGGCGCCCGAGATGCCGACGGCGAGATAGAGCTCCGGCGCGACGGTCTTCCCCGACAGCCCGACCTGCCGGGACGGCGGGCACCACCCGAGGTCGCAGGCGACGCGGCTCGCGCCGACCGCGCCGCCGAGCAAGCCGGCGAGCCGTTCCAGGAGTTCGAAGCCCTGCGGCCCCTTCATGCCGCCGCCGCCGGCGACGACGACGTTGGCGCTCTCGAGGCTCGCGCCGGCGGTCGCGTCGCGCGTCGAGGCGCGGACCACGGTGCGGACCGAGGCCGGGTCGAGCACCGACGGCGTCGCGACCACCGCACCGGCGGTCCGCTCGCCGGGCGCGATCGCGGCGAAACACTTCGCCTTCGCCGTGACCACCGCCGGCAGCGCACGGAACGAGATCGTCTCCTCCGCCTTGCCGCCGTAGCAGGCGCGGGTCGCGGTGAACCGGCCGCCGTCCCAGGAGACCCGGCTGCACGAGGTCGCGATCGCCGTCCCGAGGCGGAACGCGAGGCGCGGCGCCAGGTCGGCGCCCTGCGCCGTGTGGCCGATCATCACGACGTCCGGGGCGAGGTCGCGCGCGAGCGCGACGACGTCGGGAAGCCAGGCGTCCGCCCGGTAGGGGAGGAACGCGTCGTTCTCGACCAGGTGGACTCGATCGGCGCCGCGCTCGGCGAGCGCGCGGGCGGCGGCGGCGAGTCCGGTGCCCAGCACGCAGACGTGGACGGCGCCGCCCGCCGCGTCGGCGTAGCGGCGGGCGAGCCCCAGCGCCTCGAACGCGAGCTCGATCGGCGCGCCGTCGCGGGTCTCGGCGACGACCAGCGCTCGAACCGTGGACGTCATCGCATCGGTCTCCGGATCAGACCAGCTTGGCCGCGGCGAGCCGTTCGATCAGCGCGGCCGCGAGCGCCTCGGGGCCGTCGCCGGTCAGGAACTCGCAGCGGACGTCGGACTTCGGTACCGTCAGCCGCTCGAGCACCCGCCGCGCGCCGCTCGCCCCGATCTCGTCCGACGGCACACCGAGGTCGGCGGCCGTCCACACGGTGACCGGCTTGCGCGCCGCCTTCATCGTTTCGCGCAGGCTCGCCGGCCGGACCTTGCCGACCTCGTGCGAGACACTGACCAGCGCCGGCAACGGCGCCGCGACGGTCTCGCTGCCGTCGCCCAGCGACCGCTCGACGACGACGGTGCGCTCCTCGATCGCGACGTCGCCGGCCCAGGTGATCGCCGGGATCCCCAGGAACTCGGCGATTCCCAGGCCGACGACGCCGGCGTCGCTGTCGGCGGCCTGCCGTCCGGCGAGCACGAGATCGACGGCGCCGATCTTGCGGATCGCCGCGGCGAGCGCGCGGGCGGTCGTGGTCGCGTCCGAGCCCTCGAACGCCTCGTCGACGAGCAGGTACGCGTCGTCGGCGCCCAGCGCCAGTCCGTTCTTGACGATCGCCCGCGCCGTCTCCTCGCCGAGCGTGAGCAGCGAGATCGACGCCGATCCGAGCTTGTCGCGCAGCCGCAGCGCGACCTCGACCGCCTGCTCGTCGAAGGGGCTGGCGACCGACCGCAGCCCGGGGACCGGCACGACCGCGCGCGCGGCCTCGTCGACCTCGAACACCGACGCTGCGACATCGGGATCGGGAATTTCCTTGACGCAGACGACGATCTTCATCGGGACTTCGCGCTGCGGGCGCGGTTCGTGCGGGTCACGCGACGGTCACGTGCGTCGGCACGATGCCGTCGAAGTGCTTGCGCAGGAAGTTCCACGGCGTCTGCGGCTGGCGCCGTCCCTGCTCGTCGGTCGCGCGTGCCATGATCGTGTACGCGCCGGGTTCGTCGACCTTCCACAGGTACGACCAGCGCTTCCACAGCCACCGGTCGGGCGAGTACTCGACGTGCGCGTCGTGCCAGGTGTCGCCGCCGTCGACGCTGACCTCGATCCGCTTGATCTCTCCTTCGCCGCTCCAGGCCATGCCGCGGATCACGTGCTCGCCGCGCTCGAGCGGCGGGTCCTCGTCGCGCGGCTCGGTGATGACGCTCTTGCAGCCGAGCGCGGTCATCATCTTCTTGTCCGGGTCGTCCGGCGACTTGCCCGAGACGAAATAGTGCGTCTGGTGGTAGCACTCGGGCATCCGGTCCATCACCTCGATCTTGTGGATCCACTTGACCCACCAGTTGCCGGCCCAGCCGGGCACGATCAGGCGCAACGGCGCGCCGTGCACGTGTTGCAGGTACTCGCCGTTCTGCGCCCAGGCGAGAATCGTGTCGGGGTGCAAGGCCTTGGCGATCGGCAGCCCCTTGTCGTAGTTGATGACGCCCGGATCGAACACCTGGAAGTCGGTGCGGGCGGCCGAGCGGTAGAGCGTGATCGGATCGGGGCGGCCGCGGTCCCAGCCTTCGAGGCGGACCGCGACGGCACCGGGCTTCACCCCGGCGCGGTTGAGGACCTCCGAGAGCGGCACGCCGGTCCACTCGCCGCCGGTCACCATGCAGGTGCTCGGGATCGACTTGACCAGCGACTCTCCGTCGCCGATCGGCTTCTCGCGCTTCTTGCCGGAGAGCCGCCAGTGGATGCCGTCGACCTCGGACAGCTCGAACGACGGCTTCGGTCCCTTGGCGCCCTGTTCGAGATAGGTGAAGAAGTCGGCGTCGTTGCCGGCGCACTCGACGACCGCACGGACCGTGCGCCCCGGCAGCTTGCGCATTTCGTCGAGTCCGAGCTCGAGACGCCGCTCGACTTCGCCGAAGACCTCGAAGCGGTAGTCCTCCGGATGCACCGGCTCGGGCATCTGGACCTGGGCGTTGACGAACGCGTTGTCGGTCGGCGTGATCAGTCCCTCGAGATCGAGGAACGGCGAACGCGATCCGACCACCCGTCCTTCGGTGTCCTTGTAGAACTCCGAGCGCGGCCGCTTGCGGTCCGGCCATCCCCAGATCCAGTCGCCCTTGATCTCCTTGCCGGCCATGGCGTCATCCTTCCTTTCGAGTGAGCGAGGACAAGGTCGCTGTCGTCCGTCCCTTGCGGGTCCTATCGGGCGGCGAGGTTCTCGAGCAGCCGCCCGACCCAGACGCGCGTCATCTCCCGGCGGTAGGCCGAAGAACCCTGGCCGTTCGACGACGGCGAGGTCGCGGCGGCGGCCGCCTCGGCCGCCTCGGCGATCGTGTCGCGCGCGAGCCGCCGGCCGGCCAACCGCTCTTCGGCGGCGGTCGCGCGGATCGGCGTCGGCGCGACGCTGCCCAATCCGATCCGCGCCGAACGACAGACGCCGGAGCCGTCGACGACGGCGGCGATGGCGACGGTGACGGTCGCGAACGCCTCGGCGGTCGTCGCCGTGTACTTGACGTAGCGAGTTCGGGTCCCGGCCGCCGGGCGCGGAATGCGGATCGCGGCCAGCAGCTCGTCGGGGGCGAGCGCGTTGGTGAGGGTGCTCGCGAAGAAGCGGGCCATCGGAATGCGCCGCTCGCCGGCCGGTCCGACCGCGAGGGCCTCGGCGTCCAGAGCGAGCAGCGCCGGCGCCGGGTCCGACGCGTAGTCCGCGTGACAGATGTTGCCGCCGAGCGTGCCCATGTTGCGGATCGCCGGCGATCCGACATGGCCGCAGGCTTCGCCGATCAGCGGCGCGGACGACGCGACCGCCGGTGCGCGGACGATCTCGGCGTGGGTCGCCATCGCGCCGATCGACAGCACGCCGTTCGCCTCGATCCGGCGGAGCGCCGGGATCTCCGAGAGGCTCAGCACCAGGCGCGGGCGGGCGAGCCGCTCGCGCATCAGGATCATCGTCGTCAGGCCGCCGGCCATGACCAGCGCGTCGTCGCCGGCGTCGCGGCGGACCGCGACCGCCTCGGCGAGCGAGCCGGGCGCGCGATACTCGAAGCGGGGCAGACTCATGATCCGACCGCCGCCGCCTGTCCGGCGACCCGCTTCGCCGCGGCGAGGACCGCGCGCACGATCGGCGCGTAGCCGGTGCAGCGGCACAGGTTGCCGATCAGCGCCTCGCGGACCTGTTGTTCGGTCGGCGCCGGGTTCGCGTCGAGCAGCGCGGTCGCCGCGATCAGCATGCCGGACGTGCAATAGCCGCACTGCACCGCACCGGCGTCGACGAACGCCTGCTGCAGCGCGGAGAGCCGGTCGTCCTTCGCCAACCCCTCGACCGTCGTCACCGACTTGCCGTGGCAGCGGACGGCGAGCGCGAGGCAGGAACGGACCGCGACGCCGTCGACGAGCACCGTGCAGGAGCCGCAGACGCCCTGGCGGCAGGCGTCCTTGGTGCCGGTCAGCTCGAGGTCGTCGCGCAGCACCTCGATCAGCGTCCGGTGGTCGGGCACGTCGAGCGCATGGCGCTCGCCGTTGATCGTCATCTCGAGCCGTCGGGTCACGGGGTCGTTCCTCTCGCGCCGCTACCGGCGGTTCAGCGGCCGGCGGCCCGGAGCGCCGCGAGCACTTTCTCCGGCGTGATCGGCAGGCTGGTCACGCGGGCTCCGGTCGCGTTGTAGATCGCGTTCGCGACCGCGGGTGCCGTCGGCGCGAGCGCTGGTTCGGACAGTCCCTTCGCGCCGTAGGGTCCCTCGGCGTGCGGCGATTCCACCCACATCGGAACGATCTCGGGCACATCCACCGAGGTCGGGATCTTGTACTCGGCGAACGACGCGTTGGTGACGATCCCGTCGTCGACGAGCATCTCCTCGCACAAGGTCGCGCCGAGACCCTGGACGACGCCGCCCTCGATCTGCCCGATCGCGCCCTCCGGGTTGATGATCGTGCCGGCGTCGTGGACCGCGACGACCTTCAGGACCTTCACCCGCCCGGTGTCGAGGTCGACCTCGACGTCGGCGACGTGGGTCGCGTACATCCAGAACGCCGACATCTTCGGCGTCTGGCCGGTCTCCTTGTCCGGAGGGACGGTGTTGGGCGGCGTGAAGCGGCCTTCGCCCTGGACCGTGCAACCGCGCGCGCCGAACGTCTTCTCGATGATCGCCTTCGCCGCCAGGAACCGGTCGGAGCCGACGACGCCGACACCGCCGTCACGGTACTCGACGCGTTCGACGGCGACGCCCAGGAGCGGCGCCGCGTGCGCGCACAGGCGACGCGCCAGGTCGTTGCAGGCCGCGATCACCGCATTGCCCATGTGGAAGATCGATCGGCTGCCCGAGGTCGATTGGTCGTACGGGACCACGTGCGAGTCGGGCGGGGCGAGGGCGACGTGGTCCATCGGCAGCCCCAGGCGTTCGGCGACGATCTGCTTCAGCGCGGTCGCGATGCCCTGGCCCAGCTCGACGCTCGCCGACAGCAGGACGACGGTGCCGTCCTGGTGCATCTTGACGATCGCGCTCGAGTTGGTCGGCGAGTTGGTGAGCTTGTGCATCGTCGCGAGTCCGCGGCCGCGGACGACGCGCGGGTTCCCGGACGCCGGCAGCGGCGACACGTACGCGGAGGCCTCGAGCGCGCGATCCAGCGTCTGTTTGACGCCGACGCTGGTGTAGAGGACCTCGCCGGTCGACGTCGAGTCGCCCAGGTCGAAGAGGTTGCGCCGCCGGATCTCGACCGGATCGATTCCGAGCCGGTGCGCGATCATGTCCATCTGCGACTCGTGCGCCCAGGTCGCCTGCGGAACGCCGAAGCCGCGGAACGCGCCGCCGATCGGGTTGTTCGTGTAGACGCAGTAGCTGTCGATGCGGACGTTCGGGATCCGGTAGGGGCCGGTTCCCGAGAACGCGCTGTTGCGCGCGACCTGCGGGCCGGCGTCGGCGTAGCCGCCGGTGTTGAAGATCGCCGTGATCTGACGGGCGACGATCGTGCCGTCGCGCCTGACGCCGGTCTTGAAGGTCAGGTGCGCCGGATGCTTGACGACCGCGCCGATGAACTCCTCGTCGCGCGTGTGCGCGTATTTCACCGCCCTTCCCTGCGTCTTCATCGCGAGCGCGACCGCGAGCGGCTCGGTGCGCAGGTACATTTTCCCGCCGAAGGCGCCGCCGATGCCGGTGGCGATGATGCGCACCTTGTTGTACGGCAACCCGAGCGCGTTGGCGAGGTCGCGGACGAAGTTGTAGGGCGACTGGCAGCTCGACCAGACGGTGACGGCGCCGTCGGTCGCGACCTGGGCGACGCAGACGTGCGCCTCCAGCGAGCAATGCTGGACGTACTGGGTCGTGAAGACGTCCTCGAAGACGAAATCCGAGTCGCGGAACCCCTGGTCGACGTCGCCGCGGCGGATTTTCGCGTGATTGACGATGTTGGTTCCCGGAACGCAGCCGTAGTAGCCCTCCATCGCGTACGAACCGAGATCCGGATGCAGCACCGGGGCGCCCGGCTCCATCGCCGCGATCGGATCGAAGACCGCCGGCAGCTCCTCGTACTCGACGTCGACGAGGTCGATCGCCTCGCGCGCGATCTCCTCGCTGATCGCCGCCAGCGCGACGACCGGCTCGCCGGCGTAGCGGACGCGGCCGCGCGCCAGGAACGGTTCGTCGCGCAGCGCCGAGCCGAACAGGTAGGGCAGTTCCTCGCCGGTCACCACCGCCCGCACGCCGGGCAGCGCGCGCGCGCGGGAGGTGTCGATCGACACGATCCGCGCGTGCGGATACGGCGAGCGGCGGACCTTGGCGTGCAGCATGCCCGGCATGCCGAGGTCCGTGCCGTAGACGTAACGGCCGGTGACCTTCTCGACGATCTCGCTGCGCCGGACCGCTCGGCCGACGTAGCGAGATCGCAGGGCGAGCTCCGGGGCCGGCTGGTCGTTCATCGCGACGTCCGCGGGCTCAGGACTTGAGGACCGCGCCCGGCGAGCGCTGCACCGCGATCTCGCGCTCGGTCGCGACGTGCGCGACGCCGACCGGCTCGGCGAGCAGCTCGACCAGGTCGCCGCGCCGCTTGAGCAGCAGCTCGAGGTTCTCGACGACGTTGTCCATCTTCTCGAACGGGATGCCGAAGATCAGCTCCTCGGGCTTGATCTGGACGAACTGGCGGAAGCCGAAACAGCCGAGCGTGTAGTGGACCTGCCCGGTCATCAGCGGCTTGGACAGCACCATCGAGCAGGTCGACGGGCCGGTCGTGCCTTCGGTCGCGCCGCCGGCCTCGTAGTCGGCCGCCCGGGCGAGGAACAGACCCTGCTTCGCCGTGCAGATCACGTTGACGACGCCGCTGCCGGCCGACTCGTTCCAGGGGAACTTGTCGAGCGGACCGAACACCATGTACTTCACCGTGCCGGTCGGGACGATGTAGTACTTGAGGAGGTTGCGGCGGAAGGCGACCGGCGTGCGCACGATCGCGCGGCCCTTGTCCGGCCAGTCGCCCGCCGACCACTCGCCGGTGTACTGACCCTCGAACGGCGGCGTGAAGCCCAGGTAGTGGCTGCCGTTCTTGCAGTCGCGGTGGCTTTCGACGTCGGTGTAGAACACGCGCTTCTCGAAGCGCGCGACATCCCAGAACATGCAGGCCTTGAGCGTTCCCCGGTCGAAGCGCGGCACCCCCTCGGGCTGCTTGTTCATGAACATCACGCCGATCGGGACCGATTCCAGGTGCAGCGCCTTCACCAGGCGGTCGGACAGGTCCTTCATCGGGGTCGCGGACATCGGGGTCTCCTCGTCGGAAGCGGGCTTGGGGGCACGACCGCCGGGAACGGCGGCCGGTCGTCGACACGTGCGGCCAGCATAGTGCGAAACGCGCGCGCTGCGGGCCGCTCGTCGTCGAGCATAAGCGAAATCGATAGCGCCTATCGGCCCTTTCGATGCCCGGCCGACGGCCGCCCATGGGTCGGCCTCGGGGCCGACGGACCCGGCCGCCTGCGGATCGGTCTTCAGGCCGATCGCTCCCGCCGCTCCGTCGACTCGCCTCCCCCTGGGTCGGCCGTCACGCCGACGCGCTCTGCCGCTCCCGCGCCAGCGCCTCGTCGAGCGGTCCGCCATCCACCCAGCGATCGAGGTCGAAATCGCGCCGGACGATCCCGCGACCGACGAGGAAGGCCTTCATCGTCCTGACGGTGTCGACGGCATCGCGTGCCAGCGTCGGCGCGAGCCGCTTCGCGAATCCCGGTTCGAACGCGCGGGCCATGTCGGCCGCGTCGATCCCGCACTCGCGGGCCAGGATCCGGGCGGTCTGGTCGACATGGGCGAGCGCCCAGCTCGACGCGCGCAACAGGCCCTGCAGGTAGCGGACCACCGCTTCGGGGTGATCGCGCAGCAGCGGCGCGCCGACGGTGACGAGGCGGGGCGAGGAGTTGTTGACGCGATCGTCGAGCGACGGAGAATCGCGCAGGTCGTAGAGCAGACGCACGGCGCCGCCGGCGGCGCGTTCCATGCGCACCGCGTCGGCGCCCCGGGCGAAGATCGCGTCCACCCGTCCGTCGACCAGCGCCTCGAGCTGCCGCTGATGACCGTGCGGGCGGCCCGGTCCGGGCTCGCGGACGCCGCCGTCCCCCGAAGCCCGGACGACCCCGACCGCGGTTTCGATCACGTCGACGCGTTCGACGTCATGGCCGGCGAGCCCGTGCCGCGCGAGCGCCGATGCGACGCCCTTCTCGGCGGCGAAACGCCAGAAGTCGAAGACGAGCCCCGGCCAGCGCGGCAGCGCGATCCGCCGGCCGGCGAGGTCGGCGACCGATCCCGCCGGATCGTCCGCACGGACCCAGACGCCGAGGAGCTCCTCCATGAAGGTGACGCCGACGAGGCGGCTGTCGGCGCCGTTGGCCCGCGCCCAGACCGGAGGCCCGCCGCCGCCGTCGCGGAAGAAGTAGTCGATCGCGTGCGTGTAGTGCGCGTCCGCCGCCGCCGGCCCGAGCTCGGCGATGTCCCGGAACCGGTAGACGCCGTCGGCGTAGAGCGCGTCGAACGCGCCGTTGGCGAGCGCGACCGCGGTCGCGGTCGGCACCGGACAGCGGGTGTAGCGGATCGTGACTGCGGCAGCGGCGTCGTTCATCCGTTCCTCTCGCGGTCCGGCGCAGGCGGGCGGGCGGCCAGCGTGATCCTGTCCTGCAGCCCCGGCAGCAGTTGCTTCAGGTCCGCCCGAACCTCGGCGCCGAGGATCTGCACGGCGATCCGGGCGAGGCGGGCCGCGAGCGCCGAGTGCTCGCCGCTGCGCGACACCAGCGTCAATCGCCGGGAGAAACGCGGTCCCGGGAAGGGCAGCACGCGCACGCGCGGCAGATAGGGGCGCGCGAGCAGCAGGCACAGCGGCGTCGTGCTGGTCCAGCCGATGCCGGCGGCGACCATCGCGACCAGGCTGTCGGAGGTGTCGACCGAGACGCGCCGCGTCGCGCGGATGTTCCGGTTGGCGAGCTGGCGCGCGATCTGGGCGCCGAGGAACGACTCCGGGTTGTAGCAGATCATCGGATAGTCGCGCGCGAGTCTCGCGAGCCCGGCGTCGCCCGGGGCGGTCGGCATCGACGCCGGCACGAGCACCAGGTAGGGCTCGCGCATCAGTTCGTGCCGGTCGAGTCCGTCGACCTCCTCCATCGGATCGTTGCCGACGATGATGTCGACCTTGCGCTGGACGAAGGACTCCGCGAGGTTCGACGTGAGCCCGGAGTGGACGGTCAGGTTCACCGCGTGCTCGAGCAGCGTCTTCATCAGCGCCGGGCCGACCGCGGCGGCGAACGAGTCGACCAGTCCGATGCGGATCTCCGGCACCTTGGCGCCGGTGCCGTCGAGAACCTTGGCGCTCAGCGCCTCGGCGTCGCGGATCAGCCGGTTGGCGTGCTCGCGCAGGATCGTCCCGGACGCGGTCGCGGCGAGCGGACGGCTGGCGCGGTCGATCAGCACGACGCCCAGGTCGTGCTCGAGTTGTCGCACCGATTGCGACACCGCCGACTGCGATCGGCCGAGCCGCTTCGCGGCCAGCGTGAAGCTGCCGCACTCGGCGACGGTCAGGAAGACCCCGAGCGCCTTGAGATCGATCATCGCGTCGGCGACCGCCCGGCGTCAGCCGAAGGTCGCACGGAACCGGTCGAGCACCGGCTCGGGCGGCAGGTCCTGCGTGATGAACACGAAGCGCGACCGCCGCGGACCGTCCGGCCAGCGCTCGAGCCAGGTCACCGGGAAGAACACGTGCTGGACGCCGTGGACGACCGCCGGGCGGTCCTCGCCCTCGACCGCGAACACTCCCTTCACCCGCAGGAGCTTCGGGCCGAACTCGGCGGCGAGCGCCTGGACGAACGCGTTGAACCGTTCGCCGTCGACCGGACGCGGCAGCTCGACGACGAAGCTCCGGATGCCGGCCTCGCGCATCGCGTCGTCGTGCCGATGATCGGGGCCGCCGTGGCCGGAAACGTCGTGCGCGTGGTCGTGCGGCTCGCCGGACTCGCACCGCTCGCAGCCCTCGGCACCGGCGTCCGCGGCGGCGAGGAGCGTGGCGGCATCGTCGCCGCGCTCGCCGAGCAGTAGCGCCGGATCGACCTCGCCCATCGTCGCTTCGATCAGCGGCGCGCGCGGATTGAGCGCGCGGACCCGATCGCGCAGCCGCGCGTACGAGGCGGCGTCGGAATGGCGCGCGACGAGGTCGGTCTTGGACACGACGATGAGGTCGGCGACCGCGATCTGCCTGGCCGCCTCGGCGAAGCGGTCGAGCGAGCTCGCGGCGCCGATCGCGTCGACGACGGTGACCAGGCGGCCGAGCCGGTAGCGCGCGAGCAGGTCCGGCTCGACCATCAGCGTGTGCAGGATCGGCGCCGGGTCGGCGAGCCCGGTCGTCTCGACGACGACGCGGTCGACGCGGGGAATCTTCCCGGTGTCGATCCACATCGCCAGCGATCCCAGCTTGTCGGCGAGATCGCCGCGGATCGTGCAGCAGATGCAGCCGTTGTTGAGCTCGACCATCATTTCGGTGCTGGTCTCGACGAGCAGATGGTCGATGCCGATCTCGCCGAACTCGTTGATGACGACCGCGGTCGCCGCCATTCCGGGCTGGCGGACCAGCCGGTTGAGCAGCGTCGTCTTGCCGCTGCCCAGGAAGCCGGTGATGACGGTCACCGGCAGCAAAGCTCGGCGTGGCAGAGAGGCGGGTTCGGCGGCGGCGCCGGAACGAACCGCGCTGTCCGGGCCGTTCATCCTGGCGTACCGACCCAGGGAGGCAGGGCGGAAGGCGCCGATTCGACCGATTCCAGGTGCGCGAGGAGCCGCGCGGCGCGCCCGGCGTCCAGGCCGCCGGCGGCGGCGCAGCCGAGGAATTTCGTCCGGAGCCGTTCGTCCGAGAGCGGAGCCGACGGCATCCCGGTCGGCTGCGCCAGCGTGCCGGTGTACGCGCGGCCGCCGGTTGTCGTCAGGGTGACGCGTGCGCCTTCCGGCGCGTCGTCCGAATGCAGCGTGTCGTCGCGGCGCATCGAGACGCGCGCCATCGCGTCGCGCACGCGCGGGTCGGCGAGGGTCGCGTCGGTGAGCGCCGCGACGTCGAGCCGGCCGCGCGCGAGCATCGTGCCGACGGCGAAGGGCATCGAGAACTGTCCCTCCTGCCAGCGTTGCGGCCGTTCGTAGACCAGGCTGATCGCCACCACCGGCGGCACCTCGCACAGCACACTCGCGACGTCGTCGCCGGCGAGGCCGTGCTCGCGCATGAGCCGCTCGGTCATCTCGACCGCCGCGTGGGCCCCCGAGCAGACCGGGTACTGCTTGAAGAACACGCCCGGTTCGACGAGCCGCCAGACGCGTCCGAGGGCGTCGAGGCTCGCCGCGTCGTCGTGGCCGGCGTTCTGCATCGCCAAGAATCCGGTCCTCCCCTCGAATACCGCGCGGGGACCCGACAACCCGGCGCGCGCGAGCAGCGCCGCCTCGACGCCGGCGGCGGCGGTCACGCCGGCGAGCCAGGGCTTGGCGTCGGAGCCGAACGAGGCCTTGAGGCCGCCGGCGTGCGAGCCGGCGAGCGCGAGCGCCGCGGTCGTGCGCGCGGTGTCGAGTCCGAGCGCGCGGGCGGCGGCCGCCGCCGCCCCGAACGCGCCCATCGTCGCAGTGCTCCACCAGCCCAGGTGGTAGTGGCGGGTCGTCACCAGCAGCGACACCGCGTAGACGACCTCGACGCCGGCGATGAACGCCTCGAGGAAGCGGCGGCCGTCGCCGCCCGCCTCCTCGGTCGCCGCCAGCGCGGCCGGCAGCACGACGGCCGAGCCGTGCAGGATGCCGGTATAGCTCGTGTCGTCGAAGTCGAGCGCGTGGGCGGCGGTCCCGTTCACCAGCGCCGCGCCCGGCGCCGACAGACGCCCGCCGCCGACCCACTCGCGGCAGGGGCCCGCCGCGTAGGTCCGCCGCGCGTGCTCGCCGATCCGGTGCGGCAGCTCGTGGACCGTCGCGGCCAGCGAGACGCCGACGGTGTCGGCGACGCACCGCTTCGCCGCGCGGATCGCGGCGTCCGGGACGCGGTCGAGATCGACCGACGCGGCGAACGCGGCGATCCGCTCGGCGAACGTCACAGCAGCGCGTCGTAGGTCGGCTTCTGGTAGTACTTCATCCAGAAATCCTGCCGCATGTCACGCAGCGTCGGCACGGCGATGCGCGCCTCGTCGACCAGGTCGAGGTCGCAGTCGGCGGCGATGACCGCGTTCTCCTGCTTCTCGCCGTGCGCGATCACCTTGCCGTGCGGATTGATGATCATGCTCTCGCCGAAATACTTCTTGGTGCCCTCGTCGCCGACCCGGTTCGAGTAGACGCAGAACATGCCGGTGTCGACGGCGCGCGCGGTGTTGACGATGTCCCAGTGGACGCCGCCGGCGTAGCCGGGCGCCGCGGTCGGGCAGAACATCATCTCGGCGCCCAGCATCGCCAGGATCCGCGAGGTCTCGGGGTAGCGGCGGTCGTGGCAGATGATCGTGCCGAAGCGCGCCCGCGGCTCGAATTCGGTCTCGACGACCTTGAAGTCGTTGCCGGCGCGGAAGTAGAGCTTCTCGAGCACCTGGACGCCGGCGACCTGGGTCTTGCGGTAGTTGCTGACCACGGTGCCGTCCGGACCGATCGTCGCCGCGGCGTTGTAGTAGATGCCCGGCGCCGCCTTCTCGAACATCGGGAAGATCACGTAGTTGCCGTACTTCTTGGTGAGCTTGCCGACCGCGTCGGTGCACGGACCCGGAATCGACTCGGCCTCCGGGAACAGCGTCACGTCCTTCTTGTCGTAGAAGCGGTCGTAGTCGGACGTGCACAGCTCGCCCGCGAGGATGATCTTGCAGCCGTCCTTCGACGCCTTCTCGATCAGCTTGAGCGTTCGCGCGAGCTTCTCCTTCACGCTCGACCGCGGCATCGTCTTCTCCTGCAGCGCCGCCACCCGGATCACTCGCTTGCCCATCTCGTTCCTCCCGTGGAAGTTCCTGGTCGTCCGTTCGTCGTCCGCGGCCCGGCGGGCCGCGCCCTGCTTCAGCCTTTCGCCTCGAGGAACCGCGCCCGGCCCTTGGCGACCTTGAGCTCGCCGTTCTCGAGCAGCACCTCGCCGCGTTGCATGACCAGCTCGGGAGAGCCGAGCACGCGGCGGTTCTCGTACATCGAATAGTCGGTCTTCGTGTGCGTCTGCGCCGCCTGGATGACGTGCTCGCGCGTCGGGTCGAAGATCAGCACGTCGGCGTCGGATCCGGGCAGCAGGGCGCCCTTGCGCGGCCAGAGCCCGAAGATCCGGGCCGGCTTCTCGGTCATCAGCTCGACGAGCCGCGGCAGCGCGACGCCGCGCCGGTTGAAGCCCTCGTCGTAGGTGACCGTGAACATCGTCTCCTGGCCCGGCAGGCCGGACGCCGCGCTGAAGATGTTGCCGAAGCGCGGCTCCTTGGTCTTCAGCATGTGGCCCGCGGTGTCTGACCCGATCACGTCGACCGAGCCGTCGCGCACCGCGTCCCACATCGCGTCGACGTCGTCGCGCCCGCGCAGCGGCGGGCTCACCTTCGCCAGCGTGCCCAGGCGCTTGGTGTCCTCGTCGGTGAGCGTGAGGTAGTGGGTGCAGGTCTCGGCGTAGATCGGCGCCTTGTTCCACTGCCGGTAGAGCTTGATCACGTCCATCGCCATCTTCGTGCTGACGTGGACGACGTACATCGGGCAGTCGAGCACGTTGGCGAACGACAGGATGCGGAAGGTCGCCTCGGCTTCGGTGATCCCCGGCCGCGACGGGCCGTACCACTCGGGCCCGGTCTTGCCGTCCCTGGCGAAGCCGTCCTCCAGGTAGTCGCACAGGTCGCCGTTCTCGGCGTGGACGCAGAACAGGCCGCCGTTGGCGCGCAGCGCGGCGAGGATGCGCAGCAGGTCGGAGTCCGACAGGAACATCCCGCGCTTCTTGTAGGCCATGAAGCCCTTGAACGAGCGCACGCCGCGCTCGCAGATGCGCGGGACCAGCTTCTCGAGCTCGGCCATGTCGCCGGCCACGAGGCTGCAGTGCAGGCCGAAGTCGATCACCGAGTCGCGCGCGCCCTCGTCGATGAAGTAATTGACCGCGTCCCAGAGGTTCCCCTCGACGCCCCAGGCCTTCACCGCGCCGATGTAGGGGATCAGCGTCGTGATGCCGCCGTACACCGCGGCGCGCGACAGCGTGTCCAGCCGGTCGGCGTAGACCGGGTGCAGGTGCGCTTCGACGATGCCTGGCAGGACGAACTTGCCGGTCGCGTCGATGACCCGCCGGGCCGTGCGGCCGCTGCCCGGTTCGACGACGCTGTCGACGAGCCCGTCGCGGATGAACACGTCCGCGAGGCGCAGCGTGCGGCTGTCGACGACCACGCCTCCCCGGATCTGGACATCGCACATCGGCTGGGTCATGTCGTCGTTCCTCCTCGCTCGTCCAAGTGGCCGCCGGCCGGTATCAGGGCAGCGGATCGCCGGCGCCGACGCGCTCGACGATCAGCCGGTAGTGCTCCGGGCGGCGATGGCGCGCGAAGTCGAACACGTGCCGGCGGAAGTTCTCCCCCAGCGCGAGGTCGGCGTCGACCGCGAGCACCTCGTCGTCCTCGCTCGTCGCCAGCGCCGCGATCTCGCCGGTCGGGGCGACGATCGCCGATCCGCCGATCATGTGGTGCCCGTCCTCGGCACCGCACTTCGCCGCCGCCGCCACCCACATCCCGTTCTGGTAGGCGGCGGACTGCAGCGAGAGCAGGTGCGTCGACATCCGCAGATGCGGCGGCTCGTCCCAGTGGATGTTGCGCGACGGCGTGTTGTATCCGAGCAGCGCGACTTCGGCGCTCTGCAGCGCGAGGACGCGGAAGGTCTCCGGCCAGCGCCGGTCGTTGCAGATGCACATGCCGGTGCGCACGCCGTCGACGGAAAAGACGCGGAAACCCAGGTCGCCGACGTCGAAGTACTTCTTCTCGAGGTGCTGGAACGGGGCCTCCGGCTTGCGATCGGAATGGCCGGGCAGGTGGATCTTGCGGTACTTGCCGACGATCGCGCCGCCGCGGTCGACGAGGATCGACGTGTTGTACCGCCGGCCGTTGTCCGCCGCCTCGGCGTAACCGAGGTAGAAGCCGACCCGCAATCTCGCCGCCTCGTCGAACAACGGCCGCACCGCCGGGCCGGGCATCGACGTCTCGAAGAATCGCGCCACCGCCTCGCTCTCGTCCATCCAGTAGCGCGGAAAGAAGGTCGTGAGCGCCAGCTCGGGAAAGACGACGAGCGACGCGCCGCGGGCGTGCGCCTGGCGCAGCATCGCGACCAGCCGCGCCACCACCGCTTCCCGCCGGTCGGCCAGATGCACCGGGCCCAGCTGGGCCACGGCGAGGCCGAGCCGGCGCCGGGACGACGCGATCGTCACATCGCACCCGGCGTCACCCGCTCCGGACGCGACGATTTCACGGTCGCTTCGGTGCCGCGCGCCGATGGCATCGCCGCCTCGTCGGCGCGCGCGCGCTCCTCGCGGAATCCCAGCGCGTGCGAGATCCGCCGCGCGCTGGTCGTGAGCCTCGGCGCGAGATCGCGGATCAGCGCGTCGGTCGTGCGCTGCGACGGCACCGAAATGCCCAGCGCGGCGACCGCGGCGCCGGACCGGTCGAAGATCGGCGCGGCGACGCCCCAGACTTCGGCGCGGTACTCGCCGCGGTTGACGGCGTAGCCCAGCCGCCGGATCTCGTCCAACTCGGCCTGGATCTCGGCCCGCGTGGTGAGCGTCGTGTCGGTGTAGCGCTTGAGCTTGCGCGCCAGGATCCGGTCGGCGCGCACCCGTGGCAGGTAGGCGAGCATCGCCTTGCCGTTGGCGACGCAATAGGCCGGCAGCACGGCGCCGACCTCGACGTTCGGGCGCACCGACCGCGTCGAGTCGAGCTTGTCGAGGAAGACCATGTCGCCGTCGTCGTTCGCGACCGTCAGGTGGACGGTCTCGGACGTCGCGTCGCACAGCGCCTCCATGACCGGCCGCGCGATGTCGCGGATGTCGAGGCGCGCGACCGCGCCGTTGCCGAGCTCCCAGACCTTGAGGCTCGGCCGGTACTTGGCGGTCTCGGGGTCGCGCGTCAGGAACTGACGCTCGACCAGCGTCGCCACGAGTCGCGAGATCGAGCCCTTGGCGAGCCCGAAGCGCTTCGAGAGCTCGGTGATGCCCACGGGTCGGTCGGCGAGCGCGACGGCGCACAGCACGTCGAGACCCCGCTGCAGCGATTGCACGGTCGTCCTGCGGGGATGGCCCACGGTCGTCCTCCTAGGGATGGCGCCACCGGTGTTCGCCGGGGCGAAACGATATTGCGCTCTTGCGTACGGCTCGCAGTTTGGCGACGGGTCCGACCGCTGTCAAGGACGGGAACCGGGAACGGGCGGCGGGCGAGCGCGGAACTTGCGCGCGGTCAACTCTCGCGCAGCCGGTCGACGAACGCGCGCCGCGCCGCGAGGCTGTGCAGCGCCGCGAAATCCTGCGGCGAGGGCCTGCCGGGGACCACGCGCAGCGTCGCGAACACCGGGCCGTCCTCGCGCAGCACCTCACCCACCCGCGACGCGAAGTCGTCGAGCGCGGCGAAGTCATGGACGCGTCGGTAGCCCGCCGCGCGTGCGAGCCCGGCGAAGTCCACGCGCCCGGCGCCGGGGATCGGATGGGCGCCGTTGGCCTCGTAGGTGTCGTTCTCGCAGACGAAGTGCACGAGGTTGCGCGGGGCGGTGCTGGCGATCGTCACTAGGCTGCCGAGGTTCATCAGCAGGCTGCCGTCGCCGTCGAGCACGATGACGCGCTTGTCCGGCCGTCCCAGCGCGAGGCCGAGCGCGTGCGACGAGGCCTGCCCCATGGCGCCGACCGCCGTGTAGTTGAGCGCGTCGGGACGGATCGCCAGCCAGTCGAAGGCGGCCTGGAACACCGGCACGACGATCTCGCCGGTCACGTGACGGGCGAGCACTCCCAGGCAGTCGTCGCGGCGCATCATCGGTCACACCGGCGGGCGGGTGACGACGAAGACGAACGGGTGCCACTCGCGCCAAGCGCGGGAGAACGCCGGCTCGATCGCCGCTTCGTCGCCGGCGAACCCCAGTCGCGCGTGGCCGATGCCCATGGTGTCGAGGATCGGCTCGACGACGCGCACGCCGACGCTCGCCGAGCGCGGTGGTTCCCGGTCGGGCTCCATGCCCTGGAGTCCGACGATCATGCAGATCGGCGTGCGGTAGTCGACGCCGATGGCGCGCACGGCGTTGAGCGAGTCGAGCAGTCCGGTGTGCTGCATGAGGAGCAGCGCCCGCCGTCCGGCGCAGGCGAAGCCGGCGCAGATCGACACGCCCTCGTCTTCCTTGCAGACCCGCACATGGGTCCACGACGGATCGCGCGCGATCGGCCACAGCAGCCCTTCGCTGGTGACGATATCGGGCACCGACACGACGGTCGTGATCCCGCAGCGACGTACCGCCGCGAGGATGTCGGCGCCGCGAACGCTCGCGCGCGAATCGGCCACGGGATCGCCGGTTGCCCGACCCGGCCTCAGCGCCCGTCGGGGAAGGGCCGGGGGATCGGGCCCAGACCGACCCAGACGCTCTTCGACTGCAGGTAGTCGTAGATCGCCTCCTGCCCGTTCTCGCGTCCGTAGCCGCTCTTGCCGAAGCCGCCGACCGGCGAGAGCGTGCTCACGTGCCGGTAGGTGTTGACGTAGACGGTTCCGGCGCGCAGGCGCTCGGCCAGCCGGATCGCGCGGCCCGCGTCCTCGGTCCATACGCCGGCGGCGAGCCCGTAGCGCGTGTCGTTGGCGATCGCGATCGCCTCTTCCTCATCGCGGAAGCGGACCACCGCCAGCACCGGTCCGAAGACCTCCTCGCGCCACAATTCCATCTCGCGCGTGACGTCGGCGAAGATGGTCGGCTCGACGAACCAGCCGCCCGGGCACGTCGGCGGATGGAGCTGCCGCCCGCCCCAGACGCGTCGCGCCCCTTCGCGTTCGGCGCGATCGACCATCGCCCGCACCTTGTCGAGCTGCTCGCGCGTGGCGACCGGACCGATCTGCGTCGCCGGGTCGACCGGGCTGCCGATCCGCACGTCGCGCACCGCGCGCACGAGCCGATCGACGAACCCATCGTGCAGGCTCTCGTGGACGATCAGCCGCGAACCGGCGACGCAGGACTGGCCGAGCGACACGAAAATGCCCGACACCACGCCGTTCACCGCGTCGTCGAGTCGCGCGTCGGGAAACACGATCTGCGGCGACTTCCCGCCGAGCTCCAGCGTGACGCGCTTGACGTCGGCGGCCGCGGCGGCGGCGATCCGCTTGCCGGTCGCCTCGGATCCGGTGAAGCTGATCTTGGCGACGTCGGGATGCGAGACCAGCGGTCCGCCGACTTCGCCGCCGAAGCCGGTGACGACGTTGCACACGCCCGGCGGCAGGCCGGCCTCCTCGAGAAGACGCACGAACTCGATCGTCGAGACCGACGCGTGCTCGGAGGGCTTGAGGACGACCGTGTTGCCGGCGGCGAGCGCCGGCGCGAGCTTCCACGACGCGATCATCAGCGGCGAGTTCCACGGCGTGATCGCCGCGACCACGCCGAGCGGTTCCCAGCGCGTGTAGTTGAAGTGGTCGGGGACGTCGAGCGGAATGACGCGCCCCTCGACTTTGTCGGCCAGACCCGCGTAGTAGTGGAAGTACCGCGGCAGCGAGCGGAGCTGCGGGACGACCTCGGCGAGACGCTTGCCGTTGTCCCGCGACTCGATCTCGGCCAAGGACTCGATCCGCGATTCGAGCAGCGTGGCGACCCGGCGCAGGTGCGCGCCGCGCGCGCTCGCGGTCAAGCCCCGCCAGGCGGGTGACTCGAACGCGGTTCGCGCCGCCGCCACCGCCCGCTCCGCATCGGCTGCGCCGCAGCGCGGAACGAGCGCCCAGGGCTCGCCGCGCGCCGGGTCGTAGGTCTCGAACCAGGATCCGGACAGCGGGTCGCACCACTGTCCACCGATCGGCAGCCGGTATTTCGGCAGGTCCGCCGCGCCGCCAGGCGTCGTCGTCGCGACAGAGGGGGTCGATGCGGATCGCGCCATCGGGTCGGCCATCGGGTTCCTGGTTCGCGGTTCGTCGTTCGGGCGGGCGGGTGCGACCGCGATCGAGCCCGGGCGGCCGCATCGATGTTCGCCATGGCGAAACCGCTTGCGCCATCGCGAACCGGGTCATTCTCGGCGCGCGTCGTCGACGCTGTCAAGGCGCCGGTCGATGCCCAGGTCCGCGGAAAAGGCCGAGCCGGTCGCCCGGCGCTAAGGCGAATCCCCGTACTTGCTTCGATGGAGCGCGCGCGCCTGCACGACCCACAGGTCGCGCCGGATGCGCCCCGGGAATTCCGGCAGCTTCGCGTCGAACTCGTCGATGTCGCGCTCGGTCCAGCGCGCGACCTGGCGGTAGGTCGTCACCCCGAGCTGCTGGAGCATCCGCTCGAGCATCGGGCCGACACCGACGATGAGCTTGAGATCGTCGGGGGAGCCCGGCCCGTCGAGCAGGTTCGACGGCGCGTTGGTCTCCGCCTCGACGACGAGCGCCCGGTAGCGGGCGGTCTCGGCGCGGGCGTCGGCGAGGGCGGCGTAGAGCGCGCGCCGGTCCTCGGCCAGCTCTTCGAGTCGCGCACGGTCGGCCTGCGCGTCGACGAGGTCGGCGCGCAGGCGGGCGTTCTGCGCCTCGAACGAGACGATCAGGCGGGCCCGCTCGCGTTCCAGCGGTGTCTCGGGAGCGAACTCCTGCGCCGCCGGCGCGGGCGCGACGGGGGGCGACGCGACGGCTGCCGTCGCGGTTGCCGCGTCCCGGACGGGAGCGGACGATCCGCGGATCGGATCGACCGGGCTGCCCGGCCTGGACTCGCGACGTCCGGCGATGAACCCGGCGCGCCAGGCGACCAGGAGGCCGACCGCGAAGGCGATCAGCGCGAGCAACGTGAGGCCGTTCACGGGCAATCGGCGCGGGGAGTCGGGCGAGCGGCATTGTAGTCCGATTCGCGCGGGCGAGAGTCGCACCGACCCCGCTGCTAGAATCGCGCGAGTGGATTCGGGCGACGACCGCGACCAACGGCAGGCCGACGCGAATGGCGCGGCCGGCGCCTCGCGCGCCGGACCGCCGGCGAGGCCGGTGATTCGACCCGGACTCCTCGGCGTCGCCGTCGCGCTGATCGCGGTGACCGCGTGGATCTGGATCGACGCCCGACGCGTCACCGGTGCGCTGCGATCCGAGGTCGCCGAGAAGCTGACCGCGGTCGACGCGACGCTGGCGCAGGCGCGTGCGCGCGAATCCCAGTCGGCGGCCGAGTTGCGCGAGGCGCAGGCCAAGGTCGCGCTTCTGGAAACCCGGCTCAGCGAATCCCAGTCGCAGCAGTCGGCGCTCGAGAGCCTCTACCGGGACCTCGCGCCGTCGCGCGACGAGCTCGCGCTGGCCGAGATCGAGCAGACGCTCTCGCTGGCGAGCCAGCAGCTCGCGGTCGCCGCGAACGTGCCGGCGGCGCTGGCGGCGTTGCAGCTCGCCGACGCGAAGCTCGCCCGCATCGATCGGCCGCGCTTCGCGCCGCTGCGTCGCGCGCTCGCCTCCGACATGGAGCGGCTGAAGGCGGTGCCCTTCGTCGATACGGCGGCGATCGCGGGCAAGCTCGACGCGGCGATCGCGGCGGCGGACACGCTTCCTCTCGCACGCGACGAACGCCTGCCGGCACCGGCCCCGCCGCTCGCGCGCGACGGCGAGCCGTCGTGGCAGCGCGCGATCGCGGAGCTGTGGGCCGAGCTCAAGGGGCTGGTCCGCGTCGAGGTCTCCGACCGCCCGGCGCCGCCGCTGGTCGCCCCGTCGCAGCAGTACTACCTGCGCGAGAACCTGCGCCTGCGGTTGTTGTCGGCGCGCCTCGCGCTGATCGCCCGCAACGAGACCGCGTTCCTGTCGGACGTCAGGGCGGCCGAGGCCTGGATCCGGCGCTACTTCGACGTCCGCGCCAAACCGGTCGCGGCGGTGCAGGCGTCGCTCGCGGCGATGTCGGGGATCTCGATGCCGGTCGAGGTCCCGGACATCACGCGCAGCCTGGACGCGGCGCGGGCGCTGCGTCTCGTCTTCGACGCCCGGGCCGACGCCCCGCGCGGGAAGTAGGCGGCGGTGCGCTGGCTCGCCGCGTTCGTCACCATCGCCGCGCTCGCGATCGGCGTCGCGATGCTCGCCCGCACGGTGAACGGCTACGTTCAGTTCGTCGCCCCGCCGCTGCGCATCGAAACCTCGGTCACCGTCTTCGCGATCGGTGTCGCCGCGGCTTTCGCGTTGCTCTACGTCGTCCTGCGGGTGGCGGCGCGCGTCGCGGGATTGCCGCGCGAGGTCCGCGCCCATCGCGCACGCCAGCAGCTGGAGCGCGCGCGCGCGAAGCAGGACGCCGCGCTGGTGGCGCTGCTCGAGGGACGCTACGGACGTGCGCTCGAGCTCGCGGGTCAGGCGCTGGCGCTGCCGAGGTCGGGCGGGCTGCCGGCGCTGGTCGGCGCCCGGGCGGCGATCGACATGCGTGACTTCGAGGCCGCCGCGAAGCTCCTCGGGCGCGCCGACGCCCGCGTCGCCAGCCTCGCGGTCCCTCGGATGATGCTCGAGGCGGAGATGGCGCTGGAGCAGGGCCAGCCCGGGGTCGCGCTCGATCGGCTCGACGAGCTCAGGCGCGAGGCGGGCGCCCACACGGCGGCGCAGCGGCTGACGCTGCGCGCGGTCGGCGCCGCCGGCCGGCCCGAGGCGGTCCCCGCGCTCGTCGACCAGCTCGTCAAGCGCAAGGTCTACGACGCCGAGCAGGGTGCGATGTTGCGGGCGAGCGCCCACGCCGACACGCTCGACGCGCTGGCCGACGACGCCGATGCGCTGGCCGACGCCTGGGGGCGCCTCGGCGAGGCGGACCGGCTCCATCCCAAGGTCGCGCTCGCGGCGGCGCGTGGCTACTCGCGGCACGACCGCGGCGGCGAGGCGGCCGCGATCCTCGAACGCAGTCTCGAGAAACGCTGGGAACCCGCGCTGGTGCTCGCCTACGCCGAGTGCCGTGCCGCCGATCCGGCGCCGCAGCTCGAGGCGGCCGAGCGCTGGCTTGCCCACCACAGCCAGGACGCGACGCTGCTCTACGCGCTGGGACGGCTGTGCGAGCGGGCGCGATTGTGGGGCAAGGCGCAGACCTACTACGAGGCGAGCCTGGCGCTCGCCGATCACTGGCGCGCACGCGTGATGCTCGGATCGATGCTCGCGCGCCTGGGCCGGTCGTCGGAAGCCAACGTCCACCTGTCGTCGGCGCTCGAGCTCGCGCTGGCCGAGCTCGGCGAGACGGCGCGCTGACGCCGTGGCCATGCCGCTCGCGATCCTCGCCTACCACTCCCATCACGTCGTCGGCGCCGGCTACGCCGACAACGACCACGTCGCCTTCGCGGCCGACCTCGATTCGCTCGCCGACCTCGGATGGCGGATCGTTCCGCTCGCCGAGGCGGTGCGCCTGCACGCGGCCGGCGGCGTCGGGACCGGGCGGCTCGTCGCGCTGACGTTCGACGACGGTCCGGTCTACGACGTCGTCGACGTCGACCATCCGCGCTTCGGCCGTCAGATCGCCTTCGCGACCGCGATGCGCGCGTTCGCGTCGCGGCGCCCGGGAGCGCAGCCCGGCCTGCACGCGACGTCGTTCGTCATCGCCTCGCCGCGGGCGCGCCGGACGATGGAGGATCACGCCGACCCGCGGTACACCTGGCTCGCGCCCGGGTCGCTCGGCGAGGACTGGTGGGGACCGGCGATCGACAGCGGGCTCATCGCGATCGCCAACCACAGCTGGGACCATCTGCATCCGGCGCTCGAGCGGGTCGCGCACTCCGAGGGCGCGCGCGGCGACTTCGCGCGAGTGACCAGCGTCGCCGACGCCGATGCGCAGATCCGTGAGGCCGCGCGCTATCTCGCGCGCGCCACCGGTGGCCGCGCGGCGCCGTACTTCGCCTATCCGTACGGCCACGCCAACCGGTTCCTCGCCGAGGACTACCTGCCGTCGCTCGGTCCGAACCTGTGCGCCGCCGCGCTCACGACCGAGCCGCGCCTGGTCGATCCCGCGGATTCGCCGTTCCTGCTGCCGAGGTTCGTCTGCGGAGCGGATTGGCGTTCGCCGGCCGAGCTCGCCGAGCGGCTCGATTCCGGCTGAGTCGGCGCCGGGCGGAACCCACGCGCGGGCTCAGGCGCGGCGCGCCTCGGCCTCGGCGGCGTAGGTGAAGCTGTCGGCGTAGAACTCCGACGGCGGCAGTCCGCGCGTCGTCGTGAAGTCCCGCCGCGCGGCCTCGATCATCGGCGGTGCGCCGCAGGCGTAGACCTGGTAGCCCGAGAGGTCGCGGAAGTCGTCCAGCACCGCCTGGTGGACGAGGCCGCTGCGGCCGGGCCAGTGGTCGTCGGGCCGCGGATCCGAGAGCACCGGGATGAAGGTCACGCCGGCCGACCGCCAGCGGCCGGGCAGGTCGGCCAGGTACAGGTCGCGCTTCGAGCGCGCTCCCCAGTAGAGGACCATCGGGCGGTCGGTTCCCCGGTGGATCGCCTGTTCGATCATCGCCTTGATCGGGGCGAAGCCGGTGCCGCCGGCCACGAAGATCACCGGCTTGTCGGAATCCTCGCGCAGGAAGAACGAGCCGAACGGACCCTCGAGGCGGAGGATCTCGCGGCCCTTGAACTCGTCGAAGAGCTGGGTGGTGAACGACCCGCCCGGCACGCGGCGGATGTGCAGCTCGAGCAACGCATCGTCGTGCGGAGGGTTGGCGATCGAGAAGCTGCGGCGCCGGCCGTCCTTGAGCAGGAAGTCGACGTACTGGCCGGCGAGATATTGCAGGCGTTCGCTGGCGGGCAGCTTGAGCTTGACGATCGCGACATCGTCGGCGGGCTTGTCGATCGACTCGATACGACAGGGCAGCTTGCGGATCGGGATCTCACCGCCGCGCCGGACCTCGCGGACCTCGATGGCGAGGTCGGTCAGCGGCTTGGCGCAGCAGAACAGCGCCCAGCCGGCGCGCTTCTCGTCGTCGGTCAGCGTCGTCGCCTGGTGCGGCCCGTAGTCGACGCGGCCCTCGAGCAGGCGTCCCTTGCAGGTCCCGCAGGCGCCGTTGCGGCAGCCGTACGGCAACAGCAGATCGGCCCGGGTCGCCGATTCGAGCACCGTCTCGTCGGCGTGACATTCGAACGCGTGTCCCGAGGGGCGTATGGTAATCTTGAACGTCATGATGGCTATCGACCTGCGCGCCGCGCCGGCGTACAGCGCGTTCCCGGTCGACGCGTGATGCGTGTGCTCTTCGTCGGCTGCGGCGACGTCGCGATGCGCGTGGCCTCGTTGCTCGCCGGCCGCGCGCGGATGGTCGGCCTGATCCGCGGTCGCGACGACATCGACCGCCTCCGCGCCCACGGCGTGACGCCGATCATCGGCGACCTCGACTCGCGCCGCTCGCTAGCGCGCCTCGCGCATTCGCCCGACGCCGTCATGCACTTCGCACCACCGCCCGGCGAGGGACGCGGCGATCCGCGGACCGGCCGGCTGCTCGCGGCGCTCGGAGCGTCGCGCAGGATACCACAGCGCTTCGTCTACATCTCGACCTCCGGTGTGTACGGCGACTGCGGCGGTGCGCGGATCGCCGAGACGCGACCCCGACGCGCGCAGACGCCGCGAGGACGGCGCCGGGTCGACGCGGAGAACCGGCTGCGCGAATGGGCCGGTCGTCATGGCGTCTCGCTCGCGATCGTGCGCGCACCCGGCATCTACGCGCCCGACCGGCTGCCGATCGAGCGGATCCGCCAGGGGACGCCGGTGCTGGTCGCCGAGGACGACGTCTACACGAACCACATCCACGCGAACGATCTGGCGCGCGCCGCGGTCGCGGCGCTGTTCCGCGGCCGGCCCAACCGCGCCTACCACGCGACCGACGACGCCGAGCTCAAGATGGGCGCGTGGTTCGACGCGATCGCCGACGCCTGGCGGCTCGAGCGTCCGCCGCGCGTCTCCTGGGACGAGGCGGAAGCGCGCATCGCCCCGATGCTGCTGTCGTTCATGAGCGAGTCGCGCCGTTTGTCGAACGCGCGGATGAAGCGCGAGTTGCGGGTGAGGCTCGCCTATCCGACGCCGATGGCGATGCTCGGCGAGGCGGCGCCGCGCGACCTGCGCAAGCAGATGCGGCTCGAGTTCTGAGGCGCGGATGGCGGACGGGTCCCCCGCGCCGCGACGCACGCTCGCGCAGCGGCTCGACACCTGGGAGCGCCTGACCCGGCTCGACCGGCCGATCGGCATCCTGCTCTTGCTGTGGCCGACGCTCACCGCGTTGTGGATCGCCGCGCGCGGCGCGCCGCCGCTGTCGCTGGTGATCGTCTTCACGCTGGGCACGGTCCTGACGCGCTCGGCGGGCTGCGCGGTCAACGACTGGGCCGACCGGCGCTACGACGCGAGCGTCAAGCGCACGCGCGGGAGGCCGCTCGTCACCGGCGAGATGGGCGGCACCGAGGCGCTGGCGCTGGCGGCGGTGCTGGCGCTGGTCGCGTTCGGGCTCACGTTGTTCACCAACCGTGCGACGATCACGCTCGCGGTCGTCGCGCTCGTGATCGCCGTCGCCTATCCGTTCTTCAAGCGGTTCTTCGCGCTGCCGCAGGCGTTCCTGGGCATCGCGTTCTCGTTCGGCATCCCGATGGCGTTCGCGGCGACGCGGGGCGAAGTCGAGTGGCCCGGCTGGCCGATGCTGGCGATCAACCTGCTGTGGGTCGTCGCCTACGACACCGAGTACGCGATGGTCGACCGCGACGACGACCTGCGGATCGGCATGCGCACGTCGGCGATCACGTTCGGCCGCTTCGACGTCGCCGCGGTCGGGGTCTGCTACGCCGGCTATCTCGCCGGCATGGTGTGGGTCGGACGGCTGATGGCGCTGGGTCCCGCGTACTTCTCCGGGCTGGGCGTCGCGGCGGCGTGCGCGGTCTGGCACCTGTGGATCATCCGCGGGCGCGATCGCGACGCCTGTTTCCGCGCCTTCCTGCACAACCACTGGCTCGGTTTCGCGGTGTTCGCCGGCACCGCCGCCGACTACGCGCTGCGCGCGAGGGCGTGGCCCAAGCTCGCGTGAGCCGGACGGGCGCTCGGTCGTCGCGCGTCGCCCCGGGCGCGGCGATCCGCGGGCTGCCGCCGATGCTGCCGGCGGACGCGCGGGTGCTGATCCTCGGGAGCTTCCCGGGAGTGGCCTCGCTCGCCGCGCGCCAGTACTACGCGCATCCGCGCAACCACTTCTGGCCGATCGTCGGCGAGCTCGTCGGCGAACCGCTCGTCCGACTCGACTACGACCGGCGCCTGGCGTGTCTCGCGAGCCACGGCATCGCGCTCTGGGACACCATCGTCGCCTGCGAGCGGCGCGGCAGTCTCGACGCCGCGATCCGCAACGCGGTGCGGGCCGAGGTCGCCCGCGTGCGCCGCGCGGCGCCCGGTCTCGCCGTCGTCGCGTTCAACGGTAACACCGCGGCGCGGGCGGCGCCCCGCTGGAGCGAGGCCGGGTACGCGACGCTCGTCCTGCCTTCGACGAGCCCCGCGTACACGCGACCCTTCGGCGAGAAGCTCGCCGCGTGGCGGGCCCTCTCGCCGTGGTTGCCGGCGACCGGTCAGAACCGGTAACCGATGCCGGCGCCGACGACCACCGGGTTGATCTTGAGCTCGGTGAGGAACGCGCCGTCGGCCTTCACGTCCGTCTTGATCCAGATCTTCTTGACGTCGACGTTGAACACCCAGTTCTTGTCGAGCGCGTAGTCGAAGCCGGCCTGCAGCGCGCCGCCGAAGCTGTTCTTGTCGACCGACAGCGGGCTCGCCAGGTCGACGTTGTAGAACAGCGTGTAGTTGATCCCGGCGCCGACGTAGGGTTTCCAGGCGCCCAGGTCGGTGAAGTGGTACTGGACCGTGAGCGTCGGCGGCAGGTGGTTAACCTTGCCCAGGCTCGCGCCGTTGAGCGTCACCCCGTGGCGCGCGGTTCCGGCGATCAGTTCGGCGGCGATGTTCTTGGTGAAGAAGTAGGTGAAGTCGACCTCGGGCACGTACTGGTCGTCGACGTCGACGCCGGAGACCGGCGACGAACTCGCCACCGGCAGCACGCCGATCACCCGTCCGCGGATCATCCAGTTCTGGGCGTCGGCGGGGGCGGCGAGCGCCAGCGCGGCGGTCGCGGCGGCGGCGGTGGCGATCAGGGGGTTCTTGGTTCGGGTGTTCATGGAGCCTCCATGGCAGGTGTCCGCTCGCGCGGGGTTGTTGAGTCGCTGTCATGGGAATTCTTCGCCGCGTGTTGCGACGCAATATTGATGTGCATCAATTCCGTGGGTGCTGTCCAGCATTGCGTTGCAGCAACGCCAACGGGTGGGCGACCGGCGACCCGGTGCGGGCGCGGTCGCGCGAGCCGATCGGTACCGCCGATCAGCGCCGGGGCCGCGTGACCCAGAGCGTCGCGAGCGCGCCGGTCGCCGCCCAGAGCGCGAGCACGCCGATCGCCTCGCGCCAGGCACCGGCGGGATCTCCCGCCACGCGGCCGCGGTCGATCACCCAGCCGACCAGCGGCTGGAGCACGCCGGTGCCGAGGAAGATGCCGGTGTTGACGACCGCGGTCGCGATCCCCGAGTGCTCGGGCCGGTTCATCTCCTTCGCGATCGTCCACGACAGCGTGAAGCCGGGGACGACGAGGCCCATCGCGAAGAACCACGCGAGCGTCGCCGCGAGCGGCCAGTCCACGCCGGCGAGCCAGGGCAGCCACGAGAGCGCGTAGACGAACGCGTAGACCCGCATCACGTCGCGGCGGTTGCGCAGGCGGTCCGAGATGACGCCGATGGCGACCGATCCGAAGGCCACACCGAGCAGCAGCAGGCTCGCGTGCTGCGCGGCGACGACCCGCGGGTAGCCGTAGGCGTGTTCGAGCCACGGTACCGCCCAGAGGCCCGCGAAGGCGAGGTAGCTGGCGCCGATGCCGGCGTTGACCACGACCGCCGGCCAGGTCGTGCGGTTGGCGAGCACCGCGGCGAGGGCGCTCTTCCAGCGCACCGCCGGCCGGGCGCCGCCGGCGGCCGGCGTGTGGACCGGCGGGTAGCCCCGTTCCTCCGGTCGGTCCCGGACGATCAGCCAGGTGGCTGCGGCGAGCGTCGCCGACACGGCGGCGAGGCCGGCGAAAACCGCGCGCCACGAGGTCTGCGTCACCAGCCACGCGAGCGGCGCGCCGGCGGCGACCGCACCGAGGTTGCCGACGAACATCGTGACGCCGTTGAGCGTCGCGAACCGGTCGGCCGGATACCAGACGGCGGAGACCTTGAGGATCGCGATGAACGCGACGGCGACGCCGACGCCGACCAGCGTGCGGCCGACAGCGGCCCATTCCCAGACCGGCGCGAGCGCGAAGAGGAGCGAGCCTCCGGCGGCGACCAGCGACCCCGACGCCAGGAGCTTGCGCGGGCCGATCGTGTCGGCGAGCACGCCGACCGGGATCTGGAGCAGCGTGTAGACGTAGAAATAGGTCGCCGCCAGCGTGCCCAACACCGCGGCGGGGATGCCGAAGTCGCGCGTGAGTTCGGTGGCGATCGCCGCCGGCGCGGTCCGATGGACGAACGAGAGCACGAAGCTCGCGAGGACGATCGCGAAGACGGCACTCCGGGTGCGGGCGAACGAGGACTCGGAAGGCGGCATCGCACGATTCTAGGCGATGGCGCCGTCGTCACCGAGACGACCCGCTAGAATCGGGGCGCGTCGGATACCCGGACGCTGTCTGGCGATCGGGCGCGTGCTAGGGTTGTTGGGCCATGGCATACCGCGACCTCCGCGACTTCATCGAACAGCTCGAACGCGACGGCGAGCTCCGGCGTATCGCCGCGGAGGTCGACCCGAAGCTCGAAATGACCGCCGTTTGCGACCGCGTGCTGGCGCGCGGCGGTCCCGCCCTCCTGTTCGAGCGTCCGGCCGGCGGACGGCGCGGCCCGTCGGGCGCGCTCATCCCGGTGCTGGGCAACTTGTTCGGCACGCCGGGCCGCGTCGCCCGTGCGATGGGCGCCGATCCGGCGGACTGGCGGGGAAGCCTGCGCGAGATCGGGAGCCTGCTGGCGTTCCTCAAGGAGCCGGACCCGCCCAAGGGACTGGTGGACGCCTGGAAGAGGACACGGCCGGTGTTCCTCAAGGTGCTCGACATGGCGCCCAAGGAACGCTCGTCGGCGCCTTGCCAGGAGGTCGTCTGGGAGGGAAACGACGTCGACCTCGCACGACTGCCGGTGCAGACCTGCTGGCCCGGCGACGCCGGCCCCCTGATCACCTGGGGCCTGACGGTCACCCGCGGGCCCCGCAAGAAGCGACAGAACCTCGGCATCTACCGCCAGCAGGTGATCGCCCGGGACCGCGTGATCCTGCGCTGGCTCGCGCATCGCGGCGGCGCGCTCGATTTCCGCGAGCACGCGAAGGCGCATCCGGGCACGCCGTTCCCGGTCGCGGTCGCCCTCGGCGCCGATCCGGCGACGATCCTGGGCGCGGTCACGCCGGTCCCCGACTCGCTGTCCGAGTATCAGTTCGCCGGCCTCCTGCGCGGCGGGCGCACCGAGATCGTCCGCTGCCTGACGCACGAGCTGCGCGTGCCGGCGGCAGCCGAGATCGTGCTCGAGGGGACGATCCGCCCGGACGCTTCCGACCCCACCGGCTACGAAACCGCCGCCGAGGGGCCGTTCGGCGACCACACCGGCTACTACAACGAGGTCGAGCGCTTCCCGGTGCTCGCGATCGACCGCATCACGCTGCGTCGTGACCCGATCTACCACTCGACCTACACCGGAAAGCCGCCCGACGAGCCGGCGATGCTCGGCGTCGCGCTCAACGAGGTCTTCGTTCCGCTGCTGCAGAAGCAGTTCCCCGAGATCGCCGACTTCCACCTGCCGCCGGAGGGCTGCAGCTACCGGCTCGCGGTCGTCTCGATGAAGAAGCAATACGCCGGCCACGCGAAGCGGGTGATGTTCGGCGTCTGGAGCTTCCTGCGGCAGTTCATGTACACCAAGTTCATCGTCGTCACCGACGACGACGTCGACATCCGCGACTGGAAGGAGGTCGTCTGGGCGATCACCACGCGCGTCGATCCGAAGCGCGACACGCTGATCGTCGAGTCGACGCCGATCGACTACCTCGATTTCGCCTCGCCGGTCGCCGGACTGGGCAGCAAGATGGGCATCGACGCGACCAACAAGTGGCCGGGCGAGACGGCGCGCGAATGGGGGCGGCCGATCGCGATGGACGCGGCGCTCGCCGCGCGGGCCGAGGCGATCGTGCGCGACCTGGGGCTATGAGCCGGGGACGCGCTGCGCGCGCGTCGCGACGAGGCTGCGTGTGCGGCGCTCCACGGCGGATACGACGAGAGGCAGCACCGGCGCGTCGACGGCCGGCGGGTGGCGCATCGCGATGTCGGCGATGAACGGATCGGGTCGTCGGGTCAGCGTGGACGTGGCGTGCGTCGCGGCCGTCGCGCAACGTGCGGAAGACGGGGCGGTGGGCGGCCGGCGTTGCGGCCACGTCGATGACGTTGCCGTCGGTGTAGGGACGCGGGCGAGCATGTCGTCCGGGGTAAGCCGATCCCCGGCGCGCAGCCTCCCGTAGGCGCGATGGAAGCTCGCCTCGCGGCAAGTAGTCGCGCCCTGCGGCGATCCGGTCTTCAGGTCGACTTGCGCACGCCGAACTCGGCTGCTGCGCCGTATTCGAAGGACTTCGCCGCGCGCGCGGGAACGTGCGCGACACGCAGATCGAGTCGTGGCGGCCGCGGACCATGGAACGCAGTCGGGGCGCGGTGCGCGGATCCCTGCCGACGAACACTTCGTGGTTGCACCTGCCGGATGTAGGCGTCCGGGATGCCCGCGAACAGGACTGACCGTGCGACCGCCACCTTGCCCGTGGGAGACCGGAGCGTTGACGATCCGACGGGCGGCGCGTAGGAGACGAGCGACACGACGTCGCGTGTCGTTGTGAAGGTGGTCGAACGGCGGGGCGTAGGTCGGCCAGTCGAGGAGTGCATGGGTTCCCGGCGGCAGGCTCGCGAGAAACGCCTCGAGCGCGCCCCGGCTCGGTGCCTTGAGGAACTCGTCCGCATCGAGCGGGAACACGAAGTCCGCCGGTGTGCGTGCGAACACCTGGCGCGCCGCGGTGGTCGTGACCTCCGCCTGCAGGTAGCCCGGCGAGTCGTTGCGCATGACGACGAGCGGCAGGCGCTCGGCGCACAGCGACGCGAGGATCGCGCTGGTCGCGTCGGTGGAATTGTGGTCGACGACCAGCAGGCCGTCGAGAATCGCCAGGTTGTGGCGCACGAACGCCTCGACGATGTCCTCCTCGTTGCGCATCATCGACACGCCCCACAGGATCATCGGGACCTCCGGGCGGCGGCGAGACGCGCGACCATGCGCTCGACCGCACCGAGGACGAGCGGTATCGGCGAGGCGGCAGCGGGAGGCGTGTAGCGCAGCGTCACCGGCGCGAGGAACGGATCGTCGACCAGCCGCGCTTCCGACGCCGGTAGCCATTCCGACGTGCGCACCGACCAGTTGACCGCGTGGTACGCGAGCGTCGCCGCGTCGAGCGTGCGTCCGGCGACCACCGCGTCGTACGCCGCCTGCGACGCGGCTTCCGGCTTCCAGTCGAAATTCGCCGCGATCCGGCCGAGCTTCTTGGTCGCGACCTTGGCGACCAACTGATCGGCGCCGCGGATCGGGACGTGTGCGATCGCCGCGTGCTCCGGCCGCACGCGCGCGTGCGGCGGCGCGTCTTCCGATCGGCCGTGATGCTCGCGCGCGACGAAGTGGTTGCCGTTCGCCAGCATCGCCTTCGGGTCGGCCGCGAGGTGGCGGCCGACGATCGCCTTGTGATAGGGATGACGCTCGGCCGCGAGCCGCTTCGCGCCGCGCAGGAGCGCGAGGATGCCGGCGGGGGGCGCGGAGAAGTCGGGGACGTAGGTGAGCCAGTGGAGCAGGCCGTGCATCGCCGGCGGGATCGCGGCCAGCGCGCGGCGCAGGGAGTCGCGGGAGGGCGTCTTGACGAACTCGTCGGCGTCGAGCGGCAGGACGAAGTCGGCCGGCGTGCGGGCGAAGACCTGGCGGGCGAGCGCGGTGGTCATCTGCTCCTGGAGATAGCCGGGAGCCTTGCCGTCGACGAGGAGCAGGGGCAGGCGTTCGGCGGCGAGGCGCTTGAGAACATCGACAGTGGCGTCGATCGAGCCATGGTCGATGATCGCCATGCCGTCGAGGAAGGTCAGATTGTGGCGGACCCAGGCCTCGACGATATCCGCCTCGTTGCGCACCATCGACACCGACCAGACGCTCGCGGGGCGGCGGGCGCCGGTGGCTGGCGGCGCGGTCACAGGCCGCCCGTCGCGCGGGCGATCTCGGCCGCGACCCGTTCGCCGAAGCCGAGGATGCGGGCGAGCGGGCGCCCAACCGCGTCCGGCGTGACACGCAGCGTCGCGCCGATGTCGATCGGCGCATCGACCCAGCGGACCGTCGCCGGGTCGCGGCGGTCCGTTCTGGCGCCGTAGTTGGACAGGATCGCCAGCAGCTCGTCGTCGTTGTAACGGTGGCCCGCGAGGATCGCCGGGTAGACCTCCGCCCACGGCCCGCCCGGGGCGTCACCCGCGAGCAGCCGCGCGAGGTGTCCGACCGCGACCTTGCCGATGAACTGCGCGGCGCCGCGAATCGGGACGTGCGCGATCGACGCGACGGCGGCATCCAGGTCCCGGGGCGTCGCTCGTCCGTCTCGCGCCTCGGCCGCACCGCCGTGGACGACGAACTTCCGCTCGGCCGGGCGACCGTCGTCGCGGCGCCGCGCGCGCAGCAGCCGCGCCGCGATGGCGGCTTCGCTTCCGCTCTCGCCGGCAAACGGCAGCGCGTGGATCGTCGAAGGGATCGCGAGCGGGACACCGGCGCCCGCGGCTCGCACCGCGCGTTCGAACTCGCTTCGCGACGCGATCCGCAGGAACTCGTCGGCGTCGACCGGTACGACGACGTCGGCGCCGGCGGCGAGCAGGCGCGCGGCGTGCGCGTCGCGCAAAGCCGCGGGACGGAACTCGAGGGCTTCATCGCGGACGCGGTCGACCGGCAGCCCTTCGGCGACCAGCGCGTCGACGATCGCGGGGGTCGCGTCGTCGGAGCCGTGGTCGACGACGGCGATCGCGTCGAGGGCGCGCAGGTTGTGGCGGATCGACGCCTCGAGGATGTCCTCCTCGTTGCGGACGATCGCCAGACCGACGAGCCGCACGCCGATCAGCGACCGGCGAAGTCGCGCCAGGACGCGAACGCGCGGTAGATCGCGAGTCCCACGCCGGCGACGCGCAGCGCCCGTCCGAGCCGGCGGTAGCCGAAGACGGGCAACGCGTACCCGACCGCGCGCACGACCCACGGGCGCACGCGCGTCCGGCGCGACGGGTCGGCTGGAGGAAGGAGCGCGCCGCGCGCCGCGCGCCACGCGCCGGCCATGCGCAGCCGCTCGAGCTCGGAGGCCGCGACCAGGCGCGCGCGCTTCTCGGCGAGCTCGTCGCGAATGCTCATGGGGTGGGCGGCGGCGGGGTTTCGCCGGCCAGCATCGCACGATCCTTCTCGAACTCGGCGATGGTCGCCGAGAACGGCGTCGGCGCCTCGCGGGCGATCGCCGCGGCGCGCGAGAACGCGAAGGCCGCGCAACCGCCGTAGATCAGCACGAGCGCCGCCAGCGCCGGGTACCGGTGCGTTTCCCAGAAAACGACCAGGATGCCGATCGACAGGGCGGCGATCGCCAGCGTCGCGAACACGGCACCGGCGACCGCGAGCACCAGCAACGACTTCAGCCGCTCTCGCTCCAAGGCGAGCTCGACGCCGGCGAGCTCGAGGCGGGTGCGGGCGAGCGCGAGCGCGCCCGCCGCCAGACGCGTCACCGCGGGGCCCAGGCCCCCGCCAGGGGCGCGCGGCCCGTCGTCGTCCATCGCGCGCCGGGACGACTAGCGGCGGTTCATCAGCAGGCCGGCGAGGAAGCCGACCGCGGCGGCGACGCCGATCGCACGCCACGGATTGTCGTGGACGTAGTCGTCGGTGTAGCGGGCGGCGGCGCGCGCGCGGTCGGCGGCGTCGCTTTGCAGCTCCTGCAGGCGCAGCTTCGCCGACAGGAGCTTCGATTCGACCTGCGAACGCAGGTCGCGCGCGCGGTCGCCGGTCTCGTTGGACGCCTTCTTCAGCAAATCCTCGGCTTCGGCGAGGACGGCGGAGAAATCCTCGACGAGCTGGTCGCGGGTACGTTCGAAGGTCATGGCAGGCTCCTTCCCGGGGGATCGAGGGGGGATCCGGGCAGCGGGGTTTCGGGATCGCATCGGTCCATTATAGCCACGCCCGGTGGCGCGGCCGGCGGAGGCGCACCTGACGCCGGGGGGGCGATGCGCGATACTATCCGGATGAAGATCCTGCGTCCCCCCGCCCTCGCCCCGGCCGACGTCCCGGAGCGGCGCGGAAGCCTGTATCCCGAGCCGTTCGCGACGCGGATGGGCGAGCGGATGAAGCGGCGGCTTGGCGACGCGCTCGGGCTGACCAGGTTCGGCGTCAATCTGGTGACGCTCGCGCCGGGCGCGCAGTCGGCGTTGCGGCATTGGCATACGCTCGAGGACGAGTTCGTCTACATCCTCGAGGGCGAGGTCGTGCTCGTCACCGACGGCGGCGAGCAGGTTCTGTGCGCCGGCGACTGCGCCGGCTATCCCGCCGGGCGACGCGACGGCCATCACCTCGTCAACCGGAGCACCGCTCCGGCGCGCTACCTCGAGGTCGGCAACCGGATCGACGGCGACAACGCCTTCTACCCCGACGACGACCTCCTGTGGTGCGAGGACGAGAACGGCGTCTACGCCGCCCACAAGGACGGTCGTCGCTACGGGGCGTAGCCCGTCGCTCCATCCCCTTGACGGCCGTTCGCCCCGGCCCGAGATTGCGCACCGCGGCGCACCCGCGCCCCGACGACGAAGGAGCTACCGATGGCCGATTTCCCGCCGCCCGTATCCGCGACCGCCCAGCCGCCGATCACCGCGATCCTCGTCGCCTACGCGCTCTACGCGATCGCCGCGATCGGCGGCGTGATCTCGTCGGGCCTCGTGCATTTCGCTCCGCTGGTGGCGATCGCCGGCATCGTCGGCGTGATTCTCGCCTACGTGAAGCGCGACGACGCGCGCGGCAGCTGGGTCGAGTCGCATTGCACCTGGCTGATCCGCACGTTCTGGTGGTCGCTGCTGTGGAGCCTGATCGTCGTCGCGGTCGGCGCGGTGCTGATGCTGGTGCTGATCGGCTTCGTGCTGCTGCCGCTGGGGCTCGCCGCGGTCTCGGTCTGGGTCATCTACCGCGTCGTGCGCGGCTATCTCGCCTTCAAGGACAGCCAGCCGCTGCCGGTCGCCTGACGCGCCCCCGGCGTCGCGTTCCGGTCAGCCGAGCCGGTCGAGGAGGCGCTCGCGGTAGCCGGAGGGAACGGCCAGCGAGCGCCCCGACGCCTCCACCCGCGCCTCGAGCAGCGAGAGCCGCGCGCTCGCGCGACGCCGTTCGCCGTCGTCGTCGATCGTGGCGACGAGCCGCGAGAGCGCCAGGCGCTCGCGCCGCTCCTCGATCTCCGGCGGCAGGAATCCGGCGTTCTTGAGGATGCGCCAGGCGACCCGCAGGTCTTCGGGCACCAGCGGCGCGTCGTCCAGCGCCAACGGTCGTCCCTCGCCCGGCAGACCCGCGAGCTCGCCCGCCTCGATCGCGGCGGCGATCTTCGCTTCGGCCAGGAGGTCGAGGACGCTCATCGTTCGCGCGAGGCTCTCGGCGCTCGGGGCCGCACGTGTACCTGATCGCGAGATCGGTTCTAGCGTGTCACCGGCACCCGGTAGCCGGCCGCGTTGCGGTAGGTCCACGAGACGAGCGCGTCGAGCGCCGCCTGCGCGCGCGTCGCGTTCGGGTGGTTGACGATCGCGGCGACCGACCAACGTCGTCCCGTGGCGTCGATGACGTAGCCGGCGATCGCGCGCACGCCCTCGAGCGATCCGGTCTTGAGCAGCGCCTGGCCGGCGACCGAACCGTTCTGGAAGCGGCGCTGGACGGTTCCGTCGAGCGCGGCGACCGCGAGAGAGCTCGCGAACTCCTCGCGGACCGTGGACGCATCGGCGGCGTCCAGCAGCCGGACCAGCGACGCCGCGGACAGCCGCTCCTGCCGCGACAGTCCCGATCCGTTCTCGACGGCGAGGTCGGGCAAGGCGAGACGACGCCGGGCCGCCCAGCGGCGGACCGCGTCGCGCGCCTTGTCGATCGTCGCCGGCGGTGGCGAGTCGGCGAGCGCGAGCGTGAGGAACAGCTGGCGGGCCATCACGTTGTTCGAGAGCTTGTTGACGTCGCGGACGATCTCGTAGAGCGGCAGCGACTCCATCACCGCGTAGGGTGCGGCGCCGACGGGAGCGGTGCCGGCGCGCACGCCGCCGGCGAACACGCCGCCGGCCGCGGTGAAGTACGTGCGGAACATGCCCAGCGCGTAGGTCGCGTGGTCGAGCAACGCGACGTTCCAGTCGCGCTCGCCGCAGTCGCGGGCGTAGCGCCCCGGGAACGACGCGCCGACCGCGGCGGGCCGGACCGAGAAGGACGGCGCGATCGTCGCGCGCCAGTCGCCGCACGGACCATCCGCCGGCGCGGGTCGCGCGCCGATCGAGATCTCGGCGAGCGGCGGTTCGGCGAGCACGTCGATCGCCGTCCCGTCGACCGACGGCAGGAACCGAAAGCGGACCGACTTGAAATTGACCAGCAGCGCGTCGGGTCCGACGTTGTACGGCCGCATCGGCTCGTTGTCGAACTCGGCCGGATCGTGCGCCGGGAGGCGGAAGAGCGACCGGTCGACCGCGAGCCCGCCGGTGACTTCGGCGAGCCCCCGCGCGCGGAGCGTCGCCATGAACGCCTCCCACTGCTCGATCGTGATCTTCGGATCGCCGCCGCCCTTGAGGATCAGCGGGCCTTCGAGGCGGCCGTCGACGACCGGACCGCCGGCGTAGGCCTCGGTGCGCCAGCGGTAGTCGCGGCCGAGGAGCTCCAACGCGGCGAACGTGGTGACCAGCTTCATCACCGACGCCGGGTTCATCGCCTTGTCGGCCTGCTGGGCGAACAGCGGCCGGCGCGCGCCGGTCTCCTGCACGACCACCGAGACGTGGGTGAGCGGCACGCCCTGGTCGAGGAACGCGCGGGCGATCTCCCGCGGGAGGTTCGCCGTCGCCGGACCGGCGAACGCGGCCGCGCAGGCCACGGCCGCGGCCAGTCGCCGCCCCGATCGCGGTGATCCGCGGGTCAAGCCGCCTCCACGATCTCGCGCGTGCGCTCGACGAGCGACGCGTACTCGTCGTCGGTCACGACGTACGGCGGCATGAAGTAGACGGTGCGCCCGATCGGTCTCAGCAGGATCCCGCGCTCGAGTCCGGCGGCGAACGCGTAGCGGGCGAAATCGGCGCGGTCGGTGTCGACCTCGAACGCGACGATCGTACCGGTCCTGCGGAAGTCCCGGACCCGCGGGTGCGCGGCGAGCCGGGCGTCGATCGGCGCGCGACGGCGCGCGGCCTCGCGGTTCGACGCGATCACGTCGTCGTCGCGGAAGACGTCGAGGACCGCCAGCGCGGCGCGACAGGCGAGCGGGTTGCCGGTGTACGAATGCGAGTGGAGGAAGCCGCGGCGCGGATCGTCGTCCCAGAACGCCGCGTAGACCTCGTCGGTCGTCAGCACGCAGGCGAGCGGCAGGAAGCCACCGGTGATTCCCTTCGACAGCAGCAGGAAGTCCGGCGCGACGCCGGCCTGTTCGCAGGCGAACATCGTGCCGGTGCGCCCGAATCCGGTCATGATTTCGTCGGCGATCAGGTGGACGCCGTGGCGCGTGCAGCTCGCGCGCGCCCGGGCGAGGTAGGACGCGTCGTACATCACCATGCCCGAGGCGCCCTGCACCAGCGGTTCGACGACGACCGCGGCCGTGGTCCGGTGATGCCGCGCGAGATGGCGGTCGAGCGCCTCGGCGGCCTCGTGCGCCACGTCGGCCGGCGACCGGCCGCCGCGCGCGCGTCGCGCGTCCGGCGTGGGTACGGTGGCGTTGCGCATCAGCAGCGGCTCGTAGGTCTCGCGGAACAGCGCGACGTCGGTCACCGAGAGCGCGCCCAGCGTCTCGCCGTGGTAGCTGCCTTCGAGGCTCACGAACGAGCGCTTCTGCGGCCGGCCGGCGTTGCGCCAGGCGTGGAAGCTCATCTTGAGCGCGATCTCGGTCGCCGAGGCGCCGTCGGACGCGTAGAACGCATGGCCCAGTCGCGCCGGAGCGATCGCCGCGAGCCGCTCGGCCAGCTCGACCGCCGGCGCGTGCGTGAAACCGGCGAGCATCGCGTGCTCGAGCGTGGCGAGCTGATCGGCGATCGCCGCCCGGATCCGCGGCTCGCCGTGGCCGAACAGGTTGACCCACCACGACGACACCGCGTCGAGGAGGCGTCGACCGTCGAAGTCCTCGAGCCAGGCGCCGTCGGCGCGTGCGATCGGCACCAGCGGCAGCCACTGCTGCGCCTTCATCTGCGTGCAGGGGTGCCAGACGGCGGCGAGGCTTCGTTCGAGCCAGGCGGCGTTGCCGGCCGCGACCGGGGCGCCACGCGGGGACCTGGTCGCGCCGACGCTCACGGCCGTCCCAGGAAGAGGTACCAGCTCGACTGGCCGGTCGACGCCCGGCCCCAGGCGAAATAGAAAGGACCGAGGTAGGTATCGGCGGCGAGGTAGACGCTGCCCGCCTTGACGAGATCCGACGCCGATGCGTCGCCGCGGTCGCGCCAGACGTTGCCGGTCTCCGCCGAGGCGCCGACGTACCAGGCGCGGCCCAGCAGCGGTAGCGCGCCCATGTGCTGCTGGTAGGCGAGGCGCGCGAGGCCGAGGTAGTTGCCTGACAGCTGGTTCTTGCGCAGCCCGGACAGGTTGAACAGGCCGCCCAACTGGAAGCCCGCGGCGAATTCGGCGAATTCGCGGTCGGACGCCGCCGCGCGCAGGCCGAGCACGAGCGAGCTCTTCTCGCCGATCGGAAATGCGGTGATCGACTCGGCGTGGAACCGCGTGACCGAACCGCCGTCCGACAGCGCAGGAATGCCCTGGAATCCCTCGGCGACGATCCGCGTACCCGACCGCGGGAAGAACGGGTCGGACAGGCGATCGTAGCGGATCCGAAGGCTGAAACCGCCGTCGTCCGCCTTGAGCGTGCCGAACAGCGGCAGGGCGACCGTCGGCTTGGCCGACAGCCGTTCGTAACGGATGCCGGCGCGCACTTCGGCCCAGCGGTCCAGCGCCCACCCGGCGTCGAGGCCGCCGGCGAGCGTCGACACGTCGTACTCGGCGACGCGGTCGGGGCCGGCGAACACGTAGCCAGGCTCCAGGATCGCCGCGGCGTACGCCGAGACGAATGGCCCGATGCGCACGCCGATCGGCTGATAGAACTCGGTGGCGGCGAGGCGGCGCGAGCCCAGCGAGATCTCGTTGATCCACTCCGCGCCCCAGCGGTTGAGCCAGGTCCTCTTGTGCCCGACGATCAGGTTGAAGCCGGCGTCGCCCTGCAGGTCGGAATCGAGCTGAAGGCCGAATCGCAGGAAGTTCGGCCCCCACGACTTCTCGGTCACGTCGACGACCAGATCGCGCCGCCCGCGCTCGTCGATGATCCGGTACTCGATGCGCTCGAAGTCGCCCCAGCCGTAGAGATCGCCGATCTGCGCTTCCAGCCTCGCGAGTTCGAGCGGACCGCCGACGTCGGACTCGACAACCGCCGCGACGGCCTCGGGGGCGACGAATCGCGTGCCCTGCACGCGGACCCTGTCGATCGGCAGCGTCGCGACGTCGAGCGGACGTCGCCGCGACGCCTGGTACGCCGCGTACGCGTCCGCGGAAAGCGCGAGATTCGCGAGCCTGGCGGCGGCCGCCCGGGCGGACGCCTCGCCCAGGGCGATCAGCTTCTCCGCCCGCGTGAAGTCGAACGAGGTCAGTTCGCCCAGGTCCGGCGAGATCAGCACGTCGGAGGGTTTGAGCCGCGCCAGCGACGCGCGGACGTTCTGCTCGGTCAGGATGTTGAGCGACTGGCTGGCGAAACCGATCACCGACGTGAGCTGCTCGCGCGTCATCAGCGGCGTGCCGATGTTCACCGCGATGACGATGTCGGCGCCCAGCTTCTGCACGACGTCCACCGGCAGGTTGTTGACCAGCCCCCCGTCGCCGTAGACGCGTCCGCCCGACTCGAACGGCGCGAAGAGGCCGGGGACCGACATGCTGGCGCGGATCGCGTGGTAGAGCGGGCCGCGATCGAAGACGACCTCCTTGCCGGTCACCATGTCGGTCGCGACCGCGCGGAACGGGACGGCGAGCTCGTCGAATCCGCCCAGGTCGTCGGTGGCGATCAGCTTCTGGTGCAGCCACAGCTCGAGATTGGCGCCGGAGATCGCGCCCTTGAAGAGCTTGAACGAGCCGTCGCCGAAGCCGACCTCCAGCGGCAGCGGGTAGAGGGCCTGGTAGTCCTTGTCGCGCACCGACAGGTCGGCGCGCGGCGGCGAGTCCGAGAACATCCGCGCCCAGTCGATCGCCCGGACCTCGCGTTCCATCTCGGCGGCGGTCATGCCCGACGCGTAGAAGCCGCCGACGATCGAGCCCATGCTGGTCGCGGCGACGTAGTCGACCGGCACCCGCAGCTCCTCGAGGACCTTGATCACGCCGATATGCGAGAGCCCGCGAGCGCCGCCGCCGGAGAGCACCAGCCCGATGCGCGGCCGGCCGGTCGGAGAGGCCGGCGGCTCGGCGGCGAGCGGTGCGACCGGCGGCGCGGCGGACGCGGGAAGCGGCAGCGCCAGCGCGGCCGCGAACGCCGCGGCGGCGATTCGGGCGCAGCCGGGCGACCGGCGGCTGGATCGCGGAGCCGGATCGCCGGTCGGGAGGGCGCGCATGCGGTCCGCGGCGCGCGGCGTCACCGTCCGGGCAGGCGGCGGCGCAGCCGCGCCACGGCGGCGATCAGTTCGCGGGTGATCCCCGGCTCGCGCACCGAGTGGCCGGCGTCGGGCACGACGACGTACTCGGCCTCCGGCCAGGCGCGCGCGAGCGCGTGCGCGGTGACCGGCGGGCAAACGACGTCGTAGCGGCCCTGCACGATCGTCGCCGGCAGGTGGCGGATGCGGTGGACGTTCGCCAGCAGCTCGCCGTCGGCGAGGAATCCGTTGTGCAGGAAGTAGTGGGCCTCGATCCGCGCGATCGCCAGCGCCGCCGCGTCGCTGTCGAACATCGGAGCCGCGCCCGGCCGCGGAATGAGCGTCGAGCAGTCGCTCTCGTAGCGGTCCCACGCCGCCGCCGCCGGACCGTGGAGCGCCGGATCCGGATCGACGAGCCGCCGATGGTACGAGGCGAGCAGCTCGGCACGCTCGTCGGGCGGCAGGAAGCCGCTGAACGCCTCCCAGGCTTCGGGAAAGACGTGCCGCATCCCCTGCAGGAACCAGTCGATCTCGGCGGCCGAGGCGAGGAAGACGCCGCGCAGCACCAGTCCGGACACGTGCTCGGGAAACGACTCGGCGTAGGCGAGCGCCAGCGTCGAACCCCAGGAGCCGCCGAACAGCGCCCAGCGCTCGATCCCGCGCAGCGCCCGCAGACGCTCCAGATCGGCGACCAGGTGCCAAGTCGTGTTGTCGACGATGTCGGCCGACGGCGTCGAACGGCCGGCGCCGCGCTGGTCCACCAGCACGATCCGCCATTCGGACGGGTCGAAGAAGCGGCGGTGGTAGGGCAGGCAGCCGCCCCCCGGTCCGCCGTGCAGGAAGACGATCGGCTCGCCGTCGGGATTGCCGCATTCCTCCCAGTAGAGCGTGTGGCGCGCGTCGACGACGAGCCGGCCGGAGGCGTGCGGTTCGATCTCCGGGAACAACGGGTCGGACCGCGTCGCGATGTCGCCCGGCGATTCGGCGCGCGAGTTCATCCGGGCCTCAGGCCAGCGGCGAGCGGTAGCGCTCGTCGACGTCGATCCGGTAGCCGTTGGCGAGCCGGTTGGTCTCGTTGGCGAGGGCCACGACCGCCATCAGCTCGCGGAACTGCGCGTCGGTCATCCCCTTCGTGCGCGCGGCGGCGGTGTGCGAGTGGAGGCAATACTCGCAGTTGTTGGTCGCCGACACCGCGATGTAGACCAGCTCCTTGACCAGCGGGTCGAGCGCGCCGGGCGCCATCACCTCCCTGACCGCGTTCCAGACACGCTCGAGCGTCGGCGGATCGTTCGCGAGCACGCGCCAGAAGTGGTTGACGTAGTCGGTCTTGCGGGTGGCGCGGATGTCGTCGAACACGGCGCGCGCCCGGGGCGGCAGCGCGTCGTCGGCGAGGGCGGGGAGCAGGGACATCGCGGCGGAGGCGGGCGGCGGAACCGCGAGTATAGCCGCCGGGCCCCGGTCCCGCGGCCGGAGCCCGGCGGGACGCCGGTCAGCGGCGCGATCGGAAAGCGACGACCTTCTGCTTCTGCGTGCCCAACCCGTCGATCGACAGCTCCATCGCGTCGCCGGCCTTGAGGAACTGCGGCGTCGGCTTCATGCCCATGCCGACCCCGGGCGGCGTGCCTGTCGTGATCAGATCGCCCGGCTCGAGCGTCATGTAACGGGAGACGTCGGCGACGAGCTTGGCGACGCCGAAGATCATCGTGCGAGTGTTGCCGGTCTGCTTGCGCTCGCCGTTGACGTCGAGGCGCATGTCGAGGTTCTGCGGGTCGCGGATCTCGTCGGCGGTGACGAGCCAGGGCCCGATCGGACCGAAGGTGTCGCAGCCCTTCCCCTTGCTCCACTGCGGTCCGCCCCGCTTCAACTGGAACTCGCGCTCGGAGACGTCGTTGACGAGGCAGTAGCCGGCGACGTGCTTGAGGGCGTTCTTCTCGTCGACGTAGCGCGCGCGCGTGCCGATGACGACGCCCAGCTCGACCTCCCAGTCGGTCTGCGTCGAGTCCTTCGGCAGCATCACCGGGTCGTTCGGTCCCTGGATGCAGGTCGTCGACTTGAAGAAGACGATCGGATTCTCGGGAATCGGCGAGCCGGTCTCCTTCGCGTGGTCGACGTAGTTCAAGCCGATCGCGACGAATTTGCCGACGCGCGCGACGCAGGGCCCGATCCGCGGCCTGCCCTTGACCAGCGGCAGTCGGCGCGGGTCGACCGCGCGCAGCTTGGCGAGCGCGGCGGGGGCGAGCGTGCCGCCGTCGATGTCCTTCACTTTGCGCGACAGGTCGCGCAGCCTGCCGTCGGCGTCGATCAGGCCGGGCTTCTCCTTGCCGGCGGGGCCGTAGCGTACGAGCTTCATGGGGTTTCCTGGGTCGGAGGTGGGGGAGGGGACTGCCGGGACGCGGTCGGGCTCAGATCGTCATGCCGCCGTCGACCGAATAGACGTTGCCGGTGGTGAAAGCGCTCTCGTCGGAGGCGAGGAACACGACGATCGGGGCGATCTCTTCCGGCTTCGCGAGCCGTCCCATCGGCTGGCGCGCGACGAACATCCTGCGCGCCTCGACCGGATCGGGGAAGGCGTTGATCCGGTCGGCGAGCGAGGGCGTGTCGACGGTGCCCGGCGCGATCGCGTTGCAGCGCACGCCCTTCTGGACGTAGTCGGCGGCGACCGACTTGGTGAGCCCGATCACCGCGGCCTTGGTCGTGCCGTAGATGAACCGGTTGGGCAGTCCCTTGATCGAGCCGGCGATCGACGCCATGTTGACGATGCTCGCCCAGCCGCCGGTCTTCGCGTGCCGGTCGAGCATGCCGGGCAGCGCCGCGCGGATCGCCACGTACATCGCGCGGACGTTGAGCGCGAAGCTGAAATCCCAGTCCTTCGGCGCGCAGTCGAGGATCGTCCCGTGGTGGACGTAGCCGGCGCAGTTGAACAGCACGTCGATCGGTCCGGCGTCGGCGACGACGCGCTGCACCGCGGCGTCGTCGAGCACGTCGAGCACCCGCGTCGACAAGCCCGGCGTCCCGGCCAGCGACTCGAGGAGGGCCGGATTGACGTCGGTCGCGACAACGTCGGCGCCCTCGCGCGCCATCGCAAGCGCACTCGCGCGTCCGATGCCCTGTCCGGCGGCGGTCACGAACGCTCTCTTGCCGGCGAGTCTTCCTGCCATCTGCCGCTCCGATCCTCGGGTTGCCGCGAGCCGGTCAGCGCGACAGCGCGGGCACGCGCGCGTCGGCCGGGTCCGCCCACCGGCGGTTGGGGACGTGGGCGAACCAGCCGGGCCGGCCGGGATCGCGATCGTACGGGTAGCCGCCCTGCTCGCGGAAGAGCTCGTGGTAGCGCGCGAGCTTGGCGCGGTCGAGCTCGACGCCCAGGCCGGGCGCGTCGGGCACGCGGATCGCGCCGTCCTCGTAGCGCAGCGGCCCGCCGGCGATCACGTCGTCGGCGAGATGATGGTAGTGCGCGTCGGCGGCGTAGCCCAGGTTCGGCAGCACCGCGCCCAGGTGCAGCATCGTCGCGAGCTGGACGCCGAGCTCGCCCGAGCTGTGGACGGCGACCTGCATGCCCAGCGTTTCGCAGACGCCGGCCGCCTTGACGCAGGGACGGATGCCGCCCCAGAACGTCGTGTCGAGCAGGACCACGTCGACCGCGCGCGTCGCGGCGTTGGCGGCGAGCTGCTCGAAGTTGACGACCACGGTGTTGGTCGCGAGCGGGATCGGCACGAAGTCGCGCAGCGCCTTCATCTGCGCGATGCCGAACACCGGGTCCTCGTAGTAGTCGTTGCGCAGACCGGCGATCGCCCGGCCGAAATGCACGGCCTCGTCGAACGACAGCGCCGCGTTCGGATCGTAGCGGCACCCTTCGCCGTCCAGCGCCCGCGCCACCGCGCGATAGGCTTCGAGCTCGTAGGCCGGGGGAAACACGCCGCCCTTGAGCTTGTGCGACCGGAACCCGTGCCTCGCCTTGAGCTCGCGCGCGTTGGCGACCAGCTGGTCGATCGTGCGCACCTCGCCCCGGCCGCTCGCCGGATCGGCGTAGCGGAAGAAGAGGTAGCTCGCGAAATCGACCCGGTCGCGGAGCTTGCCGCCGAGCAGCGCGTGGACCGGCACGCCGAGCTTGCGGCCGATGATGTCGAGGCAGGCGAATTCGATCGCCGCGTGCAATTGGGTGCGGTTGTTGTAGAGGCTCGCGGTCGGATTGCAGATCTTGAGCCGCAGCGCTTCGAGGGCGAAGACGTCGTGACCGACGAGGTAGCTCTCGAGCGCGGCGAACGCGCGGGTCGCGTCCTCGCCGCCGCCGCCCATCTCCCCCAGTCCGACGATGCCGTCCGCGGTCTCGACCTCGACGATCGTGCGCACGAACCGCCCCCAGTGCGCGCCGTTGGAATGGCGCAGCGGCGCTTCGAGGGGGACGGTGACCGGGGTGGCCCGGATCCGGGCGATCGTCGTGGCGGGCATGGCGGGGCCGGGATCGTGTCGCGCGCGCGACCGGCGGGGATTGTAACCCCGGCCGGCGATCACATCAGTAGGTCGGGCAGCAGCATGACGATCGACGGGAAGAACGCCATGACGAAGATCAGCGCGACGACCGCCGCGATCAGCGGCAGCGCCTCGCGCGTGTACTCGTCCATCGGTGTGTCGAGGAGCCCGCAGACCGTGTACATCGCCACGCCGACCGGCGGCGTCATGCTGCCCAGCGTCGTCGCGGTCATCATCACCAGGCCGAAGTGCACCGGATCGATGCCGGCCTTGACGACGATCGGCACCAGGATCGGGGTCAGCAGGAGCACGATCACCGTGCTCTCGAGGAACATGCCGAGCAGCAGGATGAACACGATCAGCATCGACAGCAGGACGTACCGGTTCTGCGTCACGCCGACGATCCACTCGGCCGCCGACTGCGGCACCCGCTCGAGCGCGATCACGTAGCCGATCATCGCCGAGAGCATGATGATCAGCATGATCATGCCGATGTCGTGGACGCTGTGCCGCAGCGCGTCGTCGAGCTGCCGCCAGCCGAGCTCGCGGTAGGCGAACACGCCGACGGCGACCGCGTAGGCGACCGCGAACGCGCCGACCTCGGAGGGCGTGAACACGCCGAAGCGGATGCCGATCACCAGGAACACCGGGAAGAGCAGCGCCCACTTGCTGCGGTTGGCTTCGCGCGCCACCTCGGCCCAGCCCGGGAACGCGGCGATGTCGGGACGGTAGCCGCGGCGGCGGGCGATCGACCACGACGTGCCCATCAGGATGAACGTCATCAGGACCCCGGGAATGACGCCGCCGAGGAACAGCTTGCCGATCGACACGTTGCCGAGGAAGCCGTAGAGGATGAGTCCGATCGACGGCGGGATCGTCGCGGTGATGAGCGAGCCCACGGCGATGACGGCGGAGGTGAAGCCGCGCGAGTAGTTCTGCTTCAGCATCGCCGGGCCGAGGATGCGCGCCTCCATCGCCGCGTCGGCGACCGCGGAGCCGGACACGCCGCCCATCAGCGCCGAGACGACGATCGCGACCTGCCCCAGTCCGCCGGCGATCCACCCGGTGAGGGCGCGCGCGAGGGCGATGATCCGGTCGGTGATCCCCGACGAGTTCATCAGGTTGCCGGCGAGCACGAACAGGGGCACCGCGAGCAGCGGGAACGACTGGGTCGCGGTGGCGATCCGCTGGACGCCGATCGACGCGGGGATGGTCTCGGAGGTGAGGTAGAAGACCAGGCTCGCGACGCCGACGGCGAACGCCACCGGCATGCCCAGGAACATGAGCGCCAGGAACAGGGCGGACAGGAAGAGGGTCACAGCGGGCTCTCCCCGGCGCCGAACGCGAGCTTGGGATTGCGGGCGAACTCGACGAGCTGCCGCGCCGCGGTGAATGCCATCAGCAGACAGCCGACCGGCACGGCGGCGGTGACGTAGGCGTAGGAGATCTCGGTGTCGCCCATCGGGCGTTCGACGTTGAGCAGCGTGAGCTGCGTGCCCAGCACGACCAGCGCGGCGAGGAAGGCGAGCATCACCGTCCAGTGGCCGATCAGCAGCGCCCGCTGGACTCTCTGCGGGAACATCCGCACGACGATGTCGATGATGATGTGCTGCTTCGCCCGGAGCGCCGCGTCGGCGCCGAGGAACGAGCACCAGATGAACAGCAGCATCGCGATGTCGATCGCCCACAGGATCGGCGCGCCGGCGGCGCGCGAGATCGCGGCGACGAAGACGAGCGCCGAGCAGCCGGCGAGACAGAATCGGGCGGCGAGGTCCTCGGCGCGCCGCAGGCGCGTGACGATGCGCGACATGGGACGGGTCCTCCGATGATCCCCCGCGGGCGGCCGGCGGGCGGCCGCCCGGGGAAGGCGAGACAGGGAGAGCGGGCGGCGATCAGCGGCCGAGCGCCTTGTCGACGTCCTTGCGCAGCTCGGAGTAGCCGAGCGCCTGGTAGACGCCGGCGGTCGCCGCCTTGAACGGCGCCTTGTCGATCTCGGCGATCGTGACGCCCTTCTCGCGCAGCTTCTTCTCGTAGTCGGCGAGCGAGGCGATCGTCGCCTCGGAGGCCCACTTTCCGGCGGCGAAGGACTCCTCGCGCAGGATCGCCTGCTGGTCGGCGGGCAGCTTGTCGAACCAGGTGCGGCTGGTGAGGATGCCGGTGATGAGATAGATGTGCTCGGTCTTGGTGATGTGCTTGATCACCTCGTAGAGCCGGGCGCCGTAGACCGCCGGATGCTGCGCCTCGGCGCCGTCGATCACCTTGGTCTGCAGCGCCGAGTAGACCTCGGACCACGGCATCCCGGTCGGCGTCGCGCCCATCGCCCGAACGGTCTCGAGCCAGACCGGGGCGCCGGGCGTGCGCATCCGGATGCCCTTGAGGTCGGCGGGCGTGCGCACCGGCGTGTTGGTCAGCACGTGACGGTGCCCCTGGAACCAGTCGAAGGAGAGCACCTGCAGGTTCGCGGCGTTGCGCAGCTTGTCGGTCCAGCTCTTGAACAGCGGGCTCGACTCGAGCTTCAGCACCTGGTCGAAGTTGTCGACGAGGTACGGGGCGCCGAGGATGCCGAACTCCTTGACGAACGGCGCGAGCCGCCCGCCGTCGACCAGCACCGCGACATTGGCGCCGGCGCGCGCCTGTTCGAGGACGTCCTCGTCCTTGCCGAGCTGCGAACCCGGGAAGATGCGCACGGCGAGCTTGCCGGCGCTGCGCTTCTCGACGGCGGCCTTGAACCGCTCGAGACCGGCGTACATCGGATCGTCGGTCGTCAGCGAGGTGTTGACGTTGAGCACGGTCTGGGCGGACGCCGGCAGCGGAACGCCGGTGAACGCCAGCGCCAGCAGCGGCGCGGCGAAGCGTAGCCAGTTCATCGGTTGCCTCCAGTTCGGCCGGATGGGCGGAGATCGGGCGGCGTCCGGTCCGGCTCGGCCGGGCCGCCTCTGAAGTAGCCGGGCGAGGTCGCGGCGATCGTGTCGATCGACGCGAACACCGCCCGAAGGTGACGGCCCATCGCGTCGGCGGCCTCGGCCGGCCGGCGGGCGACGACCGCGTCGACGATGTCCTCGTGCTGCGCGTGGATGCGCTTCAACCAGTCCTCGTCCTCGAGCGAGAGCACGCGGACTCGGTCGAACTGGGCCTTGACCTCTTCGATCGTCGACCAGACCCGGGGCCGGCCGGCGATCGCGACCAAACGCTGGTGGAGGCGATCGTCGAGGGCGAGGAAAGCCGCCTGGTCGCGTCGGGCGACCGCCTTCGCCTGGTCGCGCAGCAGGGCGCGCAGGTCCGCGTGGTCGCGCGGGGTGGCCGCGTCGGCCGCGATCGCGACCGCACGGGTCTCGATCGCTTCGCGCAGGAACTGGCCGTCGGCGACGGCGTCCAGGTCGATCGGCGCGACCACCGTGCCGACCTGGGAACGCACAGTGAGCAAGCCCTCACTCTCCAACCGGATGATCGCCTCGCGCACCGGGGTGCGGCTCATGCCGAGCTGGCCGGCGACCTCGTTCTCGGACAGCACGAGACCGGGCTTCAAGCGACCCGCGAGGATTTCCGCCCGCAGCCACACGTAGGCACTGGCCGCGGCGCCGCGACGGGGCGCGGCGGCCGGCCGACCCGGGTCGGTCGGTGGCGGCGGTTCGGTGATCGCGGAGGCGTTCATTTCTGGCATGCTAGTAGACAAGTATGATCGCTCGATCTGTCAATTGGTCTAACCACTTGACCGTGATAACCCCGGCGTTTAGGCTCCGACCAGACGTCGCGCGCCGCCCACCAGTCTCGAGGACCGGGTTCGCTACGACGCGCTCCCCGGTTCCGCTGCCGCTGCCGGTCCACCTTCCTCCCATGCCGTTCCAGAGCATCGAGCCCCGGCGCCTGTACCGGCAGATCGCCGATCAGATCCGCGGGCTCATCCGGTCCGGCGAGTTTCCGGCCGGATCGCGGCTGCCGCCCGAGCGCGACCTCGCCAAGCAGCTCGGCGTGTCGCGCCCGTCGGTCCGCGAAGCGTTGATCGCGCTGGAGGTCGAGGGTCTGGTCGAGGTGCGAATCGGCTCCGGCATCTACGTGCTGACGCCCGGAGGGGCCGGCGACGTGCCGGCGGCCGGAGAGGCGACCGCGGGGCCGTTCGAGCTGTTGCGCGCCCGTTACGTGATCGAGGGCGAGTGCGCGGCGCTGGCCGCCAAGTCGGCGAAGAAGGCGCAGCTCGCGGCCGCCGAGGCTGCGCTCGACGAGATGGACCGGGAACTGCGCGACGGGCGCCAGCCGCTCTCCGCGGACCGGCTGTTCCACCTGCGCATCGCCGAGGCGACCGGCAACGGGGCGCTCGTCCATGTCGTCAAGCTCCTCTGGGAGGAGCGCGCCGGCCCGCTCTACCAGCAGCTCGAGCACCATTACGACTCGCCGGAATTGTGGGCGGCGGCGATGGCCGAGCATCGCGGCGTATTGAAGGCGATCGCCTCGCACGACCCGGCGCTCGCCCGCGCGGCGATGCAGCGTCACCTCAACCAGGCCTACAAGCGGTTCAGCAAGGGCTGGGACACGCTGCAATAACGCGTCCGACGCCGCTCGCGTCCCGTTGCGCGGACGAACCCGCCCCCCAGCGCCCATGCTCGCCGCCCGCATCCACGCCAAGGAGGACCTGCGCATCGAGGCGGTCGACACCCCGGCGCCGGGGCCGGGCGAGGTGTTGCTGCGCCTGGGCGCCGGCGGCATCTGCGGCTCCGACCTGCACTACTACTTCGACGGACGCAACGGCAGCTTCGTCGTGCGCGAGCCGTTGATCCCGGGCCACGAGGCCTCGGGTGTCGTCGAGGCGGTCGGCCCCGGCGTGACCCGGGTCCGGCCGGGCGACAAGGTCGCGGTGTCGCCGTCGCACGCCTGCGGCCGCTGCGAGGCGTGCCGCGACGGGCGCGAGCAGCTCTGCAGCGCGATGCGGTTCCTCGGCAGCGCCAGCGTCTTCCCGCACGCCCAGGGCCTGTTCCGCGAGCGCTTCGTCGTCGGCGAGCGGCAGTGCTACCCGGTCGGCGGCGACGTGTCCTTGGGCGAGCTCGCCTTCGCCGAACCGCTGGCGGTCGCCCTGCACGCCATCGCCCGCGGCGGCGACCTGCTCGGCAAGTCGGTGCTGGTGACCGGGGCGGGAACGATCGGCTGCCTGACGGTGATGGCGGCGCGCCTCGCCGGCGCGCGGCGGGTGACGGTGAGCGACGTCCTCGACCGACCGCTCGACCAGGCCAGGCGGGTCGGCGCCGATGTCGCGCTGCGCGCCGACCGCGACGCCGCGGCGCTCGCCTCGCCGGCGTTCGACGTCTGCTACGAAGTCTCGGGGAGCTTCGCCGCGTTCAAGACCTGCGTCGCGGCGGCGAAGCGCGGCGGGGTCGTGGTCCAGGTCGGCACGCTGCCCGACGAGCCGTTGCCCTTCGTCGTCAACGAGGTCATGGCGAAGGAGATCGACCTGCGCGGCGCTTTCCGCTGGGGCGTGGAATTCGACTGGGCGGTCGACTACCTGGCGGCGCGGCGCGTCGACGTGCGCCCGCTGCTGTCGGGCCAGTATCCGCTCGCCGAGGCGGTCGTTGCGTTCGCCGCCGCGGCGGACAAGAATCGCAGCACCAAGGTGCAGGTCGTCTGCGCCTGATGACCGGAAACGGACCGCGCGGCCGCTTCTCGCCGCGCGGACTCGCCGCGAACCCGACCGGGCGGAACCGCCCGGGCCGACACCAGGAGGACTCCATGCGTCCGCTGTCCCGTATCGCCGCCGCCGCCCTGGCGCTGACCGCGCTCGTCGCCGCCGGCCCCGCCACCGCCCAGCAGAAGCTCAAGTGGGCGCATGTCTACGAGACCTCCGAGCCGTACCACACCGAATCGGTGTGGGCGGCGGCCGAGATCAAGAAGCGCACCAACGGCAAGTTCGACATCGAGGTCTTCCCCGCCTCGTCGCTCGGCAAGGAGACCGACATCAACCAGGGGATGGCGCTGGGCACCGTCGACATGATCATCAGCGGTCCGTCGTTCGCGGCGCGCAGCTATCCGCGCATCGGCATCGCCTACTACCCGTTCATCTTCCGCGACGCCGACCATCTGCTCGCTTATTCGAAGAGCCCGGTCTTCGGCGAGATGGTCAACGAATTCCGGGCCAAGACCGGCATCCAGATCACCGCGTACACGTACTACGGCGCGCGCCACACGACGTCGAACCGGCCGTTCACCGATTGCGCCGGCATGAAGGGGCTCAAGATCCGGGTTCCGGACGTCCCGGCGTACATGGCGACGCCCAAGTCCTGCGCCGCGAACCCCACCCTGATCGCCTTCGCCGAGGTCTATCTGGCGCTGCAGAACGGCACCGTCGAGGCGCAGGAGAACCCGCTGACGACGATCGAGGCGAAGAAGTTCTACGAGGTGCAGAAGGCGATCATGCTGACCGGCCACATCGTCGACGGCCTGACCACGCAGATCGCGCCGCACGTCTGGACCAAGCTCACCGACTCGGAGAAGCAGATCTTCACCGACGTGACCCGCGAGGCCGCGGCGCGCGCCACCGCCCAAATCAAGAAGCGCGAGGCGGAGCTCGTCGACGTGTTCAGGTCGAAGGGGTTGCAGATCGTCCAGGTCAACCGGCAAAGCTTCGTCGACGCGGTGCTGAAGAACGCGCCGCTCGAGTCGATGGGCTTCACCCGCGCCGACTACGACCGGATCGTCGCGCTCAAGTAGCGGAACCGGCTCGCGCCCCCCGGTCCGGCCGCCGCCCCTCGGGCGAGCGGGCGCGGCCGCCGGGGTGTGCGTCGGGCGCCCTTCCGATGACGAACCCCGCCGAATCCGTACCGGCCGACGAACCGGTCCTCGACGCGTCCGGCCACTTCCACGCGACCGACGCGCCGATCGACGTCTCCCAGTACCGGTTCGAGGACTGGTTCGCGTTCGCCGTGTTCTGGCTGCTCGCGCTCGACGTCTTCTACCAGTTCTTCACGCGCTACGTTCTCGCCGATTCCGCCGCCTGGACCGAAGAGATCGCGCGCTACCTGTTGATCGTCGTCGTGTTCGTCGGCGCGGCGATGGGCGTGCGGCGCAACACCCACATCCACGTCGAGTTCGCCTACCGGTACCTGCCGCCGAAGGTCGGACGGGCGATGTCGACGTTCGTCGATGCCGTGCGGGTCGCCTTCCTCGCCTACGCGACCTACCTGACGAGCCTGCTGATCCCGCGGATGCACAACCTCAAGATGACGGTCATCGACGTGCCGATGAGCATCATCTACGGCTTCGTCATGGCCGGCTTCGCGCTGATGACCTGGCGCGCGCTCCAGGTGACGGTCCGCCACTGGCGCCGCGGCTGGAGCGTGCTCGAGCGCCCCGGCGAATCCGAAGCCTGAACGCGCGACGATGAACAGCCTGCTCCTCGGCGGTTTCCTCGCGGTCATGATGACCGGGGTGCCGATCGCGATCGCGATGGGCATCGCCTCGCTCCTCTACATCTGGGCGAGCGGCTCGATCCCGCCGCTCACCGTCGTCCATCGGATGGTGGGCGGGATCGACAGCTTCCCGCTGCTCGCGGTGCCGTTCTTCATCCTCGCCGGCAATCTGATGAACTCGGCCGGCGTCACCAACCGGATCTACGACTTCGCGCTGGCGCTGGTCGGCTGGCTCAAGGGCGGACTCGGGCACGTCAACGTCGTCGGCAGCGTGGTGTTCGCCGGGATGTCCGGCACCGCGGTCGCCGACGCCGGGGGCTTGGGCACGATCGAGATCAAGGCGATGAAGGACCACGGCTATCCGACCGACTTCGCCGTCGGCATCACCGCGGCCTCGTCGACGCTCGGGCCGATCATTCCGCCGTCGCTGCCGATGGTGATCTACGGCGTCCAGGCGAACACCTCGATCGGCAAGCTCTTCGCGGCCGGGTTCCTGCCGGGCGCGATGATGGCGCTGTTCATGATGCTGATGGTCGCCTACTACGCCCACATCCGGCGCTACGGCAGCGACATCGCCTTCTCGTGGCGGCGGATGGGCGGTGCCTTCTTCGAGCTCTTCTTCGTCGCGCTGGCCGCGCTGGCGCTCTATTTCCTCTGGTCGGCGGATGCCGAGAGCCTCGGCGGGCTGGTCCGCTTCGGCGTGCCGCTGATCGCGGTCTGCGTCGCCGACAAGGTGTTCCGGTTCGACGCCTTCATGGCGCTCCTCACGCCGGTGATCCTGATCGGCGGGATGGCGAGCGGGCTGTTCACGCCGACCGAGGCGGCGGTCGCCGCGGTCGCCTGGGCGCTCTTCCTCGGTTTCGTCTGGTACCGGACGCTCTCCTGGCGGATGTTCGTCAAGGTCTCGATGGACACGATCGAGACGACCGCCGTGGTCCTGTTCATCGTCGCCTCCGCCTCGATCTTCGCCTGGGTGCTGACGACCACGCGGGTTACCGACGCGATCGGCGTCTGGGTGCTGTCGATCTCGGACAACCCGTACGTCTTCCTGCTGCTCGCGAACCTCTTCCTGCTGTTCGTCGGCTGCTTCATGGAGACGATCGCGGCGATCACGATCCTCGTGCCGGTGTTCATGCCGATCGTCGCGAAGCTCGGCATCGACCCGGTGCACTTCGGGCTGGTCATGGTTCTCAACCTGATGATCGGACTGCTGACGCCGCCGGTCGGCATGGTGCTGTTCGTCCTGCAGAAAGTCGCGCGGATCTCGTTCGAGGCGACGGTGAAGGCGATCCTGCCCTGGCTCACTCCGCTGCTCGTCACGCTGGCGATCATCACCTACTGGCCTTCCGGCGTGCTGTGGCTGCCGTCGGTTCTCTTCCCGAAATGAGCCGCGTCGCGAGGATCGAGATCTTCCAGGTCGACCTGGAACCCAAGGTCGTCCGCACCGACGCGATCCAGGCGTTCGTCCGCCAGGAGACGCCGATCGTCCGGATCACCGACTCGGACGGCGCGCAGGGGATCGGATACACGTACACGATCGGCACCGGCGGCTCGTCGGTGATGGCGCTGCTCGCCGATCATCTCGCGCCGCGGCTCCTCGGGTCGGACCCGGACCGGATCGAGGCGGTCTGGAAGGACCTCTTCTTCCATACGCACGCGACCGCGGTCGGCGCGATCACCAGCCTCGCGCTCGCCGCGATCGACACCGCGCTGTGGGACCTGCGCTGCCGGCGCGTCGGGCTGCCGCTGTGGAAGGCGGCAGGCGGGGCGCACGCGCGCGTGCCGACGTACACGACGGAGGGCGGCTGGCTCCAGCTGTCGATCCGCGAACTCGTCGATCAGGCGAACGAGGCGAAGCGCGCCGGATTCCGCGGCGCGAAGATCAAGGTCGGCCGGCCGCATGTCTCCGAGGACGTCGAGCGCCTGGCGGCGATCCGCTCGGCGGTCGGCGGCGCCTTCGAGCTCATGGTCGACGCGAACCAGGGGTTCACGGTGTCCGAAGCGATCCGCCGCGCCCGCGCGTTCGAGCCGTTCGGGCTCGCCTGGCTCGAGGAACCGCTGCCGGCCGAAGACCTCGGCGGTCATGTCGAGCTCGCGCGCGAGGCGCCGATGCCGATCGCCGTCGGCGAGTCGATCTACTCGTCACAGCACTTCCGCGAATACCTCGAGCGTGACGCCTGCTCGATCGTCCAGGTCGACGTCGCGCGGATCGGCGGCGTCACGCCCTGGCTCAAGGTCGCGCACCTCGCCGAGACCTTCGGCGTTGCCGTCTGCCCGCACTTCCTGATGGAACTGCACGTGTCGCTGGCCGCCGCCGTCCCCAACGGCGCCTGGGTCGAGTACATCCCGCAGTTGGACGAGCTCACGACCTCGCGCCTGGTCGTGCACGACGGCTGCGCGATCCCGCCGCAGTCGCCGGGGCTGGGGATCGACTGGGATTTCGGCGCGATCGAGCGGCGGGCGGTCGCGCGCGCCGAGTCGCGCGCGTGATCGGCGACGGAGCCACGACATGCCGAACCCGATCCCGCCGACGATCCGCCTCCATCCGAACGACGACGTGGTCATCGCGCGCGCGCAGCTCGTCGGCGGCGTCAGGCTGCCCGGCGAGAACGTGACGGTCGCGGGGCTGATCCCGCCCGGGCACAAGGTCGCGACGCGGGCGATCCGCGCCGGCGCTCCGGTGCGCCGCTACGACCAGGTCATCGGCTTCGCGTCGAAGGACATCGCGCCCGGCGAACACGTCCACCTGCACAACCTGGCGATGGGGAGCTTCGAGCGCGACTACGCGTTCGGCGCCGACGTGAAGCCGACCGCGCGGGCCCGGGACCCGTCGAGCTTCCTCGGCATCGTCCGGCGCGACGGGCCGAACGCCGGTCGCGTCGCGACGCGCAACTACATCGGCGTCCTGTCGACGGTCAATTGCTCGGCGACCGCGGCGCGCGCGATCGCCGACCAGGTGGCCCGTTCCGGTGTGCTCGACCGCTACCCGAACGTCGACGGTGTCGTGGCGCTGACGCATGGCTCGGGCTGCGGCATGGACACGCACGGCGAGGGCATGACGCTCTTGCGCCGCACGCTCGGTGGCTACGCGCGGCACGCCAACTTCGCCGGCGTGCTGATCGTCGGCCTGGGCTGCGAGGCGAACCAGGTCTCGTCGCTGCTGGGCGCCGAGTCGCTGGCCGAGGGGCCGCTGCTGCGCACCTTCGGCATCCAGGACACCGGCGGCACCGCCCGGACGGTCGCGCACGGCGTGGCGATCGTCGAGGAGATGCTGCCGGCGGCCAACGCCGTGCACCGCGAGCGCGTTCCGGCCTCGCACATCACGATCGGCCTGCAGTGCGGCGGATCCGACGGCTACTCGGGGATCACCGCGAACCCGGCCCTGGGGGCGGCGGTCGACCTCCTGGTGGCGCACGGCGGCACCGCGATCCTATCGGAGACGCCGGAGATCTACGGCGCCGAACACCTGCTGACGCGCCGGGCGGTCTCGCGCGAGGTCGGCGAGAAGCTGGTCGCGCGGATCCGCTGGTGGGAGGCGTACACGGAACGCGAGCAGGGCGAGATGAACAACAACCCGTCGCCGGGCAACAAGGCGGGCGGGTTGACGACGATACTCGAGAAGAGCCTGGGCGCGGTGGCCAAGGGCGGCACGACGAACCTGGTCGACGTCTACGAGTACGCGCAGGCGGTGACGGCGAAGGGTTTCGTCTACATGGACACGCCCGGCTACGATCCGGTGTCGGCGACCGGGCAGGTCGCCGGCGGCGCCAATCTCATCTGCTTCACCACGGGTCGCGGGTCCGCCTACGGTTGCGCGCCGGCGCCTTCGCTCAAGCTCTCGACCAATTCGGCGCTGTGGGCGAAGCAGGCCGAGGATATCGATCTCAATTGCGGCGAGATCGCCGACGGCACGGCGTCGATCGACGAGATCGGGCGGCGGCTGTTCGACCTCGTGCTGGCGACCGCGTCCGGGACGAAGACCAAGAGCGAGCTCCACGGTTACGGCCAGAACGAGTTCGTGCCCTGGCAGCTGGGCGCCGTGATGTAGCCCGGCGCTCCGATCCGATACCGCCCACCCGACCCGCGACGACGACATGACGACGCCGAAGAAGTCTACCCGCAAGCCCGCCCGGACCGGCAAGAAGAGGAAGCTCCGGTCGGAGGCCTGGTTCGGCCGCGACGACCGCGACGCGCTCGTCCACCGTTCGTGGATGAAGAACCAGGGTTTTCCGCACGATCTCTTCGTCGGCAAGCCGGTGATCGGCATCTGCAACACCTGGTCGGAGGTGACGCCGTGCAACGCGCACTTCCGCGAGCTCGCCGAGCACGTCAAGGCCGGCGTGCTGGAGGCCGGCGGCTTCCCGCTCGAGTTCCCGGTGATGAGCCTGGGCGAGCCGGTGATGCGGCCGACGACGATGCTGTTCCGCAACCAGGTCGCGATGGACGTCGAGGAGTCGATCCGCGCCAATCCGTTCGACGGCGTCGTGCTGATGATGGGCTGCGACAAGACGACGCCGGCGCTGCTGATGGGCGCGGCCTCGGTCGACCTGCCGACGATCGGGATCTCGGGCGGCCCGATGCTGAACGGACGCTACCGGGGCGAAACGATCGGCTCGGGCACGCACACCTGGAAGTTCACCGAGGCGCTCAAGGTCGGCACGATGTCGATGGACGAGCTGCCCGAGGCCGAGGCCTGCATGTCGCGATCGGCCGGCCACTGCATGACGATGGGCACCGCCTCGACGATGGCCTCGATGGTCGAGGCGCTCGGCATGGGCCTGCCGACCAACGCCGCGATCCCCGCGGTCGACTCGCGTCGCAAGGTGCTCTGCCGGATGGTCGGCCGGCGCATCGTCGAGATGGTCCGCGAGGACCTGCGGATGTCGAAGATCCTGACCAAACAGGCGCTCGAGAACGCGATCATGGTCAACGGCGCGATCGGCGGGTCGACCAACGCGGTCGTCCACCTGCTCGCGATCGCCGGGAGGCTCGGCGTGAAGCTCACGCTCGACGACTGGGACCGCCTGGGTCGCGACATTCCCTGCCTCGTCAACCTCATGCCGTCGGGCCGGTTCCTGATGGAGGACTTCTACTACGCCGGCGGCCTCCCGGTGGTCATCCGCGAAATCGGCAAGTTCCTGCATAAAGACGCGCTGACCGTCAATGGCCGGTCGATCTGGAAGAATTGCGAGGACGCGGTCAACTACGACCCGAAGGTGATCACGCCGCTCGACAAGCCGTTCAAGCGGTTGGGCGGGATCGCGGTGCTGCGCGGCAATCTCGCGCCGGACGGCGCCGTGCTCAAGCCGTCGGCCGCGACGCCGAAGCTCATGAAGCACAAGGGTCGCGCGGTCGTGTTCACCGACATCGACGACCTGCACGCGCGCATCGACGATCCCAAGCTCGACGTCAAGGCCGACGACGTGCTGGTCCTGCGGAACTGCGGGCCCAAAGGCTATCCGGGCTTCCCGGAAGTCGGCAATTTCGCACTGCCGGCGAAGCTCCTGAAGCAGGGAGTCACCGACATGGTGCGGATCTCGGACGCGCGGATGTCGGGCACCGCGTACGGCACCGTCGTGCTGCACGCGGCGCCCGAGGCCGCGGTCGGCGGGCCGCTGGCGCTGGTCAAGACCGGCGACACGATCGAGCTCGACGTCGCCAAGCGCCGGCTGTGGCTCCATGTTTCCGACGAGGAACTCGCCGCGCGCCGCGCCGGGTGGAAGGCGCCCGAACCGCACGCCGACCGTGGCTGGGTCAAGCTCTATTGCGATACCGTCCAGCAGGCGGACCAGGGCGTCGACTGCGACTTCCTCGTCGGCCGATCCGGCGCCGGCGTCGGGCGGCCGAGCCACTGATCGCGCGGGTCGGCCTTCAGGCCGGCCATCGGCCGGTGCAGCGGCTAGCCGGTGGTCCGGCGCACCGGCCGGGCCACCGATCGCCCGACCATTCCACCGCTTTGGCCGTGCCTACTCGAGGATTTCGTCGAAAGACGCGAGCGCGTTCGGAGCCACCGCGAGTCCGAGGCGTCGCGCGGTCCGGGCGTTGAGTACGGTCTCGAAGCGCACGGAGTGCATGACCGGGATCTCGGCGGGTTTGGCTCCCTTGAGAATACGCGCGACCTGACCGCCCGCCTGACGATACATCCAGCCGATGTCCGGTCCGTAGCTCATCAGCAGCCCGGCCAGCGCGCATTGCCGGGTGAACGAAATCGCCGGCAGTCCATTGCGCTCGGCGAGCGACGCGACCTGGTCGCGGCGGTCGAGCAACATCGGATCGGTGCCTGCGATCAAGGCGTCCACGCGGGCGCGCCCCAGCTCGACGAACGCGGCATCGATCTCGCCCGCGTTGCGAGCGTTCTGCACGGTGATCTGCAGCCCGAGCTTCGACGCGCCGTCCCTCACGTCCGCCTGCTCGACGGAGGCGTTCAGGTTGTCCGGATTGATCAGGAGCCCGATGCGCCCGATCCTGGGCGCGATGCCGTGAAGCAGCTGCACGCGCTTGGCGCCCAGTTGGTTCGGCGCGAAGGCGATGCCGGTGAGGTTGCCGCCGGGTCGCGCCAGGCTCTCGACCAGGCCGAATCGCACCGGATCGCCACCGATGGTGAAGACGATTGGAACGGTCGAACTGGCGGTCTTGGCGGCGCGCGCCGACGCCACGTCCCCCGTCGCCGCGATCGCGACCACTCCCTTCGCCACCAGCTCGGCCGCGAGCGCAGGGAGCGCGCCGTAGTCGGCGTTCGCCCAGCGTTCCTCGATACGGAAGTCATGGCCCTCGACCAGGCCGGCCTGCGCGAGACCGGCGCGAAACGCGTCGGCGTTGAATCGGTAGGTGACGGGCGAGGCGCTGTTGAGGAACCCGACGACGGGCAAGGACCCTCTCGCCTGCGCGAACGCGTGTAATGGCCAGGGCGCCATCGACGCGCCGAACGCCGCCAGCAAGTCGCGCCGCCTCACCTCTCCCCCGTGACCGGTCGTCCGTCAGCAAAGCCTACCATGATACGAACCGGCGCCGCGCCCGGCCCGCCGGAACGTCGAGTCGGCGCCCTCCTCGCGATCGAGTCCCTGCCACCCCTGACGCAATTGCGTCGCCACGACTTCGTGACAGTTTGGCGGCGTTCGGATTCGCGGCGGGTCGGTGAAGCGCGACCTCTTGCGCGCGCCGGCGGCTACCCGATGACGGAGTCCGCGCTCAGCAGCACGTCGCGCGGGACAGCGATGTTCAGTTCCCGGGCCGTTTTCAGGTTCACGACGAGCTCGAACACCGTCGGTTGCGCGACCGGGATTGCGGCCGGCTTGACGCCGGCGACGACCTTGCCGACGTAGCCTCCGACGGCGCGGAACGCGGCGCTCAGGCTCTCGCCGTAGCTCATCAGGCCGCCGAGATCGACGTACTCGCGGACGCCGTAGAACGCCGGCAGGCGATGCTTCGCCGCGAGCGCGACGATCTCGGTTCGGCGCCCGAAGAAGAACGGTTCGTCCGGTAGCACGACCATGCCGTTCGCCTGCTGGCGAACCGCGGCGTCGAACGCCTCGGGCAGCGTCGGCTGGCCGGGCCGACGTCCGGCCTGGACCTGGAGCACCTGCAGGTTGAGGCGCGCCGCGACCTGCTCCAGCGTCCGCCACATCTTCGGATGGACGTTGCTGGCGACGTCGGTCAGCACCGCGACCCGGGCCCGGGACGGCAGCACCGCCGCGAACAGGTGGAGCATCCGCGGCATCGCCTCGTCGGCGAGGCTCGCCATGCCGGTGACGTTCGCGCCGGGGCGTGCGAGGCTGGCGACGATCTGCTGCCCGACCGGATCGGCGACCGCGGCCATGACGATCGGCGTCGAGTCCGGTGTGGAGCCGAACGCCCGCTGCGCGACCAGCGTCGTCGGCGTGCAGGTCGTGATCACGACATCGAGGTTCATCGCCGCGAGTTCGCGGGCGTAGCCCGGCACGTTCTCCACGCGTCCGTCGGCGTAGCGCCGCTCGACGACCAGGTTGCGTCCTTCGACCAGGCCCTGCTCGCGCAGGCTGGCGAGCAGCGCCTGCTCCTCGTGGGGGGCGGTCGCGTCGCCGGCGAGAATGCCGATGCGCACCGTCCTGCCTTTCGGCTGACCGAACGCCAGTCCGGGCGGAAGCGACAACGTGGTTGCTGCGAGGATCAACAGACGGCGTCGCATCGGGCACCCAGGCGGAAGTGGTGGAGGCTCGGCGGAACCCCTGGCCGACGCATCGTACTCCGGTTGCGACGCGCGCAGCGGTTCGACGCCGCGCCGGATCGACGCCGGCCGGCGTCCGGCGGGTGTTCGGCGGTCGGGCTCGGGCTCGAGTCCGACCGCCGAGTCCGACCCGCGCCCCCTACGGTCAGTCGACCTTCGCCCCCGACCGCTTGACGATGTCGGCCCACTTGTCGCGCTCGCGCGTGAGGAACTGGCCGAACGGCGCCGGTCCGAGCACGCGCGCCTGCGCGCTCTGCTGCGCGAAGCGCTCGCGGATGTCGGGAAGCTCCATCACCGCCGCGAGATCGGCCGCCGCCTTGGCGACGATGTCGGCCGGCGTCCCGGCCGGCGCGAGCACGCCGAAGAACGACAGCACCTCGAAGTCGGGGTAGCCGCTCTCGGAGAGTGTCGGCACGTCCGGGTAGGCGGCGAGCCGCTGGAGCGAGGTCGTGCCGAGCACCCGCAGCTTGCCGGAAACGATGTGCTGCGAGACTTCGATCGGCGTGGCGAACATCATCGGCACCTGGCCGGAGACCAGGTCGACGATCGCCGGTCCGCCGCCCTTGTACGGGACGTGCGTGAGATCGACGCCGGCGCGCAGCTTGAAGAGCTCGCCGGAGAGGTGCGGCACCGTGCCGTTGCCGGCCGAGGCGAACGCGATCGCACCGGGCTTCGACTTGGCGAGCGCGATCAGCTCGGCGACGTTCTTCGGTGCGAAGGCGGTGTTGACGACCAGGATGAACGGCGAGGTCGCGAGCAGCGACACCGGCGCGAAATCCTTCTGCGGGTCGTAGGGGAGCGTCGGGTAGACGACCTGCGAGATCACGAACGGCGTCGGCGCGAACAGGAACGTGTAGCCGTCCGGCTTCGACTTGGCGACCTCGGCGTTGCCGACGGTCGTTCCCGCGCCCGGTTTGTTCTCGATGACGACGCTCTGGCCCCAGCGCTCGCCCAGTTTCTGCGCGACATGGCGAGCGATGATGTCGGTCGCCCCGCCCGGCGCGAACGGCACGACCATCCGCACCGGCCGCGAAGGCCACGACTGCGCACCGGCGGGGAGCGCGGTGGCGAGACCGACCGCGCCCAGCGCGATCGCGGTGGCCCGGGCGAGCCGGGCTGGTCGGATGGTCATCGGGATTCCTCCTCGTCGAGCGAGACAGTGTAGGTGTGCAGGACGCCGCCGCGCCAGCGGTGGATCTGGAAGGCGCCGGGCGAGGGCCGTGCGACGATCCGGCCGTCGTCGGCGAGGTCGACGGCGAAGCGGTGCGCGACGCTCGGGCAGGCGGTGAGCGTCGTGCCGGCCCAGTTCATCGCCAGTGCGATGTGCAGATGACCGCAGGCGACCCGGATCACGCCGGCGTGCCGGCCGATCACCGCGGCCAGGTCGTCGGCGTCGATCAGCGCCGAGCGGTCGATGTGGACGAGCCCGGTCGACGGCGGCGGATGGTGGACGAAGACGATCGTCGGCCCGCCGGACGCAGCGCCGAGCTCGCGGTCGAGCCAGGCGAGCTGCGCGCCGCCCAGCCGGCCGGACGGGCGTCCGGGCTCGAGCGAGTCGAGGAGCACGAGGCGCACGCCATCGACGACGCGGCTCGCCCGCCAGCGGCCGTCCTCGGCCGGCGCGGCCGCCGGGAACGCGATCCGCAGCAGGTCGCGGTCGTCGTGGTTGCCGGTCATCGGCAGGATCGGCACCGGGCAGTCGCGCACGATCGTCGCCAGCCGTTGGTATTCGGCGCGCTCGCCGCGCTCGACCAGGTCGCCCGACAGCACGATGGCCGCCGGGCGCGGCGACATCGCCGCGACCCGCGCGAGACCCCGCGCCAGCCGCTCGCCGCCATCGATGCCGGCGGCACCGCGGCCGTCGGCGGTGACGTGCGGGTCGGTGATCTGGGCGATCAACATGGGCGTCGGCGACTACGTCGGGTCGCATCATAGCCGTCGCGGACCCGATCGCGCCGGAACCGCTTCCAACCGCCCTCGCTCCGCGAGAGAATGCCGGACCCGTCGCCGGCGCCCGCGACACGGTCCGATGCGCCGCCACGATCGATGACCGCCCCCGACTACCTCCATCCCGACGTCCCCCGCGGTCTCGAACGGGTGACGATCCCGCTCGTCGAGGCGACCGACCGGCTGCTCGACGGCTACGGCCACCTCGTCGACGACCCGGCGTCGGTCGACGTCGCGATCACGCGCTGGCCGGCCGGTGGCTGGCGTCCGGTCGACGAGGATTCCGGCGACGAGGGCGGCACGACCGAGGGCGTGTTCCGTTCCGAGTGGCGAGGCGACGTGCTCTACGGCCGCAACGACGCGGTCGGCGGCCACTACATCCTCGCGTACGGCGAGGAGCCGGCCGACGCGCGCGAAGATCACGACCGGCCGCCGCGGCGGATGCTGCTGTGGCACGCGAACTACCATCCCGACGGCGGCCAGCTCTTCTTCCCGCTCGACCGCAAGCCGTTCGTCGTGCCGCTGGCGCTGCCCGGCGACGACGTGAAGCCCGCCGATTTCGTCGCCTTCCGCTTCGACGGCTCGCGCGGTCTCTACATCCACGCCGACGTCTGGCACGAGGGCGTGTTCACGATGTCGGGCGGGCAGCGCTTCTTCGACAAGCAGGGTGCGGTGCACGCCCGCGTGTCGGTCGATTTCCCGCGCGAGTTCGGTTGTCTCGTCGAGGTGCCGCTCGGATGACGCCGCCGGAGTCCGCGAACGACCACGCCGTTCCGGGCGCGCAGGCGCCCGACGACGGACTGCCGGTCCGCGAGGTCGCGCTCTTCGCGCCGTTCGCGTGGCTCGCGCTCGGCTGGCGCGACTTCACCCGGGCCTTCGGGCCGAGCCTCTTCCACGGAGTCATCGTTTCGGCCGCCGGCTGGGTCATCCTCGCCGCGGCGCTGCGCTTCTGGCCGGTCCTGCCCGGCGCGTTCTCCGGCTTCGTGCTGGTCGCGCCGATTCTCGCCACCGGCCTCTACGAGATCTCGCGGAGGATGGAGGCCGGCGAGAAGCCGACGCTGGCGCAGGCGGTCGACGCCTGGATTCGCGGCACCCGGCCGCTCGTCTGGATGGGCGTGGGCCTGGCGCTCGCGGCGACCGCGTGGGTGCTGGTCTCGTCGGTGCTGGTCGCGTTGTTCGTCAAGGAGCCGATCGTCGGACTGGAGGGATTCCTGCGTCACGTCGTCGTCGGACGCGGCTCGAACCTCTTCGGCATCTGGGTGCTGATGGGCGGGCTCGGCGCGGCGCTGGTCTTCGCGGCGACCGCGGTGTCGGTGCCGCTGCTCCTCGACCGGCGGGTCGACGCGCACGCCGCGGTGCTGACCAGCCTGCGCGCGGTCGGCGCCAATCCGGCGCCGATGGCGCTCTGGGCGACGATCATCATGGTGCTGACCGCGCTGTCGATGGCCACCGCGATGGTCGGCTTCGCGCTGGCGATTCCGGTGCTCGGGCACGCGAGCTGGCACGCCTACCGGGCGACGGTGGACGCGTCGTCGGCCGCGCGGCGCGAGTGACGCCGGGCCATGTTCGGCTTCTCCGAGGAGCAGATCACCGAGTTCGGGATGACGTTCGGCATCGGGGCCTTCATGGCCTACATGCTGTTCATCATCTACGACCTCGCGAAGAAGTCGAAGGCCGGCAAGCTCGGCACGTTCGTGCTGTTCTTCGTGCTGGCGTTCGGGATGATCGGCTTCGTCGCCAAGACGATCATCGCCAAGCTGCTGGGCATCTGAGCCGCGGGTCGCCGGCGACCCCGAGCAGCGGTCGCGCTGCCGACGCCTCAGCGGTCCAGGCCGGCGCCGTCGCGGTCGAGGCGTGCGCGCAGGTCGGCGCCGCGGATGTCGCGGGGCGCGAGGCGCTCGGCGAGCGAGAGCGCCGCCGCGTGACCGATCGCGTGCCCGTAGGAGAAACACTGCGCGGTGACCCGGGCCGAGGCCATCGCCTCGTGTTCGGCCGCGAGGCAGCGGCCGGCGACGAGCAGGCCTTCGCCGCGGACCGGCACGAACGCGCCGTAGGGGATCTCGTAGTAGTCGTTCAGCAGCCAGACGAGGCGGGGCTTCTGGCCGCTGTGGAGCTCGATCGGCCATGGGGAGCGGGCGATGCCGTCGGCGAATTTCGCCGCGGACACGACATCGGCGTTGCGCAGCGTCGCCACCGCGCGAAGCTGCCGGGTCTGGCGGACGCCGACCTGCACACCGGTGTCGTTGACGAAGCTCTCCTCGCAACCCGGCAGATGGTCGCGGAAGAAGCGCGCGTACTCGCGCACCTGGCGGCGTCCCCGGATCTCCGCCTCGGTGATGTCGCGCACGAGGATCGGGTCGAGCTCGCGGCCGTCGGCGCCGAGCACGCGCGTCGCGTTGCACAGGAGCTCGCCGGGGCGCGGCGTCGGGAACAGGAAGACCTTCGCGCGCGGCAGATCGTAGCGGCCGGACGCGTGGGCCTCGTGGATCAGTCGTCCGATGCCGTCGGGGAGGATGCTGTCGGGGCCCTGCGCGGCGAGGAAGCGTGCGACGTCGACTCCCTGGATGCGGAAGATCATCGTCGGGTTCTGGACTCTCCCGTCCTGACCCTGCGAGGTCGGGAATCCGGCCATCGCGACGACGTCGGCGTCGCCGCTCGCGTCGATCGTGAGCTTCGCGCGCAGGTCGAACCGCCCCTGCTTGGTGACCGCGATGACGCCGGCGACGCGCTCGCCGCCGTCGACGAGGACGTCGGTCACCGTCGTGTGGAACAGGACCCGCACCCGCGACTCGGCGAGCAGCGCATCGGCCGCCTCGCGCCAGACGAGCGGGTCGTGGACGCGGGTCCAGGTCTTGCCGTAGCGGACCGGCGGCGTCGCGCCGCCCATCGCGTCGAGCCGGCGCACGAACTCGTCGGCGAACCCGAACACCAGTTGGCGCGCGGGCGCAGCCGGGTCGTCGGACGCCTCGTAGAGCCCGCAGACGGTGCCGGACAGGCCGGCGACCGCTCCGCCGCCGCAGAAGCCGTAGCGTTCGACGACCAGAACGTCGAGGCCCTGGCGCGCGGCGGTCACCGCCGCCGCGACGCCGGCGGCGCCGGCGCCGACGACCAGCACGTCGGCGTCGAGCCGCGACGAGGGTCGGACGTCGCGGATGGTCGGGCCGCTCATCGCGAGCCGTCCCGCCGCTTGAGCAGCCCGGCGTACAGTCCCGGCGACGACCCCGGGATCTCGACCGCGCCGAAGGTCCTGGCGTAGAACGCCGCCGGCCCGACCCCGCCGACGATGGCGTAGGCGTAGCCTTGCGCCGCGAGCGCGTGCATCGCGGCCAGCGCGAGCGTCGCGCCGACGCCCTGCCGGCGCGCGGACTCGACGACCGCGGTCGGTCCGAAGAAGTCCGGTGCGATCGCGTCGTGGCAGGCGAAGCCGATCGGCTCGCCGTTCCGGATCGCAACGAAACAGGCGACCGGCAGCCGCGCGAACGCGACGTCGACCTCGGCGGCCCACGCCGGCCAGTGCGCCCGCACGAGATCGAGAACGACCGGCTTCTCCGGCGCGAGCGCCCGGCGGACGGTGATCCCGCGCGCGGCTCCCGCCGCGAGCGCCGCCTCGAGCGGCGGCAACTCCCAGAGCTTGACCAGCATGTCGCTCATCGCGGCGGAGACGATCCGGGGACGGGAGCCGTCGCTAGGGCGCGCCGTCGCCGGCGGGTCCCTGGCGGGCACGCCACCCGCCGAGCGCCTCGTCGCCGACGTAGGGATTGGTCCGGCGCTCGTCGCCGAAGGTCGACATCGGCCCGTGGCCGGGCACGAACTGCGTCTGGTCGCCGAGCGTCCACAACTGCTCGGTGATCGAGCGGACCAGCGTGTCGAAGTCGCCGCGCGGGAAGTCGGTGCGGCCGATCGACCCGGCGAACAGGACGTCGCCGACGAAGGCGACGCCATGGTCGCGCGCCGCGAACACGACATGGCCGGGCGTGTGACCGGGACAGTGGCGGACCTCGAGCCGGATCGCGCCGACCGTGACGGTCTCGCCGCCGTCGAGCCAGCGGTCGGGGACGAACGAGCGCGCGCCGATAACGCCGGCGGCTGCGCCCTTCCGCTCGAGACCTTCGATCCAGAACGAGTCCTCGCGCTGCGGACCCTCGATCGGGACGCCGGCGCGTTCGCGTACCTCGGCGGCGCCGCCGCAGTGGTCGGCGTGACCGTGGGTGACCAGCACCTTCTCGAGCGTCGCGCCGCTTTTCGCGACCGCGGCGAGCAGCCGGTCGACCTCGCCGCCGGGATCGATCAGCGCCGCGCGGTTGGTTTCGGGACAGACGACGAGCGAACAGTTCTGCTGGTAGGGCGTGACCGGGAGGATGGCGAGCTTCATGGCGCGAAGCCTAGCAGATCGGCCGGCGTTCGCCGTCGCTATCCACCGGTTCGCCAGCCCGCGAAACCGCTCGACCCCCGACGCCCTGCGGGGCCCGGACGACGCGTCCGCGAGGCGGATCAGGGAGACGGCGGTCTCGCGAATCCGCCGATGATTCCGCCGGCGAGAGCGAGTCCGACCAGTGCGTAGCCTGAATTGATGAGCCAGAGAGTGACGCTGCGGGACTCGAAGCCGTAGTTGAGCGCGAGCTGGGCGCCGATGAAACCCAGTGCGACGCCGGCGCCCAGCAGCGCGCCACCCGACCAGCCGCTCGCGCCGGACTTTCCGATCAGCCAGGCGAGCGTCGCGCAGGCGACCAGCACCGAGACGAAGCCGACGACGTAGGGTCGCGCGGAGGCGCCGTTCTCGGCCTCGAGCTGCGCCATCGTCTTGCCGATGCCGGCGAGCCAGGCGGAGGAGAACTGGCCGTACCAGATCGCCCCGAGCACGAAATAGACGACCGCGGCGACGACGACTGCCAGGATGGTCCTGCGGTTCATACCTGCCTCCTCCGGGGTGTCCCGGTCTTCCGCCGGGGTGTCGGGAACGCGACGCTCGCCGGCTCGGTGCGCTCGGCGTTCTTCGGGTGGTGAAGTGGTGGTTGTCGAGGGTGAACCGGAGGAGCCGTGCGCGTCGCCTCGGGTTCCGGCGTCCCGGTCGGCACGTCCGTCAGTCGGGATCGCTGCGCGAGAGCCCGAAGGCCTGCTGGATCCGGGCGCGGTAGCTGCGGCCGGAGACGATCGTCGTACCGTCGGCGAGCAGGATCGTGTACTCGCCGTGGAGCTGCGGTCTCAGTTCGCGGACCAGCGTCAGGTTCACCGCATGCGAGCGGTGGACGCGCAGGAACACGTTCGCATCGAGCCGCGCGACGAGCGAGGTCAGCGTCTCCTTGTGCAGGTAGGGCCGGTCGGCCCAGATCCGGACGTAGTTGTCCTCGGCTTCCAGACGCACGATCGATTCCGCCGGGACGATGACGATCCGGTTGACCGAGCGCACCGGGATCCGGGTCGCCGGCGTCGACGGGCCGCGCGTCTCGGATCCGAGTGCGTGGACCTCCTCGCCGACCGGCTCGGGGACGCGCAGCGGAGACAGCGGATACAGCGAGGTGTCGTCCATCATCGCGACTCGCGGATCGGGCCGCCGCGACATCGGGTCGGCCGGATTAGATACATGCACGTACAAGCTTATGCCCGTCACGTTAGCGCAGGCCCGGGGGGCGCGCAAGTGGACTGCGACAGAACGATCGGTGTGCGGACGAAACGCGGTTGGCGTGCGTGATGCGCCGCTTGGCCCATCGAACCCGGCGCTCCGCGGAATGGGCGTGGTGCCCGACCGCGATCGGGACATGATGGTGACGTGCGGGGCCGCCGCCACGGATGTCCGGCGGGGACCCCCAGTCGCCTCGGAGCCCGACGGCGGCCCCACACGCTTCCACCGCCCTGACCGGGGCGTTCCCGCGATCGCGGCGTCTGTCAGGTCGACGCCGCCGCGCGGCGGGCGCGGCGGATGCTGCGACCCAGGTTCTCCAGGGCCTCCAGCGAGAGCACGCGCGACGCCTCGATCTGCGCGCGCTCCCAGTAGGGCATCGCGGCGGCGAAGCGCAGCTTGCCGCTGGCGGTCAGCCGGATCACCTTCACCCTCCGATCCTCGCCGGGCTGGACGCTGACGAGTTTCTGTCGGCGCAGGTTCTCGACCGTGCGCGACAGCGTCGTCTGGTCGGTCGCGGTCTCGCGTCCGAGCGAGGTCAGGTCGACCGGCTCCATCGCCACGATCGCCCAGAGGAGCGCCAGTTGCGCGGCGCGCAGTCCCACCGGGCGCAGGGCGTCGTCGTAGATCGCCCCGATCACCCGGGTCGCGAGCCGGACGTTCGAATAGGCGCACTCGTTGCGGCCCCGGGGGATGTACGCGAGCCAGTCGGGCGTCCCGTCGACGCCGATCCGCGCCGCGATCTCGGCGAGCGGGATCTCCCTCCGGGCCCTGGCCGCGGCCGGCGTGACCGCCGGCCGGACCTCGGCACGGGTTCGCCGGGGGGCACGGGGGAGGACGGGGTCGCGAGGCATCGGCGGGCGGACGCTTGCACATGCAAGCGTTCAGGGCACGAAGCCTAACGTGGCCTGACCGGTTGCGCAACCCGCGTCCATCCGCCGACGGCCCTCGTCGGTCGGTTCGCCAGAGCCGGTCCGCCGACCGCGCGCCCGCCTCACCGGTTCGCCAACTGGCGGTTGCGAGGGGTTCGCGCGTCCGCGCACGCTTGCGGCCATGCCGGCGGGGGGCGGGCGGACTCCGCTTCGCCCACCGGATCGGCTGATTGACGCCAATTCGGGGGATTCACGATGCCATTCGCAATCAGGGAGGCGGCGCGCTCGATCGCGCTCGCGTTCGGACTCGCGGCGCTCGCCGCACCGGCGGTCCAGGCGGCCGACCTCAAGGTCGACGTCACCGGATCGAACATCAAGCGCGTCGAGGGCGAGACCGGGCAGCCGCTGCAGGTCGTCACCCGCGAGGAGATCGCCAACACCGGCGCGACCACCGCGATGGAGCTGCTCGACCGGATCGCGGTCAACAGCCCGGTCGGCAACTACACGCTCGGCAACGCCTTCGGCGACAGCGCGCGGATCGGATTCTCCGGCGCGTCGCTGCGCGGTCTCGGATTCAAGTACACGCTGATCCTGCTGAACGGTCGTCGCATCGCGAACTACGCGCACGACGGCACGGCGGTCGACCTCAATACGATCCCGCTGCCGGCGATCGATCGCGTCGAGATCCTGAAGGACGGCGCGTCGGCGATCTACGGAACCGACGCGATCGGCGGCGTCATCAACTTCATCACGCGGACCGACTACCGGGGCGCGGAGGCGAACGTCAGCTTCGGCGACACCAACGACGGCGGCGCGCGCGAGAAGAGCTTCACCGCGACGCTGGGCTTCGGCGATCTCAACAAGGACCGCTGGAACGCCTTCGTCTCGTTCCAGTACATGAAGCAGGAGGAGCTGCTGGGCGGACAGCGGCCCTGGTCCCGCTCCTCCTACATTCCGGCCGAGGGTCTGGACTCGACGTCCGGACGCACGCTGCCCGGCAACGTCAACATCCCGGGCGTGGGCAACCGCAACCCGTTCTACCCGAACTGCGCGCCGTCGATCGTGGCCGACCCCGACGTCTACCCCGGTCAGTGCCGTTTCGATCCGAACCCGTTCCTCGGGTCGCTGCCCGAGTCGGAGAAGTTCAACGTCGTCGCCCGCGGCGCCTTCCAGCTGAACAAGGACCACCAGCTCTTCGCCGAGGCGCTCTACTCGAAGAACGAATACGTCTTCAACCTGCAGCCGGTGCCGATCAGCCTGGGAACGCTGTTCCCCTCGGCGGGGCCGGACGCGCCCGGGTTCTTCCTGCCGCCGACCTCGCCGTACTACCCGCACGAATTCGCCGCTCTGTACGGGCTCGACGGTCAGCCGCTCAACGTCCAGTGGCGCGCCTTCGACGCCGGCATGCGCTCGTCGACGACGACCGCCGAACAGACCCGGATCGTCGCCGGCGCCAAGGGCAACGTGAAGGGCTGGGACTACGAGGCCGCGTACAGCTTCAACGAGAGCAAGGACGTCGACCACCTGAACGGCGGGTACCTGTCGCAATCGCAGCTGCTGCCGCTCCTCAACAGCGGGCTGGTCAATCCGTTCGGTCCGAACACGCCCGAGATCGTCTCGCAGCTGCGCGCGACCGCGATCCAGGCGGACGCCCGCTCGTCGAAGTCGACGGTCAACGCCTTCGACGCGAAGGTCTCCAACGAGATCTTCAACCTGCCGGCCGGACCGGTCGCGGTCGCGATCGGCGGCGAGTGGCGCAAGGAGAAGTACGACTCGGTGTCGGCGGAAATCCTGTCGTCCGGAGACATCGTCGGCTACGGGACGTCGAGCCCGACGGTGACCGGCAACCGCAAGGTCTACGCGCTGTTCGCCGAAGCGGTCGTGCCGATCGTCAAGACGCTCGAGCTCAACGCCGCGGTCCGCTACGACAACTACAGCGACTTCGGGTCGACGACCAACCCGAAGGTGTCGTTGCGCTGGCAGCCGACCAAGAACGCGCTCGTGCGCGCCTCGTACGGCACCGGGTTCCGGGCGCCGGCGCTGCCCGAGCTCTACCAGCCGCAGGTGACGACGAACACGCAGCCGGGCCTGTCCGACCCGGTGCGCTGCCCGATCACCAACGACCAGGTCAACGACTGCGTCACGCAGTTCGTCAGCGTCCAGGGCGGCAATCCGAACCTCAAGCCCGAGGAATCGAAGCAGTGGTCGATCGGCGCGGTCGTCGAGCCGCTCGACGGACTCTCGCTGGGGGCCGACTGGTTCAACATCAAGGTGAAGGACCAGATCGGCATCCTGAACGCGGCGGCGATCCTCGGCGACGTGAACCAGTACGCGCAGTACATCACGCGCGGACCGGCGACACCGGAGTTCCCCGGACTGCCCGGTCCGATCACCGCGATCACGACGGTCTACACCAACCTCGGCGAGACGCGCATCGAGGGCATCGATATCGACGCGCGCTACCGGACGCCGGCGACGATGGTCGGACGATTCAAGCTCGGATTGCAGGGGACCTACTACACGAAGTACGACATCCAGCAGATCGACGGCACCTTCGCCGGCCAGGTCGGGCTCTACTCGGGCATCGGCGGGGCGATCAACCGCTGGCGGCACTACGCGTCGCTCGACTGGGAGTACGGTCCCTGGGGCGCGACGCTCGGCCAGACGTTCATGCTGGGCTACACCGACGCCAATCCGGACGTCAACGGCAATCCGCGGCGGGTCGGCAACTACGACGTCTACGACCTGCAGGGCCGTTACACCGGCATCAAGAACCTGACGGTCACGCTCGGCATCAAGAACCTGTTCGACCGCGCGCCCCCGTTCACCAACCAGACGTTCACGTTCCAGAACGGCTACGACCCGTCGTACGCCGATCCGCGCGGCGCGTTCTGGTACGCGTCGGTCGGGTATAAGTTCTTCTGACCATCGTCCCACCCTCTCCCCGACTCCCGGGGAGAGGGGCGGGCCGCGTCGCGGCCGGCGAACCGGGGCCGGCGCGTCAGAACAGCGACGCCTGGCGGCCCTCGTCGCTCGGCGGCGGAACGAACTGCGAGCGATCGAGCGCGGCGTATTCGCGGTCGACGTTGAGTCCCAGGCGGCGGCAGGCGATCTCGAAGCGACGCTCGATCAGCCCGGCGTAGACGCCGCGCCCGCGCATGCGCTCGCCGAACCGCGCATCGTAGTCGCGACCGCCGCGCGCATCGCGCAGCAGACTCATCACGTGCGCCGCCCGGTCCGGATAGTGCACCGAGAGCCAGTCGCGGAACATCGGCGCCACCTCGCGCGGCAATCGCAGCAGGATCCACCCGGCCGAGGTCGCCCCGGCGCGGGCGCAGGCCTCCAGGATCGACTCCAGGTCGCGGTCGTTGAGCTGGGGGATCAGCGGCGCGACCATGACGCCCGCCGGAACGCCGGCGCGGGCGAGCGCGCCGACCGCTTCCACCCGTCTGGCCGGGGCGCTCGCCCGCGGCTCCATGCGCCGGGCGAGGTCGGCGTCGAGCGTGGTGATCGACAGGTAGACCTTCACGAGCCCGCGCTTCGCCATCGGCGCGATCAGGTCGAGGTCGCGCAGCACCAGCGCGTTCTTGGTCACGATCGAGAACGGGTGCGAGGTCCGGGCAAGCACCTCGAGGATCGATCGCGTGACCCGCCACTCCCGCTCGATCGGCTGGTAGGGATCGGTGTTGGTTCCGAGCGCGATCGGATCGCAGACGTAGCCGGGTCGCGCGAGCTCGTCCCGCAGCAGCTTCGCGGCGTCCGGTTTGGCGTAGAGCTTCGTCTCGAAGTCGAGGCCGGGCGAGTGGTCGAGATAGGCATGCGACGGCCGCGCGTAGCAGTAGACGCAGCCGTGTTCGCAGCCCTGGTAGGGGTTGATCGACTGGGTGAACGGGATGTCCGGCGAGTCGTTGCGCGTGACGATCGAGCGCGCGGGCTGGATCGTCACCGTCGTGCGGACCCGCCGCTGCGGCGGGTCGGCGCCGGGATCGGCGCGCTCCCATCCGTCGTCGACCGGCTCGCGCTGCGCCTCGTGGAAGCGGTTGGGCGGGTCGAGCGTCGCGCCCCGGCCACGCCGCGGAAAGCGGGAAGTCGAGGCGTGCGAGGCGTCGTCCGCCATCGAACGATTGTACGCTTCGCTGCCGCCGGCCTGGAGGCCGACCCGCCCCAGGGACGTCGGCCTGAAGGCCGACCCTCCCCGAGGCCGCCGGGCTGAAGGGCGCCCACCGGGGCGGCCGACCCCACTACGACCGTGGTCGCCTTCGGATACCATTGTTCGGCCCTGCGCCAGTCCCCGACATGACGACCAAACCCCGGACGCACGGATTCGACACGCTGTCGCTGCACGCGGGCGCACGACCCGATCCGGCCACCGGGGCGCGGGCGACGCCGATCTACCAGTCGGCGTCGTTCGTCTTCCCGGACAGCGATCAGGCGGCCGCGCTCTTCAACATGGAGCGAGCCGGTCACGTCTATTCGCGGATCTCCAATCCGACCTGCGCGGTGCTGGAGGAACGGATCGCGGCGCTCGAAGGCGGCGTCGGCGCGATCGCGGCCGCGAGCGGGCAGGCGGCGCTGCATCTGGCGATCGCGACGCTGATGGGCGCGGGCGCGCACATCGTGGCCTCGCGCGCGCTCTACGGCGGTTCGCACAACCTGCTCGACTACACGCTGCCGCGCTTCGGCATCGCGACGACGTTCGTCGATCCGCGCGACCCCGACGCCTGGCGCGCCGCTGCGCGACCCGAGACGCGGCTCTTCTTCGGCGAGACGTTGGGCAATCCCGGGCTCGACGTGCTCGACATCCCGACGATCGCCGCGATCGCGCACGAGCGCGGCGTGCCGCTCCTCGTCGACTCGACGTTCACCACGCCCTGGCTCGTGCGGCCGTTCGACCACGGCGCCGATCTCGTCTTCCATTCCGCGACCAAGTTCCTGTCGGGCCACGGTGTGGTGATCGGCGGGCTGCTCGTCGACGCCGGCACGTTCGACTGGGAGGGCCGCGGCGCCTGCCCGGCGGCGGCCGGCAAGTTCCCGACGCTCTGCGAGCCCTACGCCGGCTTCCACTCGATGACCTTCACCGAGGAGTCGACGACCGCCGCCTTCCTGCTGCGCGCGCGGCGGGAGGGCCTGCGCGACTTCGGTGCCTGCATGGCGCCGATGACCGCCTGGCAGATCCTGCAGGGCGTCGAGACCCTGCCGATCCGCATGGAGAAGCACGTCGCCAACGCGCGGCGGATCGTCGAGTTCCTGCGCGGCCACGCGATGGTCGCGCGGGTCGGCTACCCGGAGTTGCCCGATCATCCGGACCACGAGCTCGCGAAGAGGCTCTTGCCGCGCGGTTGCGGCGCGGTGTTCGCCGTCGACCTCAAGGCGACACGCGACCAGGGGCGGCGCTTCATCGAGACCTTGAAGCTCTTCTCGCACCTCGCCAACGTCGGCGACGCGAAATCGCTGGTCATCCACCCGGCGTCGACGACGCACTTCCGGATGTCGGCGGCCGACCTCGAGCGCGCCGGTATCACCGAGGGCACGATCCGTCTGTCGATCGGGCTCGAGGACGCCGACGATCTCGTCGAGGACCTTTCGCGCGCGCTCCACGCCGCGGGCAAGGCGTGATGCGCCTCGAGGTCGACGGCCGGGAGGTCTACGCGTACACCGGGACGCGTCCGGTCGACCCGGCGCGGCCGGCGGTCGTCTTCGTCCACGGCGCGGCGAACGACCATTCGGTCTGGGCGCTGCAGTCGCGCTACTTCGCCTACCACGGCTGCGGCGTGCTGGCGATCGACCTCCCGGGCCACGGCCGCAGCGAAGGACCGCCGCTCGCGTCGGTCGATGCGATCGCCGATTGGCTGGCGCGGCTGCTCGACGCGGCCGGGCTCGCGCAGGCGACGCTGGTCGGCCATTCGCTCGGTTCGCTGGCGGCGCTCGCCTGCGCCGCGCGCCACCCGCAACGGGCCGCCGCGATCGCGCTCCTGGGACCTGCGGTGCCGATGCCGGTATCCGAGGCGCTCCTCGCCGCCGCCAAGGCCGACGATCATGTCGCCTACGAGCTCATCAACGGCTGGTCGGTGAGCCCGGCGCGGCAGGTCGGCGGGAACACGGTTCCGGGCATGTGGCTCCTCGGCGGGACGATGCGCCTGATGGAGCGCACGCCGCCGGGCGTGCTCCACGCCGATCTTCGCGCCTGCAACGACTGGCAGGGCGGCCTCGACGCCGCGTCCGCCGTGCGTTGCGCGTCCCTCGTCGTCGTCGGCGCGCGCGACCTGATGGCCCCGCCGCGCGCGGCGAAGGAACTGATCGCGAAGCTGAAACAGCCGCGGGTGGTCACGCTGGCCGACTGCGGCCACGCGATGATGGCCGAGCAGCCCGACGCGGTGCTCGACGCGCTGCGCGCGTTCGTGCCGCGGGGCGCCTGAGGCCGCGGCGATGGGCGGCGAACCGGCTCCCCCGGGCACGCTGACGCCGCCGGTGCGCGCGGTGCCGGCGACCGCACCGTTCCGCTGGCTCGCGGCCGGCGCGGCGGACCTGCGCGCCAATCCCCTGCCGAGCGCGTTCTACGGCGTGTGCTTCGCGATCATGGGCTGGCTGGTCGTCGTCGTGTTCGAGCGCGCGACCGCGTACGTTTCGGCGCTGGTCACCGGCTTCTTCCTCGTCGGCCCGTTCCTCGCGACCGGTCTCTACGCGCTGTCGCGGGCACGGGCGCGCGGCGAGCCGGTCCGTCTCGCGCCGACGCTCGACGCCTGGCGTCCCAACGTCGGCGCGATCGGCGTGTTCGCGATCGTGCTCGCGGTGATCCTGCTCGTCTGGGCGCGCGCCTCGCTGGTCGTCTTCGCGCTGTTCTACACGAGCGAGATGCCGACGGTCGACGGCTTCCTGGCGCAGGTCCTGCGGCCGTCGAACGTCGAGTTCCTGATCGCGTACGCGTGCGTCGGCGGGTTCTTCGCGCTGCTGGTGCTGGCGATCTCGGCGGTGTCGGTGCCGATGATGCTCGACCGCGGCACCGACGGCGTGGTCGCCGTCCTGACCAGCGCCAAGGCGTTCGGCGCGAACGTCGCGCCGATGGCGGTCTGGGGGGCGCTGATCGTCGCCGTCGTCGCCGCGGGCTTCGCGGCTTTCTTCGTCGGACTGGTCGTCGCGGTTCCGCTCGTCGGACACGCGACCTGGCACGCCTACGCCGAACTGGTCGAGCCGGCTGCCAGCGTCAGTCCGCGCGCCACTTGATCGAGCAGCCGATCGACGCGTGCTGGGACGCCGGCGGCGGATCGCCGCGCGCGACCGCGAGCATCGCCTCGACGAGCTCGCGGCGGGCGCCTTCCTTCGGCGAGCGACCGGCGTCGTCGAGCCGCCCGCGGTAGGCGAGGCGCATCGACCGGTCGTAGCCGAAGAAATCCGGCGTGCACACCGCGCCGTAGGCCCTGGCGACCGCCTGCGTCTCGTCGAATAGGTAGGGGAACGGGAAGCGGTGGCGTGCGGCGATCGCGACCATGTTCGCGAACGCGTCCTCCTCGTAGAGCGCCGGATCGTTGCTCATGATCGCGACGCTGCCCACGCCGGCGGCGGCGAGCTCGCGCATGTCCCGGGGCAGCTTGTCGATGACGGCCTTGACGTACGGGCAGTGGTTGCAGATGAACATGACGACGAGCCCGTTGGGGCCGCGGACCGACGCGAGCGTGTGACGCCGTCCGTCGACGCCGGGGAGATCGAAGTCGAACGCCGGCGCACCGAGCGTCGGCGCGGGGGTCGTGAGGCTGGGCATCAGCGGAACCTCGTGCGCGGTGTCGTGGCAGAATCCTAGCACCCGCCCGGCTGTCGAAGCCGCGGGCACGCAGACGCCGCCATGACCGTCCGCTTCCACGACACGCCGGCCGAATTCGCCGCCGCCGCACGCGAGGTCGCCTCGCGCTCGCCGGCGTCGGAAGCGTTCGTCGCCGCCTGGTGCTCGGGACTCGAACGGCATCCGCCGCCGGCAGGCGTCGTGGTGCTGTTCGCGACGGCGACCGCCGGCGGCGAGCGGGCGCTGGCGATGCAGCACGGTGCCAATCCGGTGCTCGTCGAGAACAGCGACGCGACCGCCGCCGCCGAGATCGCGCGGGCCTTGGTCGCGCGTGGCTGGACTGTGCCGGGTGTGCAGGGCGGCGAACCGGCGTGCGACGCGTTCGCCGGGGTCTGGTGCGCCTCGACCGGCGCGCGCCGCGTCGTCCACGCCCGGTTGCGTCATCACCTGCTCGAGCGCGTCGAGTCGACACCGGCGGCGGCCGGCGCGATGCGACCGGCGACGCGCGCCGACGCCGACTGGCTGGTCGACGCGCTCGAGGCGTTCAAGGACGAAGCCCGCATCCCGGCGGCGCCGCAGGGTACGGCGCGATTCGTCGCCGAGCGCCTCGCCGAGGATCGCTTCCGGATCTGGGACGACGGCGGACCGGTGTCGTTCTGCGGCGCCAACCCGGTCGGCGATGCCGCGCGGATCGGGCCGGTGTGGACCCCGCGCGCGCACCGGCGCCGCGGCTACGCGACCGCGCTGGTCGCGCAGGCGTCGCGCGAGCGGCTCGCCAGGGGTGCGACGCGGTTGTTCCTGGTCACCGACATTGCCAATCCGACGTCGAACGCGATCTACGCGCGCATCGGCTACCGACCGCTCGGCGATGCGGTCGATCTGCGTTTCGTTCCGGCATGACCGTCCGGCTCTACGTCGACCTGCCACCCGGCGAACTCGCCGCCGGCCGGACGGTCGCGCTTCCCGACGCGGCCGCGCATCACGCGCTTCGCGTGCTGCGGATGCGCGACGGCGAGCCGGTGACGCTGTTCGACGGAAGCGGCGGCGAGTGGCGCGCGATGCTCGCCGTGTCCGGGCGACGCGGCGCGCAGGCGCGAGTCGAGGCGCACGACCCGGTCGAGCGCGAGTCGCCGCTCGCGGTGACGCTGGCGCTCGCGACGATCGCTTCCGAAGCGATGGACTCGGCGCTGCGCAAGGCGGTCGAGCTGGGCGCGGCGGCGATCGCGCCGATGATCGCCGCCCGCTCGCAGCGAGCGCCACGGGGCGCGTCGCGGCCGGATCATTGGCGCCGCATCGCGATCGCCGCGTGCGAGCAGTGCGGGCGCAACCGCGTGCCGCCGATCGCCGATCCGCTGCCGCTCGCCGACTGGCTCCCGGCGCGCACCGCCGGTCGGGCCGGCGTCGTCCTCGTACCCGGCGCGCCGCGGTCGCTCGCGTCGATCGCGATCGACGGGCCGATCGACCGGCCGATCGATCTGGCGATCGGGCCCGAGGGCGGTTGGACGCCGGAGGAGGCGCGCCTGCTCGAACGGAGCGGATTCGCGGCCGCGTCGATGGGACCGCGGATCCTGCGCGCCGAGACGGCCGCCGTCAGCGCGCTCGCGATCCTGCTGTCCGCCGGCGGGGGGCTGCGCTGACCGGACCGGTCGGCCGCGACGTCAACCGAGCGCGGCGATCGCCGGCGTGCGGATCGGCTTGCCGGCGAGCACCAGGGCCGCGGCCGCGAGTTCGTCCCAGGGATCGAGCCGCCCGAGGCCCTTGGACAGCGCGTCGAGGCGCGCGAGCGAGGGGGCGAGTCCGCCGGGGACGTCGCGGGCGACGCGCTGCGCGGCGCGCTCGAGGGCGATCGCGCGGCGTCCCCAGACGCGCGCCTGGCGCACCGCGTCGCGGACCGGCGCGCCGTTGGCGACGAGCGCCTGGACCAGCGCGAGCGCGTGGACGTCCTCGGCCAACTGCCAGACGGCGAGCGTCGGCGCTTCGCCCTCGTCGCGCAGCACCGCGAGGATGCGGATCGCACGCGCGACGTCACCGGCGAGCCACGCTTCGGACAGCCCCTGGACGTCGTAGCGTGCGACATCGGCGACCGCGGCGACCACCGCGTCGTGGTCGAGCTCGCCGGGGCCGAAGAGCAGCGCGAGCTTCTCGATCTCCTGCTTCGCCGCGAGGAGGTTCCCCTCGCCATGGTCGGCGAGGAAGGCGAGCGTGTCGGCGGACGCCTTCTGCTGCTGGCGCGACAGGCGCGCGGCGATCCAGCGCGGCAATTCCTCGCGTTCGACCGGACGGACGGCGACCTCGACACCGGCGCCGGCGAGCGCCTGGAACCAGGCCGAACCCTGCGTCGCCTTGTCGAGGCGCGGCAAGGTCACCAGCAGGACGTCGTCGGGCGACGGCGAGCCGGCCAGCGCCTCGAGCGCACGGGCGCCGTCGACGCCGGGCTTGCCGCCGGGCACGCGCAGGTCGATCATCCGCCGCCCGCCGAAGAGGCCCAGGTTGGCGCTGCTGGCGACGAGCGCGTCCCAGCGGAACCCGGTCTCGACGACGAAGACCTCGCGTTCCTCGCAGCCGGCCTTGCGCGCCGCGGCGCGGATCGCGTCGCCCGATTCGAGCGTCAACAGCGGCTCGTCGCCGTGGACGACGTAGACCGGCGCGAGCGAGCGCTCGAGGTGGCGCTCCAGGTCGGCGGGCCGGACTTGCGGCAAGGTTCGCGGTCTCGCGGGATCCGAGGGGGCGCCGCGGTCAGGGCCGGCGCGCCGCCTGCAGGCGCCGCACGATCTGCGCGATCGCGTCGGTCTGCATTTCCTTCAGCAGCCGCTGTTCCTGGATCTCGCGCGCCAGCCGTTCGGTGTCGTCGTAGAGGTAGCTGCGCCGGATCTCGATCGTGTCCTGCGGCAGCCAGACGGCGCCGGTCGGCGCGCGCAACGAGAACTGCACGCGTTTGGCGAGCTGGAACTCGCGTGCGCGCCCGCCAGGCGAGAGCGACAGCACCGACTTGTCGTCGCCGACCGAGACGATGTCGAGGACGACGTCGGCGCCCTGCGGCGAGTCGAGCACCCGCGCCGGGCCGGCGTCGGCGAGCGCGCGCTTCAGCTCCTGGGTGAACGGCAGCGCCGGCGGCGCGCCGACGTGGATCGTCGAAAACGCGTAGCTCGCGCTGCCACGGAGCTGGAATCCGCAGCCGGCGAGAAGGACGCTGGCAACGGCGGCGAGGAGCGCGAGTCGTCGCATCCGGGCTCCCGCGCTCAGAGGACCACGTTGACCAGCCGGCCGGGGACGACGACGACCTTCTTCGCCGGCGCGCCGGAGGCGAACTTCGCGACTTCGGGCGACGCGCGCGCGGCCTGCTCGACCGCGGCGCGGTCGGCGGCCGCGGGCACGACGAGCTTGCCGCGCACCTTGCCGTTGATCTGGAGCACGAGCTCGATCGACTCCTGGACCAGCGCCGATTCGTCGACCTCGGGCCAGGGCGCGTCGAGGAGGTCGCCGTATTCGGCACCGTATCCCAGGTCGCGCCACAGCGCCCAGGCGGTGTGCGGGACCACCGGGTAGAGCACCCGCAGCAGGACCGAGAGCCCTTCGCGCACGGCCGCGTCGGCGCCCGGCGCGTCGGGCGCGAGCGAATCGAGCGCGTTCAGCATCTTGTAGCCGGCCGAGACGACCGTGTTGTACTGGATGCGGTCGTAGTCGTAGTTCGCCTGCTTGAGCGCCAGGTGCACGTCGCGCCGCGCCGACCTCGCCGCCTCGCCGGCGCCGGTCCCGGGCGCGACGCCGGCGGCGGCCCGGATCGCGACCGCCTTGCCCGAGCCGAAATCCCACAGCCGCTTGAGGAAACGGTAGCTCCCCTGGACACCGGCGTCCGACCACTCGAGCGTGGCTTCGGGCGGCGAGGCGAACATCACGAAGTGCCGCGCGGTGTCGGCGCCGAACCTGTCGATGATCTCCTCGGGGTCGACGCCGTTCTTCTCCGACTTCGACATCTTCGACACGCCGCCGTACTCGACGGTCGTCCCGTCGGCGAGCCGGCCGCCGGCGATCCGGCCGTCGCCGCCGACGATCGGCGTCACCTCGGCAGGCGGGTGGTACTCCAGCCCACCCTTGTCGGTGCGCGTGAACCAGCTGTGGTTGAGCACCATTCCCTGCGTGAGCAGGCGCGTGAACGGTTCGTCGAACGAGAGCATCCCGAGGTCGCGCATCACCTTGGTCCAGAACCGCGCGTAGAGGAGGTGCAGGATCGCGTGCTCGATGCCGCCGATGTACTGGTCCATCGGCATCCAGTAGTCGTTGCGGCGGTCGACCATCGTCGGCGCGTCCGGGCACGCGTAGCGCATGTAGTACCAGGACGAGTCGACGAACGTGTCCATCGTGTCGGTCTCGCGGCGCGCCGGCGCGCCGCAGGACGGACAGGCGACCGCGAGGAAGTCCTCGCGCTTCGCCAGCGGATTGCCGCTGCCGTCGGGGATGCAGTCCTCGGGGAGCACGACCGGGAGGTCCTTCTCCGGCACCGGCACCGATCCGCAGGAAACGCAGTGGATGATCGGGATCGGCGTGCCCCAATAGCGTTGCCGCGAGATGCCCCAGTCGCGCAGCCGGTAGGTGACCTTCTTCTCGCCCAGTCCCTTCGCGGCCAGGTCGGCCGCGATCGCGTCGACCGCCGGACCGTAGGGAAGACCGTCGACCTTGCCCGAGTGGACGCAGCGGCCCCTGGTCTTGTCCTCGTACCACGGCTGCCAGTTCGCGTCGGTGAAGACGCCGCCGTCGACGGCGACGACCTGGCGGATCGGCAGTCCGTACTTGCGCGCGAAGGCGAAGTCGCGCTCGTCGTGCGCCGGCACGCCCATGACCGCACCGTCGCCGTAGGCCATCAGCACGTAGTTGCCGACCCAGACCTCGACCTTCTCGCCGGTCAGCGGGTGGACGACGAAGAGGCCGGTCGGTACGCCTTCCTTCTCCATCGTCGCCATGTCGGCCTCGATGACCGAGCCCTGGCGCGCCTGGTCGACGAACTCGCGCACCGTGGCCGAGCGCGCGGCCGCGACCGCGGCGAGCGGATGCTCGGGCGCGACCGCGACGAAGGTCACGCCCATGATCGTGTCGGCGCGCGTGGTGAAGACGTACATCCGGCCGTCGCCGACGAGCGTTCCGGCCGCGTCGCGGATGTCGTGCGGGAAGGCGAAGCGAACGCCCTCGCTGCGTCCGATCCAGTTCGCCTGCATCGTGCGCACGCGCTCGGGCCAGCCGTCCATCTTCGCCAGGTTGGCGAGCAGTTCCTCGGCGTAGTCGGTGATCTTGAGGTAGTAGCCGGGGATCTCGCGTTTCTCCACCGGCGCGCCGGTGCGCCAGCCGCGCCCGTCGATCACCTGCTCGTTGGCGAGCACCGTCTGGTCGACCGGGTCCCAGTTGACGACCTGGGTCTTGCGGTAGGCGATGCCGCGCTCGAGCATCTTGAGGAACAGCCACTGGTTCCAGCGGTAGTAGGCCGGATCGCAGGCGGCGATCTCGCGCGTCCAGTCGATCGCGAGTCCCATCGCCTGCATCTGCTTCTTCATGTAGGCGATGTTGTCGTAGGTCCACTTCGCCGGCGGCTGGCCGCTCTTCATCGCCGCGTTCTCGGCGGGCAGCCCGAACGCGTCCCAGCCCATCGGCATCAGCACGTTGTACCCGCGCATCCGCAGGTGGCGCGCCATCACGTCGTTGATCGTGTAATTGCGCACGTGCCCCATGTGCAGCCGCCCGGACGGGTAGGGCAGCATCGACACGCAGTAGAACTTGCCCCTGGGGAAGCGCGGGTCGTGCTCGCGCGCCTGCCAGGCGCGTGCGGCGTTCCACGCGTCGCGCGCCTCGCGTTCGATCGTCCGGGGGTCGAAGGGGCGGGCGTCGGCGTTCATCGGGCGAGCGGGCGAGCGGGTTTCGCGCGGGGGAAACGCGAAGTATAGCCGGGCGATCCCGGCGGGCCGTTCAGCCGCCCGGGACGCCGGCGACGAGGACCCAGACGCCGATACCGGCGAAGAGCAGCGCGGCGACGATCCGGATCGCCTTGAACGGGATCTTCTCCGAGGCGAGGTCGCCGGCGAAAACCACCGGGACGTTCGCGAGCATCATGCCGAGCGTCGTGCCGACGACGACCTGGGCGAGCGAATCGAACCTCGCCGCGAGCATCACCGTCGCGACCTGCGTCTTGTCGCCCATTTCGGCCAAGAAGAACGCGACCGTGGTGACGCCGAACACGCCCCAGCGCGTGAGCTTGCGCGAGCCGTCGTCGTCGAGCGTGTCAGGCTTCAGCGCCCACAGCGCGACGGCGAAGAACGAGGCGGCCAGCAGCCAGCGCAGCAGGTCGGCCGGAACGACCCCGCGCACCCAGTTGCCGACCCAGCCGGCGAGCGCGTGGTTGGTCAGCGTCGCGACCAGGATCCCGGCGCAGATCAGCCACGGACGGCGGAAACGGGCGGCCAACACCAAGGACAGGAGCTGGGTCTTGTCGCCGATCTCGCCGATCGCGACGACGCCGGTGGAGACGAGGAGGGCTTCCATCCTTGGGCTGGGGGCAACAGCGGGGTGGGGCGGTGACGCGCGGTCCGGCCGCTCGCCGGTCGGATCGCGGACCGACCTCGGTGGTCCGCGATGGTCGGCCCGCGGACACTGTTGAGCGCGGCGCAGTCTACCAAACGGTTGGTGCCGCCCTCGAGGCGGACGGACGCCGCCCCGTCCGCCGATGGCAAAATGGGCAGTCCAACGGAACCCGGCGCGCGCGACCCGCTCTATCGACAGGTGCGCCCGCTCGGACCGCGACCGGCGCAGCGCCGCCCCTTTCTCGACCACAGTCCCTTGATTCCGTTGACGATTTCTCGCCCGATCCGATTCGTTGCCGGCCTAGGCCTGTTCGCGGCCGTCCTCGCTCACGGCGAGGGGCCGGTCAAGACGCCCAATGTCGAAGCCGAGCTCGTCCCGGCGAGAGCCGCCGCGGTTCCCGGCCAGCCGCTGGTCGTCGCGCTGCGGATCAAGCACCGCGACGGCTGGCACACGTACTGGCGCAATCCGGGCGATTCGGGGCTGCCGACGACGATCGAGTGGAAATTGCCGGCCGGCTGGAAGGCCGGGGCGATCGAGTGGCCGGCGCCGCACGCGCTCCCCGCCGGGCCGCTCGTCAACTACGGCTACGAAGGCGAGATCCTGCTGCCGACGCCGATCGCGGTGTCGCGTGATACGCCGCTCGGCGGCGAGGCGAAGATCGCCGCGCGCGCCGACTGGCTCGTCTGCAAGGAAACGTGCATCCCCGAGGGCGCGGACCTCGATCTCGCGCTGCCGGTCGCCGCGACCGCGGGTCCGCACGCGAAGTGGGGCGCTTCGATCGACGCCGCGCTCGCGTCCATGCCCAAACCCCTCGCCGGGTGGACGGCGAGGGCGACCGGCGAAGGTCAGCGCGTCAAGCTCGTGCTGACGCCGCCCGCCGGCGCCGCACCGCCGGGCAAGGTCCGCTTCTTCCCCGACGACGAGCGACGCATCGAGCCGTCGGCACCGCAGACGCTCGTCCGGGAGGGCGAGGCCTGGGTGCTGACGCTGCCGGTCGCGTTCCAGCTCGCACCGGGGTTCAGCCGCGTCGCCGGCGTGATCTCGGCCTCCGACGGATTCTCCGGCGTCAAGGCGGCGACGATCGACGTGCCGCTCGCCGGTGGCGTGGTCGCCGGGCCGAAGCCGGTCGAGGCGCCGGTCCCGGCGTTCCTGCCGGAGGCGCAATCGAACGCGGTGCCGATGTCGCTCGCGCTCGCGGCGCTGCTCGCCTTCGTCGGCGGCATGATCCTGAACCTGATGCCCTGCGTGCTGCCGGTGCTCTCGATCAAGGTGCTCGGATTCGCCGAGCACCACGACAGCAAGGGCACGATGCGCCGCGAAGGGCTCTCCTACGGCGCCGGCGTCGTGCTGACCTTCGTCGCGCTCGCCGCGGGGCTCGTCGCGCTGCGCTCGGCCGGCGAGCAGCTGGGCTGGGGCTTCCAGCTGCAGTCGCCGGTCGTCGTGACCGCGCTCGCGGTTCTCTTCTTCGTGCTCGCGCTCAACCTTTCCGGCGTTTTCGAGTTCGGGCAGCTCGCGCCGGCGTCGGTGCGCGGCTGGACCGCGAAGAACCGCACGCTCGACGCGTTCGGCTCCGGCATCCTGGCGGTCGTCGTCGCCTCTCCCTGCACCGCGCCGTTCATGGGCGCGGCGTTGGGCTTCGCGCTCGCGCAACCGATCGCCGAGACGATCGCGGTGTTCGTCGCGCTGGGCCTCGGAATGGCGCTGCCGTACGTCGCGCTGGCCTGGTTCCCCGCCTGGCGGCGCGTGCTTCCCCGGCCGGGCGCGTGGATGCTGCGCTTCAAGCAGTTGCTCGCCTTCCCGCTCTACGCGACCGTCGCCTGGCTCGCCTGGGTGCTCGGCACCCAGCTCGACGTCGACGCGATGCTGCGGCTCGCGCTCGCGCTTTGCGCGCTCGCCTTCGCGCTGTGGGCGTGGCACGCGGCGCGCACCGGCGCCGGCGTCGCCTGGAAGGTCGTAGCGCTCGCGGCGCTGGCCGGCGCGATCGTCGTCGCCAAGCCGCTCGCGACCGCCGAGCCCGGCCCGGCGTCGAGCGCTTCCGCGTCGACCGCCGGCGGCGGAGACGCCTGGGTCGCGTACTCGCCAGCGACGCTCGCCGAGTTGGCCGCCGCCGGCCCGGTGTTCGTCGATTTCACCGCCGCCTGGTGCGTGACCTGCCAGGTCAACAAGCGGCTGGTGCTGACCGATCCGACGGTCCTCGCCGCGTTCGGACAACGCAAGGTGACGCTGGTACGCGCCGACTGGACGCGACGCGACCCCGACATCACCCGGGCGCTCGCGGCGCTCGGCCGCAACGGCGTTCCGGTCTACGTGCTGTACCGGCCGGGCAAGGAGGCGCTGCTGCTGCCCGAAGTTCTCACCACGACGATCGTCCACGACGCGCTGGCCACGCTCGGCGGCCCGGCGCTCGCGCTCACGGAGACCTCGCGATGAACCCCGACCTGCCCGCGTTCCTGCGCCGCGCGACGTTCGCCGCCTGCACGGCCGCCCTCGCCACCGCCGCGGTCGCCTCGACCCCCGGCGCGACCGCACCCGACATCACCGCGGTCGATACCTCCGGCAAGACGGTGAAGCTCGCCGACCAGCGCGGCAAGTTCGTCGTGCTCGAATGGACGAACCCCGACTGCCCGTTCGTCCAGAAGCACTACGACTCGAAGAACATGCAGACGCTGCAGAACCAGTGGGGTGCGAAGGACGTCGTCTGGCTGACGGTCAACTCGACGCGCGAAGGCCACTCGGAGTACCGGACCGGCGCGCAGATGGGCGAGTGGATGAAGGCGCAGGGCGGGTCGCCCAAGCACGTGCTGATCGACGGCCGGAGCGACGCCGGCCGCGCCTACGCCGCCAAGACCACGCCGCAGATGTTCGTCATCGATCCGGCCGGCAAGATCGTCTACGGCGGCGCGATCGACGACAAGCGCAGCGCCAACCCGGCCGACGTCAAGACCGCGAAGAACTACGTGACCGCGGCGCTGACCGAGGCGACGGCCGGCAAGCCGGTCAGCATCGCCAGCACGACGCCGTACGGCTGCAGCGTCAAGTACTGACCGGGGAGGGCGGCGGGCGCCGGAACCGGGCGGGATCGGGGCGCGATGCTCGCCCGAGGCGGGCTCCCCCGGGCGAGTGAACTTCCGGGACGCTCCCAGGTCAGAAGCGGTACTCCTCTTGAAGGCGCGGCGCGATCACCGCCGCGTGGGTGAGGCGAAAGGCCGGGAAACCGGCCTTTCGCTTTTTCCCCGCTCACGATCGGCGTGCTCCCGTCCGCGGTCTCGGTTCCGCTGGCTCGGCCGTCCGAACGAGCGCTCCGACCGCCTGCTAGACTCGCCCCATGCCCCTCGACACCTGGCTCGCCTTCTTCGTCGCCTCGTGGTTGATCAGCCTCTCGCCGGGTGCCGGCGCGATCTCGTGCATGGCCGCCGGGATGCGCTACGGCTACGCGCGCGCGTTCTGGAACATCGTCGGGCTCCAGTTCGGGATCCTGTTCGTGCTCCTGATCGTCGCGCTCGGGTTGGGAGCGATCATCGCCGCGTCGACGACGCTGTTCACTGCGATCAAGTGGCTGGGCGCCGCCTACCTCGTCTATCTCGGCGTCCAGCAGTGGCGCGCGCCGGCGGCGGCCGTGTCGGACGAGGGCGCGGTCGACAGCGACGGAGGGACGCCTCGCGCGCTGCTGCTGCGCGGGTTCCTGGTCAACGCGACCAACCCCAAGGGCATCGTGTTCATGCTCGCGGTGCTACCGCAGTTCATCGACCCGCACGCGCCGCAGCTGCCGCAGTACGCGGTCTGCGGCGCGACGCTCTTCTTCACCGACCTGGTCGTGATGAGCGGCTACACCGGGCTCGCGGCGAAAGTCCTGCGCCTGCTGCGCGAGCCGCACCACGTCCGCTGGGTCAACCGGACCTTCGGCGGGCTGTTCGTCGCCGCGGGCGCGGTGCTCGCGACGTTCCGGCGGGCCTGAGCGGGCAACGGTCGGCCTGAGGGCCGACCCACGGGGACTCGTGGTGGGTCGGGCTTGAGCCCGACATCGGTTCGGCGCGTTTCCGGGTCGGAAATCAGCCCGACGCGAAGACCGATTCCATCTCGCGGCGGAAGCGCACGGTCTCGTTCGCCGGATCGAAGTCGACGTCGTCCCAGCGCACGGTGGCGTGCGCGGCGACCGCGTGCCTGAGCCTCACGCCGTGCGCGAGGCCGAGCGGCAGCGCGCCGGCGGCGAGCGAGTCGGCGGCCGGGGCGAGCTTGCCGTAGACGGTGTAGCCGCCTTCGCCGTCGAGCGTCTCGCCGGCGGCGAGCGCGCGCTTCGCGGTCGCGACCACGTCGCCGCGCCAGCCGGTCGGCGCTCCGGTCGGCTCGTGCCGCAAGCCGACGGACGCCACCGAGATGCCGAGCTCGAGCCCGATCGCGTGCGTCGGCTTGTACATCGCGCTGTAGCGACCGGACGGATCGACCGGAAAGCCGTACTCGCCGAAGCAGCGGCGCACGTAGTCCTCGCCCTGCGCGGCCCCGGCGCGGAAGGTCACGTACACGCCCCAGCGCAGGTCGCGGAACACCGGACGTCCATCGCGTTCCAGCGAGCTGATCACCTCGACCTGGCCCGCGTGGTGCAAGTGTCCGCCCTCGTCGCGCGGGCGCAGCACCCGCGGCAGGTCGTCGACGCCGCAGGGCGGGAACTCGAGGCCGCCGGGGGCGGGCACGAGCCCGGTCGCGTTGGCGACCGCCGCCATCTCGATCGCGCTCTTCGTGCCGTCGAGGAACGAGTTGAACATCTGCGCGTTGAAATCGCCGGCGGCGACCTGCTCCGCCGTGAAGCCGTAGTGCGGCCAGACGGTCGACGGTGTCGACTCGTGGTACGCCGGCAGGTACTTCGTGCCCTTGCCGGCGGCCACGACCTCGAAGCCGGCGGCGCGACACCAGTCGACCTGCTCGCAGATCAGCGCCGGTTGGTCGCCGTAGGCGAGCGAGTAGACGATGCCCGCCTCGCGCGCGCGCCGGGCGAGCAGCGGACCGGCCAACGCGTCGGCCTCGACGTTGACCATGACGATGTGCTTGCGATGCGCGCAGCAGGCGAGCACGTGGCGGATGCCGGCGGCGGGGCTGCCGGTGGCGTCGATGACGATCTCGACCTCGGGCGAGGCGACGACCGCGGCGGTGTCGGCGGTGACGCAGGTCGAGCCGCTGCGTGCCGCCTCCGCGATGGTCCTCGCGGCGTAGCGCTCGGGCGGCCAGCCGACGCGCGCGAGCGAGGCCTTCGCGCGGTCGGGCGCGAGGTCGGCGATCGCGACCAGATGGACCCCGGGCGTGTGCTTCGCCTGGGCCAGGTACATCGAGCCGAACTTGCCGGCGCCGATCAGCGCCACCCGTAGCGGCGTGCCCGTGGCGGCGCGCTCGAGGAGCTTGGCGTGGAGGTTCATCGTTGTCGACCAGCGGTGCGGTGTTGTCAGCGGCGATTTTGCATGAATGCGCGACCAGCGGCGAACGCCGAAAGCGCGATCGTCCGCTGCGATTCGGGAAACGCGCTCGCCCGCTCCGAGAGCGGATCGAGCGTCAGCGCGATGCCGAGCTCCCGCAGCCGTTCGGTGACGTCGTCCGTGTGTTTCGCGATCATCGCGTGCGGCCAGGCGATGGCTGGCTGTAGCCGCGCGTAGGTCCTCGCCCATCGCAGGGCCAGGTCGGCGAATGTCCGATCGCCGGTGCGCTCGAACAGCCACTCGCAGGTTTCCGGCCACTGGTATTCGGTCGGAATCGGGCGGAAGTCGCCCCAGACCCGGCGACGCAGCGCCTCTTCGAGCCGTGCGACGCCGGCTGTCCGCGTCTGCGGGCGCAGCGACTGGAAGACGGCGAGCGCCAGGTGGTGGTCGTAGGTCCATTTCGCTTTCGGCAACGCCGCCAGGTACGCCTCGAGCTTCAACGGATCGCCGCTGTCGGCGCTCGCCATCGCGAAGTAGCCGAGGGCGAACGGCAGGTACGAATAGGTGTCGAAGGTCCAGGATTCGCGCCCGTCGATCGGATAGAACGCGGCCATCGCATCGAAACCGCGCACCGCCTCGGCCGAACGGCCTTCGCGCAACGCCTGGTAGGCCTCGGCGAATGCGACCAGCGGGTGCGCAACGACACGGTCTCCATCCCAACGTCCGCGCGCGTCCTCGCGGAACGCGGCGCGCTGGAGGATCGTCAGGCGCCCCTCCGGGCCGGGTAGCGCCACCTGCCCGGGCGTGGTCTCGGTCACCGGCTTGGGCGACATCTCGATCTCGCGCAACAGCGCCGGCAGGTCCGGCGACGGCCGCCGGTCGACGGCGTTGATCGTGATCGCGGCGACCATCGGGAACGGCGCGTTCGGTTCGCCGGCCCTGCGCCGCATCGGATCGGCCATCCAGCGGCGGATCTCCGGCCAGGCACGGCCCTCGGCGCGATGCGCGGCGTCGGCGGCCTGCCAGACGGGAAGCGAGGGTTGCGCGACCAGCAGGCGGTCGATGTCGGACCAGACCCCGGCGGCGCGTTCGGTGGCGAGCCGGTGCATCAGCAGGTCGCGCCACGCGTACTCGTCGTCGTAGCGCTCGATCCGGCGCAGATTGGACGCCTCGTAGTCCGTCCAGCGTCCGTCCATCAGCGCGAGCCGGGTCGATGCCATCATCTCCGCGTGCGAACCGGTGCGACTGCCGGCGGCGATCAGGTAGAACTTGCGCGCGCGTTCGGTCTCGCCGACCCAGAAGAAGCCGTGGCCCGCCGATGCGGCTGCGTTGCTGAGCCCGACGCGTGAATCGACGACCGCACCGGATGCGAAGTCGGGATAGGCTTCGAGCACGCGCTCGGCGGCGGCGTAGTCGCCGTCGTTCTCCATGCGGTGGCGGGCGATGGCGACGCGCGCCTCCCAATCGTCGGGTCGCTCGCGCAGTCGCTGGTTCCAGGCATCCAGAGGATCGCTCGCCGGCGGGTCGCCACGCGCCGCGGATACACTGGCGCGTGCCGGGCTGCCGTGGAAGCGGTTGGCGAGCGCCTGGTCGATGGCCGTCTTGAGCGAGTCGTCGTTTCGTCGACTCGACGTCGACAATGCGCCGAGAATGAACAGGGGCACGGCACTGCGCTCGGCGTAAGCCAGCGCTTCGAGCTGCGCCTGCTGAACGACGGAGGGCTCGTCGGACCAGCTGATCGGCGGCCAGTACGGGCGTGTCGGCCGGTCCCTCCCGTAGCCTTGCAGGAAGGGGATCGAGTCCGGCGACGGGGTTTCCAACAGGGCGATCGCCGCGCTCGCGGTACGGGTCTGCCCCTGTTCGAGCCGCGCCGCAGCGACCGCCAATGCCCGGGCGCGAGAGCGGGAGGCTTCACGATCCGCGGCGGTTCCTTGTTCAGACTGGTCGTGATGGAAGAAGCCGGCGGCCACCAGCCAATCCGGGTGGCCGGATAGGGCGACGTCGAGTGCGCTGTGCCAGGCGATCGCCTCTTCCCGGATGCCGCGCAGCGCGTACGCCCGGTACAGCGTCGCGCAGGCGTCGGCGACCGCGCGCGATTCGAGCAGATCGAGAAGTGCCGCCGGCGGGCAGGAGGGAGATCCGCTGATGCAGTCCTTGAGCACCCGATCGTCCGCCCGGACCCGGCGCACGTGCTCGATCGAAGCCACCGCGATCGCCGCCTCTAGACCCGGCCCGTGCCGGTCGGTCGTGCGCCGTACCACCTCCTGGGCACCGAAGTCGCGCAGCGGAAAGACGTCGTCGAGCAGGAGCTTGACCGGGAAGCCGGCGCCTGCCCGCCAGGCGTCGTTGTCATCGTGGCGCGCCGCGAGCAACGGGCCCCAGGCCGGCATCGACGCGATGACGGAACCGATCGCCGCGCGGTGCTCGTCGCGCGCCGGCACGCGGTACGCGGCACGCAGGTCGCCGAGTTCGATCGTCAACATCGCCCTGAACAGCGGCGACTCGATCCGTCCGAGGGCGCCCTCGAACTCCGGCAGGTTGCCGGCGGCGAGCTCCTGCAGCGCGGTCGCGGTCGGCCCGGTGAGACCCACGAGTGTCGCGAGCGCCAGCGGTCGCATTTCGAGCCGCAGGTACGCGAGCGCGCGAAGACACCGACCGTCTTCCGACTCGATGCCGGCGCGGTCCAGGACGTCGAGCGCCTGGATGTACAAACGCTGGCGTGTTCGATCGTGCATCGCCGGGACCAGGGAGGCGAACCAGGCGAGCGCAGCAGCGCGGTGGAGCGGTGGGGCGGACGTCAAGGCATCGAACAAGCCCGGCGCGTCGGGAATGACGTCAGGCATCTTCGCGGCGTGGTCGGCGGCGACCGCCGGTGGGTTCGGCGATCGCGTCAGCGCGACGATCTCGGGCAGGAGTCGGCGCAGAGCGACGATCGGCGGCGTGCCATTGGGGAAGGCGGAATCGGTCCAATGGCGCAACCCGAGGCGTCGCTGGACCCGGCCGGCACCCGCCTCGCTGGTGGATGCCGAGACGAACAGACGTCCCTCGCCGTCGTGACCGACGTGGATCTCGAGCAAATGAGTCGCGCCGAGCGCGCCGGCCAGTCGCGGCAGTTCGTCGCCGAGTCTGCGGCGACCTTCACCCAGCGCTCGATCGACGGGAGCCGCGGGTGCCGCCGAGACGCCGAGCGCCCGGACCAGTTCGGCGTGCCACAGGGCGCGGGTGACTCGATCGACGCCGTAGCCCTGCACCTGGATCGGCGCGACCAGCCACCGATAGCCGCGGTCGCGCAGCGCGGATTCGAAGTCGCGGCGCTCGGATTCCTGCCAGCGCGATGCCGGTCGAGCCGAATCGAGGAACATTTCCGCGTAGTCGCGACGCGGTAGCGGCTCCTGCCACCAGGCGGCGATGCGGGCGGCGTCTGGCGTACCCGGGAACGAGGGAGCCGCCATTGCACCTGGCGCCGTGCCCGATACGCCAGCGCGCGGGGCCTGGGCGCGAGATCCCGAGGCGACCGCCAGCAGAACCAACAGAGCGACGCCGACACGCCGTCGCAACCGGGTTGGTGCTCCGGGGACTTCGGAGCGGTTCGAACCGCGCCTACGAAACTCGCGGGACGCGTCCGTGACGCACGTGGTCGGGCCCTGGTCGGTCGTCGGAAGGGAGAACGACCTGGCGTGCGGACGGTGCCAGGGCCGACGCCTTGGTCTGGAGACAGACATGCGACCTCCAAACGCGTGATGAGGACGGAATTCCGATATTGGACGACAGGCTCTTCGACGTTGTCATCCGAGGACGATTGCCGATTCGTAATCTACAACCATATCTTCGCCGGGGTCTCTCGATCGCCGATATTGGGCGATCCCCGCATGCGGAAATTGATCTTCGTCGAGGAAAACGCAAATCGACGCGATGTCGAGGACCCTCAGGTGCTATACGTGCGCCGGTGTCGATTGCACACTACAAAAGGAGGTATGCCATGGCCCGTCTCATCGTCCTCGCTCTGGCGGCTGGCTTGGCGGCGGCGCTACCCGATGTCGGCTGGGCCCAGGTCTCGCTGTCGACCGCGATCAACAAGTCCGGTCGGATGAGAATGCTGTCGCAACGGATCATCAAGGCGCAGGCGCAGTATTCACACGGGGTTCTGATCGACCGGGCGTCGGACGTGCTGCGCACCTCGGTCCGGGAGATGGGCGAGGGACTCGACGATCTGAAGCGCATCCAGCCCAACGCCGAGATCCGGACGACCTACGCCCAGCTCGAGGCGAAGGCGCGCCCGTTCCTCGCGGCCGCGGCGGTGGTCGCCAAGCTCGACGCGCCGCGCTTGGCCGCGCTCAACGCGCAGGCCGACGAAGTGCTCGACCTCGCGCACAAGCTGACCGGCCAGTACGAGCAGGCGGGAAAAGCGGCCGGTGCGAAGCTCATCAACGTCGCCGGTCGCCAGCGGATGCTTTCGCAGCGGATGTCGAAGAACTACTTCCTGATCCACGCCGCGGTGCCGGGCGTGACGCAGGCCGAGATCGCGCGCGACCAGAAGGAATTCGTCTCGGCGCTGGCGATGCTCAAGTCGGCGCCGTTGACCAACTCGCCGATCAAGCAGGACCTCGATCTCGCCGACGTGCAGTGGGTGTTCTTCGAGAACGCGCTCGGCGTCAAGACCGCCGACCGCAGCGCGCTGCAGAACGTGGCGACGACCTCGGAGCGCATCCTCGAGGTGATGGACGATCTGACGCTGCAGTACGACCAGGCGCTGAAGGACTTGCTCTAGCTAGGTGAGCAGGCGGGGTCAGAGCCGTAATTCGCCGAAGGCGAATTACGGCTCTGACCCCCACCCCCGAAGGCGAATTACGGCCTTGACCCCACCCCCGACCCTACCCCCACCTGGACGCCGGCGTCGGCGAGCGCCGGCGCGAGTTCGTCGAAGCAGCGGACGTGGCGGGCCGCGAGCCCGCAGGCGCGCGCCGCCTCGACGTTGATCCGGTTGTCGTCGACGAACAGCGCCCGGTCGGGCGCGACGCCCAGCGTGTCCACCACGTGCTCGAAGTAGTCGGCGTCCGGCTTCAGCCGCCCGACCGCGTAGGACGGGAAGTTGGCGTGGAACATCGCCGGCAGGTCCCAGTCGCGCTCGAAGCGCTCCCAGTGCATCTCGTTGGTGTTGGAGAGCGAGGCGAGCGTGTAGCGCGGGGCCAGCGTGGCGAGCAGCGGACGGGCGCGCGGGTCGAGCGCCCGCGGCCAGAACTCGAAGGCGGCGAGGAAGGTCGCCGGGTCGACCGGCAGGCCGAACTCGACGACCAGCCCGCGGGCGAAGTCGTCTCGGCCGATCCGCCCGGTCTCGTAGGCGCGCACGGCCGGCGAGGCGAGCCAGCGTCGCCACAGCTCCTCGGTCGTCCCCAGCGACGGGCTCCATTCGAGCATCCGCTCGACGCCGGCGAGCTCGATCATCACCCCGCCCAGGTCGAAGAGGATCGCGTCGTAGCGCTCAGCGGTCATCGGGGTCTCCGGTCGTCGGTCACCGCAGCGCGATCGCGAGCCCGATAGGCACGAAGACCACCGCCATCAGGTTGCCGATCAGCACGATCGAGGCGACTTTGCCGGGCTCCTGGCGGTAGTGTTCGGCGACCATGAAATTGAGCACGGCCGGCGGCAGGCAGCCGAACAGGAACAGGATGCCGGTCTGCGTCGGGCCGAGCGAGAGCAGCGGGGCGAGCGCCGAGGCGGCGAGCAGTCCGGTGACCGGGCAGACGACGCCGCCGATGACGCCGATCCTCGCGTCGGCCCAGCGGATGGCGGTGAGCCGCACGCCGAGCGACAGCAGCATCATCGGGATCAACGCGTCGCCGACCAGCTTGATCGTGACCGCGACGACGTCGGGCATCGGCGGCCGCGCGATCGCGTAGGCGAAGCCGGCGATCGTCGACCAGACCATCGGGTTCCTGAGCAGGCTGCCGAAGCGCGCGTGGTGGTCGATGATCCAGACGCCGAGCGTGAAGTGCAGCAGGTTGCTGATCGTGAACATCGCCACCATCGCGACGAAGCCCGGCTCGCCGAACGCGAGCGCCGCGAGCGGCAGACCCATGTTGCCGCAGTTGTTGAACATCATCGGCGGCACGAAGGTCCGGTGATCCTCGCGCAACAGCTTCGCGATCGGCCAGGCGAGCAGTCCGGACCCGAGCACGACGCCGATCCCGCCGGCGATCAGCAGGCGGCTGTCCCACAGGTCGAAGGAGCGCGACGACAACGCCGAGAAGATGAGCGCCGGCGAGAGGACGTTCATCGACAGCCGGTTCACCACCGACATGTCGGGCTTGACGCGCCGGCCCCAGAACCAGCCGAGCGCAACGACCGAGAAGACCGGGATGATGACGGCGGCGAGGCGCTCGATCAAAGGCGGAGCCCGGGCGCGCCGGCGTCAGAGGATGTACTTGGCGAGATTGTCGTCGCCGGCGACCCCGGCGAGCCGCGCGTCGACGTAGGCGGCGTCGACGGTGACCGTCCCGCGGTCGTGCCGGGTCGCGTCGAACGACAGCTCCTCGAGCAGCCGCTCCATCACCGTGTAGAGGCGGCGCGCACCGATATTCTCCTGCTTCTCGTTGACCGCGTGGGCGATCTCGGCGATGCGTCGGATCGCGTCCGGCGCGAAGACGAGCTCGACGTTCTCGGTGCGCATCAACGCCTCGTACTGGCGGGTGAGGCAGGCGTCGGTCGCGGTGAGGATCTGCTCGAAGTCGGCGACCGTCAGGCTCGCGAGCTCGACGCGGATCGGGAAGCGTCCCTGCAGCTCCGGGATCAGGTCGGAAGGCTTCGACAGGTGGAAGGCGCCCGAGGCGATGAACAGGATGTGGTCGGTGCGGATCGTCCCGTACTTGGTCGCGACCGACGTGCCCTCGACCAGCGGCAGGAGGTCGCGCTGGACGCCCTGGCGGGAGACGTCGGCGCCGTGCATCTCCGAGCGCGAGGCGATCTTGTCGATCTCGTCCAGGAAGACGATGCCGTTCTGTTCGACGGCGGAGAGCGCCCGCGCCTTGATGTCGTCGTCGTTGACGAGCTTCGCCGCTTCCTCGTCGATCAGCGCCTTGAGCGCCTCGCCGACGCGCATCTTCTGCACCTTGCGCCGCTGGCCGCCGATCTGCTGGAACATGCCCTGGATCTGGCTCGTGAGGTCCTCCATCCCCGGAGGCGCCATGATCTCGAACGACGGCGGCGTCGCCGACACCTCGATGTCGATCTCCTTGTCGTCGAGCCGCCCCTCGCGCAGCATCTTGCGGAACTTCTGCCGGGTCGCCGTGTCGGTCGGCTGCATGTCGTGGAAGTTGACCTCGCGCGCCGGCGGCAGCAGGACGTCGAGGACGCGCTCCTCGGCGGCGTCGGCGGCGCGGTCGCGCACCTTGCGCGACTCCGACTCGCGCGTCTGCTTGATCGCCGCCTCGGCCAAATCGCGCACGATCGTGTCGACGTCGCGACCGACGTAGCCGACCTCGGTGAACTTGGTCGCCTCGACCTTGACGAACGGCGCGTCGGCGAGTCGCGCGAGGCGGCGGGCGATCTCGGTCTTGCCCACGCCGGTCGGACCGATCATCAGGATGTTCTTGGGCGTGATCTCGGTGCGCAGCGGCTCGGGCACCTGCTGGCGCCGCCAGCGGTTGCGCAGCGCGATCGCGACCGCGCGCTTGGCCTCGTGCTGGCCGACGATGTGCTTGTCGAGCTCGGAGACGATCTCCTGCGGCGTCATCGAGGACATGGCGTGGCGGCGGGCGGCGGCGGGCGGCGGCGGGCGGCGGTGGGGAACGCGATCGACGGTCGGCGCCGGGCGACGCTCGGCCCGGCACCGGCGGGAATCGTTCGCGGGTACGCCGCGATTGTACCGTGGCGATCCGGACGATCCGCGGCCGCAGGGCGTGCGCCACCGACGAGCGTGGCGGTCGGTCCGCGCTTCGCCTATCATTCGCCCTCATGCCCGGCACGAGTTCCTCGTTTGACGGCCCGGCCCGGCGCGTGCGCCGGGTGGTCGCGGCGCTGGCGGCGGTCATCGCCGCGGCGTGCGGCACGTCGGGCGATCGCGGCCACGGCTTGCCGATGCGCGAGCCCGAGCCGGAGAAGAGCGGGCCGGCGCCGGGAGTCGAGGCGGTGCTCGCGCCGGTCGGCGGCAGCGCCGCGCAGGGGAGCGCCAAGTTCCTCGTTCGCGGCGACGGCGTCACCGCGTTCATCGTCGTCAACAACGTCGTGCCCGGTCCCTACCGGGTCGCGATCCACGAGCGCGGCAATTGCAGCTCGCCCAACGGATTCTCCGCCGGCAAGCCGTGGGCGCCGCCCGGCTCGCCGCGGCCGGCTTCGGACATCCTGCCGGAGATTCCGATCGGGCAGAACGGCAACGGCGTGATGACCGCGTCGATCCGCGGGCTCAAGCTCGCCGGTCCCGACAGTCTCGAGGGGCGCTCGGTCGTCGTCCATGCCGGCTCGACCGTCGACGCGAACGTCGTGCCCGACCGGCCGAACCGCATCGTCCTGTGCGGCGTCATCGGCCCGGTCCGCTCGTTCCGCGACGCCCTCAATTTCCTCTGACTCCTCCGACCGCCACGCGTCGCCACCGACCATGGGATTCCTCGCCGACCGCCGCATCCTCGTCACCGGCGTGCTGTCGAACCGCTCGATCGCCTACGGCGTCGCGCGCGCCTGCCACCGCGAGGGCGCGACGCTCGCGTTCACCTACGTCAACGACGATCTCAAGGACCGGGTCCTGCGGCTCGCCTCCGAGTTCGGCAGCTGTCCGGTGCTGCCCTGCGACGTCGCGCACGACGACCAGATCGACGCGCTGTTCGACGCGCTGGGCCGCGAGTGGGGCGCGCTCGACGGGCTCCTGCACTCGATCGCCTACGCGCCGCGCGAGGCGCTCGCCGGCGACTTCCTCGACGCGTTGTCGAGGCAGGCGTTCGCGACCGCGCACGACATCTCGAGCTACAGCTTCGCCGCGCTCGCCAAGGGCGCGCGACCGCTGATGCGCGGGCGCAAGGCCTCGGTGCTCACGCTCACCTACCTGGGCGCGGTCCGTTCGGTGCCCAACTACAACGTGATGGGACTCGCCAAGGCGAGCCTCGAGTCGGTGGTCCGCTACCTCGCCGCCTGCCTCGGGCCCGAGGGCATCCGCGCCAACGGCATCTCGGCCGGACCGATCAAGACGCTCGCCGCGGCCGGCATCGGCAACTTCGGCAAGCTGCTGTCGCGCTTCGAGGCGACCGCGCCGTTGCGGCGCGGCGTCACGATCGACGAGGTCGGCAACGTCGCGGCCTTCCTGATGTCCGATCTCGCCAGCGGCATCACCGGCGAGATCACCTACGTCGACGCCGGCTACTCGACGGTCGCGGTCGCCGGCGAGTCCTGACCCGCGCGACCATGCGCGCGAGCGCGCCGATCGTCTGCGCATGAGCGCGCAGGGCCGCCCCAAGCGCGAATCAGCCCCGAGGCGCTCGGCGCGGAGGGCAATCCGGTGACCGCGCGCGTCTACGACGCCGTCGTCGTCGGCGGCGGCCACAACGGTCTGGTCTGCGCCGCCTACCTCGCCGCGGCCGGACTCTCGGTGCGCGTCTGCGAGCGCCGCGGCGTCGTCGGCGGCGCGGCGGTGACCGAGGAGTTCCACCCGGGCTTCCGCAATTCGACGGCGAGCTACACGGTCAGCCTGCTCGATCCGCAGGTGATCCGGGACCTGAATCTCGCCGGGCACGGGCTGTCGGTGACGCTGCGACCGTACTCGAACTTCCTGCCGCTGTCCGACCGGCCGGGCGAGTACCTGCGTGTCGGCGGCGGCCTCGAGGCGACGCAGCGCGAGGTCGCGCGCTACTCGGCTCGCGACGCCGAGGCGCTGCCGGCGTACTACGCGATGCTCGACCGGGTCGCCGATGTGCTGCGCGAGTTGCTCGCGCGCACGCCGCCCGACGTCGCCGATCCGGACCGGCGCGACTGGGGCGGGATGATCGAGGCGTGGAAGACGCTGCGCGCTTTCCGCACGCTCTCGCTCGCCGAGCGCCGTGACGTCGTCGACCTCTTCACCAAGAGCGCCGGCGAGATCCTCGACCGGCGCTTCGAGTCGGCGCCGATCAAGGCGGCGTTCGGCTTCGACTCGGTGGTCGGCAACTTCGCCAGCCCCTACGCCGCCGGCTCCGCCTACGTCCTGCTCCATCACGTCTTCGGCGAGGTCGACGGCCGGCGCGGGCAATGGGGCCACGCCAAGGGGGGCATGGGCGCGATCACGCAGGCGATGGCGGCCGAGTGCCGGGCGCGCGGCGTCGAGATCCGCACCGGGTGCGCGGTCGAGCGGGTGATCGTCAAGGCGGGCCGCGCCTGCGGCGTCGAGCTCGACGGCGGCGAGGTCGTCGAGGCGAAGCGGGTCGTCGCCAACGTCAACCCGAGGCTCTTGTTCACGCGGCTCGTCGACGCCGCGCACGTCGACGCGGACTTCCGGGCGCGGATGGCGGCCTACCGCTGCGGGTCCGGCACGTTCCGCATGAACGTCGCGCTCGACCGCCTGCCCGATTTCGCCTGTCTGCCCGGATCGATCGCCGCGCCCCACCATTCGAGCGGGATCATCGTCGCGCCCTCGCTCGGCTACATGGAGCGCGCCTACTTCGACGCCAAGACCACCGGCTGGTCGGCCGAGCCGATCGTCGAAGTGCTGATTCCCTCGACCGTCGATGACTCCCTCGCGCCGGCGGGCAAGCACGTCGCGAGCCTGTTCTGCCAGCACGTGCATCCGGACGTCGGGTCGGTGCGACCGGGTACCGGCTGGGACGATCACCGCGACGCGGTCGCCGACCGGATGATCGCGACCGTCGACCGGATGGCGCCGGGGTTCGCCGCGAGCGTGATCGGCCGGCGCGCGCTGACGCCGCTCGACCTCGAGCGCGAGTTCGGCCTCGTCGGCGGCGACATCTTCCACGGCGCGCTCGGTCTGGACCAGCTCTACGCGACGCGGCCGGCACTGGGCGCGGCGAGCTACCGGATGCCGGTGCGCGGGCTCTACCTGTGCGGCTCCGGCGCCCATCCGGGCGGCGGTGTCACCGGCATTCCGGGGCGCAACGCGGCACGGGAGATCATCGGCGACGCGCGGAGGCGGCGCTAGCGAACGGCCGGCGGCGGAAGATGGCGGAAGACGGGGTCAGACTCGATTTCGGGAAGACGGGGTCAGACTCGATTTCGGGGAAATCCCGAAATCGAATCTGACCCCTTGGAAGGCGAAGCCCGCCGATAAGCCGGGTTCTGTGACGGACGCGCTCGCGCGCGCCCCGACCGTCATTCCTCTAGGCCCATCGTCGCCGGTGGGCTCGAGCCACCTACCCGCGGACTGGGCGAGCCGCCTCGACTGCTGGTCGTCCGCTGCTTGGTGTTGCTCCGGATGGAGGTTGCCGCGTTTCACCCGCCCCCGTGCGACCGGGGGCGACTCGTCTCTGTGGCCCTGTTCCTCGCCTTGACCGCGGCGGCGAAGCCGCGGCTGCTGCGGCCGGGCGTTACCCGGCATCCTGCTCTCTGGAGCCCGGACTTTCCTCTCCCTCCGCGAACGGAGGCAGCGACGGTCTGGCGGACTTCGGACAGCTAGGATAGCACCGGGGACGATCGGCTCCCGGTCATCCTCGATCCGCCACCTGCTCGAGCCGCCAGCGCACGGTCTCGCCGGCTTTGAGCGGCACGATCGTGTCGACGCCGAACGGGCATTCGGCGGGCACGGTCCACGGGTCGCGGACCAGCGCCACGCGCTCGTCGTGCGGCGCGAACCCGTAGAAGGCCGCGCCGTGGAGGCTCGCGAAACCCTCGAGCCGCTCGAGGGCGCCGGCGTCCTCGAAGGCCTCGGCGTAGAGCTCGAGGGCGAGAGGCGCGGAGTAGCAGCCGGCGCAGCCGCAGGCGTGTTCCTTCAACGGCCGGGCGTGCGGCGCGCTGTCGGTGCCGAGGAAGAACTTGGGATCGCCCGAGGTCGCGGCGGCGACCAGCGCGCGACGGTGCGTCTCGCGCTTGAGGATCGGCAGGCAGTAGAAGTGCGGCCGCACGCCGCCCACCAGCATCGCGTTGCGCGACCAGACGAGGTGCTGCGGCGTGATCGTCGCCGCCAGGTTGGCGCCGGCGGCCGCGACGAACTCGGCGGCCTCTCGCGTCGTGATGTGCTCGACGACGATCCGCAGGCCCGGGAAGTCGCGCACCAGGCGCGCGAGCGTGCGATCGACGAAGACGCGCTCGCGGTCGTAGATGTCGACGTCGGCGTCGGTGACCTCGCCATGCAGCGACAGGACGAGCCCGTGCTTTTCCATCGCCGCGATCGCGCCCCGCGCCCGGTCGATCGAGGTGACGCCGGAGTCGGAGTTGGTCGTCGCCCCGGCGGGGTAGTACTTCGCCGCGACGACGAACCCCGACGCCTTCGCCCGCGCGATCTCGTCGCTCGTCGTGTTGTCGGTCAGGTAGAGCGTCATCAGCGGCTCGAAGCGCCCGCCGGGCGGCAGCGCCGCGACGATGCGTTCCCGGTAGGCGCGCGCCGCGTCGACCGTGGTCACCGGCGGCTTCAGGTTGGGCATGACCAGCGCCCGGCCGAAGACCCGGGCGCTGGCCGGAAGCACGGCGGCCATCGCCGCGCCGTCGCGCAGGTGGAGGTGCCAGTCGTCCGGGCGCCGCAGGGCGACGCGAACGGGGTGGGCGGCGGATGTCATCGAAAGTCCTTGAATTTGTTCGATTATACCTGTCGACACCGACGGCTGGCCGGCGGAGCGCCGCCGACTCGCTCGCCAAGGCCCGAGGACGCTATAATCTTCCGTTTAGTCCCCGCCGCACCCTCCGCATCCGGCCACGAGGGTGCGACGCACCCGGAACGGAACCCACGCATGGCAGGCAAGACCGCTACCGCCGTCAAGAAGGTCCGCGAGCTGACCGAGGACGACCTGATCAAGGCGCCCGAGAAGGACTACATGAACGAGGCGCAACTGGCCTTCTTCAGGAAGCGCCTCGTCGAATTGCGCGACCAGCTGCTGCAGAACGCCGACGACACCGGCGAACACCTGCGCGAAAACGAGATCACGACCGACCCTTCCGACCGGGCGACGCTCGAGGAAGAGTACACGCTCGAGCTCCGCACGCGCGACCGCGAGCGCAAGCTCCTGAAGAAGGTCGAGAAGTCGCTGCGGATGATCGACGACGGCTCGTACGGGTTCTGCGAGGAGACCGGCGAGCCGATCGGCGTCGCCCGCCTGATCGCCCGGCCGACCGCGACGCTCTCGCTCGAGGCGCAGGAACGCCGCGAGCGCGTGCAGAAGATGTACGGCGACGATTGACGCCGGGGCGGCTTCCCGCGCGCCGCCGATCCGAACCCACGAGGAGCCCCATGTTCACGCTGCCCCCGCTGCCCTACGCCGACAACGCGCTCGATCCGGTCGTGTCGGCCAACACGATCTCGTTCCACTACGGCAAGCACCACAAGACCTACGTCGACAACCTGAACAACCTGGTCAAGGGCACGCCGTTCGAGGGCCAGTCGCTCGAGGCGATCGTCAACGCGACCGCGGGCAAGGCCGACCAGGCGGCGTTGTTCAACAACGCCGCCCAGATCTGGAACCACACGTTCTACTGGCACAGCCTGAAGCCGCACGGCGGCGGCAGGCCGACCGGCAAGATCGCCCAAATGATCGACGCGGCGTTCGGCAACTTCGACGAATTCCGCAAGCAGCTGTCGGCCACCACGGTGTCCCAGTTCGGTTCCGGGTGGGGCTGGCTGGTCGTCGACCACGGTGCGCTCAAGATCGTCAAGACGGCGAACGCCGAGGTGCCGTTCACCAAGGGCCAGAAGCCGCTGCTCACGATCGACGTTTGGGAGCACGCGTACTACCTCGACCACCAGAACAAGCGCGCCGCGTACGTCGACGCGGTCATCGACAAGCTCCTCAACTGGGAATTCGCGGCGGCGAACCTGGCCAAGGCCTGACCGCCGGCCGGCCGGGCCGGGACGGATCGACGGCCGGTCGCCCGCAGGGGGACCGGCCGTTCGCTTGTCGGCGGACGCCTAGAGCGGCGCCGTCTGGTTGTCCCGACCGACATGACGGGAACATAATGGGCCGCGCGCCGGTCGCGGCCGTGCGCAGATTCGTTCGCCGGCCCTCTCGATGGCCCTCTTCTCCAAGCCACCCGCCAAGAAACCCCTGCCGCCGCCCCCGGAGGCGCGTCCGGTCCCGCCCGCGCCCCGGCGGCCGTCGGCGCGCGAGGTCGCCGCGCAGGCGCAGGCGCGGGCGAAGGGGGGCAACCCGTCCGAGCCCGCTCCCCACGACATCACGGTGACCGGCGCGAGCCTGCTCGAGCTGTCGCCGGGGCAGGCCGGCTTCGAGGTCGCGCAGGCCAACCCGGGGCTGTGCGCGGTCCTCGAGAACGCCGCGTTGCTCTACGCCAGCGGCCAGGCCGGCCCGGCGCGGGCATCGCTCGAACAGGGGGTGCAGTCCGACCCGGACGCGAAGGTGTCGCCGCTCGCCTGGCTCGGGCTTTTCGACCTGCTGCAGCGCGCCGGCGACCGCGCGGCGCACGAGCAGCTCGCGTTGCAGTTCGTCGTCCAGTTCGAGCGATCCGCCCCGACCTGGGAGGACCATGGCAAGCCGGCCGCGGCCAAGACCGCCGCCGGCTACGTGGCGTTCTCGGGAAAGCTGTCGGCCTCGAGCGCGACCCAGATCGAGGTGCTCAAGCGGGCGATCGACAAGGGTGCGACCAACTCGCGCGTCGACCTCGCGCAGGTGACCGGCTACGACGAGGACGGCGCGAAGCTGCTCGCGAACGCGCTGGCCGACGCGCGCCGCCGGCGCTGCCCGTTGCAGATTCAGCGGCCGGAGCGGTTGCGGGCGGCGCTCGCCGCGGCGGTCAAGCGCGGCCGCGAAGGCGGCGAGGGCGGCTGGGTCCTCGCCCTCGAGTTGCTCCAGTGGTTCCAGGACCGTTCGGCGTTCGAAGACCTGGCGGTCGACTACGCGGTCGCCTTCGAGTTGTCGCCACCGTCCTGGGAGCCGCCCCCGTCGGCCGAGCCCGCGCCGGCGGCGGCGGCGCTCGCCTCGCCCGAGGGTGAACCGGTCGTCGCGACCGGCGCCGAGGGCGAAGCGCTGACCTGGTCGGGCGTGATGGCCGGCAGTGCGATTCCGCAGTTCGCGCAGCTCGCCGAGTACGCTCAGCGCCGGTCGATCCTGCCGGTCGACTTGACCGCGGTCGAGCGGATCGACTTCGTCTGCGCCGGCGCGCTCCTGAACGCGATCAACCGGATCGAGGCGCAGCGCAAATCGGTGCAGCTCCTCGGCGTGTCGCCGATCGTCCGCGCGCTCCTGCTGCTCATCGGAATCTCGCCCCGGCACTTCGTCAAGAAGGCACCCTAGCGAAGCCTGCGCAGCCGGGCGCGGACGCGACACGAAGGCCGGGGCGCGTTCCGGAACGCCGGACTGCCCGATCAACCATGGACACCTTCCACGGCACCACGATCCTGTCGGTCCGGCGCGACGGCGCCGTCGCGCTGGGCGGCGACGGTCAGGTCACGCTGGGATCGGTCGTCGTCAAATCGACGGCTCGCAAGGTGCGCCGGCTCTACCACGATCGGGTGCTGGCCGGATTCGCGGGCGCGACCGCGGATGCCTTCACGTTGTTCGAGCGGTTCGAGGCCAAGCTCGAGAAGCACCAGGGCCACCTCACCCGCGCCGCGGTCGAACTCGCCAAGGACTGGCGGTCCGACCGAGTCCTGCGCCGTCTCGAGGCGATGCTCGCGATCGCCGACAAGACCGCCTCGCTCGTCATCACCGGCACCGGCGACGTGCTCGAGCCGGAGTTCGGTATCGTCGCGATCGGTTCCGGCGGCCCCTACGCCCAGGCCGCGGCACGGGCCTTGCTGGAGCACAGCTCGCTGCCGGCCGCCGAGATCGTCAAGCAGGCGCTGACGATCGCCGGCGAGCTGTGCATCTACACGAACCAGAATCACGTGATCGAGACGCTGTGACCGCCGCCACGCCCCCCGCCGGCCTTCCGGCTCGGCCGGAGACAATCGAGGCCGACGTGCTGGTCGCCGGTGCCGGACTGCCGGGACTCGCGCTCGCCGCCGCCTTGGGCGGCAGCGGCCTTTCGGTCGTCGTCGCCGATCGGAACGCGGTCGAGGTCGTCGACGAACCCGCCTGGGACACGCGGATCTACGCGATCAGTCCGGGCAACGCCGAGTTCCTCGGCGCGCTGGGCGCCTGGCAGGCGCTCCCGGCCGGGCGGATCGCCCCGGTCGAGACGATGCGTGTCGAGGGTGACCGCGGCGCGGTGCTCGGCTTCGACGCCTACGACCTGGGCGAGCCGGCGCTCGCCTGGATCGTCGAGGAGCGGGCCCTCAAGAACGCGCTGGTGCCGCGGGTCGAAGCGGCTGGCGTGCGCATCGTCGCGCCGGCGGTGTTCGCCACGCTCGTCTGGACGGCTGAGGCGGGGACGCTCGAGCTCGCCGACGGCCGCGCGGTGCGGGCACGGCTGGTCGTCGGCGCCGACGGCGTGCGCTCGTGGGTCCGCCGGGCGGCGGGGCTGGTCGCCGAACCGCGCCCCTACGGCCAGACCGCGGTGGTCGCCAATTTCGAGTGCGAACGTCCGCACGGGGGCTGCGCGCGTCAGTGGTTCCTTCCGGACGGAGGCATCCTCGCGTGGCTGCCGATGCCGGGCGATGCGATCTCGATCGTCTGGTCGGCGCCCGAAGCGCTCGCCACCACGCTGATGGGACTGTCCCCCGAGGCGCTCGCCGGACGGGTCGCCGCGCAAGGCGGTCACGCGCTGGGCGCATTGCGTTGCCTGACGCCGGGCGCGGCCTTCCCGCTCGCCTTCCTCCGGCTGCCGGCCGCCTGCGCGCATCGCCTCGCGCTGGTCGGCGACGCGGCCCATGGCGTCCATCCGCTCGCCGGGCAGGGCGTGAACCTGGGCTTCGGCGACGCGCGCGAGCTCGCCGGCGTGCTCGCCGGGCGGGGCCCGATCGCCGACCCCGGGGCGCCGCTGCTCCTCGAACGCTACGGGCGGCGCCGCGCCGAACCGGTGCTCGCGATGCAGGCGGCGACCGACGGTCTGGCGAAGCTCTTCGGCTCGCGCGTGCCGGGCGCCGCCCGCCTGCGCAACCTCGGGCTCGCCGCGGTGTCCAAGCTCGTCCCGATCAAACTCGCGCTGGCCCGGCCGGCGCTGCACTGACCCACCGGAGACCCCCGATGACCCGCACGAACCGATTTCTCGTCCCGGCGCTGCCGTTGCTCGCCGCCGCTCTCCTGGCCAGCGCGCCCGCCGGGGGGCAGGCCCCGGCGCCGGCGGCGGCAGGCACGCCGGCCGCCGCTCCGGGCGGCGCGCCGGCGGCGAGTCCGGCGCCGGGTGCGGCCGGACAGGAGGCCGCGGTCAAGAAACTGCTCGAACAGAAGTTCCCCGGGTCGGAGATCCGCTCGGTGTCGCGGACCAACTACCTGGGCGGGCTCTACGAGGTCCACTTCGACGACCGGCTGATCTACACGGACGCGAAGGCGACCCACGTGCTCGTCGGCGCGCTGTTCGACACCGCGACCAAGGCGAACCTGAGCGAGGAGCGGCTGCGCAAGCTCAATCGCGTCGACGTGTCGAATCTGCCGCTCGAGCTGGCGATCAAGAAGGTCAAGGGCAAGGGTGAGCGCCGGCTGGTCGTCTTCTCCGATGCCGACTGCCCGTTCTGCAAGCGTCTCGAGGAGGAGATGAAGGGACTCGACAACGTGACGGTCTACACGTTCCTGTTCCCGATCGACCAGCTCCATCCGGAAGCCGCGCGCAAGTCGCGCCAGATCTGGTGCTCGGCCGACCGAACCAAGGCCTGGGACGATTTCTTCGCTTCCGGCGCGCTGCCGGACAACAAGGGGGACTGCCAGAACCCGGTCGCGGCGACCCAGGCGCTCGGCATGAAGCTCAAGATCAACGCGACGCCGACGATGATCCTCGCCGACGGGTCGGTGCTGCCCGGCGCGCTGCCGCTCGCCAGGCTCGAGGCGGCGATGAAAGAGGCCGAGTCCGAAGCGAAGAAGCCGGCCGCGGCGAAGAAGTAGCGCACCCGATTCCGGAACGACGACGACCCTCCCGAGGACCCGACAACGATGGCGATCATCGACTTCCTCAAGAAGCAGTTCATCGACATCATCGAGTGGACCGACGACTCGCGCGATACGCTGTCGTGGCGGTTCCCCGACGACGACAAGGAGATCAAGAACGGCGCCCAGCTGATCGTGCGCGAGTCGCAGGTCGTGCAGTTCGTCTACCTGGGCGAATTCGGCGACCGCTTCGGTCCGGGCAAGCACACGCTGACCACCGACAACATCCCGATCCTCACCAACCTCAAGAGCTGGAAATACGCGTTCGAGAGCCCGTTCAAGGCGGACGTCTACTACGTCGTCACACGCGTCTTCACCGGCAACAAGTGGGGCACGGCCAACCCGGTGATGATGCGCGACGCCGACTTCGGCGTCGTGAGGCTGCGCGCCTACGGCACCTACGATTTCCGGATCGTCGATCCGCCGCGCTTCCTCAAGGAGGTCGCCGGCACCGACCACCACTTCCGGCTCGACGAATTCGCCGACGCGATGCGCTCGCGGCTCGTCAGCGTCTTCTCCGACGCGCTCGCCGGCTCGAAGATCCCGGCGCTCGACGTCGCTTCGCGCTACGGCGAACTGGGCGAGGCGCTGCTGCCGCTGATCAACCCGGTGCTGGCCGAGAAGTACGGCCTGCAGATGACCTCGTTCATCGTCGAGAACGTCTCGGTGCCGCCGGAGGTCGAGCAGGCGATCGACAAGCGCTCGAGCATGGCGGCGGTCGGCAATCTCAACGACTACGTCAAGTTCCAGATGGCGCAGGGCATGGAGAAGGGCGGCGGCGGCGCCGGCGGCATGGCCGCCGAGATGGCGATGGGCATGGCGATGGCGCAGCAGATGATGGGCCAGACCGGCGGCATCCTCGCGCAATCGACGCCGGGCGTCGCCGCGCCGAAGCCCGCGGGGGCGCCGGCCGGCGCGCCGGAGCTCTACACGCCGTCGCAGGTCGCCCAGCAGCTGGGCGTCGCCGAATCCGACGTGATCGCGAGCCTCGAGGCCGGAGATCTCAAGGGCAAGAGGATCGGCACGCAGTGGCGGATCACGCGCGCGGCTGTCGACGCCTTCCTGCACTCATGACGGCCGTCGTCACGCGGCGCGCGGCGCTCGCCGCGGCGCTCGCGTTCGCGCTGTCGTCGGTCGCCGGCGGCGCGGGCGCGCAGGACCCCGCCGCGACCGAGGCGGCGAGGGCGGCGCGCGACTGGCTCGCGCTCGCCGATGCGCTCGACGCCGAGACGTCGCTGCGCGAGGCCGGGGCGAAGTACCGCGCGGCGCTGACCCCCGAGCGCTGGCGCGAGGCGCTCGCGATCGTGCGCGAGCCGCTCGGAGCGGTCGTCCAGCGCACGCTCGCCGGCTCGCAGGCGGTGTCGCGCCTGCAGGGATTGCCCGACGGCGACTACGCGCAGGTGATGTACCGCACGTCCTGGACGAACAAGTCGATCGGTCGCGAGTACGTGACGCTGGAGCGCGAGTCCGGCCGCTGGCGCGTGATCGGCTACGTCGTGCAATGACCGGCGAGTCGCCGCGCGAGTCGTCCGAAGAGGCGGTCGCGCTCGCCAAGCGCGCCTGTCCGGCCTGCGGTGCCGAGGCGAACTGGCACCCGGGGAAGCGCAAGCTCGTCTGTCCGTTCTGCGGCACCGAATCGGACGCTCCGGCGCCGGCGGCGCAGCCGGTCGCCGAGCACGATCTGGCGGGCGCGCTCGCCCGCGTCGATCCGGCGCGGTCCGGTTACGCGGCAGCGAAGCGGCAGGTCCGCTGCCAGAGCTGCCGCGCGATCTCGGTGCTCGACGCCGCGCGCCAGGGACAGAACTGCGAGTTCTGCGGCTCGGCGCAGCTCGTGCCCTACGACGAGGAATCGCCGGTCCACCGGCCGGAGAGCCTGCTGCCGTTCACCGTCGCCGAGACCGCGGCGCGCGACGCGTTGCGCGCCTGGTTCGGGCGGTTGTGGCTGGCGCCGGGCGAGCTCAAGCGCAAGGCGCTGACCGACACCGTCCGCGGCGTCTACCTGCCCTACTGGACCTTCGACGCGAAGGTCGAGGCCGACTGGCGGGCGATGGCCGGGCACTACTACTACACGACCGAGAACTACTGGGACAACGGCCGGCCCAGGACTCGCCAGGTCCGCAACGTCCGCTGGGAGCCGGCGGCCGGACACGTGTCGCACTTCTTCGACGACGACCTGGTCTGCGCGTCGGTCGGCGTCCACGCGGGCCTGCTGCGCTCGATCGAGCCGTTCCCGACCGGCGAGCTCAAGTCCTACGATTCCGGTTACGTCGCCGGCTGGGTCGTCGAGCGCTACCAGATCGATCTTCCGCAGGCCGCGGCGCACGCGCGCGAGGTCATGCGCGCCAAACTCGAACAGCTGTGCGCGCGCGAGATCCCCGGCGACACCTATCGCGACCTGGTCGTCCACGCCGACTGGTCGGGCCAGACCTACAAGCACATCCTCGCGCCGGTGTGGCTCTTGTCCTACGACTACGGTCGGCGCAGCTACCAGTGCGCGATCAACGGCGTCACCGGCGCGGTCGCCGGCGAGTATCCGAAGAGCGGCTGGAAGATCGCGCTGATCGTGTTCGCGGTGCTCGTGCTGCTGATCGTCTTCGGTTCGCTCTCCGGCCGCTGAGGGCGACCTCGTGACACCGTGGCCGGAGCGCGGATTCGTCGTGACCGGCGTGTCGCGCGGGCTGGGGCGCGCGCTCGCCGGCGCGCTCGTCGACCGGGGCTCGTTCGTCCTGGGCATCGGACGGTCGTCGGCGCCGGCGCTCTCCGGGGACCGGTACGGGTTCGTCGCCTGCGATCTCGCCGATACCGCCGCGATCGACGAGGCGCTCGCCCCGGCGCTCCGCGCGTTCGCGCGCCGTGGATTGGCTTCGGCGTGCCTGATCAACAACGCGGCTGTCGTCGGGCCGCTGGGCGTCGCGTCGGCGCTGCGCGCGCCCGACATCGCGCGCGCGCTCGCGGTGAATCTCGCCGCCCCCGCCGCGCTCGCGTCCGCTTTCCTGCGGGCCTTCGCCGATCCGTCGCTCGAGCGGTGGGTCGTCAACGTGTCGTCGGGCGCCGCGCGTACGCCTCTGGCGGGTGCCGGCGTCTATTGCGCGGCGAAGGCGGGCCTCGAGATGCTGACGCGTACGCTGGCCCTCGAGGTCCGGGACCCGCGCTTCCGCGCCGTGTCGATCAGGCCCGGCGTCATCGACACCGACATGCAGGTCGCGCTGCGCGCGCAAGACCCCGATACGTTGCCGTCGGTCGCGATGTTCCGCGATTTCCGCGCGAGCGGACGCCTCGCGACGCCGGAGGTCGCCGCCGAGCGGATCGTCGAGCGCGTCCTCGCCGCCGACGTCGTCCACGGCGCGACGTACGCGTCGCCCGATTTCGACCGGCCGGTCGAATAGCGCGCCGGCCCGGACGCGGCGCCGGAATCAGGCGCCGCGGATCGCCCGCCCGAGTTCGGCCGGCGAGCGGACGAGCCGATCGGCGTCCGCGAGCTCCGCCGGCCCGCCGTAGCCCCACAGGACCCCGATCGCGCCCAGACCGTGCTCGCGCGCGGCCCGCACGTCGTGGTGGCGGTCGCCGACCATCGTCGCGTCGGCGCCGGCGATCCGTTCGGTCGCGAGCAGGTGTCCCAGCAGCTTGCGCTTGTCGTCGAACGCCCCGCCGAGGTCGGCGCCGTAGACGCCGGCGAAGTGGGCGTCGAAACCGAAATGGGTGACGATCCGCCGGGCGAAAACCTCGGGTTTGGACGTGCAGACGTAGAGCGTGCGGTCGCGCGCCAGCGAGGCCAGGAGCTCGGCGACGCCGCCGTAGGCGACGTTCTCGCGCCAGCCCAGGTCTCGGTAGCGCTCGCGGTAATGACCGACGGCGGTCTCGACGCGCGCGGCGTCGGCGCCGGGAATCAACCGCGCGAACGACTCGCGCAGCGGCGGACCGACGCAGGCGCGCAACGCGGTCTCGCCCGGATCGGGCGCGCCCATCCGCGCGAGGGCGTGGCGGATCGACGCGGCGATGCCGGCGTAGTTGTCCGAGATCGTGCCGTCGAGATCGAAGACGACGACCGCACCCGTCGTCATCGCGCCGCCCCGATCGGCCTGACGCGATAGTCGACGACGACGCCCCGGGCGCCGGCTTCCCACATCGCGCAGTAGTCGTGGGCGATCAGCGCGACGAAGATCCCCGAGTCGCCCGTGCTCGCGTCGCGCGTGACCGGCATGACGACGCTGGGACCGTCGTGGTAGTGGATGTTGAACTGCACCGGGCCGTCGCTTTCGAACCGCCAGTCGATCCGTTCGCCCGCGGCGAGCGTGAGGCAGGCCTCGTGGATCGCGTAGGGCGCGATCGCGGCCCGGACGGCGGAGTCGGCGGAACCCGGCTCCGGCGACCCGACCGCGCAGCCGGCGCCGGCGGCGACGGCCGCGAACGCCAGCGCCGTCGCGCGCGGCGTCATCGCCGTGTCACGCGCCGGCGCTTCGCCCGCCAGTCCTCGGCGAGCATCGCGTAGCGGACATGGTCGCGCCAGCGCCCGGCGATCTTGATGTAGCGGCGCGAATAGCCTTCGCGGGTGTAGCCGATGCGCTCGACCAGCGCGATCGAACGGGCGTTGTCCGGCTGCACGTTGGCTTCGACGCGGTGCAGTTTCATCGGACCGAACGCGTGGTCGAGCACCAGCGCCATGGCCTCGGACATGTAGCCGTGGCCGGCGAGCGGCGCGAACGCGTAGTAGCCGAGAAAGGCGCTGCGGAAGGCGCCGCGGACGATGTTGCTGAAGTTGAAGACGCCGACCGGCGCGCCGTCGACCGCGCGCAGCGCCACGAGCGCCGCATCGCTCGCCGCCGGGTCGCCGCTCGCGTACCGGGCGACGTAGGCGTGGAACTCGGTCGGCGACGACGGCGCCCGAACCCAGGCCCGGTGCAGCGCGCGGCTGGCGTGCGCCGCTGCGAGGAACGCGGTCTCGTCGGTCGGCGACGGCACGCGGACGACGACGCGCGGCGCCGCGCTCGCGCTCGCCGCGGACAGGCGTCGGGAACGGCTGGGCATAATGCCAATTTTACCGTCCCGGGGTGTCCGCCGATGTCGTCATGGCTCGAAGGCCGCGTGGTCGCCCGGCGCGACTGGACCGGAACGCTCTTCTCGCTCGTCGTCGACGCACCGGGACTGGAATTCGACGCGGGACAGTTCGCCCGCCTCGCGTTGCCCGCCCCCCCCGGTTCGACCGAGCCGATGGTCGGTCGCCCCTATTCGTTCGTGAATCCCCCGGGCGCACCTCAGCACGAGTTCCTCTCGGTCATCGTACCGGGGGGGCCGCTGTCGCCCCGACTGGCGGCGCTCTCGGCGGGCTCGTCGATCTGGCTGGGTCCGCGGGCGAACGGGTTCTTCTGCGTGTCCGAGGTGCCCGGGGCCGGCACCCTTTGGTGCCTCGCGACCGGCACCGGGCTCGGTCCGTTCCTGTCGATCCTGCGCACCGACGCGCCCTGGGAGAAGTTCGGGCGGGTCGTGCTGGTCCACGCGGTCCGTCTGGGCGCCGAGCTCGTCTACCCCGAGGTCATCGACGGCATCGGTCGGCAGCGGGCCGGCGCGTTCGTCTATGTTCCGGTCGTCAGTCGCGAGGCGCATCCCGCGGCGCTCCGGGGCCGCATCCCGGCGCTGATCGACGACGGCGGGCTCGAAGCGCGCGCCGGCGTCGCCCTCACCGCCGAGGATTCGCAGGCGATGCTGTGCGGTAATCCGGCGATGGTCGACGACGTCCAGGCGGTGCTCGGAAAGCGCGGGATGCGGCGGCACCGGCGGCGGGAGCCGGGGCATATCACCGTCGAGACGTATTGGTAGGTATTCCGGCGCTCGCGCCCCCTATCTCAGCGGCGGGAACGACATGATGATCCGCGCAGGTGTCCGCACGCCGCTGAAAAGGGGGCGCGAGCGCCGGAATACCGGTCCGCGTTGGAGCGTCACCGGTGGCGACGCTCAACGCGGACGACCTGGAATCGGGAGATGACGGCCGGGTCGAAGGACGTCCTGGGCAGCCACCGGGCGGTGCGCGCCGCCAAGCCAGCGGGCGTACCCGCCGGGTCCGACCGTCTCAGATCATCGGCAGGTCGAGCGCGTGCTTTTTCGCGCAGGCGATCGCGTCGGCGTAGCCGGCGTCGGCGTGGCGCATGACGCCGGTCGCCGGATCGTTCCACAGCACGCGCTCGATGCGCTTCGCCGCCGCGTCGCTGCCGTCGCAGACGACGACCATTCCGGCGTGCTGCGAGTAGCCCATGCCGACGCCGCCGCCGTGGTGGAACGATACCCAGGTCGCGCCGGACGCGGTGTTGAGGAGCAGGTTCAGGAGCGCCCAGTCGGATACCGCGTCCGACCCGTCCTTCATCGCCTCGGTCTCGCGATTGGGGCTCGCGACCGAGCCGGCGTCCAGGTGGTCGCGCCCGATCACGATCGGCGCCTTCAACTCGCCGGATCGCACCATCGCGTTGAACGCGAGGCCGGCGCGGTGGCGCTGGCCCAGGCCGATCCAGCAGATGCGTGCCGGGAGGCCCTGGAACTTGATCCGCGCGCCGGCCATGTCGAGCCAGCGGCGCAGCCCCGCGTCCTCGGGGAAGAGCTCGCGCATCCTGTCGTCGGTGCGGCGGATGTCCTCCGGGTCGCCGGAGAGCGCGACCCAGCGGAAGGGCCCCTTGCCGACGCAGAAGAGCGGTCGGACATAGGCGGGCACGAAGCCGGGGAAATCGAAGGCGTCCCTGACGCCGACGTCCTTCGCTTCCTGGCGGATGTTGTTGCCGTAGTCGACGCAGGGGATGCCCATCGCGCGGAAACCCAGGATCGCCCGCACGTGGTTGGCGATCGACTCGCGCGCCGAGGTCGCCACCTCGTCGGGCGCGCGCCGGCGCAGGTCGCGCCACTGCTCGAGCGACCAGTGCTCGGGCAGGTAGCCGTTCGCCGGGTCGTGCGCCGAGGTCTGGTCGGTGACGAGCGACGGGCGGAACGACGTCGTCTTCGCCAGCTTGAGCAGCCGCGGCATCAGCTCGGCCGCGTTGCCGGCGAGCCCGACCGACACCGGCGATTTCGCCTCGGCGAGGATCTTCATCGCCTCCTCGATCGAGCCCGCCTTGCGGTCGAGGTAGCCGGTGGCGAGGCGCATGTCGATGCGCGTCGGGTCGCATTCGATGGCGAGCATCGAGGCGCCGGCCATCGTCGCGGCGAGCGGCTGCGCCCCGCCCATGCCGCCCAGTCCGGCGGTCAGGATCCACTTGCCCGACCAGTCGCCGCCGTAGTGCTGGCGGCCGGCTTCAGCGAAGGTCTCGTAGGTGCCCTGGACGATCCCCTGACTGCCGATGTAGATCCACGAACCCGCCGTCATCTGGCCGTACATCATCAGGCCCTTGCGGTCGAGCTCGTTGAAGTGCTTCCAAGTCGCCCAGTGCGGAACGAGGTTCGAGTTGGCGATCAGGACCCGCGGCGCGTCGGCGTGCGTGCGGAAGACGCCGACCGGCTTGCCGGACTGGATCAGCAACGACTGGTCGGACGCGAGGCGGCGCAGCGCCTCGACGATCCGCTCGTAGCAATCCCAGTCGCGCGCCGCCTTGCCGATGCCGCCGTAGACGACCAGGTCCTCGGGACGCTCGGCGACCTCGGGGTCCAGGTTGTTCATCAGCATGCGCAGCGGCGCCTCGGTGAGCCAGCTCTTCGCCGAAAGCGTCGGGCCGCGCGGGGCGCGGATCGTTCGTGCGGTCATGGTCGTGCTCGCGCGGGGGAGAGCACGCGAGGGTCGCGCGCCGGCCGCCGCGATCGGCGGCGGCTTCGACGAGCATTGTAGCCAGTCGGGCCGCGCCCCCGGCCGGAGGCGCGGTCTCGCCGACAGGAGGCGGCGTCGGTCAGCCGGCGGCCGGGATGCAGCGACGCAGCGCGGACGCCTCGCCGTTCTGGACCCACTGCGGTTCGTTGACCTGCGCCGGCTGGTCGCCGCGGTGCTTGAGCGCCACCGTGCCGTCGGTGTAGTAGGCGCCCGAGCGGACCTCGCGGCGCTTGAGCACGCGGGCAGGAGCCCCGGGGAGAGTCACCGTGGCTTCGTCGCCGGCGATGCGGATGTCGATGTCGCGACCGTTCAGATCGCAGGCCCACCGGCCGGCGGCCGACGGCGATTGCGCCGCCGCGATCGGCGAGGTGCAGGTCAGCGCGGCGGCGAACCCTAGCCGGATGGCGATCGCGGCGGTGATCACGTGCTTCGGACGACGGATACGAGGGTGACGCATGGCGTAGGCTCCAGGTTGTCGGAAGAACCCCCAGAGGTCGCGAGCGTAGCGCCCGGAACGGAGCGCACCTTGCGGCTGCGACGGGTCGTTCGGGCGCGACGACGGTGCGCGCCCGGCGCCGACGAAACGCGTGGACGACTCAGCGATCGAGGCTGCGCCCGACGATCTCGCTCGTGTCCGGCGACAGCCGCGGTGCCGAGCCGATGCGCTTCAACTCGATGTGCATGCGCTCGCGGCGCGGATCGGGGAAGCGCCTCCACAGCTCGAAGGCCGAGGCGATTCGCGCGGCGAGCTGGGGATTGGTCGCGTCGAGGGCGAGAACCTGGTCGGCGACGAACGCGTAGCCGGAGCCGTCGGCGGCGTGGAAGCGGGCGAAGTTGCGCAGCGCGAACGCGCCGACCAGCGCGCGCACGCGGTTGGGATTGCGGGCGTTGAACCTGGGATGCGCGATCAGCCGCCGCACCCGCGCCAGCGCGTCCGGACGGCGGCTGGTCGCCTCCAGCGCGAACCACTTGTCGAGGACCAGCGGCTCGTCGCGCCAGCGCGCCTCGAAACGGGCGTACAGATCGTCCCGCTCGGCGGACGTCCCGTCGGCGAGCGCGGCCAGCGCCGCGATCGAGTCGGTCATGTTGTCGGCTTCGGCGAACTGCGCCACGGCGAGCGCGCGCGCCACCGAATCGCCGCGTTCGACGAGGAAACGCAGGCACAGGTTGGCGAGCCGGCGCGCCGCCGCCTGCGCCTGCGTCGGCCGGTACGCCGCCGGAACGCGATGAGCGGCGCGCGTGCGTTCGAACCGGTCGGCGTGGACGCGCGCGAGCTCGCGCCCGAGGAAGGCCCGGGCGCGATCGACTCCGTCGACGTCGATCGACGGCTCGAGCGCGGCGACGTAGGCCGGATCCGGCGGGGCGAGCGCCAGCGCGACGAGCGAGGGGTCGCTGGTCCGGTCGTCGAGCAGCGCCGCGACCATCCGCGACAGCGGGTCGGGCAGCGCCAGCGGCGCGCCGGCCCGGTGGTCGGCCGCGAGCGCGAGTATCGACCGGGTGTAGACGCGCTGCGCCGCGTCCCAGCGGTTGACCGGGTCGCTGTCGTGCGAGGCGAGGAGCGCGAGCGCCCGGTCGTCGTAGTCGAACTCGACGCGAACCGGTGCGGAGTAGCCGCGGGCGAGCGAGGGGACCGGCGGGGCGTCGATACCGTGGAAGGTCCACGACCGGCTCGGCGTCCTCAGCTCGAGCAGGACCGTTTCCGCGGGTTCCTTCTTTCCGCCCTCGACGGTGAACGGCAGATCGCCGCCGTCCGGTCCGAGCAGACCGACGGCGATCGGGATGTGGAGCGGTTCCTTCACCGCCTGTCCGGGCGTCGGCTCGGTGTGCTGTTCGACGTCGAGCGTGTAGGCGCGTCGCGTCGCGTCGTAGCGTCCGCTCGCACGGACGATCGGCGTTCCCGCCTGCGAGTACCAGCGACGGAACTGTCCGAGATCGACGCCGGACGCGTCGGACATCGCATCGACGAAATCGTCGCAGGTCACCGCGGCGCCGTCGTGCCGCTCGAAATAGAGGTCGAGGCCGCGACGGAAGCGCTCGCGTCCGAGGAGCGCGTGCTGCATGCGGATCAACTCGGCGCCTTTCTCGTAGACGGTCGCTGTGTAGAAGTTGTTGATCTCCTGGTACTCGTCGGGCCGCACCGGATGGGCCATCGGCCCGGCGTCCTCCGGCATCTGGATGCGGCGCAGGTTCTCGACCGCGCCGATCCGTTCGACGGCGCGCGAGCCCATGTCGCTCGAGAATTCCTGGTCGCGGAAGACGGTGAGTCCCTCCTTGAGCGAAAGCTGGAACCAGTCGCGGCAGGTGACGCGGTTGCCGGTCCAGTTGTGGAAGTACTCGTGGCCGACCACCGCCTCGATCGCCGCGTAGTCGTCGTCGGTCGCGGTCGCCGGGTCGGCGAGCACGAGGCGGCTGTTGAAGATGTTGAGCCCCTTGTTCTCCATCGCGCCGAAGTTGAAATCATCGGCGCAGAAGATCATGAACCGGTCGAGGTCGTACTCGAGTCCCCAGGTGTCCTCGTCCCAGCGCATCGCCCGCTTCAGGCACTCCATCGCCCAGTGGCAGCGCGGCAGGTTGGCCGGTGTCGAGAAGATCGACAGAAGGACGCGGCGGCCGGATCGCGTCGTGAACGTGTCGTCGAGCGAGGCGAGATCTCCGGCGACCAGCGCGAACAGGTACGACGGTTTGGGAAACGGGTCGTGCCAGGTCGCGAAGTGCCGGCCGTCCGGCAGGCCGCCGGCGGCGACCAGGTTGCCGTTGGCGAGCAGCACCGGGTAGCGGCGGGGATCGGCGCGCAGCGTCACCGTGTACACCGAGAGCACGTCCGGGCGATCGGGGTAGCAGGTGATCCGCCGGAACCCCTCGGCCTCGCACTGCGTGCAAAAGACCCCCGAGGAGACGTACAGACCCTCGAGGGCGGCGTTCGACTGCGGCGCGTTGCGCGAGCGGACGACCAGCGTGCCGGCGTCGGGCGGCCGGAGCAGCGTCACGCCGGACGCGGTCACGATGGCGTCGGCCGGTCCCAGCGGTCGTCCGTCGAGCTCGATGCGCACCGTATCCTGCTGCTCGCCGTCCAGGACGAACGGCGCCTGCCGATCCTGGGCCGCGGCGTCGGGGTTGCGTCGGAACGAGAGCGTCGCCCGGACCTCGGTGGCGGCCGGGTCGAGGTCGAGTTCCAGGCCGACGCGGTCGATCAGGAACGCCGGCGGCCGGTAGTCGACCCGTCGCTTCGCCGGGCGGTGCGGATCATCGGGCGGCATGGCGGCTTGCGGGCGCTTCGGCGAGGCCGGACGGCCGCCGGGCGTCGGGACGCTCGGCGGGGCGTCAGCGGACTTCGAGCAGTTCGACGTCGAAGACCAGCGTCGCGTTCGGCGGGATGACGCCGCCGGCGCCTCGGGCGCCGTAGCCCAGGTCGGACGGGATGACGAGCGTGCGCTTGCCGCCGACCTTCATGCCGGCGACCCCCTCGTCCCAACCGCGAATCACCCGGCCACCGCCCAGCGGGAAGCTGAACGGCTCGCGCCGGTCCAACGAGCTGTCGAACTTGCGCCCTTTGCCTTCCGGTTGCGCCGGGTCGTAGAGCCAGCCGGTGTAGTGGACAACCACCGGCCTGCCGGCGACCGCCTCGGCGCCCTTGCCGGTGACCGTGTCGATCTTCTTGAGTGACGTGACGATGGCATCCATCTTGCTCGTTCCCTTCGTAGGAGATCCCGGCGGCGGTCCCGACGCCGGTGTTTGCGCGCCCGCTCCGGTCGCGAGCAGAGCGCCGAACGCCAGGGCACGGCAGATCGAGCGGGTCGTGGGCATGGGGGGTGTCGAGGTGGAAGGGCGCGGAACCCGGGGCGGCCGACCGCTGTCGCACGCCTCTACGGGGTGGCACGTGGGTGCCGTCCGAGTGCTTTCATTGTATCGGACCGCGGCGGACCGGTTTCGCGCCGGGTGCCGTGATGGCCGATAATAGTCAACCGCCGCGGCCGCGAGGGCCGCGCGCCACATCAAACGCAGCCGGCTCCTCGGGCGAGCTCGTGAAAGCCACCTGACGCATGTTCGGGTTCCTGACCTCGGGCAAGGACATCGCTGATCCGCTGGTTTCGGCCAAGGCGGTATCGGTGTGGCTGCGCCAGCTGCCGGCGCTCGACGTGATCGGACGCCAGCAGCACGTGATGCGGGCCTTCGACGCGATGCGCCTCGCCCGCCAGGGCGTCGATCCCGCGCGCGTGGCCGCGATCCAGTTCCTCGACGCGGCGCTGGGCGCCGACCGCCGCCAGCTGATCCGGCAGTACGTCGAGAACGCCGAGTCGAGCCCCAAGCTCGCCGAGCGCCTGTGGCAGGCGATCTACGAGATCGCGCAGAACTTCATGATCGCCTACCAGGCGGCGCTCGAAGAGGCGCTGGCGGCCGGCAACAACGCCCGCTGGAAGCCGATGGTGCCGCTGCTATTCGCGCGCCATACGCACTACGCCGGTACCGACGCGAAACTGCGCGTGTTCCGCTACGAGCGCTGGATCCCGGCGAAGTGGGCGGAGCTGCACCGCACCTACCTGCGCGCGACCGAGCTCGGCGTCGAGCGCGTCCCCACGGTGCTCGCGACCGCGGGGCCGAACGCGACCCACTGGACGACCGAGCAGGAATACCTGTACACGCTGCTCGTCCATCAGTTGAGCACCGGCAACATGTCGCCGGCGGAAATCGACTGGGCCTGCGCGCAGCTGCGCGCGTGGAGCCGGCGCCTCCAGCTCGACGCGGTGCCGCGTTCGCCGGAGGGGTTCTTCGTCGACATCGCCGGTCGCACCGGACTGCAGCGGCGCACCGGCACCGACTCCGGATCGATGTTGCGCTATCTCGACACCTCGGCGCTCGACGATCAGATCAACCGCGCGATCGCGGCGTTGCGCCAGGCCGAGCAGACCGACCAGGGTCCGGCCGGACCGATCAACCAGATCCGGATCGCGGTCCTCGAGAAGGTGCGGCCGGCGGTCGCACCGAACGTGCTGTCGGACCTGCGACGCGATCCGCGCGTCTCCTGCAAGGTCGCGGCGCGCGTGCGCATCGGGTTGTCGCGCATCTGTCGCGAGCTCGCGGCCAAGGACCTCGCCGACGCGGTGCCCGACGGCGCCGGCACCGAGCAGATCGAGGTCTACGCGGTCGCCGACACGCCCCGGCGACGTCCGACCGTGACTCCCGACGAGCACGATTCGCTGGTCGCGAGCCTCGCGTCGTTCTCCGATCCGATGTGGCAGGTCAAGGACCGCAGCCTCGCCGGATTGCGGATCGCGGCTTCGGGCGGCATCGGGCAGAGCCTGGCGCTCGGCGGGCTCGTCGCGGTCCGGCAGACCGACGTTTCCGACTGGGTGCTCGGCGTCGTGCGCCGTCTCAACAAGGTGTCGACCGAGGACGTCGAGGCGGGCGTCGCGATCATCGCCGAACGCTTCGTGCCGGTCACGCTGCACGCGCGCCGCGACGCGCGCGACGACATGAGCTTCGTGGTCAACGGCATGGACATCGCGACGATGGGCACGCGGTTCGACGGCCTCTACCTGCCGCCGCCATCGCGTCCCGACAAGCCGCTCGCGGTCAAGACGCTGATCGTGCCGACGCAGGAGTATTCCGACGGCCGCAACGTGATCCTGATGACCGGGCGGTCGGTCTACACGGTCGCGTTGCGCCACCTGGTCGAGCAGCGTCCCGACTGGAGCTGGGCGACGATCCAGGTGCTCGAGAAGAAATCCCGCGTGTAGGGGGACCCCCCCGAGGCGCTGCGCGCCGCCCCCCAGGGGGCGACCCCGCGCTCGAGGCGGCTCTTCGCGCGGGGTGCTGATCCCCCCGAAGCGGCCTTCGGCCGCCGCCCCCCAGGGGGCAGGGTGGCGACCTCGGGGCGGCGGGTGAACATCCCCCCGAAGCGGCCTTCGGTCGCCGCCCCCCAGGGGGCAGGGTGGCGACCCCGGGCCGGCTCGGCGGTCAGCGCAGGAGGTCGCGCCAGGCGGCGGTCGAGGCGAGGCCGCGTCGATGGAAGAACACGAGCTTCGCCAGGGCGGCGAAGACCGGGTTGCCGATCGCCAGGTCGAAGAGCCGGTCGCTCTGGACGCGGTCGAAGGCGGCCCGTGCCAGCCGCTTGGCGCGGAAGCGAGGCGCCGCCGGATCGACGACCAGCGGGACGTCGTCGGGGGGCGCGGATGTCGCGAGGACCGCCACCAGCGACTCGCCCAGGCGTCGTCCCGACTCGAGCGCCGTGTGGATGCCGCCCGCGGTGAGCGGCGAGACCAGTCCGGCGGCGTCGCCGACGAGCGTGACGCGGTCGCCGGCTCGGGGACGGACCGGCCCTCCGATCGGGATCAGGCCGGCGCGCCGGCCCGAGACGCGCCCGCCGGAAAGCCCGATGCGCGGCCCGATCGCCGCGAGGAACTCGTCGATGTCCGGTGTCGCCTCCCCGCGGGCGTGCGAGGCCGCGAGGCCGGCCTGGACGAGCCCGACCCCGGCGAACGCCCAGCCGATGTAGCCCCGGGCCCGGCGCGCGTCGAGGAAGCAATGCAGTCGCCCGGGTTCGGCGAGCGTGGCGTCGGCGATCTCGGCCTCGGCTCCGAAAAGGAAGCGCGTGTTGAGCCCCAGTCCGCAGACGCGCGCGACGCGCGACTTCGGTCCGTCGGCGCCGACGAGGAAGCGCGCCTCGCGTCCGGCCGACGTGCGCCAGCCGCCGTCGGTGCGCTGCGCGTCGTCGAACGCCTCGCCGGTCGCGACGTCGACACCGTGGTCGCGCACCCGGTCGACCAGCCATCGCATCAGCGCCGGCGTATCGGTCGCGAGGAAGAAGTAGCCCGGCGAATCGAGCGCGAGGCTGCGGCCGCCGGGGGCGTGCAGGCGTACGCCGGCGATCGGACGCGCGAGCGCGTCGGGAAGCCGGGCGATCGCGTCGATCTCGGCGAGCGCCTCCTTGACCACGATGCCGGTCGTGTGAAGCCGCTCGCCGGGATCGTGCCGCCGCTCGACGAGTGTCACCCGTGCCCCGGCGCGCGACGCGGCCACGGCGCAGGCGACGCCGGCGAAACTCGCGCCGACGATCAGCGCGTCGCGCACGATCCGGCGTTCAGTCCTGCGGGCGGAAGCGCAGCGTCAGCGCGCGCATGAAGAGGTCCTGCCGGTCCGGCCGCGGCAGCGGGCTCGATTTCACGATTGCCCGCTGCAGCGCCTCGTCGTAGGCCTTGACGCCGCTCGACTTGCGCAGCTGCGCCTCGATGATCTCGCCGGTGGGGAGCTGGATCACCTCGAACACCGCTTCCGGATTGCCCGGGAGGTCCGGCGGAAGGACGACGTTGCCGCGGACCTTCGCCTGGATGCGGCGGACCCAATCGGCCTGCGCCGCGGCCCGCGCATTCGACTCCGCCTGCGCTTGCGCCTGCGCCTTGGCCTTCGCTTCGGCTTCGACTCGGGCCTTCGCGTCGGCCTCGGCTTTCGCGCGCGCTTCCGCCTCGGCCTTCGCCCGTTCCGCGTCGGCCTTCGCCTTCTCGGCGTCGGCACGCGCCTTCAGGGCGGCCGCACGCTCGCGCGCTTCGCGCTCGGCGGCGTCGCGCATCGCCTCGGTCTCGCGCGCGAGTCGCTCCTTGGTCTCGGCGGCCCGCTTCTCCTCGGCGAGCTTGCGGTCGCGCTCGGCTTTCTCCTTCGCGCGCCGTTCCTCCTCGCGCTTGGCCTTGAGCGCGATCTCGGCGTTGTCCGGTTCGACCTTCGGCGGCGGTGGCGGCGGCGGTTTGGGCTCGGGCTCCGCCTTCGGCTCCGGCTTCGGTTCGGGCTTCGGTTCGGGCTTCGGTTCGGGCTCGCGGATCTTCTGCGGCGGCGCGTAGAGTTCGGCAGTCACCGGCTCCGGCGGGCGGCTTTGCCAGCGCACCGACCAGACGAGGAATCCGATGAACACGAGGTGGACGACGATCGCCAGCGCGAGCGCGAGCGTACGCCCCGGCCGGCGTCGGCGGACGCGCTCGTCGGGCCGGCGTCGGTCGCCCTTCATCGGCTCAGGTCTGCGGTGCGCGCGCCAGGAGTCCGACCTTGCGCACGCCGTTGCGCTGCAGGAGGTCGAGCACGCCCAGCACGTCCTCGTACTTCGCGCCGCGGTCGGCGGCGATCACCACGCCCTGGTCCGGCGCGCGCGCCTGTTTCGCGGCGATCCGCGAGACCAGCTCGTCGCGCGACACCCGCACCGCGGAGGTTCCCGGCTGGCCCTGGTCGCGCACCCACAGCGACAGGTCCTGGCGCAGCGTCACCTCGATCGGCGCCACCGGAACCGTGAGCTTCGAGCCGACGGTCGGCAGCGAGATCTCGCCCGGCGAGACCAGCGGCGCGGTCACCATGAAGATGACGAGCAGCACCAGCATCACGTCGATGTAGGGCACGACGTTGATCTGCGACATCGACTTGCGCGCGCGTCTCACCGCGTCATCCCTGCCGCTGGAGGATGTTGCTGAACTCCTCGATGAAGGTCTCGTAGCGGGTCGCGAGCCGGTCGACGTCGTGCGTATAGCGGTTGTAGGCGACGACCGCCGGAATCGCGGCGAACAGGCCGATCGCGGTCGCCACCAGCGCCTCGGCGATCCCGGGCGCGACCTGCGCCAGCGTCGCCTGCGCGACGTTGGAGAGGCCGCGGAACGCGTTCATGATGCCCCACACCGTTCCGAACAGTCCGATGTACGGCGACACCGACCCGACGCTCGCGAGGCCGGACAGGTGCGCCTCGAGCCCGTCGATCTCGCGCTGGTAGGCCGCCCTCATCGCGCGTCGCGCCGCGTCGAGCGTCAGTCCCGCGCTCGAACCCTGCCGGCGATGCTTGGCGAATTCGCGGAAGCCGGCGGTGAAGATGTGCTCGAGGCCGCCGCCGGAGCGGCCCTGCGTGCATTTCTGGTAGAGATCGGTGAGATCGCCGCCCTTCCAGAATTCGTCCTCGAAGCGGCCGGCGTCGCGCTTCGCGGCGGCGAGCTGGAACAGCTTGAGGAAGATCTGCCACCAGCTCCACAGCGACAGCAGCGCCAGGAGCGCCATCACCGCCTGCACGACCACCGAGGCGTTGGCGATCATGGCGATGAACGAGAGATCCGCGTGGACGTTCAACGGTCGGCCTCCAGCAGCGCGGCGAGCGCGGGGGGGATGCGGGACGGCCGCCAGCCGTCGCGCGTGAGGCAGGCGAGGCGGATGTCGCCTTCGACGAGCACCTCGTCGTCGCGTCGGACCGACTGGCGCGCCGACATCCGCGTGCGGCCGGCCGGTTCGAAGGCGACGGTCGCCTCGAGGCGGTCGCCCAGGCGGGCGGCGCCGCGGAAGTCGATCTCGGCCCGGGTCACGACGAATACGACGCCGTGGGCGCGCTCGAGTTCCGCGAGCGCGAGCCCGTGGTGGTCGAGCCACTCGGTCCGCGCGCGCTCCATGAACTTGAGGTAGTTCGCGTAGTAGACGACGCCGGCGGCGTCGGTGTCCTCGTAGTAAACGCGGACCGGGAAGCGGAAGGGTTGCGCGGTCATCGGATCGCGTCGGATCGGCCGGTCGCTCGCGGTGGCCGGTCAGAAAAGGTCGGCCGACCCGCCCGGGACGGGCGGCGCGAGACCCAGCAGGCGCCAGGCCTGGGCGGTCGCGACGCGCCCCCTCGGCGTGCGCTGGAGGAAGCCCTGCTGGATCAGGTAGGGCTCCAGCACGTCCTCGATCGTGTCGCGCTCCTCGCCGATCGCCGCGGCCAGGTTGTCGACGCCGACCGGGCCGCCGTCGAACTTGGAGACCACGGTCGACAGCAGCTTGCGGTCCATGACGTCGAGGCCCGACGCGTCGACGTCGAGCATCGACAGCGCGGCGTCGGCGACCGCGCGGTCGACGTGGCCGGCGGCGCGGACCTCGGCGAAGTCGCGGACCCGACGCAGCAGGCGGTTGGCGATCCGCGGCGTCCCGCGCGAACGGCGGGCGATCTCGAGCGCCCCGTCGGCGTCGACCGGCACCGAGAGGAGCTTGGCCGAGCGCGCGACGATCCGGGTCAGCTCGTCGGGCGAATAGAACTCGAGCCGCGCGACGATGCCGAAGCGGTCGCGCAGCGGATTGGTCAGCATGCCGGCGCGCGTGGTCGCGCCGACCAGCGTGAACGGCGGCAGGTCGAGCTTCACGCTGCGCGCCGCGGGTCCTTCGCCGATCATGATGTCGATCTGGAAATCCTCGAGCGCCGGATAGAGGATCTCTTCGACGACCGGCGAGAGCCGGTGGATCTCGTCGATGAACAGGACGTCGCGCGGCTCGAGGTTGGTGAGCAGCGCGGCCAGGTCGCCGGGGCGCTCGAGCACCGGGCCCGAGGTCTGGCGCAGGTTGACGCCGAGCTCGTGGGCGATGATGTGCGACAGCGTCGTCTTGCCCAGTCCCGGCGGCCCGAACAGCAGCACGTGATCGAGCGCTTCGCGCCGTTTCGCCGCCGCCTCGATGAAGATCGACAGCTGCCCGCGGATCTTCTCCTGCCCGACGTACTCGTCGAGCATGCGAGGGCGCAGCGCCCGTTCGAGCGCCTCCTCCTGCGGACCGGCGGGCTTCGCGGTGACGACGCGGTTGAGCGAGTCGCTCTCGATGGCCATCGCGCTATCTTAAGCCGGCGCGGCCGGCCGGCTACGCCTTCGCGAGGCGCTTCAACGCCTGCCGGATGCCGTCGGCGACCGCGATCCCCTCGGGCAGCTCCTTGACCGCCGCCACCGCCTCTTTGTCGCTGTAGCCGAGCGCGAGGAGCGCGTTGAGCACGTCCTGCGACGCCGGTGCGGCGCGGTGGACGCCGACCGCGGTCGACAGATCCGCGCCGAGTTTGTCCTTCATCTCCAGCAGGATCCGCTCGGCGGTCTTCTTGCCGATCCCCGGAACGCGGGTGAGCCGGCCGGACTCCTGCAGCGTGATCGCCTGGGCGAGCTCGGCCACCGACAGGCCCGAGAGGACCGCCAGCGCGATCTTGGCGCCGATGCCGCTGATCCGCGTCAGCAGCCGGAAGGCGCGACGCTCGTGTTCGGTCGCGAAGCCGAAGAGCAGATGCGCGTCCTCGCGGACGACGAGGTGGGTGTGGAGCGTCACCGTCGCGCCCGGATCCGGCAGGTTGTAGAACGTGCTCATCGGCACGTCGACCTCGTAGCCGACGCCGTGGACGTCGACGACGATCTGCGGCGGGTTCTTCTCGAGCAGTGTGCCGGTGAGTCGGCCGATCATCGTCGCGGCGCGGGCGTCCCGCGGTCGTCGGAATGCGGGCGATTATCGCACGATCGTTCGACGCGGCGGAGCGCCGCGCCGTCCGCCGCTCTCAACGCCGCGGCAGGCGATCCAGGTGGGCGACGAGGTCGCCGAGGCTGCGGTGCACGCGCGCGCCGAGCCCGACGATCGCCGGTCCCGGCGGCAGGAGGTCGGGCACCATCGCCGCGGTCATGCCGGCCGCCAGCGCCGCCCGGACGCCGGCGTCCGAGTCCTCGACCGCGAGGCAGTCCGCCGGATCGACGGCGAGCCGCGCCGCCGCGGTGACGAAGATGTCGGGGGCGGGCTTGCCGCGGGCGACCTCGTCGCCGCCGACCAGCGCGTCGAGGCGCGAGGAGAGCTCGACGCGCTCGAGCTTCGCGAGCGCGCGCCGGCGCCGGGTCGAGGTCGCGACGGCGCGCGGCACGCCTTCGGCGTCGAGCCAGTCGAACAGCGCGAGCACTCCCGGCTTGAGCGACAGACCCTCGCGTTCGACGATCGCGTCGTAGGCCGCGTGCCAGGCCGCCATCAGCGCGTCGACCGGGTAGCGATCGCCGTGGTGGGCGGCGATGAGCGCGCGGCAGTCGGCGAAATTGCGGCCGATCAGCCGGTCAGGAAGCGCGGCGTCGAAGGTCACGCCGACGGCGGCGGCCGCGTCGCCCCAGGCGCGCGAGGCCAGCGGCTCGGTGTCGAGCAGCGTGCCGTCCATGTCGAGGACGACCGCCAGCGGACGGCGCGACGGCATCGTCAGCGCGCCGGCAGGCGCAGCATCCGCCCGGCGCGCACCCGCGGTGCGCCGCCGGCGAGCGCGCCGATGCCGGTTGTCGCGTGAACGTGGCAGACCGCGGCCGCGAGGGCGTCCGCCGCATCCGCCGACGGCAGGCCCGGCAGTGCGAGGAGCCGGGCGACCATCGCCTGCACCTGAGCCTTCGCGGCGCGGCCCCCGCCGACGACCGCCTGCTTGATCTGGCCGGCCGTGTACTCGTGGACCGGGCGTCCGGCGAGCACCGCCGCGGCGATCGCGGCGCCGCGCGCCTGGCCGAGCGCGAGCGTCGAGCTCGGGTTGACGTTGACGAACACCCGCTCGACGACGATCTCGTCGGGGGCGTGCTCGGCGATCACGTGCGCGAGGTCGCGAGCGATGACGCCCAACCGCGTCGGCGTGCTGCCGGCTCCGGTGCGGATCACGCCGCTGGCGACGTAGGCGATCCGACCACCGGCGACGTCGACGACGCCGAAGCCGGTGAGGCGCAGTCCCGGATCGATGCCGAGGACCCGCCGGCCCCCGTCCCCCGGAGCGCGCCGCTCCCCAGGGGGCGCCGCGTCCTCGGGACGGCCCTTCGGAGGCGGGGGTGGTCCCCCGAGGCGCGCGCCGCCCCCAGGGCGCCGCGTCCTCGGGACGGCCCTTCGGGGGGTGTCCCCCCGGAGCGCGCTGCGCGCGCCGCCCCCCAGGGGGCGCCGCGTCCTCGGGACGGCCCTTCGGAGGCGGGGTGGTCCCCCCGGAGCGCGCTGCGCGCGCCGCCCCCCAGGGGGCACCGCGTCCTCGGGACGGCCCTTCGGACGCGGGTCCGCGCTCACGCGTCGCCGAAGACGGCCGACGTGTAGACGTCCTGGACGTCGTCGAGCGACTCGAGTGCGTCGAGGAGCTTCTGCATGCGCGCCGCGTCGTCGCCCTTCATCTCGACCTCGTTCTGAGGCTTCATGACGACCTCGGCGACCTCGGCTTTGAGCCCGCCCTTCGCCAGCGCGTCCTTGACCGCGACGAAATCGTAGGGGCCGGTCACGACCTCGACGCTGCCGTCGTCGTGGGTGATCACGTCCTCGGCGCCGGCATCGATCGCGGCCTCCATGACCTTGTCCTCGCTCGTGCCGGGCGCGAAGACGATCTGGCCGCAGTGCTTGAACAGGAACGCCACCGACCCGTCGGTGCCGAGATTGCCGCCGTACTTGGAGAACGCGTGGCGGACGTCCGCCGCGGTGCGCGTGCGGTTATCGGTCATGCAGTCGACGATCACCGCGGCGCCGTTGATGCCGTAGCCCTCGTAGCGGATCTCCTCGTAGTTCACGCCGTCGAGCTGGCCGGCACCGCGCTTGATCGCGTTGTCGATCGTGTCCTTCGGCATGTTCTGGTCGCGCGCCTTGTCGATCGCGAGGCGCAGGCGCGGGTTCGCCGACGCGTCGGGGCCGCCGAGCCGCGCGGAGACCGTGATCTCCTTGATGAGGCGCGTGAAGATCTTGCCGCGCTTCGCGTCGGCCGCGGCCTTCTTGTGCTTGATGTTCGCCCACTTGCTGTGGCCGGCCATGGTGTCGCGAGCGCGGTTGTGCGGGAGGCCGGATTATACGCGCGGCCGGACAGCGACGCCCCGCGACCGGCGCGTCCGTCGGGCCCGCGCGATAATGCGCCCATGGCGACCTTCGGCGACGCCCGCGAGACCTGGAACGCGCGCTACGCGTGCGACGACTACCTGTTCGGCGAGGCGCCGAACGCCTTCGTCGAACGCAGCGCGCCCCGATGGCTGCGCCAGGGCGACTCCGCGCTGTGCGTCGCCGACGGCGAGGGTCGCAACAGCGTCTGGCTCGCCGGGCGCGGCGTCCGCGTCGTCGCCTTCGACGTCTCCGACGTCGCGGTGGCGAAGGCGCACCGTCTCGCGGCGAGCCGCGGTGTCTCGGTGGACTCGCGCGTCTGCGACCTCGCGGCGTTCCCGTTCGAGTCGACGCAAGTCGACGCGGTCGTCGCGGTGTTCATCCAGTTCCTCGGGCCCGACGAGCGCGGCGCCGCGTTCGCGCGGATGATGGCGTCGGTGCGTCCCGGCGGCTGTTTCCTGCTCGAGGGATACCGCCCCGAGCAGATCGCCTACCGCAGCGGCGGTCCCGGCGCGGTCGAGAACTACTACACGCGCGCCTGGGTCGAGCGGACCTTCGCCGGATGGGAACTCTGTCTGCTCGCCGAATACGACGCGGTGCTGTCCGAGGGCCGCCAGCACACCGGCCGATCGGCGTTGATCGACGTCGTCGCGCGTCGGCCCGGCGGGACCGGCGTCGCCGGCGCACGCCTGGGCTAGGACCTAGATCACACGCTGCTGCGCGAGGAACTTCGACAGCGCCGCGAGGCGCACCGTGGCGTCGTTGACCTCGAGCATCGTCTGCTTGATCGGCAGCGGCAGCGGCAGGAATTCGGCGAGGCGGTAGCCGACCCAGGACGCGTCGTCGAAGGCGGGTGGGGACGGGAAGCGGTGCGGATCCACCCGCGCCGCCATGAGCTCGAGCAGCCGCGCGAGCGGCGCCGCGTCGGCCGGCAGCGCGACCTTCGGTTCCGCCGGCAGGTCGGCGACGTCCGCGACGACGAGGCGGTTCTTCTCGACGCGGTGGCGCAGGACGCGGAAGCGGCCCAGGCCCTCGCCGGCGACGTGGAGGACGCCCGACTCGTGCAGGTCCACCGAGACGATGCGCGCCAGCGTGCCGACGTCCGCGAACGAGGCCGGCGCCCGGTCGGTCGCGACCTCGTCGCCGGCCGAGATCATGACGACGCCGAACGGCCGGCTTTGCCGGAGGCAGGCTCTGGTCATGTCGATGTAGCGCTGTTCGAAGACGCGCAGCGGCAGAACGCCGCCCGGGAAGAGCACCGTGCGCAGCGGAAACAGCGGGACCGTCGCGCCCGGGCGCGTGCTCGGTCCGCCCGCCGCCCCGGTCATCGGGTCTCGGCGGACGGCGGCGCGTCTCGCCCCTCGCCCCGGCGCGGCCCGAGAACGTGCGGCACGCGCAGGGGGTCGAGCACGCGCGCGACGACGAAGTCGACCCGGGCGTCGCTCGTCGCCGGACGACCGTAGAACGGCGGCACCGGCGGCGGGATCATCGCCCCGGCGCGGGCCGGCGCGAGCATGTTCTCGACGAGTCCGATGTCGACGCCGGCGGCGAGCGGGCGGTCGGCCGGCCGCAGGCCCCGGGGCAGGCCCGGGGCGCCGGTGAACGCGACGGTGACGCGACGGGGCGCGGTCATCGCGACGATGGTAGCCGAAGCGGCGGGTCGCCCGTCGACCCGGTCAGGCGAGCTCGCGGTGGCGTCGCAGCACCGGGTGGCGGCCGGCGAAATCGCGCGCCAGCCGCTCGACCAGGTAGACCGACCGGTGGCGGCCGCCGGTGCAGCCGATCGCCACCGTCAGGTAGTTGCGGTTGTCGCGAGCGTAGCCGGGCAGCCAGTCGGCGACGAATCGATGGATGTCGGCGTACATCCGCTCGACCTCGGGCGAGGCCTGCAGGAACGCGACCACGTCCGGATCGCGCCCGGTCTGCGACGCGAGCGCCGGTTCGTAGTGCGGATTGGGGAGGCAGCGGACGTCGAACACGAGGTCCGCGTCGAGCGGCACGCCGTGCTTGAAGCCGAAGGACTCGAATTGAAGCGCCAGGCGCGAGGCATCGACGCCGACGAAGTCCTTGATCCACGCCCGCAGCGCCCCGGCGGTGAGATCGCTGGTGTCGAAGACGATGCCCAGCGCCCGAGCGTCGGCCAGCAGGCGCCGTTCGTGATCGATCGCCTCGGTGAGCGTGCGTTCGTCGTTCGAGCAGGGGTGGCGGCGGCGCGTCTCGGAGAAGCGCTTGACCAGCGTCTCGTCCTTGGCGTCGAGGAAGACGAGCCGCACGCTCGTTCCCGGCGCCTTCAGCGACTCGATCGCGGCGCCCAGGCCGGCGAGGCCCTCGTCGCGGCGCGCGTCGAGCGCGATGGCGACGCGGCCGACACCGGTGCGCGCCAGGTGACCGACGACCGGGACGACCAGCGCGACCGGCAGATTGCCGATCGCGTCGTAACCGGCGTCCTCGAGCGCGCCCAGGGCGACGCTCTTGCCCGATCCCGACAGTCCGCCGATCAGCACGACGTCCATGGTGTCGATGCGGTCGCGTCCCCCGGGCGTACCGGGGTCAACCACCCTCGTCCATCAGCCGCTGCTGGCGCTCGATGAACTCGCGCGTCGAGTCGATGCCCCGCTGGTTCAGCACGAAATTGCGCACCGCCGCCTCGACCAGCACCGCGAGGTTGCGGCCGGCGGCGACCGGGATCGTCACGCGGCGGATCGGGACGCCGAGCACCTCCTGGATGTTGGCGTCGACCTTCAGACGATCGAGCTCGGCGAAGGTCTCGTGGCTGTGGTCCTCGAGATGGACGATGAGCTTCAGCAGCTTGCGCGGGCGCACCGCGGTCTCGCCGAAGATGACGCGGATGTTGAGCACGCCGATGCCGCGCACCTCGAGGAAGTCGCGCAGCACCGCCGGGCAGCGACCCTCGATCGTGTCCGGCGAGATCCGGTAGAGCTCGACGATGTCGTCGGCGACCAGTCCGTTGCCGCGCGAGATCAGCTCGAGCGCGAGCTCGCTCTTGCCGATCGCCGACGCGCCGGTGATCAGAACACCCATCTCGAGCACGTCGAGGAAGACGCCGTGCAGCGTCGTCGACTCGGCGAGCACCCGCGACAGGTAGAGCCGGAAGACGTCGACGATGTGCGGCGAGGGCTGCGACGAGGTGAGCAGCGGGACGTGATGGGTCTCGCATCCTTCGGCGAGCGGCGCCGGCACGCTCTCGCCGTTGGCGACGACGACCGCGACCAGTTCGCTGGTGAACAGCCGGGCGATCGACGCGACGGCGGTGTCGGCGGGCAGCGCCGCGAGGTGGGCGATCTCCGCCGCGCCCAGCAGCTGGACGCGGAACGGATGGATGAAATTCATGTGCCCGACCTGCCCGATCGTCGGCTTGAGCGCCGCCTCGCCGGTCAGCACGCGGCTGCCGCCGTCGCGCCCGGCGATCCACTCGAGTCCCAGTCGCTCGCGGTTGTCGTCGAACAGCCGCTGGATGCTGACCTGCCTCAGGTGCGTGTCGGTGGTCATCGCCTCGGCGCAGGGCCCGCGGTCAGCTCGTCGGCGACCAGTCCCGGATCGCCGCCCACACCGCCTGCGCGTCCGGGGCGCTCGCCATGCGGTCGCGGAAGGCGCGCTCGCTGAACATCTGGGCGAGCTCGGAGAGGAGCTCGAGGTGCTGCTCGGTCGCCTGCTCGGGGACCAACAGGACGAAGATCTGGTTGACCGGGCGCCCGTCCGGGGCGTCGAAGGGGATCGGCTGGGCCAGGCGGACGAAGGCGCCGCGCGCGTCCTTCAATCCCTTGATGCGGCCATGGGGGATCGCGATGCCCTGGCCCAGGCCGGTCGAGCCGAGTTTTTCCCGGGCGGCCAGCGCGTCGACGACCACCTCGCGGCGCGGACCGCCGCCCGACTCGAACAGTCCCGCGACCGACGCGAACAGGTCGCGCTTGTTCGACGCGTCGAGGCCGACGGCGACGTTGCTAGCGGGCAGCAGGGGCGCGATGCGATTCATCGGGGCCTGACGCGCGACCGGCGGACCCCCTCGCGGGCGGTCCGCCGGCGCGAGCGGACAAAGGTCGATTCTACACGCGCATGCCGCAGTGCGTCACGATCCGGCGTTGGACCAGCTTCCCGGCGCGCGCTTGATCGAAGCGCCGTCGTGCCGGTCGGCGAGCGTCTTCTCCTTGGCTTTCAGCACCAGCCGGTCGAGCTTGTCGGCCAGCGCGTCGATCGCCGCGTACATGTCGGCGTCGATCGCTTCGGCGTGGAGGTCCTTGCCGCGGATGTGCAGATTCGCCTCGACCTTCTTGCGCAGCTTGTCCACCGACAGCACGACCGCGACGTCGATCACGTGGTCGAAATGGCGGGTGATCCGCTCGAGCTTGTGGACGACGTAATCACGGATCGCGGGGGTGATCTCGAGGTGGTGGCCGGTGAGGTTCAGGTTCATGCCCGCTCCTTGTGTGACACGGTGGTTCGGCGCGGCGCGCCGCTCGGACCTCGGGGTCCCGGGGAATCCGCGTCCACGAGTGCGCGTCTCGTGCACGTGTGCGCGGCCCCTTAGAGCGCCCGGCGCAGGTTGACGGGAGGAATCGCCAGCGCCTCCCGGTACTTCGCCACGGTGCGGCGGGCGACCAGGATGCCCTGTTCGCCCAGCACCTCGGCGATCTTGCTGTCGGTGAGCGGCGCGCCAGGGTTCTCGGCGCCGATCAGTTGCTTGATCAGCGCTCGGATCGCGGTCGCCGAGGCGGCGCCGCCGGTGTCGGTGGCGACGTGGCTGCCGAAGAAGTACTTGAGCTCGAAGGTGCCGCGCGGGGTCAGCATGTACTTCTGCGTCGTCACCCGCGAAATCGTCGATTCGTGCAAACCGAGCATGTCGGCGATCTCGCGCAGGACCATCGGCCGCATCGCCACTTCACCGTGCTCGAAGAAGCGGCGCTGGCGGTCGACGATCGCCTGTGCGACCCGCAGGATCGTCTCGAAGCGCTGCTGGACGTTGCGGATCAGCCACTTGGCTTCCTGGAGCTGGGCGGCGAGCTGCTGATTGGACGCGTCGCGGGTCCTCGCGAGGATATCGGCGTAGATCCGGTTCACCCGCAGCTTCGGCATCGCGGCTTCGTTCAGGCTGGCGATCCACTGGTTGCGGACCTTGCGGACCACCACGTCGGGCACGACGTAGTTCGCCTCCGCGCGCGCGAACGCGGCGCCCGGCCGCGGGTTCACCGACCGGATCAGGTCGCGTACGCCGCGGATCACCGCTTCGTCGCACTGCAGCGCGCGCTTGAGCCGCGTCACGTCGCGCGCCGCGAGGAGATCGAGGTGCGACTCGGCGACCCGGATCGCGGCGGCGCGATGGGGCGTGTCCTCGGGCAGGGCCCGCAGCTGCAGCACGATGCATTCGCTCAGCCCGCGCGCCCCGACGCCGGTCGGCTCGAGACCCTGCAGGTAGCGCAGCGCAACCGCGAGTTCGTCGACCTCGATCGCGAGCGAGGGGTCGAACATCGCTGCGATCTCCTCGAGCGGCGAGGTCAGGAACCCGTCGTCGTCGAGCGCGTCGATCAGCGCGCCGACCAGCTGGCGGTCGCGCGGCGGCAGGCCCAGCATCGCCAGCTGGGCGTTGAGGTGGTCGCGCAGCGTCGAGGCGGCGACCTGCTGCGGATGGAACTCGTCGTCGTCGTCGCTCTCCGAGCCGCCGCCCCAGTCGCCGCCGCCGCCTTCGTCGGTGAAGTCGACGTCGGAGGCGGGAACGCCGCGTTCGGTCGCCTCGGCGGTGTCGACCGGTTCCTCGGCGCGCTCGTCGTCGGGTTCGCCGCCGCGCGCCTCCGTGGTCTCGGCGACGGGCGCCGCCGGCGGGGCCGCGGACTCCGGCGTCGGCGATTCCTCGTCGTCACCCTCGCCCTTCTCGAGCAGAGGATTCTCCTGGAGCATCCGATCGACCTCGGCGTTGAGCTCGAGCGTCGAGAGCTGCAGCAGCCGGATCGACTGCTGCAACTGCGGCGTCAGCGTGAGGTGCTGCGAGAGCTTGAGCTGCAGCGTCGGCTTCATCAAGCTTCGGCGGCCACGGGCTACAGGCGGAAATGCTCGCCCAGATAGACCTTGCGGACCGCTTCATTATAGACAATCTCGTCGGGCGCGCCCGACGCCAGGACCCGGCCCTCGTTGATGATGTAGGCGCGGTCGCAGATGCCCAGCGTCTCGCGGACGTTGTGGTCGGTGATCAGCACGCCGATGCCGCGTTCGCGCAGGAACCCGATGATCCGCTGGATGTCCAGCACGGCGATCGGGTCGACGCCGGCGAAGGGCTCGTCGAGCAGGATGAAGCGCGGACGGGTCGCGAGCGCGCGCGCGATCTCGCAGCGACGACGTTCTCCGCCCGACAGCGAGACCGCCGGCGCGTCCGCCAGGTGGCCGATCGACAGGTCCTCGAGCAGCGCGTCCAGCCGGTTGGCGATCGCGTCGGGGTCCTCCTCCTGCAGCTCGAGGATCGCGCGGACATTCTCGGCGACGGTGAGCTTGCGGAAGATCGACGCCTCTTGCGGAAGGTACGAGAGCCCCCGGCGCGCCCGCTGGTGGATCGGCAGCCGCGACAGGTCGTCGCCGTCGAGCGCGATCTCGCCGCCGTCGCCGGGAACGAGCCCGACGATCATGTAGAAGCAGGTCGTCTTGCCGGCGCCGTTGGGTCCGAGCAGACCCACGACCTCGCCGCTCGCGACTTCGAGCGATACGTCGTGCACGACGGTGCGCGACTTGTAGCGCTTGCGGAGGTGGGAGGCCTTGAGCTCGCTCACTTGGGCGCCGGCTCTGCCGACGGCTTGAGCGGCAGCGGCGCGCGCGTGGCGGTCGTCGACTTCGGGGCCGCGGCGGGCGCCTTCGGCGCGGGCGCGGACTTCGCGCCCTTGTCGCCGGGGACCGGCAGCGCCGCGCCTTCGCGCGGCTGGAACGTGCCGCGCACGCGGGCGCCCGGGCCGCCGGCGGCCGCGGCGGCCGGCGTGTCGGGGCGCCCCTCGGCGGTGAACAGCTCGGTCTTGGCGTTGTAGGAGATGTAGTTGCTGCGGATCTCGTCGGGGCCGCGCTTCAGCAGCGCGCGGTCGAAGAGCTCGAGCAGGTCCTTCGCCCCGTCGTACTCGACGCGCTGCGCGTATCCCTCGTAGTACTCGTCGGAGCCGTCGCGCCGCTGGCGGAACGAGACCGGGTTGCCGGTCGCGCTCACCTGCATCGAGTTGTCGGCGTTCTGCTTGAACGTCAGCCGGTCGGCGCGCACGGTGATCGTGCCCTGCGTCAGCACGACGTTACCGTCGAGCTTGCCGAGCTTGGTCTCGTAGTTGAGGTCGCCGCGGTCGGCCGAGTAGTGGATCGGCTTCTCCCGGTCGCCGACGTCCGCGGCGAGACCGGCCGGCAGGGCGGCGAGGAGGGCGATCGCAACGAGGGCGCGGGGACGCATGTCGGTCGGGGGAGACGTCACTTCGGTGGCGCGGATGGCTCGAGCGTGCCGCTCACCCGGCTCATCAGGCGGACCGTCTTGGCGGCGTTGTCGAATTCGAGCCCGACGCCCCGGATGATGCCACGCGGCTCCTCGATCGTCACCGCCTTGTCGGTCGTCAGGCGCTCCTCCCGGGTCGCGACCGAGAGTTCCTCGGTCGTGAGCGTGATCCGGCCGCCGGGCAGGCCGTCCGCGCCCGCACCGGGTGGCGCGTCGCGGACCGCGCGCACGCCGCCGGCGAACCACGCCTGGTCGCGGTCGGCGGAGACGCGCCCGCGCTCGGCGGAGAGGGTCAGGCGGGGCTTGCCCGGTTCGGCGAGCTCGAGCCGGGGTTCGACCAGGTCGCTCGTACCATCGTCGCCGTAGTGTTGCGCGCGCTTGGCCGCCAGCGTCTGCTGGGGCTTGCCGTCGGCGCCCAGGTTCACCGCGCGGAAGTTCTCGATGAACATGTCCGGTTCGTGGCGCGCGCCGGCGGGCTTGTCCGGCCCCGGCGCCTGCACCTGCGCGTCGAGCCAATAGGTGAGCGCGGCCAGGCCGGCGAGCAGCAGCACCGGCGACCAGGCGGTCAGTCGGTCGAGCAGTCGGCGCGTCGGTTCCATCGTCGTCGATGTTACGCCGACGCGCGGGCGGCGACGATCAGGTCGGCCAGCTCGCGCGCGGCGCCGTGGCCGCCGGCGCGCCGCGTCACGTAATGGGCGTGGCGCCGGACCTCGTCGGGCGCGCCGGGGACGCTGGCGGCGAGCCCGCAGGCGAGGAGGACCGGGAGGTCCGGGATGTCGTCGCCGATGTGCGCGCACTGCGCGGGTTCCAGACCGAGCGAGGTCCGCAACCGTTCCCAGGCCGGCAACTTGTCGTCGGCGCCGCGGACCAGGTCGGCGATGCCGAGCATCCGCGCCCGGTGCTCGACCGAGGCCGACGCGCTGCCGGTGATCCAGGCGACCGTCACGCCGGCCGCGGCGAGCCGCTTGAAGCCGACGCCGTCGAGCGCGTGGAAGGCCTTCGACTCGCGTCCGGTGTCGTCGATGTAGATGCGTCCGTCGGTCAGCACGCCGTCGACGTCGCAGGTGAGCAGCCGCACGACACGCGCCCGCTCGATCACGCGGCGATCGACAGCGGTCCCGCCCGCGGCTGGCGTCCCGGTCGTGCGATCGGCGCGGCCCATCGTCAGACGATCCGGGCGCGGAACAGGTCGTGGAGGTGCAGCGCCCCGACCAGGCGCCCGTCGTCGTCCACGACGAGGAGCTGCGACACCTTGGGGGGGGTCTCCATGACCTCGACGCAATCGACGGCGAGACGGTCCGGCGCGACGGTGCGCGGCGAACGCGTCATCACCTCGTCGACGCGGGTCGAGCCGACGTCGCGCACCCGATGCACGGTCCGGCGCAGATCGCCGTCGGTGTAGATGCCGGCGACACGCCGATCCGCGTCGACGACGACCGTCATGCCCATGCCTCCGCGGCTCATCGCGACGATCGCCTCGGCGAGCGTCGCGCCGCTGCCTACGACCGGCAGCGCGGCACCGGTGCGCATCACGTCGGCCACGCGCGTGAGCAGCCGCCGGCCGAGCGAGCCGCCCGGGTGCGACCGCGCGAAGTCCTCCGCCGAGAAGCCGCGGGCGTCGAGCAACGCGATCGCCAGCGCGTCGCCCAGCGCGAGGGCCGCGGTCGTGCTCGCCGTCGGTGCCAACCCCAGCGGGCAGGCTTCGGCGTCGACCGCGGCGTCGAGGTGGACCAGCGCCGCCTGCGCGAGCGAGGACTGGCCCTGGCCGGTGATCGCGACGATCGCCGCGCCCTGCCGCTTCACGTGCGGCACGAGCGTGACGAGCTCGTCGGTCTCGCCCGAGTTCGACAGCATGACGACGACGTCGTCGGGCGTGATCATGCCGAGATCGCCGTGCTGGGCCTCCGCCGGGTGGACGAAGAACGCCGGCGTCCCCGTCGACGCCAGCGTCGCGGCGAGCTTGCGGGCGATGTGGCCGGACTTGCCGATGCCGCAGACGACCACGCGCCCGCCGCAGTCGTGCAGGAGCCGGACCGCGGCGACGAACGCCTCCGACAGGCGGCCCGCCAGCGCCTCGATCGCGCGCGCCTCGGTCGCGAGCACCTCCCGGGCGAGCGCGAGCGCGCGGTCGGCGACCACGCCGGGGGGCGTCGGAATCGGGGTCTTCACCGGCGCCAGTATAAGAGGCGGACCGCGCCGGCGGCGGGCCGTGCTAACGTCGGGACGCGCGACCGACGCGAGGCCGGGGGCGACCGCGTGCCGCGTCTGTCGCGCCGGACGCCCGTCGCCATGCCCGAAACGCTCGCCCTGATCCTCGTCCTGCTCGCGTCGTCGGTCGTCGTCGTCGTCGTCTGCCGCCTGGTCCGGTTGCCGCCGATCCTGGGCTACCTGATCGTCGGCCTCGTCGTCGGGCCGCACGCGCTCGGTTGGGTCCCCGACGACCGCGCCACCCGCACGCTCGCCGAGTTCGGCGTCGTGTTCCTGCTGTTCTCGATCGGCCTCGAGTTCAGCCTCGCCCAGTTGAAGGCGATGCGGCGGGCGGTGTTCGGACTGGGCCTGGCGCAGGTCGGGATCACCGCCGCGGCGGCGATGGCGGTCGTCCAGCTCGCCGGTCTCGGCTGGCAGCCGGGGCTGGTGTTCGGCGGCGCGCTGGCGATGAGTTCGACGGCGATCGTCTCCAAGATGCTCGCCGAGCGCGGCGAGCTCGCGACGCCGCACGGCCGTGACGTGATGGGCGTGCTGCTGTTCCAGGACCTCGCGGTCGTCGCTTTCCTGATCGTCATTCCCTCGCTCGAAGCCGAGGGGATCGCGCTCGCCACGGCGCTATCGGTCGCGGCGCTGAAGGCGGCGGCGGCGCTCGGGGTCGTGCTCTACGCCGGCCAGCGGCCGACCCGCTGGTGGTTCCGTGTCGTCGCGCGGCTGCGCTCGCGCGAGCTTTTCATGCTGAACCTGCTGCTGGTGACGCTCGGACTCGCGGCGCTCACCGAGCTCGCCGGCCTCTCGCTCGCGCTCGGCGCGTTCCTCGCCGGGATGCTGATCGCCGAGACCGAGTTCCGCTACCAGGTGGAGGAGGACATCGCGCCGTTCCGCGACGTGCTGCTGGGCCTGTTCTTCGTCGTCGTCGGCATGTCGCTCGACCCGGCGGTCGTGTTCCGGCACGGCACCTGGGTGCTGGCGCTGGTCGTCGTGCCGGTCGCGGCCAAGCTCGTGCTCGTCGTGCTGCTCGCCCGCGCGTTCGGCTCGCCGCTGGCGCAGGCGCTGCGGACCGGCTTCTACCTCGCGCAGGCCGGCGAGCTCGCGCTGGCGATGCTGGCGCTCGCGTCGGTCCATCGGCTGGTCGACGGAACGATCCTGCAGATCGTGCTCGCGGCGATGGTGCTGTCGATGCTCGCGGCGCCGCTGGTGATCCAGTTCACCGAGCCGATCGTGCGCCGGCTGACCGCCAACGACTGGCTCGCGCGCGCCGCGCACCTGACCCGTGTCGCGTCGCAGGCGATGGCGCGCCAGGAGCACGTGATCGTCTGCGGCTACGGCCGCAGCGGCCAGAACCTCGCCCGGCTGCTCGAGGCGGAGGAGATCGCGTTCGTCGCCCTCGACAACGATCCCCAGCGCGTCCGCGAGGCGTCCGGCGGCGGCGCGAGCGTCGTCTACGGCGACGCCGGTCGTCGCGAGACGTTGATGGCGGCCGGCCTCGCGAAGGCGCGCGCGGTCGTGGTCACGTTCTCCGACGTACCGCTGGCGCTGCGCATCCTCCACCAGGTGCAGCGCGAGCGCCCGGAGCTCCCGGTGGTCGTGCGCACCGTCGACGACTCCGACCTCGACCGCCTGCTCAAGGCCGGCGCGACCGAGGTGGTGCCGGAAGTCCTCGAAGGGAGCCTCATGCTCGCCTCGCATTCGCTGTTGCTGCTGGGAGTGCCGCTCAACCGGGTGCTGGCGCGCATCCGCGCGATCCGCGAGCAGCGCTACAGCCTGTTCCGCGGCTTCTTCCACGGCGCCACCGACACCGCGGACGCGGTCGAGAATCTGCAACCGCGGCTGCACTCGGTCCTGCTCACCGAACGCGCCGCGGCGGTCGGCAGGACATTGGGCGAGCTCGACCTCTCCGGCCTGGTCGAAATCAGCGCCGTCCGCCGGGCCGGGTCTCGCCCGGCGCGTCCGGGGCCGGACTGGCGCTTCGCGGCCGGCGATGTCGTCGTGCTGCTCGGACGCCCGGTCAACCTCGCGACGGCCGAGGGACGTCTGCTCGGCGGCTGAACGTCCGGCGACCGCGCGCCGGAGGCCGGTCGCCGGCGGCAAGCGCAACTGACCGCGGGTCATTGCTGGGCCGCGGTTCCCCCCCGTACAATCGCAGGTTCGCCGGAGCCCCCGTTGATCGCGCTCGCCCCCCTGTCTTCGCCGACGCTGGACCGCACCGCGTCGATCGCCGTCGAGTTGACCGACGTGACGTTCGGCTACGACCGCACGCGCCAGGTGCTGTCGGGCATCACGATGGCGATCCCGCGCGGCCAGGTCGTGGCGATCATGGGCGGTTCGGGTTGCGGCAAGACGACGATCCTGCGCCTGATCGGCGGGCAGCTGCGCCCGCAGCGGGGCCGGGTGCTCGTCGCCGGCCGTTCGGTGCCCGACCTCGACCGCGAGGCGCTCTTCGCGATGCGCCGCGAGATCGGGATGCTGTTCCAGTTCGGTGCGCTCTTCACCGACCTGTCGGTGTTCGAGAACGTCGCCTTTCCGCTGCGCGAGCACACCGAGCTCACCGAAGACCTGGTTCGCGATCTGGTGCTGATGAAGCTCAACGCCGTCGGACTGCGCGGATCGGCGGCGCTCAAGCCCTCGGAGCTGTCCGGCGGCATGGCGCGCCGCGTGGCGCTCGCCCGCGCGATCGCGCTCGATCCGATGCTCGTCATGTACGACGAGCCTTTCGCCGGCCTCGATCCGATTTCGCTGGGCGTGGTCGGCCAGCTGATCCGCAAGTTGAACGACGCGCTCGGCATCACCTCGGTCGTCGTCACACACGACGTCTACGAGTCGCTCAAGATCGTCGACTACCTGTACTTCGTGTCCGAGGGCCGGATCGTCGCGCAGGGAACGCCGGACGAGGTGCGGGGATCCAAGGACCCGTTCGTCCGCCAGTTCGTCGACGGCGAGGCGGACGGGCCGGTGCCCTTCCACGTCAAGTCCGCGTCGCTCGCCGAGGAGTTCGCGCTCGATGCCCGCTAACGCGCTGGTCGACGGTCTGCGTCGCGTCGGCGCCGGCACGCGTCAGGCGATCGCGCGGCTGGGCTTCGCCGCGCGGTTCGCGGTCGCGGTGGCCGCGCATTCGCCGGAGGGGCTGCGCCGCATCCGCCTGACGCTGCGCGAGATCTACTTCGCCGGCGTGCTCTCGCTCGTCATCATCCTGGTCTCCGGCCTGTTCGTCGGCATGGTGCTGGCGCTGCAGGGCTACGACGTGCTCGAGCGCTACGGCGCCTCCGAATCGCTCGGCGTCATGGTCGCGCTCTCGCTGCTGCGCGAGCTGGGACCGGTGGTGGCGGGCCTCCTTTTCGCGAGCCGGGCGGGCAGCGCGATCACCGCCGAGATCGGCCTGATGAAGGCCACCGAGCAACTCTCGGCGATGGAGATGATGGCGGTCGACCCGCTCGCCCGCGTCGTCGCGCCGCGGTTCTGGGGCGGCGTCGTGTCGATGCCACTGCTCGCCGCCCTGTTCTCGACGCTGGGCGTCTACGGCGCCTACCTGGTCGGCGTGAAGCTCATCGGCCTGGACGCCGGCACGTTCTGGAGCAACATGCAGGCCGGCGTCGACTTCCGCGACGACGTCGTCAACGGGATCATCAAGAGCGTCGTTTTCGGCGTCATCGTGAGCCTGATCGCCGTCTTCGAGGGGTACGACGCCAAGCCCACGGCGGAGGGCGTCTCGACGGCGACGACGCGCACGGTGGTGGGCTCCTCGCTCGCGATCCTCGCCGCCGATTTCGTGCTGACCGTATTCATGTTCCGGGGGGTCGGGGGCTGAGCGCCCCGCCGCCCGACTCGCCGACCGCCCGGAAAACCAAGGACCACCATGAATCGCTCGACCATCGACCTGTGGGTCGGCATCTTCGTGACGCTGGGGCTGGGTGCGATCCTGTTCCTGTCGCTCAAGGTGGGCAACCTGCTGACGTCCGGCAGCCAGGAGGGCTACCGGATCGAGGCGTCGTTCGCCAACATCGGCGGCCTGAAGATCCGCGCGCCGGTGAAGTCCGCCGGCGTGGTCGTCGGGCGCGTCGAACGCATCCACCTGGACCCGACCACCTACGAAGCGGTGGTGACGATGTCGATCGCGCGCGACTACCGGTTCACCAAGGACACGATCGCCGCGATCCTGACCTCGGGGCTGCTGGGCGAGGTGTACATCGGCCTCGACGCCGGCGGCGACACGCAGATGCTCGCCGACGGCGGGAGGATCGCCAAGACGCAGTCGGCGGTCGTCATCGAGAAGCTGATCAGCCAGTTCCTGTTCGACAAGGCGCAGTCCGGAGGCGCGAAATGAAGACCCACTGGAGGAGCGACGCCGCGACGCGGTCCGGGGTATCGACGCCGGATCGGCGGATCGGAAACGGCCGGCGGCCGGTGCGCGCGCTGGCGGCGCTGGCGCTCGCGGCGCTGGCCTCGGGCTGCGCGACGATGTCCGGCCCCGGCACGGACGGCCGGCCGGCGACCCGCGCCGACCCGCTCGAGCCCATCAACCGCGCGATGTACGCGGTCCACGAGCCGATCGACCGCCATGTCATGCGTCCGATCGCCCAGGCCTGGGTCGACCACGTGCCCAAGCCGGTCCAGCAGGCGGTCGGCACGTTCTTCGGCAACATCGAGGACGGTTTCTCGGCGCTGAACGGCTTGCTGCAGGGCAAATGGGAGAAGGCCGGCAACGATCTGGGCCGCCTGACCGTCAACATCTGGGGCTTCGGGCTCATCGATATCGCGACCGAGGCCGGCATCCCCAAGGGCGACGAGGACTTCGGCCAGACGTTCGGCGCCTGGGGCGTGCCGCAAGGGCCCTACCTGTTCGTGCCGCTGATCGGGCCGACGTCGTTCCGCGACGGGACCGGGCTCGTCATCCGCGCCTACGCGTCGCCGTTCAACCTGGTCAACGACGTGCCGTTCCGCAACTCGGCCTGGGGCCTGGGGGCGGTGAACGCGCGCGCGCAGGCGCTCGAGGCCTCCGAACTGGTCGACAAGGCCGCGATCGACCGCTACACGTTCATCCGGCGCGCCTACCTGCAGCGTCGCGAATACCTCGTGCACGACGGCAATCCGCCCAAGCCCAAGGACGACGACGAATGACCACCGCTCCGAACACCGTGCGCCGCGCGTTCGCCTGGTTCGCCGTCGCGATGTCGGCGCTCGCGCCGGCCGCCGCTCTCGCCCAGGAGGCGCCCGACGCCCTGGTCAAGCGCGTTTCGCAGGACGTGCTCGCGATCGTCAAGGCCGACGCCAAGGTGCAGGCCGGCGACCAGGCGCGCATCCGCGAGGTGATCGAGGTCAAGCTGCTGCCGTACTTCGACTTCCATCGGATGACGGCGCTGGCGATGGGTCGCAACTGGGCGAAGGCCGCGCCTGATCAGCAGAAGAAGCTCGCCGACGAGTTCCGGTCGCTGCTCGTGCGTACCTACTCGGGGGCGCTGGTCCAATACCGCAACCAGACGATCGACTACAAGCCGTTGCGGGCCGAGGCCGGCGCGACCGACGTCACCGTGCGCACCGAGGTCGTCCGGCCCGGCCAGGCGCCGGTCCAGATCGACTACTCGCTCGCCAGGGCCGCCGACGGCTGGAAGGCCTACGACGTCATCGTCGGCGGCGTCTCGCTGGTCACCAACTACCGCGACGAGTTCAACGAGCAGGTTCGCCAGGGCGGCGTCGACGGGCTCCTCGCCGCGCTCGCCGCGCGCAACAAGGGCGGCAAGTGACGGGTTCCGGGTCCGCGGCCGAGATCGACGCCGGATTCCGCGCCGACGCCGACGGCGCGAACTGGCGCTACGCCGGCGCGCTCACCGTCGAGAACGCCGAGGCGGTGCTGGAGGCCTCGCGCGCGCTCGCGCTTCCGCGCACCGGCGGGATCGACCTCGGCGCGCTCGATCCGGCCGATTCGGCCGCGCTCGCGGTGCTGCTCGCCGTCCGTCGGCGGGCGAGGGCCGAAGGGCGCGACGTCACCTACGCGTCGATGCCCGCCGCACTGGTCTCGCTCGCCCGCGTCTACGGGATCGACGGCCTGCTGGGCTGCGCCGAGCCCGCGGACCGGTGACCCGGCCGTTGGCTCCGACCCCGGAACCGACCCGCGCATCCCGCGAACGTCGATGACCGCGGCCGTCCGCCTCGAAGGACTCTCGCGCCGTTTCCGCGCGGTGCAGGCGCTCGACGGGGTCGATCTCGAGGTCGCGCCCGGCGAGTTCTTCGGGCTCCTCGGTCCCAACGGCGCCGGCAAGACGACGCTGATCTCGATCGTCGCCGGGCTGGTGCGTGCGGACCGGGGTCGCGCGAGCGTGATGGGTCACGACGTCGTCGTCGACTACCGCGAGGCGCGCCGCGCGCTGGGCGTGGTGCCGCAGGAGCTGGTCTTCGATCCGTTCTTCACCGTGCGCGAGACGCTGCGCATCCAGTCCGGCTACTTCGGGCTGACGCGCAACGACGCCTGGATCGACGAGATCCTCCACCACCTGGACCTCACGGCGAAGGCCGACGCCAACATGCGCTCGTTGTCGGGCGGCATGAAGCGGCGCGTGCTGGTCGGCCAGGCGCTGGTCCACCGGCCGCCGGTGATCGTGCTCGACGAGCCGACCGCCGGCGTCGACGTCGAGCTGCGCCAGAGCCTGTGGGCGTTCATCCGCAAGCTCAACGCCGACGGCCACACGGTGATCCTGACCACGCACTACCTCGAGGAAGCCGAGGCGCTGTGCGGGCGCATCGCGATGCTCAAGGCCGGGCGGATCGTCGCGCTCGACACCAAGCAGGCGCTGCTGTCGCGCTTTTCCGGACTCACGGTGCGCCTGATCGCCCGCGACCTGCCGCCGCCCTGGCGCGAGCGCGTCGTGCGCCGCACCGGCGACGTCTGGCACGTCGGCATCGACCGCTACGCCGACCTCGAGGGCCTGCTCGCGGCGATGCGGACCGCCGGCGTCGACGTCCAGGAGCTCGCGCTGGCCGAGACCGATCTCGAGCAGGTCTTCCTGCGGATCATGCGCGCCGAGCCGGCGGGAGCGGGCGCGTGATCGAGGCGGCGCGACCCGCGGGCGGCGGCTGGCGCACCCTCTTCGGCAAGGAGGTGCTGCGCTTCTGGAAGGTGTCGTTCCAGACGATCGCCGCCCCGGTGCTGACCGCGCTCCTCTACCTGCTCATCTTCTCGCACGTGCTGGAATCGCACGTCGCGGTGTTCGACGGCAAGGTCCGCTACACGTCGTTCCTGATTCCGGGTCTGGTGATGATGTCGGTGCTGCAGAACAGCTTCGCCAATTCCTCCTCGTCGCTGATCCAGTCGAAGATCACCGGCAACCTGATCTTCGTGCTGCTCGCGCCGCTCTCGCCGCGCGGACTCTACGCCGCGTACGTCGCCGGCGCGATGGTGCGCGGCATCGCCGTCGGCTCGGGCGTGTTCGTCGTCACGCTCGCCTTCGCCCCCGGGCTCGCGGTACCGGTCGCGCCCGCGTGGACCCTCGTCTTCGCGCTCGCCGGCAGCGCCATCCTGGGCACGCTCGGGCTCATCGCCGGCCTGTGGGCCGAGAAGTTCGACCAGCTCGCGGCGTTCCAGAATTTCGTCATCGTGCCGGCGACCTTCCTGTCCGGCGTGTTCTATTCGATCCACTCGCTGCCGCCGTTCTGGCAGGCGGCCTCGCACTTCAATCCGTTCTTCTACATGATCGACGGATTCCGCTACGGCTTCTTCGGCCTGTCCGACGCCTCGCCCTGGCTGTCGCTGGCCGTCGTCGGCGTGTTCGGAGCGGCGCTCGCGGCGCTGACGCTCGCGCTGCTCGCGCGCGGGTGGAAGCTGCGGCCGTAAGCGCCGGCCGCGCCGGCCGGCGCGCCTGCGGTACCATGCGCGCCTGACGCGAGCCTCGCGGCGAAGCGCGCCCCGAACGATGCACGACACGCCCCCGGTCACGCCCGACTCGATCCGCGCCTCGCTCGCCGCGGCGCTGGCCTGCGAGGTCCTCGAGGTGCGCGGCGACGGCCACCATTTCGAGGCGCTGATCGTCTCGTCGCGGTTCGAAGGGCTGCCGCGCGTGCGCCGCCACCAGCTCGTCTACGCGGCGCTCGGCGGGCGGATGCGCGAGGAGATCCACGCGCTGTCGATGCGCACGCTGTCGCCCGCCGAATGGTCGGCCGCGCCGAAGGCCTAGCGGTGGCCGCGGGTGCTCGGTCGGGCCGGGCCGGCGGTCGCCGCCACCGGTTTTCCACGATCGGCCCGCGGCGCGCCACCGTCGCGTCCCCGTTCCCGCCACCCGGCGGCGCGACGATGCGCGGATGGGTGCGACCGATCTTCGCGCAGCCGGACTCCTCGACCCCGCCACGCCCGCGGTCGCGGAAGATCCGTTCCGAGGGATAGCCGGCGTGGACAGGCTCGTCATCGAGGGAGGCCCGAGGCTCGCCGGCACGATCGCGGTGTCCGGCGCCAAGAACGCGGCGCTGCCGATCCTGTGCGCGGCGCTGCTGACCGACGAGCCACTGGTGCTCGCCAACGTCCCGCGCCTGAACGACGTGCGGACGATGCGAACGCTCCTCGCGCAGATGGGTGTGGCGATCGACGAGCGCGCGCCCGGCGAGGTCGCGCTCGACGCGCGACGGATCGACTGGCCGCTCGCGCCCTACGAGCTGGTCAAGACGATGCGCGCCTCGATCCTCGCGCTCGGACCGCTGGTCGCGCGCTGCGGCGAGGCGCGCGTGTCGCTGCCCGGCGGCTGCGCGATCGGCCTGCGTCCGGTCGACCAGCACGTCAAGGGACTGCAGGCGATGGGCGCCGAGATCGACCTCGAGCACGGCTACATCAGCGCGCGGACCTCCCGGTTGACCGGCGTGCGCTTCGTCTTCGACCTGGTCACGGTCACCGGCACCGAGAACCTGCTGATGGCGGCCACGCTCGCGCGCGGCACGACGGTGCTCGAGAACGCCGCCCGGGAGCCGGAGGTGGTCGACCTCGCCGAATGCCTGATCGCGATGGGCGCGCGCATCAGCGGCGCCGGCAGCGACCGGATCGTCGTCGAGGGCGTCGAGCGGCTGCACGGCGCCCGTCACCGGATCATGCCCGACCGCATCGAGACCGGCACGTTCCTCGCCGCGGTCGCGGCGGCCGGCGGCGACGCGACGCTGACCGGCACCCGCGCCGACACGCTGGAAGCGGTGATCGACAAGCTCGCCGAGACCGGCGCGCGCATCGACGCGACCGCCGACACGATCCGCGTGCGCCGCGACCGCGCGCTCGCCGCGGCGAACCTGCGCACCGCGCCCTACCCGGCGTTCCCGACCGACATGCAGGCGCAGTTCATGGCGCTCGCGACGCGCGCTGAGGGCACGTCGGTGATCACCGAGACGATCTTCGAGAACCGGATGATGCACGTGCAGGAGCTGAAGCGCCTGGGCGCCGATATCGACGTCGAGGGCGGCACCGCGATCGTGCGCGGCGTCGCGCGGCTGACCGGCGCGAACGTGATGGCGACCGACCTGCGCGCGTCCGCCTGCCTGGTGATCGCCGGACTCGTCGCCGAGGGCGAGACGACGATCGACCGCATCTACCACCTGGACCGCGGCTACGAGCGCCTCGAGGACAAGCTCGCGGCGCTGGGGGCGCGGGTGCGGCGCGTGCGATGACCGGCCCGCTCGACGGGGCGCCGCTCGGACGCGCCGCGCCGACGCCGGAGCGCTACGACGCCGGGCTCCTGTTCCCGGTCGAGCGCGCCGGTCCGCGCGCGACGATCGGGCTCGTCGAACCGCTGCCGTTCGTCGGTCACGACGCCTGGACCGCCTGGGAGCTCGCCTGGCTCGACGCGACCGGCCGGCCGCAGACCGCGGTGGCGCGTTTCGACGTGCCGGCGGCCTCGCCCCGGATCGTCGAGTCGAAGTCGGTCAAGCTCTACCTGGCCTCCCACAACCACGAGCGCTACGCGTCGCGCGACGAGCTCGTCGCGACGATCGCCGGCGACCTCTCGGCGGCGGTCGGCGCCGAGCTTCGGGTGGCGTTGTCGCTGCCGCCGGCGTGGGCCGGGCTCGCGCGCGAGATCGCCGACGGCGCGTCGATCGACACCGCGCCGCTGACGGCGATCCCCGACGCGCCCGACCCGTCGTGCCTGAGGACCACCGCCTGGGATGGTGACGAGACGCTCAACACGTCGCTGTTCCGGTCGGTGTGCCCGGTCACCGGCCAGCCGGACTACGCGACGCTCGTCGTCCGCTACCGCGGGCCGCGTATCGACCGCGGGTCGCTGCTCGCCTACCTGGCGTCGTACCGCCGCCACGCCGGATTCCACGAGCATTGCGTCGAGCGCGTCTTCTGCGACATCGCCGCCGCCTGCCGGCCGCGGGCGCTCGCGGTCGAGGCGCGCTTCACGCGGCGCGGCGGCGTCGACATCAATCCGTACCGGACCAACGAGCCGGTCTGGCGCGCCCGCTCGGCACCCGATCCGCGCCAGTAGCGGGTCGCGCGAAGGGCCGGGGGGGCCGCTCCGGTAGAATCGTGGTTTCGGCGCCCGCGCGGACGGACGCCGGGTTCCCATGACCGCGCTCACCATCGCCCTGTCGAAGGGCCGCATTCTCGACGAGACGCTGCCGCTGCTCGCGACCGCGGGCATCGTGCCGGCCGAGGATCCGGAGACTTCGCGCAAGCTCTTCCTGCCGACGTCGCGTCCGGGCGTGTCGATCGTGCTGGTCCGGGCCTCGGACGTGCCGACCTACGTCCAGTGGGGCGCCGCCGACCTGGGCGTGGCGGGCAAGGACGTGCTGCTCGAGCACGGCGGCGACGGGCTCTACCAGCCGGTCGACTTGGGCATCGCGCGCTGCCGGATGTCGGTGGCGACCCGACGAGGCTTCGACTGGACGGGCACGGTTCAACGCGGCGCGCGCATTCGCGTCGCGACCAAGTACGTCGCGATCGCGCGCGAGCACTTCGCCGCCAAGGGCATGCACGTCGACTTGATCAAGCTCTACGGATCGATGGAGTTGGCGCCGCTCTCGGGTCTCGCCGACGCGATCGTCGACCTGGTCTCGACCGGCAACACGTTGAAGGCGAACGACTTGGTCGAGGTCGAGGCGATCATGCCGATCACCGCGCGGCTCGTCGCCAACCCGGCGTCGCTCAAGTTGAAGCGCGAGGCGGTGAAGCCGCTCGTCGACACGCTCGCCGCGGCGTCGGCGCCCAACCGGGCCGCCCGGTGAGCGCCGAAGAGCCGCCACCGGGGGCGTCACCCAGCGCTCGCCCCCTAGGGGGGGTCCGGCACGAAGTGCCGTCCGGGGGGAAACCTCGCAGCGCGCTCGCGATCCGCCGCCTCGACGCCGACGCGCCGGACTTCGACGCCGCGCTCGACGCGCTCTGCGCCTTCGAGGCGGCGCAGGACCCGGACGTCGACGAGGCGGTCGCGCGGATCGTCGGCGCGGTCCGCGAGCGCGGCGACGAGGCGCTGCTCGAGTGCACGAAGCGCTTCGACAAGCTCGACGTCCCGTCGGCCGCCGCGCTCGAGATCTCGGCGGGGGAGATGCGCCGCGCCTACGAGCTCCTGCCCGACGAGGAGCGCGAGGCGCTCGACGCCGCGGCGCGTCGAATCCGCGCCTACCACGAGGCGCAGAAGGCGCACGCCGGCGCCTTCACGATCACCGAGGCCGACGGGACCGAGCTCGGCCAGCGGATCACGCCGATCGACCGGGTCGGCCTCTACGTGCCCGGCGGCAAGGCCGCCTATCCGTCCTCGGTGCTGATGAATGCGATCCCGGCGGCGGTCGCCGGCGTGCGCGAGATCGTCATGGTCGTGCCGACGCCGATGGGCGTGCGCAATCCGCTGGTGCTCGCCGCCGCGCACCTGGCCGGCGTGTCGCGCGCCTACACGATCGGCGGCGCCCAGGCGATCGCCGCGCTCGCCTACGGCACCGACACGGTGCCGCCGGTCGACAAGATCTGCGGCCCGGGCAACGCCTACGTGGCGGCGGCGAAGCGGCGCGTGTTCGGCGCCGTCGGCATCGACATGGTCGCCGGCGTCTCCGAGATCCTGGTCGTCGCCGACGCCTCGGCGAATCCCGACTGGGTCGCGATCGACCTCTTCTCGCAGGCGGAGCACGACGAGCTCGCGCAGGCGATCCTGGTCTCGCCGGACGCGGCGCTCATCGACGCGGTGGAGGCGAGCGCGTGCCGCTGGATCGAGGCGATGCCGCGCGCCGACATCATCGTCGCCTCGCTCGCGAAGCGGGGCGCGCTCGTCCGCACGCGCGACCTCGCCCAGGCCTGCGAGATCGTCAACCGCGTCGCCCCGGAGCACCTCGAGCTCGCGGTCGCCGACCCGGACGCGCTGCTGCCGGCGATCCGCCACGCCGGCGCGATCTTCGTCGGCCACCACGCGTCGGAGGCGCTCGGCGACTATTGCGCCGGACCCAACCACGTGCTGCCGACCGGCCGCACCGCGCGCTTCAGCTCGCCGCTGTCGGTCTACGACTTCCAGAAGCGTTCGAGCATGCTCAGGATCTCGGCGGCCGGCGCCCGGACGCTCGGCCCGATCGCCTCGACGCTCGCGCACGGCGAGGGTCTGACCGCGCACGCCCGCTCGGCCGAGGCGAGGCTCGCGCCGACGGCGGGGGGGCGGCGATGAGCGGCGCGCCGGCGCCCGGACCGGGCGCGACCGACGCCGAGGTCGCCGCGCGCGTCGCCGCGGCGATCCGCGCCGACGTCCGCGCGACCGCCGCCTACCCGGTGCCGAAGTCGAGAGGCTTCGTCGAACTGCACGCCAACGAGAACCCGTGGCCGCTGCCGCCGCAGCTGCGCGGCGAGATCGCGGCCGCCGCGGCCGAGGCGCCGCTGCATCGCTACCCGGACGGCGCGGCGGACGCGGTCAAGGCGGCGCTCGCGCGGGCGCTGCCGATCCCCTCGCGGGCGGCGATCTGCGTCGGCAGCGGCTCGGACGAGTTGATCCAGATCATCACGACCGCGGTCGCGGCGCCGGGCGCGACGATGCTCGCGCCGGAACCGACGTTCGTGATGTACAGGATCTACGCCGGACTCGCGCATCTGCGCGCCGTCGGCGTCCCGCTGCGCGCGGACCTGACCGTCGACGAACCCGCGCTCCTCGCCGCGATCGCGCGGGAGCGGCCCGCGCTCGTCTGGCTCGCGAGCCCGAACAACCCGACCGCGCGCGTCGTGCCGCTCGCCACGATCGAGCGGGTGCTGGCCGCCGCGCCGGGGCTCGTCGTCGTCGACGAGGCCTACGCGGACTTCGCCGGCGTCACGCTCTTGCCGCGCGTCCTCGAGTTCCCCAACCTCGTGGTCCTGCGCACGCTGTCGAAGGTCGGACTGGCCGGCGTCCGGCTGGGCTACGCGGTCGGCCATCCGGCCTGGATCGCCGAATTCGACAAGGTCCGCTCGCCCTACAACGTCAACTCCCTGACGCAGGCGATCGTGCCGGTGGTGCTGGCCGCCTCCGACGTGCTGGCGCGCCAGGTCGCCGCGATCCTGCGGGAGCGCGAACGCCTGGCGGACGCGCTCGGCGGCCTGCCCGGGACCGTGGTGTCGCCGAGCGACGCCAATTTCCTCGTCGTGCGGGTCGCCGACGCGCCGGCCGTCGCCGCGGCATTGCGCGCGCGGGGCATCCTGGTCAAGAATCTGCACGGCGGCCATCCGCTCACGGCGAACTGCCTGCGGATCACCGTCGGCACGCCGACCGAGAACGACGCATTGATCAGCGCGATGAGGGAAGCCCGATGAGCGCGCCCATGGGCGGCGGCGAGCGCAGCGAGCCTCGGGCGGATTCCCGCCGCGCCCGCGTCGAGCGCGACACCCGCGAAACGAAGATCTCGGTGTCGGTCGACCTGGACGGCAGCGGCCGCGCCGAGCTCGCGACCGGCGTGCCGTTCCTCGACCACATGCTCGACCAGGTGGCCCGCCACGGCCTGATCGACCTCGCCGTGTCGGCGAAGGGCGACCTGCACATCGACGCCCACCACACGGTCGAGGACGTCGGCATCGCGCTCGGCCAGGCGGTGGCCCGGGCGCTCGGCGACAAGGCCGGCGTGGTCCGTTACGGTCACGCCTACGTCCCGCTCGACGAGGCGCTGTCGCGCGTGGTCGTCGACCTGTCGGGGCGGCCGGGTCTCGAATTCCACGTGGCGTTCACGCGGGCGCGGGTCGGCGAGTACGACGTCGACCTGACGCGCGAGTTCTTCCAGGGATTCGTCAACCACGCGCTGTGCACGCTGCACGTGGACAACCTGCGCGGCGTCAACGCCCACCATCAATGCGAGACCGTCTTCAAGGCGTTCGGGCGGGCGTTGCGGATGGCCGTCGCGCGCGATCCGCGGGGCGGAGGCGTCATCCCTTCGACCAAGGGCGCCCTCTGAGGGTCCGAAGGCGGTCGCCGGCCGGCGAGGCCGATAGCTGACCGATCGCCGTCGACCGGACCCGGATCCCGACCATGATCGCCGTCATCGACTACGGCATGGGCAACCTGCGCTCGGTCGCGAAGGCGCTGGCGCACGTCGCGCCGGACCGCGAGATCGTCGTCTCCGGCGACCCGGCGGTGATCCGCCGCGCCGAGCGGGTCGTGCTTCCCGGCCAGGCGGCGATGCCCGACTGCATGCGCTGTCTCGACCAGTCCGGCCTGCGCGAGGTCGTCCTCGCGGTCGCGCGCGACCGGCCTTTCCTCGGCGTCTGCCTGGGTCTGCAGATGCTGTTCGACGACAGCGAGGAGGGGCCGACCGCGGGATTGGGACTGCTGCCGGGGCGCGTGGTCCGGTTCCGCGAGGAGGCGATGGCGCTGCCGGGTGGCGAGCGGCTCAAGGTGCCGCACATGGGCTGGAGTCCGGTCCGTCAGGTCAGGCGCCATCCGCTGTGGCGCGGGATCGCCGACGGCGAGCGGTTCTACTTCGCGCACAGCTACCACCCCCGGCCCGCCGACCCCTCGGTCGTCGCGGGGACGACCGACTACCCGGCGGCGTTTACTTGCGCGGTGGCGCAGGCTAATATCTTCGCGACCCAGTTCCACCCGGAAAAGAGTCAACACGCCGGCTTGCGCCTGCTCGCCAACTTCGTCGCCTGGGACGGGCGCGCCTGACCCTTCCGATCCTGCCGCGCCCGCATCCCGCGAGGCGCCTCCGCCGCCGCCGAACCGGCTTCCGGCCATGCTGATCATTCCCGCGATCGACATCAAGGACGGGCATTGCGTGCGCCTGAAGCAGGGCGACATGCAGACCGCGACCGTCTTCTCCGAGGACCCGGCCGCGATGGCGCAGCACTGGCTCGAGCAGGGCGCCGAGCGGCTGCACCTCGTCGACCTCAACGGCGCGGTCGCCGGCAAGCCGAAGAACGAGCTGGTGATCCGCGAGATCGCCAGCGTCGTCGGCGACGAGATCCCGGTGCAGCTGGGCGGCGGCATCCGCGATCTCGACACGATCGAGCGCTACCTGGACGACGGCATCACCTACGTCGTCATCGGCACCGCCGCGGTCAAGAACCCCGGCTTCCTGCACGACGCCTGCTACGCCTTCCCCGGCCACATCATCGTCGGCCTCGACGCCCGAGACGGCAAGGTCGCGACCGACGGGTGGTCGAAGATGACCGGCCACGACGTCATCGACCTGGCGCGCAAGTTCGAGGACTACGGCGTCGAGGCGATCATCTACACCGACATCGGCCGCGACGGCATGATGACCGGCGTGAACGTCGAGGCGACGCTGCGGCTCGCGAAGGCGATCAAGGTGCCGGTGATCGCGTCGGGCGGGCTCGCGAGCCTCGACAACATCCGCGCGCTCAAGGGCCACGAGGCCGACGGCATCGTCGGCGCGATCGCCGGGCGCGCGATCTACGAGGGGACGCTCGACTTCAAGGCGGCGGTGGAGGCCGGCAAGGCGCCGGGATAGCCGGCATCGGATGCTCGCCAAACGCATCATCCCCTGCCTCGACGTCGCCGCCGGCCGCGTCGTCAAGGGCGTCAACTTCGTCAACCTGCGCGACGCCGGCGATCCGGTCGAGGTCGCGCGTCGCTACGACGAGCAGGGCGCCGACGAGCTCGCGTTCCTGGATATCCGCGCGAGCGTCGAGACGCGCGGACTGCTGGTCGGCATGATCGAGGCGGTGGCCGACCAGGTGTTCATCCCGCTCACCGTCGGCGGCGGCGTCGGCTCGATCGACGACATCCGGGCGCTGCTCAACGCCGGCGCGGACAAGGTCAGCATCAACACCGCCGGCGTCAAGCGCCCCGAGCTCTTCCGCGAGGCCGCGCACCGGTTCGGCTCGCAGTGCATCGTCGCGGCGATCGACGCGAAGCAGTGCGCGGTCGACGCCTGGCAGGTCGTGATCCACGGCGGGCGCACGCCCACCGGGCTGGACGCGGTCGACTGGGCGCGCGAGGTCGCCGAGCTCGGGGCCGGCGAGATCCTGCTGACGAGCATGGATCGTGACGGCGCCAAGTCCGGCTTCGACCTGCGCCTCACCCGCGCGGTGTCCGAGGCGGTCGACGTGCCGGTGATCGCGTCGGGCGGGGTCGGCACGCTCCAGCACCTGGTCGACGGCGTGATCGAGGGCGGCGCGGACGCGGTGCTCGCCGCGTCGATCTTCCACTACGGCGAGTACACGGTCGCGCAGGCGAAGGCGGCGATGAAGCGCGCCGGCATCGAGATCCGCGACGTCGCGGAGACCGCGTGAGCGGCGGATCCGCCGACGCCTGGCTCGACCGCGTCCGGTTCGACGCCGGCGGGCTCGTGCCCGCGATCGCGCAGGACGCGACGACCGGCCGCGTGCTGACGCTCGCCTGGATGAACCGCGAGGCGCTCGCGGCGACCGCGCGCACCCGCGAGGCGCACTACTGGTCGCGCTCGCGCGGCAGGCTCTGGCGCAAGGGCGAGGAATCCGGCCACGTGCAGCGCGTCCGCGAGATCCGGCTCGATTGCGACGACGACGCGGTGCTGCTGGTCGTCGAGCAGGCGGGCGGGATCGCCTGCCACACCGGCCGCGAGCGCTGCTTCTTCGTGAGGCTCGACGGCGACGTCTGGCGCGACGTCGAGCCGGTGCTGAAGGACCCGAAGGCGATCTACAACCGGTAGGGAAGCTCGGCACATGTGTACGAGGCGCGTTGGTCCGGGATCGGGATGACGCCGGCGCCGCGGACCCTGCGAGGAGCCTGACGATGACGACCGCGCAACACGGAACCGGCTCGATCCTCGAGCGGCTGGCCGCGACGATCGAGACGCGCAAGGGCGCGGACCCGGGCGCTTCCTATGTCGCCGGCCTGCTGCACAAGGGGCGCGACGCGGTCCTCAAGAAGATCGGCGAGGAAGCCACCGAGGTCGTCATGGCGTCGAAGGACGGCGAGGGCGCCCGCGTGGCCTGCGAGGTCGCCGACCTGTGGTTCCACTGCCTCGTGCTGCTCGCCCACCACGGGCTCTCGCCGCGGGACGTGCTGGCCGAGCTCGAGCGTCGCGAAGGCACGTCCGGCCACGCCGAGAAAGCCGCGCGGCGCTGATCGCCGGCGCGGGGACGGCCGTGACGCCGGGCGCGGTCCGCTACCGCCGCGTGCAGTTCGGGACGATGATCGCCGCCGGCACGGCGCTCGGCGTCGCCGTCTCGACCTGGGCGCTCGTCTTCGTCGTTTCGTCGGCGACGCTCGCCGCCGTTCCCTGGCTCGCCTACGCGCTCTTCGGCGTGCTCGCGGCGGCGTTCCTGCTGTTCGGCCAGCTCGTGGTGAGCGTCGATGATCGCGAGCTGCGCGCCGTCTTCGGCGTCGGACTCGTCCGCAAGGCGGTCGCGCTCGCCGACATCCGATCGGCCGCCGTGGTCCGGACGCGCCTGTGGTGGGGCTACGGTGTCCACTGGACCCCGGCCGGATGGCTATACAATGTCGGCGGACGCTGGGCGGTGCGGCTGGAACTCGACTCCGAACGCCCGGTCATGATCGGTACCCGCGACCCCGAAGGGCTCCTCGCCGCGATCGAAGCCGCCCGGGCCGCCGGCCCGGCGAGGCCGGGCGCCCGGCCGTAGGAGCACCGACCCCGACCCATGCACGACCCGAACTGCATCTTCTGCAAGATCGTCGCCGGACAGATTCCCGCCCGCAAGGCCTGGGAGGACGCCGACGTGGTCGCCTTCCACGACATCCGGCCGGTGGCCCCGGTCCACGTGCTGGTCATCCCCCGCAAACACATCGCCACACTCTACGATGCGACCTCCGCCGACGAGGCGGTGCTGGGCAAGATGATGGCGCTCGCGCCGCGGATCGCCCGCGAGCAGGGTGCGACCGACGGTTTCCGCACGATCGTCAACACCGGCCGCGTCGGGCGCCAGGAAGTGCCGCACATCCACCTCCACGTCATCGGCGGGCCCGATCCGCTCGGCCCGATGATCGTCCGACGCGAACACTGAAGGAGAATCCCATGGGCAGTCTGTCGATCTGGCACTGGCTGATCGTCCTCCTGGTCGTCGTGCTCATCTTCGGCACGAAGAAGCTGCGCAACATCGGGCAGGACCTGGGCGGCGCGGTCAAGGGCTTCAAGGAAGGGATGAAGGGTTCCGAAGAGGCCGCCGCGGCCGAGGCGGCCAAGGGTGCCGAGGCGCAGCAGCCGACCGCCAAGATCGCCGGCCAGACGATCGAGGGCGAAGTCCGCAAGGAAACCTCCGCCAAGTCCTGACCGTCCGCACGGCTCCCGGCGCGCGTCGCAACGGCGGGCGCGCCCGCCGCGCGCGTCGCCTTCCGCGTTCCGCATGTTCGACATCGGCTTCTCCGAGCTCGTCGTCATCGCCGTCGTGGCGCTGATCGTGCTCGGCCCCGAGCGGCTGCCCAAGGCCGCCCGCACGATGGGTCACCTGTTCGGCCGGCTGCAGCGCTACGTCAACGACGTGAAGGCCGACATCAACCGCGAGATGGAGCTCGAGGAGCTGCGCAAGGTCCAGCAGCAGGTCAAGGACGCCGCGACCGACTTCGAGCGGTCGATGAACAAGGCGATGGACGACGCCAACGCCGGCGTGAAGTCGGTCGAGAGCGAGCTCAACGCCGCGGCGAATCCGCCGCCGGCGGCGACGACGCCGCCGCCCGCGGTGACCGAGACGGCGCCGGCCCCGGTGGGCGCCGAGGCCGCCCCGCTCGTCTGCGAGCCGCCGGCGACGCCGCCGTCCGCGCCGGCGGACGCCCGCCAGCCGAGCCTGCCGGGTTTCGACAAGATCTGACCGGTGCGGCCCGATGAGTGAACCGCAGGACAGCGCCGCGCAGGAGACCTTCATCTCGCACCTGGTCGAGCTGCGCGACCGGCTGCTGCGCGCGATCATCGCGATCGTCGTCATCCTGGTTGCCCTGTTCCCCTGGGCGAAGGAGATCTACGCGATCCTCGCCAACCCGCTGCTCTCGGTGCTGCCCAAGGGGGCGTCGATGATCGCCACCGACGTGACCGGGACCTTCCTGGTCCCGCTCAAGGTCACCGCGCTCGCGGCGTTCGTCATCGCGCTGCCCTACGTCCTGTGGCAGGCGTGGGCGTTCGTCGCGCCGGGGCTATACCACCACGAGAAGCGGCTCGCGCTGCCGGTGATCGTGTCGAGCTTCGTGTTCTTCCTGATCGGGATGGCGTTCGCGTACTTCGTCGTCTTCCCGGTCGCCTTCGGTTTCTTCGCCGGCTACGCCCCGGCCGGCGTGCAGATGATGACCGATATCGACAAGTACCTGTCGTTCGTCATCACGATGTTCATCGCCTTCGGCCTGACCTTCGAGGTGCCGGTCGTCGTCATCGTGCTCGTGCGGCTGGGTCTCGTTTCGATCGACAAGCTCAAGGCGGCGCGCTCGTACGTGATCGTCGGCGCTTTCGTCATCGGTGCGATCTTCACGCCGCCGGACGTCGTCTCCCAGCTCCTGCTCGCGCTGCCGCTGTGGCTGCTCTACGAGCTGGGTATCGTGCTGGCGCGATTCATCGGCACCGCCCCCAAACCGGCCGGAGAGGCCGAGGCGAAATAGCGCGGCTCGCGGGCCCGGCCCTACTGCGGCCGCGGGCGCTTGCCGACGACGACGTCGATCGGCACCGGCTTGGTGTCGCGGACGACGACGATCTTCGCGGTCGACCCGGGTTTCAGTTCGGCGATCCGCGCGAGCAGCGCCGGCGTGTCCTTCACCGGCTTGCCGGCGACCTCGACGACGACGTCGGCGTCGCGGATCCCGGCGCGCTCGGCCGGGCCGCCGGGCTGGACGCCGCGGATCACCACGCCCTCGGCGCGCTGCTGCGCGAGCGCGCGCGCGACCGCGGCGCGATCGTCGAGGATGTCGACGCCCAGCCACCCTCGCGTGACCTCGCCGTCGCGCACGATCTGCTCGAGAACGCTGCGCGCGAGCGTCACCGGAATCGCGAAACCGATGCCCATCGATCCCCCCGACTGGGAGAAGATCGCGGTGTTGATGCCGATCAGGTTGCCGGACGCGTCGACCAGCGCGCCGCCGGAATTGCCCGGATTGATCGCCGCATCGGTCTGGATGAAGTCCTCGAAGCGGTTGATGCCCAGCGACGAGCGGCCGAGCGCCGAGACGATGCCGGACGTCACGGTGTGCTTCAACCCGAACGCGTTGCCGATCGCGAGCACCGGGTCGCCGATCTGCACGTTCTCGAGCGAGCCGAAGGTGATCGACGGCAATCCGGTCGCCTCGGCCTTGAGCACCGCGACGTCGCTCTCCGGGTCGCTGCCGGCCACCCGCGCACGCAGCCCCCGGCCGTCGGCGAGGAGCAGCTCGATCTCGTCGGCGCCGGCGATGACGTGGTGGTTGGTGAGCACGTAGCCGTCGGGCGAGACGATGACGCCGGAGCCGAGCGAATTGGCGCGCTGCGGCGGCAGCTGGGCGGCGAGTTCCGGGAACATCTGGCGCAGCCGCTGATCGTCGAAGAGCGGGTGACGGGCGCGCAGCTCCTTGCTCGTGTAGATGTTGACCACCGCCGGCATCGCCTTGCGCGCGGCGGCCGACAACGTGCCGTGGACGGGCGCCGGTGCGGCGACCGCGGACGGCGACGGCGCCTCCTGGGTGAGCACGACGGTGCCGGCGCGTCCGCCGCCGGATCGGGGCAAGAGGTCCGGCCGCAGCGTCGCGACGACGAACAGCGCCGCGACGCACAACGTCGAGGCCTGAGCGAACAACAGCCAGAAGCGGTACAGCAAGCGGAGTGGATGCGGCGATGGACTCGGGGACGGGATTATAGCGTCCCCGACCTGCCCGGCCGGCGGCGGGGGCTTCGCGGGTCTTGCGCCTAAGTCGATGATCGGGAAGCGCTTTCGGGTGGAATTTCGTCGACGGGCTTCCGGCGCAGGACTCGAATCCTCTATAATTGAAAGGTTGTCCGCGGGCCCGGCGTTGACGCGCCCTCCGGTGGCGACCCGCCGACTCCCGCCGGTGTCCCGCGGCGGCCGGCGCGTCGTGCGCCGGCCATCCACGCGCACCACGCACTCCACGAACTCCAGGCAAGGCGACCATGGAATCCGAAGCAACGGTGGACAAGGGGAAGCGCCGCTTCCTGATCGGCGCGACCGGCGTCGTCGGCGGGGCGGGCGCGGTCGCGGCCGCCGTGCCGTTCGTCATGTCGTTCTTCCCCAGCGAGCGCGCCAAGGCCGCGGGCGCCCCGGTCGAGATCGACATCGGCAAGCTCGAACCGGGCCAGAAGATCGACGTCGAGTGGCGCGGCAAGGTCTGCTGGATCGTGTCGCGCACGCCCGAGATGCTCGCGACGCTGCCCAAGCTCGCCGACCGCCTCGCCGACCCTCAATCGAAGCAGGACCAGCAGCCGGACTACTGCAAGAACGAGCACCGGTCGCGCAAGCCGGAGGTCTGGGTCGCCGTCGGCATCTGCACGCACCTGGGCTGCTCGCCGACCTTCCGCAAGGAGATCGCGCCGGCCGACCTCGGGCCCGACTGGCTCGGCGGCTTCTTCTGTCCGTGCCACCAGTCGAAGTTCGACCTGGCCGGGCGCGTCTACAAGAGCATGCCGGCCCCGCTCAACCTCCCGGTACCGCCGCACAAGTACGTGTCGGAGACCCGGCTCCTGATCGGCGACGACAGGGCCTGAACGGACGATCCGGATGACCGCCATGGAAAAGATGCTCGCCTGGATCGACGCCCGCTTCCCGCTGACCGCGCTGTGGGAATCGCAGTGGGGCAAGTACGTCGCGCCGAAGAACTTCAACTTCTGGTACTACTTCGGCTCGCTCGCCGCTTTCGTGCTGGTGCTGCAGATCGTCACCGGCATCTTCCTGACGATGAATTACAAGCCCGATGCGCAGAAGGCGTTCGAGTCGGTCGAGTACATCATGCGGGACGTGTCGTGGGGCTGGCTGATCCGCTACATGCACTCGACCGGCGCGTCGATGTTCTTCATCGTCGTCTACCTGCACATGTACCGCGGGCTGATCTACGGCAGCTACCGGAAGCCCCGCGAGCTCACCTGGATCTTCGGCTGCCTGATCTACCTGGCGCTGATGGCCGAGGCCTTCTTCGGCTACCTGCTGCCGTGGGGCCAGATGTCCTACTGGGGCGCGCAGGTGATCGTCAACCTGTTCGCGTCGCTGCCGGTGATCGGCGAGGACCTCGCCGTCTGGATCCGCGGCGACTACACGATCTCGGACGTGACGCTGAACCGCTTCTTCGCCTTCCACGTGATCGCGGTGCCGCTCGTGTTGCTCGGGCTCGTCGCCGCGCACCTGATGGCGCTGCACGAGACCGGTTCGAACAACCCCGACGGCGTGCAGATCAAGGAGCAGCCGAAGGACCCGAAGACCGGCCTCTACCTCGACGGCATCTACTCGCACCCGTACTACACGATCAAGGACATCGTCGGCGTGATCGTCTTCCTCGCCGTGTTCTCGGCGATCATGTTCTTCATGCCGGACATGGGCGGGTACTTCCTCGAGTACAACAACTTCATCCCCGCCGATCCGCTGAAGACGCCCGAGCACATCGCGCCGGTCTGGTACTTCACGCCGTACTACGCGATGCTGCGCGCCGTGCCGTCGTACTTCGGCACGCAGGTCTGGGGGGTGATCGTCATGGGGCTGGCGGTGGTGATCTTCTTCGTGCTGCCCTGGATCGACCGCAGCCCGGTCCGCTCGATCCGCTACCGCGGCACGCTGTACAAGGCCTGGCTCGCGGTCTTCGTCGTGAGCTTCCTCATCCTGGGCTACCTGGGCGTCGTGCCGATCACCGTGTGGGGACAGTTCCCCGAGTCGACGCCGCTCGTCGGCGGCATCGACCGCGCGACCGTCGTCGCGCGCGTCCTCACCGCGCTCTATTTCGCGTTCTTCGTGCTGATGCCCTGGTACACCGCGATCGACAAGACCAAGCCGGAACCGACTCGGGTGACGTCGTGATGAACGCCAAGAACCTCGTGCTCTCGCTCGTCGCGGCCGCCGCCGCGGCGCTCTCCGCCGGCGAGTCCGCGGCGTCCTCGGGGCGCGACCTGCGCCTGGAGCCGGCACCGGTGAAGCGGCTCGACACCGCGTCGCTGCAGCGCGGCGCGCGCAACTTCGCGAGCTACTGCCTCAACTGCCACAGCGCGAAGTTCATGCGCTACAACCGGCTCGCCGACCTCGGGCTGACCGAAGACCAGATCCGCGAGAACTTCGTCTTCGGCAACCAGAAGCTCGGCGACGTGATGACGGTGGCGATGCGGCCCGGCGACGCCAAGGCGTGGTTCGGCGCGCCGCCACCGGACCTCTCGGTGATCTCGCGCGTGCGCGGCAGCGACTGGCTGTACAACTATTTCCTCGGTTTCTACGCCGATCCCTCGTCGGCGACCGGCTGGAACAACCTGGTGTTCCCCAGCGTCGGCATGCCGCACGTGCTGTGGCAGCTCTCGGGAACGCCGAAGCTCGTGACCACCGAGTTCAAGGACCACGAGTCGGCGGCCGGCGCGGCGATCGCCAGCAAGGGTCTCGCGCTCGTCGAGCCGCTGCCCGGCGGCAAGTTCGCGTTGCGCACGATCGCCACCGAGGCGCCCGGCACGATGAACGCCGTCGAGTACAAGACGTTCGTGACCGATCTGGTCAACTACCTCGATTACATGGGCGAGCCGATGCGCAACCAGCGCATCAGCCTCGGCCTGGGCGTGCTGATCTTCCTGGGCGTGCTGTTCTTCTTCGCCTACTGGCTCAAGCGCGAGTACTGGAAGGACGTCCACTAGCGCGCGCCGCCCGGCCGCGGGCCGGCACGCCCGGCGGCCGCGGCCGGAATCGGGCGGCGCCGCCGCGCCGGCCGGCGATCGCGCTCCACGGAGACCGAAGCCATGATGACCCTCTATTCCGGGACGACCGACCCGTTCTCCCAGCGCTGCCGGATCGTGCTGCACGAGAAGGGCATGGACTTCCAGATCATCGACGTCGACCTCGACCACAAGCCCGAGGACCTCGCGGTGATGAACCCGTACAACCAGGTGCCGGTGCTGGTCGAGCGCGACCTCGTCCTGCACGAGTCGAACATCATCAACGAGTACATCGACGAGCGCTTCCCGCACCCGCAGCTGATGCCGGCCGATCCGGTGATGCGCGCGCGCGCCCGGTTGTTCCTCCACCGCTTCGAGAAGGAGCTCTTCTGCCACATCGACGCGCTCGAGGGGAACAACCAGAAGAACGCGGAGAAGGCCCGCAACCTCGTGCGCGACGCCCTGATGCAGATCGCGCCGGTGTTCACCAAGCACAAGTACATGCTGGGCGACGACTACTCGATGCTCGACGTCGCGATCACGCCGCTGCTGTGGCGGCTCGACTACTACGGCGTGTCGATGCCCAAGCCGGCGGCGCCGCTGCTCAAGTACGCCGAACGGCTGTTCTCCCGCCCGGCGTTCTCGGAGGCGCTGACCTCGGCCGAGCGCGGCATGCGCAAGTAGCCGGGCCTCCGGCCGGCGGGGCCGCCCGGGCGGCCGGCCCGCCGGGCGGCTTGCGGGACCGCCGCCCGCCGGGTGTATCCTCCCGCCCCATGTCCGAGCAGTCCGCCAAACCCTACCTGATCCGCGCCATCTGCGAGTGGTGCGCGGACAACGGCCTCACGCCCTACTTGGCGGTCAAGGTGAACGGCCAGACGCGCGTGCCGGCCTCGTACGTCAAGAACGGCGAGATCGTGCTCAACATCAGCCACGCGGCGACCCGCAAGCTCACCGTCGACAACGATTGGGTGCAGTTCACCGCGCGCTTCAACGGCGCCTCGCAGGAAGTCGCGGTGCCGATGGCGGCGGTCGCCGGCGTGTTCGCGAAGGAGACCGGCTACGGGTTCGCCTTCTCGGTGGCGAGCGATCCGGTCGCCTCGCTGGCGGCGACGACGAGCCCCGAGGGGACGCCGGTGGACAACGGCGACGCCGAGCGCAAGCCGCGCGGGCGCCCGCCGCACCTGCAGATCATCAAGTAGTCGTTCCGCCCGCCGGCATAGCTCAGCTGGTAGAGCAGCGGTTTTGTAAACCGAAGGTCCCGGGTTCGATCCCTGGTGCCGGCACCATTCTCGAATGCCCTCGCTGCTGCGTCTGTTCGTCCTGGTCGGGTTCCCGGTCATCATCGCCGCCTGCGGCGGCGGCGACAGCTCGCAGACTCCTCCTCCGCCGGCGTTGAAGGTCGTCGCCGCCGGCGACATCGCCGACTGCACCGGTGTCGCGCCGTCGGCCAGCGCGGCGGCCGGAACCGCGGCGCTGGTCGCTGCGGACGACACGCTGGTGCTGACCCTCGGCGACACCACCTATCCGGTCGGCGCGCCCGAGGAGTTCGCGACCTGCTACCACCCGACCTGGGGCTCCCTCAAGGCGCGTACGCGGCCGGTCCCGGGGAACCACGACTACATGACGGCCGGCGCGGACGGCTACTTCGGCTATTTCGGAACGCTGGCCGGCCCCGATCGTCGCGGCTGGTACAGCTTCGACGCCGGCGGCTGGCACTTCATCGCGCTCGACAGCAACGTCGACGCCGACGCCGCCTCCGCCCAGGCGCAGTGGCTCGCCGGCGACCTCGCGGCGACGCGCGACGCGTTGTGCACGCTGGCCTACTGGCACCATCCGGTGTTCAGCTCCGGGCCGCATGGCGACAACGCGAAGATGGCGGGGATCTTCGCGATGCTGCACGCCGCCGGCGTCGACGTCGTCCTCAGCGGCCACGACCACGACTACGAGCGGTTCGCGCCGCAGGACGCCCACGGCGCGCGCGACGAAGCGCGCGGTGTTCGCGCGTTCGTCGTCGGCACCGGAGGCGCGACGCTCTACCCGTTGCTCCTGCCGCGTCCGAACAGCGAGGCCCGGTACGCCGCCGACCACGGCGTGTTGCGTCTCCAGCTCGACGCGGACGGCTACCGCTGGGACTTCGTCCGCGCGGGCGGCGGGCAGACGATCGACTCGGGCAGCGCGCGCTGCCACCGCTGACGCGCGCGGCGGTTCAGCCCTTCGCCGGTCGCGCGGCGCCGAGGAGCTCGTCGACGGCGCGTTGCGCCTGGTCGATCGCGGCGTGCGCGTACGGATCCCAGCCGGCGTCGGAGCCGGCGAACGCCACGCGACCGGCGCGGCGTCGCGCGGCCTCGGGGATCTTCTCGTCGTCGCCCTCCCGGTCGAACAGCGTCGAGCCCGCGTACGAGTATCCGTGGCCCCAGCGGTTGACCGTGATCGCGGCGATGTCGCGGCCGGCGTCGAAGCCGGCGGAACCGAAGATCCGCGTCAGCTCGTCGCGGGCCTTCGCCTCGAACGTCTCGAACGGTGTCGCGTAGAGGATCGTTCGGGCGGTCCGCCACTTCGTTCGGAGATCGGGTCCGGCTTCTCGGGCCTGGGGCACGTGGACGAGGTGGAGCACGATCGGCTCGTCGGGCGATTTCGGGCACCGGTAGTCGGCGAGACTCACCGGGTAGTCGAGCTTGATCCGCGAATAGAAGCCCATCGGGTTCGAAACCTCGTGGACGCGCCGGGCGACCCACGGTCTCCAGTTGCGCACCGCGACCTTGACGTAGGCGAGCGGCGCCTTGACGTTCGCGGCCATCGCGTCGCGCTGGCGCTTGGGCAGGTCGCGCATCAGGTAGGGGATCATCATGTGGTAGCCGGCGAGGATCGCATGGCCGGCCCGCACCCGTGCCGTCCTGCCGCCGCGGACGTAGGCGACGTCGACGCCGCCGTCCCGGTTGCGCACGCCGACCGCCGTGCTGTCGAGCCGCAGCTGCACGTGCCCGCCGGGCCGGTCGAGCTTGCCGTAGTCGAAGCGCGCGCCGACGATGTCTTCCATCGACGATCCCGCCGCGACGCCGGGGATCAGCGCGCGCACGAGGAGGCGGGCGAGCGAGGCGTTGCCGTCGGGGAAATGGTGGATGTACGGCTCCTCCATCTCTTTGAGCGCCTCCTCGTCGCGCGCGATGCCGATGCCGCCGAAGCCCGGGTAGCCGGTGTCGAAGGCCTCGCGCGCCGAGATCGCGTCGACGCCGACGGCGAAGAAATCGAGCGAGCGCCCCTGGAACGCGTCGGCGGTGCGCTCGTCCAGCCCTCGGATCTTGGTGATCCAGTCGCGGTAGCTCGTCCTGTCGAGGATCTCGTTCTTCTGCGCGACGCTCTTCCCGGCGAGCGGGTCGCTGCGCGACGTGTAGAGCTCGGCGAGCCGGGGTTTCATCACCTCGGCGATCGGGAAGTCGGCGACGAAGTCCTCCGGAGAACGCGCGTTCATCCGGTTGGGTGGGATGTCGTCGGCGACCATCCGCATCGGGTCGCCGGTCACCAGGCGGTCGACGCCGAACGCCTCGCGGGTGAAGAACACGCCGCGCGACAACCCCAGCGACGGGTAGAGCTCGCGGTCGAACGCGGTGTCGAAGCGCGCGAGGTCGACGCCGAGCGAGGCGACCAGCGCCTTCGCCTCGTCGCTCCACAGCGTCTGCGGCGACTGGAACGACTCGCTGCCGCCGTACGAGACGAGCAGCCGGTCGCCGACGCGGAACTCGTTGCGGTGCGCGTGACCGCCGAAATCGGCGTGCGCGTCGACGATCAGGATCCGGGCGCCGGGGCGGCGCTGCTTCCAGGTCAGGGCCGCCGCGAGTCCCGAGATGCCGGCGCCGACGACGACCAGGTCGACGGTCTGGCTCGCGGCGACCGCGTCGATGTCGTAGCGGCGGCCGTCCCGGATCGCGTGCGCGACGTCGTACGCGCCCGGATTGCTCCCCTTCATCCCGCCGTCGCCGGGCGGATACCGCGGGGTCGGCGCGGATGCCGCCGCCGCCAGCGCCCCGGGCGCGAGCCCCGCGCCCAGGGCGATCGCGACGCCGTTGAGGAAGTCCCTGCGCGTGATCCCGTCGTCGCCCATCGCGCTATCGCACCGTCGTCAGTCGTGGACGCACCACTCGGCACCGTCCTCGGGAATGAAGCCCTGGTCGATCATCTGCTGGCGGATCGCCAGGCTCACCGTGTAGCGGTGGTTCGGCGCCCCGGTCTGACCGTTGTTGTAGAGCCGGTAGAGTTTTCGTCCGACCGGGCAGCTGCCGCCGGCGTCGGGCAGCACGACCAGGAACACGATGCCCTCGTATTGCCAGACCGGATTCTGCTTGAGGATCTGGCATTCGTTGCCGAGCGCCGTGTAGAAATGCGAGCTCTTGGGCGCGAAGAAGGTGGTGAAGAAGCGGCAGACCTCGGCCATGCCGGTGCCGGACGTCCAGACCTTGAACGTCTGGCCGGTGCGGGTCCAGCCCGAGACCGCGCCCGAGTCGAGTGCGTTGATCTCGGCGGGAATCGCGGTGATGAAGTAGTGCCCCATGCCGGCGTGGAAGAACTCGACCGCGAGCACGTCCTCGCCCGGTTGGGGATTGCCGCCGCCGGCCGTGATGCCGCCCGCGGAGAGGAATACGGCGGCGTCGTAGATCGGGTCCGACACGTCGGCGATGGCGAGCTTGACGTGGTTGGGGACGTTCGGCGTGACCGCCGCGGTGCAGGTCAGGACGACGGTCAGACCGTCGAACTCGATCGCCCGCGCGCCGCCGGAGTTGTCGATGTACTGCGAGGCGTTCGTGCCGCCGTTGATCGAGTTGACCGCGACCGGCTGGTTGCCGATCTTCGCGCAGTTGACGCCGTTGACGAAGAAGGCGAACACGTCGTTGTATTCCGAGCCGACGAATTCGTCGTACTCCTCGGAGGCGAAGACGTAGCGGATCGTGATCGACGACGCGGAGGTCGTCACGTCGAACTCGAGGATCGTCGCGTCGAACGTCCCGTAGGGCGCGACCAGGGCGTCGAGCTGGGCGTCGCCCGAGGCGAAGGCGAAGTCGTGGATATCGCTGGTCATGTCGGACTGGCTGGCGCGGAAGATCGTGCCGAGGTAGCCGGTGGTCATCACGACGCCGGTGTCGAGGCCGACGAGCGAACTCGCGCCGGAGAACGAACCGATGCCGATCTCGCCCTTCCAGCTGGCGTTTGAGATCGTGACGCCTGTGCCGGCCAGCGCCTGCGCCGCCTGCGCCGCGCTGGCGAAGCCGGTGGCGCTCGCCTTGGATTCACCCGCGGGCGAGCCGATCGCCGGTGCGGCGACACGGGGTGTCCGTGCGTCGGCCTGGGCGGGAAGGGTCGACAGGAGCGCGAGAACGCCGACGAGGCCGGCGGCGTAGAGGACGGTGGATCGGATCGAGGATCTCATGGCGTTCCTCTGGTGACGGCGTCGATGCAAGCTTGCACCGGTGCACGCGAGCCGGCAAGGGAATAGTCGCGCCGTGGTCGCGGCCGGATTCGCGGTGACGGGCGGGAAAGGCGGCGACACCCGGCGGCATTACAATGCCGGGCGAGCCGACGAACGAAAGGTGTACGATGAACCAGCTCGATTTCAACGGCCGCACGGCCGTCGTCACCGGCGGAGCCGCCGGCATCGGTCTCGCGGTGGCGCAACGCCTCGCGCGGAGCGGCGCGCGGGTCGCGTTGTGGGACCGTGACGCCGAAGGCCTGGCCGCGGCGACCGCGCGGCTTCCGGCGGGGACGCGCGCCGAGACGGTCGACGTCACCGACTGGGCGGCCGTCGAACGGGCGACCGCGACGACCGCCGCGGCGTTCGGCCGGATCGACGTGCTGGTCTGCTCGGCCGGCATCACCGGCCCGAACGCGACGACCTGGGACTACCCGGTGGCCGACTGGAAGCGCGTCTACGACGTCAACGTCCACGGGGTCTTCTACTGCAACAAGGCGGTCGTGCCGGTGATGCGCGCGAACGATTACGGTCGGATCGTCAACATCGCGTCGATCGCCGGCAAAGAGGGCAATCCGAACGCGTCGGCGTACAGCTCGTCGAAGGCGGCGGTGATCGGGCTCACCAAGTCGCTCGGCAAGGAGCTCGCGAAGACCGGCGTGCGCGTCAACTGCGTGGCGCCGGCCGCGGTCCGCACCGCGATCTTCGACCAGATGAAGCCCGAGTTCATCGACTTCCTGCTCTCGAAGATCCCGATGGGCCGGTTCGGGACCGTCGAGGAGATCGCGGCGCTGATCGGCTGGCTCGCGAGCGAGGAGTGCTCGTTCTCGACCGGCGCGGTGTTCGACCTGTCCGGCGGGCGCGGAACCTACTGACGCGAGCGGCTGCGCCGACGCGTTCCGGCGGTCAGCCGCGCACGGCGAGGAGGATCTTGCCGATGTGTTCGCCGCCTTCCATGCGCGCGTGCGCGTCGGCCGCGCGATCGAGCGGGTGGACGCTGTCGACGACCACGCGCAACGCCCCCGATTCGACCAGCGGCCAGACCCGCGCGGCGAGATCACGCGCGATCGCGGCCTTGCGCGCGTGGGGGCTCGCGCGCAACGTCGATCCGGTGATCGTCAGGCGCTTGAGCAGGACGCGGCGGAAGTCGATCTCCGCCTTCGGCCCCTGCTGCAATCCGATGATCGACAGCCGTCCGTCGTCGGCGAGACAGGCGAGATTGCGCGGCACGTAGTCGCCGCCGACCATGTCGAGCACGACGTCGACACCCCGCCGGTCGGTGAGGCGCGCGACCTCGGCGACGAAATCGGTCGCACGGTAGTCGATCGCGTGGTCGGCACCGATCGAGCGGCAGAACGCGACCTTGTCCGGCGTGCCGGCGGTGGCGACGACCGTCGCGCCGCGCGCCTTGGCGATCTGGATCGCGGCGAGTCCGATGCCGCTCGTCCCGCCGTGGATCAGCACGACCTCGCCGGCCGCGAGCGACGCGCGGTCGACCAGGTTGTTCCAGACGGTGAAGGTCGTCTCCGGGAGGCCGGCCGCGTCGCGCAGCGAGCATCCGTGCGGAACCGGCAGACACCAGTCGGCGGGCGCGAGCGCGTACTCGGCGTAGCCGCCGCCGGCCACCAGCGCGCAGACCGGCTCGCCGACGCGCGGACGCTCGACGCCTTCGCCCAGCGCGACGACGCGCCCCGAGACCTCGAGGCCGGGGATCGGCGAGGCGTCCGGCGGCGGCGGGTACTTGCCGGCGCGCTGCATGCAATCCGGACGGTTGACGCCGGCCCAGGCGACCTCGATCAGCACCTCGCCGGGTCGGGGGCGCGGCACGGGTGCGGTCACCGCCACGAGCGCCTCGGGCGGCCCGGGTTCGCGGATGACGACATGGCGCATCGTGGCGGGCAACGACATCGCAGGCCTCCGGGTGTCGGGAACCGCGATTGTAGAGGCACCGCAGCCGGGGACCGTCACGCCTGAGTTGGCGAGGCGCTAGACTGCCAACCATGACGACGACCGGTCCGCAGCGCAACGTCGCCTCGTTGCTCGCCCGGACCGCGCGCGCGTGGCCGTCCCGTCCGGCGCTCGCGACCGGCACGACGATCGTCGCCGATTACGCGCGTTTCGCCGGACGCGTCGCGCGTCTCGGCGCCGCGGTCGGCGCGGATGGCGTGGTTTCCGGGGATCGCGTCGCGATCCTGGCGCGCAATCACGTCGCCTACCTCGAGGCGCTGTTCGCCGCCTGGTGGGCGGGTCTCGTCGCCGTTCCGATCAACGCCAAGCTCCACCGCGACGAGCTCGCGTGGATCCTGGCGGACTGCGGAGCGCGGTGGGTGTTCGCCGACCGCGAATGGGCGCGGGCCCTCGCGGAGGAGCCGCCGGCGCCCCGGCCGCGAATCGTCCCTCTCGACGCGATCGACAAGCTGATCGCCGCGGCGCCGGCCGCCACCCGGGAGCCTGCGCCGGCCGACCTCCACGATCCGGCCTGGCTCTTCTACACCAGCGGCACGACCGGACGTCCGAAAGGCGTCGAGATCACGCACGGCAACCTCGTCGCGATGACCCGTTCGTTCCTCGCCGACGTCGAGGCGGTCGACCCCGGTGACGCGATCCTGCACGCGGCGCCGCTGTCGCACGGCTCCGGGCTCTACGCCGTCCCGCACGTCGCCCGCGCGGCGCTCAACGTCGTGCCGGAGTCGGGCGGCTTCGACGCCGCCGAGGTCGCCTCGCTGATCGGCGCGCACGACCGGTCGCTGCTGTTCGCCGCGCCGACGATGCTCAAGCGCCTGGTGCGCGACCACTCGATGAGGGACGCGAACTTCGACCGGCTGAAGGCGGTCGTTTGCGGCGGTGGTCCGCTGTACGTCGAGGACGCGAAGGAGGCGCACGCGGCGCTAGGCCCGCGGCTCGCCCAGATCTACGGCCAGGGCGAGTCGCCGATGACGATCACCGCGATGTCCCGGGCGCTGGTCAGCGATGCGATCGCGCGCGGCGACGACGGCCGGCTGGGTTCGGTCGGCGTCGCCCAGACCGGCATCGAGGTCGTCGTCGACGGCGCGACGAACGCCGGCGACACCGGCGAGGTCCTGGTCCGTGGCGACACGGTGATGCGCGGCTATTGGCGCAATGCGTCCGCCACCGCTGCGGCCCTCGCCGGCGGCTGGCTGCGGACCGGGGACGTCGGCGCGCTCGACGACGACGGCTTCCTCACGCTCAAGGATCGCAGCAAGGACCTGATCATCAGCGGCGGCGCGAACATCTACCCGCGCGAGGTCGAGGAGGCGCTGCTGCGCGACCCGGCGCTCGCCGAGGTCGCGGTCGTCGGGCGCCGGAACGACGAGTGGGGCGAGGAAGTCGTCGCGTGTGTCGTTCCCCGCGTGCCGCCGGCATCCGACGCCGAGCGCGCCCGACTCGAGGCGGCCTTCGATCGCGTCTGTCTCGCGTCGATCGCGCGGTTCAAGCGTCCGCGGGCGTACGTGTTCCTCGCCGAGCTGCCGAAGAACGCGACCGGCAAGGTGCTGAAGACCGAACTGCGTTCGCTGGTCGCCTCACCCGCGCATCCGCCGGATCGCCAGCGCTAGCCCGGCGGCGCAGAGCGCGCTGGCCGAGGCCCAGGCGAAGGCGCCGTTCGGACCGTAGCGCTCGACCAGCACGCCGGTGATCGACATGCCGGCGCCCAGTCCGGTGATGATCGCGGTGGCCGACCAGGTGAACGCCTCGGTCGCGTATTTCGGCGGGGCGAAGTCCGAGACCAGCAGCGAGACGACGGTCATCGCCGGCGCGATCATCATCCCGGCGAGGAAGGCGACCGGTGCGAGCGCCAGCGGATCGGCGATCGCCAGATGCAGCGCCAGCGGCACCGCCATCGCGCCCATCACCACCGGTAGCTGGCGCGCGAGCGGCGTGCGCAGGTGCAGCCCGCCGTAGGCGAGCCCGCCGATCGCGCTGCCGAGCGAGCTCACCGCGATCAGCGCCGGCCCCCAGGCGTCGGCACCGGCGGCGCGGCCCAGTCCCGGATAGCCGACCTCGAGCGCGCCGAACGCCATCGTCAGCGTGAAAGTCGCCGCGTAGAGCACGAGCAGGCGCCGGTCGGTGAGGGGACCTGCGAAATGCCGCTCGGCGGGCGGCGGCGGCGCCCACCACGCGAGCGCGCCGGACACGAACATCAGCGGCACTGCGAGCACGACGAACACCAGCGCCACCGCCATCGCCGCGAAGGGTGTCGCGACCGCCACCACGACCGCGATCAGCGCCGGTCCGATCGTGTAGGCGAGCTCCAGGATCACGGCGTCGAGCGCGAACGCCGAGCGGCGCTCGTCCGGATCGGCGAGGCGCGTCCGCCACAGCGTTCGGATCAACACGGTGAGCGGCGGCGCGAAGGCGCCGACGACGATCGCGACCGCGAGCAGCGCCGGCTTCGACAGCGCCAGGTCGCCCGCGGCCATCATCACGGCGAAGGCGAGCGGGCAGACCGATCCGGTCGCCAGCAGGACGCCGCGCGGACCGCGACGGTCGACGAGGCGGCCGAGGATGGGCGATGTCAGCGCTCCGGCGACGAACTGCGCGCCGACTGCGCTGCCGGCGAAGGCGATCGATCCGGTCAGCTCGCGCAGGTGCAGCAGCGTCGCCAGCGCCAGCGTGCCGAGCGGCATCCGCATGCCCAGCGAGAGCGCGGCCAGGCGCACGACGCCGGCGTGCGCGAAGAGCGCGCGGTAGCGCGCGCCGACCGGGAGCATCGTGGTTCCGGACCCGGGGCGCGGCCGTCAGTAGACGACCTGGACGTTACGGGGTTCGAGCCACTCGCCGAGCCGCGCGATCAGCGCGTCGTCCGGAGTCACGCGCCAGGCGTCCGGCAGCTCGACGTCCCCGGCGATGCGGGCGTTCTCGTAGTGGACGACGACCCTGAGTCCGTCCGAGCGGAACGGCGCGAGGATGTCGGCGAGCCGGTCGGCCGAGGCGTTGCCGTTGCACGACACCTTGATCTGCCGGCCCCATTTCCGTCGCGCGCCGGCCAGGTCGAAGACCTGCTCGCCGAGGATGCGCATGCCCTGCGACTCGCCGTCCTCGCTCATCCGCTGCAGCACCTTGACCTCGACGACCACCAGCGCGTCCTCGCGCAGCAGCGCGCGGGCGCCGTCCAGCACCTCGCTGTACACGGTGATCTCGACCGAGCCTCGACCGTCGTCGAGCGTGACGAAGGCGACCTTGCCGCGCCGCCCGGTCTGCACGCGCATCGCAGTGACGACGCCGGCGATCAGGAAGCGGTCCTGACGCGGCTGGATGTCTCGCAGCGAGGTCTTGACCAGCGGCGCGAGCTCGGCGGCGTGCGCGGCGTACGGGTGGCCGGAGAGGTAGAAGCCGAGCGCCGCCTTCTCGTGCTGGAGCCGCTCGGCGTCGGTCCACTCGCGTGAGACCACGAGGACCGGCGCCGGTGCCGACGCTGCGTCGCCGAAGAGCGAGTTCTGCGCCGCCTGCGCCTGCGCGCGCTCGGCCTCGGCCAGCGCGTTGCCGATCGACGCGAACAGCGTCGCGCGGCGCGCGTCGATTCCGTCGAGCGCGCCGCCCTTGACCAGCGCCTCGAGCACGCGGCGGTTGACCAGCCGCTTGTCGACGCGCGCGGCGAGGTCGGTCAGGTCGCGGAACGGGCCGCCGGCCTCTCGCGCGGCGACGATCGACGCGACCGCCTGTTCGCCGGTTCCCTTGATCCCGCCCAGCCCGTAGCGGATGCGCTTGGCGTCGACCGGTTCGAACCGCCAGCCGGACGCGTTGATGTCGGGCGGCAGCACCTCGAGTCCGAGGGCGAGCGCGTCGTCGCGCAGCGCGCGGACCTTGTCGGTGTCGTCCATGACCAGCGACAGGTTCGCCGCCATGAACGCCGCCGGATGGTGCGCCTTGAGCCAGGCCGTCTGGTAGGCGACCAGCGCGTAGGCGGCCGAATGCGACTTGTTGAAGCCGTAGCCGGCGAACTTCTCCATCAGGTCGAAGAGCTGGACCGCCTTGGCGCGGGCGACGCCGTTCTTCTCGGCGCCGGCGACGAAGACGTCGCGGTGCTTCGCCATCTCCTCGGGCTTCTTCTTGCCCATCGCGCGCCGCAGCAGGTCGGCGCCGCCCAGCGTGTAGCCGCCGATCACCTGGGCGATCTGCATGACCTGTTCCTGGTAGACCATGACGCCGTAGGTCGGTCCCAGGATCGGCTCCAGTCGGGGGTCGAGGTAGTCGACCCGCTGGCGCCCGTGCTTGCGGTCGCAGTAGTCCGGGATCAGATCCATCGGCCCGGGGCGGTAGAGCGCATTCAGCGCGATCAGGTCCTCGAGCCGGTCGGGACGCGCCTGCTTCAGCAGGTCGCGCATGCCGCGCGATTCGAACTGGAACACCGCCGACGTGTGACCCTGCTGGAACAGCCGGTAGGTCGCCGGGTCGTCGAGCGGGATGTCGTCGAGCGTGAGCGTCGAGGCCGGGTCGAGCCGCCGGACGTAGCGCAACGTCCAGTCGAGGATCGTCAGCGTCGTGAGCCCGAGGAAGTCGAACTTGACCAGTCCGATCGCCTCGACGTCGTCCTTGTCGTACTGCGAGATCGTGGCGTCGGCGCCCGACGGCGTGTAGAGCGGACAGAAATCGGTGAGCTTGCCCGGCGCGATCAGCACGCCGCCCGCGTGCATGCCGACGTTGCGGGTGAGACCTTCGAGGGACTCCGCGAGCGCGAGCAGCTCGCGGACCTCCTCCTCGTTCTTCTCCCGCTCGGCGAGGAGCGGCTCGGACTCGCGCGCCTGGGCGAGCGTGACGAGCTTGCCCGGCTGGAACGGGATCAGCTTGGCGATGCCGTCGCAGAACGTGTAGGGCAGGTCGAGCACGCGGCCGACGTCGCGGACGGCGGCCTTCGCCGCCATCGTGCCGAAGGTCGCGATCTGCGAGACGCTCTGGGCGCCGTACTTGCGGCGTACGTAGTCGATGACGCGGTCGCGGCCGTCCTGGCAGAAGTCGATGTCGAAGTCGGGCATCGAAATCCGCTCGGGATTGAGGAACCGCTCGAACAGTAGCTGGTAGCGCAGCGGATCGAGGTCGGTGATGCCGAGACTGTAGGCGACGAGCGACCCGGCACCCGATCCGCGGCCCGGGCCGACCGGCACACCGTTGGTCTTCGCCCAGTTGATGAAGTCGGCCACGATCAGGAAGTAGCCGGCGAAACCCATCTGGACGATCGTGCGGGTCTCGAAGGCGAGCCGCGCGGCGTATTCGGGACGGGCGCGCTCGCGGGCTCCGGCGTCCGGGTAGAGCAGGGCGAGGCGCCGCTCGAGTCCCGCCTCGGCCTCGTGCGACAGGTGTTCCTCGAGGGTCGAGCCGGGAGGGACCGGGAAGTCGGGCAGGTGCGCCTTGCCGAGCGCAATCGCGAGGTTGCAGCGGCGGGCGATCGCGACCGCGTTGGCGAGCGCCTCGGGCAGGTCGGCGAAGCGCTCCGCCATCTCGTGTTGCGTCGGGAAATGCTGCTCGTGCGTGTGCACGTGCGGTCGGCGCGGATCGGCGAGCACGTGCCCCTGGGCGATGCAGACGCGCGCGTCGTGGGCGCGGAAGTCCTCCGGGCGCAGGTACTGGATCGGGTGGGTCGCGACGACCGGCATCGACTCAGCGGCCGCCAGCGCCACGGTCGCGTCGACCAGCGCGTCGTCGTCGGGTCGCCCGGCGCGCTGCACCTCGAGATACCAGCGACCCGGGAAGCGCTGCGCCCAGCGCTGCGCGGCCGCGCGCGCGGCCTCGCCGTTCCCCTGCAGCAGCGCCTGGCCGACGTCGCCGTCGCGCGCCCCGGAGAGCGCGATCAGCCCGTCGGTCCCTTCGTCGAACCAGGCGGGGTCGATCTCGGCGCGACCGCGGTGCTGGTGACCGACGTAGGCGCGCGAGAGCCAGTCGCAGAGGCGCAGATAGCCGTCGCGTCCGGTCGCGAGCAGCAGGGCGCGCCACGGCGAGTCGCGCTCGGTCGCGTGCGTGATCCACACGTCGCAGCCGAGGATCGGTTTGACCCCGGACTCGCGGGCGGCCTTGTAGAACTTCACCAGGCCGAACAGGTTGGACAGGTCGGTGAGCGCGAGCGCCGGCATCGCGTCGTCGCGGGCGGCGCGTACCGCGTCGTCGATTCGCACCGTGCCATCGACGATCGAGTACTCGCTGTGCAGCCGGAGATGGACGAATGCGGGTTCTGACATGGCGTCGGGGCCGATGCTAGAATTCTAGCGCGCCTTCGCGGCCGGTCGACGGCCCCGGGGCAACGGTCCCGGACGCATGAACTCCCGCCAAGCCCGCCTCGTCGCCCTGTTTGTCGTCGCGATCGGAGCGGCGGGCTGCGCGACCGCGCCGCCCGGCCCCGGCCCGGCGCCACCACCGACGGTGCCCGCGGCGCCGCCGACCCCCCGGAACGCGGAACCTCCACCGCCGAACGTCAACCTCTCCGGCTTCCCGCTGCCGTACCGCCAGGGTTACGCCGACGGCTGCGCGAGCGCGTCGGGGCCGCAGCGACGCGACGGTGCGCGGTACACGGCCGACGCGAACTACCGTACCGGCTGGCAGGACGGCCTCGCGCTGTGCCGGAAGAGATAGGCGCCGGCGCCTACGTCGCGCGGCGTGGCGCGCGCTCACGCCGGGTCGATCTGCGCGGACTCGATCACCGGATCGTCGAATGGGGTCCGCAGGGCGGCCGGCCGCTCGTCCTGCTGCACGGCTGGATGGACTGCGCGATGTCGTTCCAGTTCGTCGTCGACGCGTTCGCGCGCGAGCGGCCGGTGGTCGCGCTGGACTTCCGCGGTTTCGGCGAGTCCGCGTGGCAGCCGCAAGGCTACTGGTTCCCCGATTACCTGGCCGACCTCGATCGACTGCTCGCGATCGTGTCGCCGGGCGCGCCTGCCGACGTCGTCGGTCACAGCCTCGGCGGCAACGTCGCGCTGCTCTACGCGGGTGTCCGGCCGGACCGGGTGCGACGCGTCGTGTCGCTCGACGGCTTCGGCATCCGCGACGAGCCCGCGGAGTCGGCGCCCGACCGGATCGCGAAGTGGCTCGACGCGCTCGCGGCGCCGGCGGGGCTCGCCTCGTATCCGTCGACGGAGGCGCTCGCGGCCCGGTTGCAGCGGAACAACCCACGGCTGACGGTCGATCGGGCCCGTTTCCTCGCGTTGCATTGGTCGCGGCGGCGCGACGACGGCAGCTGCGAGCTGCGCGCCGATCCGCGGCACAAGCTGCCGTTCCCGACCGTGCACCGTCTCGATCAGACACTCGCCGTGTGGCGGCGCATCCGCGCGCCGGCGCTGTGTGTGGCCGCGTCCGATTCGATCGAGTCGCCGCGGCTGCGGGCGCGCCACGAGGGGCCGCCGCCCGCCGATCCGCTCGACCCGGTCCGCGAACGGATGGCGGTGATCCCCGGCGCGCGGATCGTCGTGGTCGCCGACGCCGGGCACATGCTCCATCACGACCGGCCCGAGGCGGTGGCGGGCGCGATCGAGGCGTTTCTCGACGCGCCCTGATCCGGGGCGCGCGCCGATGAGCGGACCGTTCGGCATCGGCTCGCGCGCGGGCGCCTACGTCGCGCTCGCGGTGCTGACGTTCATCTGGTCGAGCCACTGGATCGCCATGAAGCTCGCGCTCGCGAGCGCCGATCCGGTGATCTTCAACCTGCAGCGCACCTGGATCGCGACCGCGGTCCTGTTCGGCTCGCTGGTCGCGACCGGCCGCGCGCTGCGGCCGCTCGCCGGCTGGACGGCGATCGCGGTGACCGGACTGGCGCAGACGACGATCAACTTCGGCGCGACGACGATGGCGCTCGCCGGCGGTGGCGCCGGCAGGACCTCGGTGCTGGTGTTCACGATGCCGTTCTGGGCGCTGGTCATCGCCCGCGTCGTGCTGCACGAGCGGCTGCGCGGCGCGCAGTGGCTCGCCGTCGCCTTCGCGTTCGCGGGTCTCGCGCTGGTCGTCGCTCCGTGGGACTGGCGGGGCGGCATCGCGCCGCGGCTGTGGGCGACGCTGTCGGGGTTCGGCTGGGCCGCGGGTGCGGTGGCGACCAAGTACTTCGACCGTCAGGTGGCGCGCGATCCGGTCAATTTCCTCGCCTGGCAGATGCTGGTCGGCGTGCTGCCGCTGACGCTGCTGCCGCTGATCGTCGACTTCGCGCCGACGCGCTGGAACGCCGCCTACGCGGCCGCGACGCTCTACGTCGGCGTCGTGTCGACGGCGCTGGCGTTCCTGGTCTGGACCGCGGTGCTCAAGCACCTGCCGGCCGGCATCGCCTCGCTCAACATGTTCGCGATCCCGCCGATCGCGCTGATCGCCTCGATGGCGGTGTTCGGCGAGCGCCTCGCCGCCAACGAATGGGCGGGAATCGCGCTGATCGGCGCCGGACTGGTCGTCCTCTTCGGGATCGCCTGGCGCGTCGCCCGGCGTTCGCCGCAGTCGCCGGTGACACCGCTGCCCCCCGACGGCGCCTGACGCCGCTGCGGCGTCGATCGGACGCGGATCGGACGCGGATCGGACGCGGATCGGACGCGGATCGGACGCGGATCGGACGCGGATCGGGCGCGGATCGGGCGCGGATCGGGCGCGGATCGGGCGCGGATCAGGCGGCGCGCACCGCGCGGTCGCGCCGGTCGGCGAGCCAGGCCCGGGCGAGCCAGGCCGCGGGCAGCGCGACCATCGCCCAGGTGAGGAGCTGCCCCCACTCGCCCTCGGGACCGTACGGTTCGGTCGCGACATGCAGCGCCTCGTTGTCGACGAAGGGGACGACGCCGGCTTCGGTCAGCTCGTGGAACGCGTAGACGACGAGCTGGATCGAGAAGAGGACGAGGAAGATCGATGTGACCTGGAAGAACCGCTGCAGGTCGACGCGTCGCCCGTAGCGCGCCCAGGCCGCGGCGAGCAGACCGGCGAGGGCGGCGCCCGCGACCGCGCCGGCGAGAAGGTCGGTGTGACCGGTCTCGCGCGCCAACGTCGTGATCACCAGCGCGGTTTCCATGCCCTCGCGCACGATCATCAGCAGGACGAAGACGAAGACGCCGGCCCATGCGCCGGGTCCAGGCCGGTCGCCGGCACGCGCCACCCGTTCCGCGATCTCGGCGCGCATCGTCCGCGCGTGCCGTCGCATGTAGACGACCATCGACAGGACCATCGCGGCGGCGAGCGCGGCGAGCAGTCCCTCCCACAACGGTTTGTTGTCCGCTTGGGCGAAGAGCCACGCGGCGGCGAACGACGCGGCGATCGCCGTCGCGGTCCCGGCGTAGACCGCGCCGGCGAGCGCGCCCCGTCCGGTCCGGTGGAGGGCGGCGAGCGTCAGTGCGACGATGAGGAAGGCCTCGACGCCTTCGCGGAACGAGACGAGCGCAGTGGCGAGCATGGGGGTCTCCGGGGAGCCCGGCGCGGCCGGGACAGGGATCGCAATAGGAATGATTCGCATTATGCACAACGACCGGCAGGACGCAAGCGGTCGGCATTGACCGGCATCAAGGCGCGCGCGGCCATCCGCCGCCGCTCGCCGCCATCCGTCGCCTCCGGCGGCCTTCCGCGGCCGGCCGACGGTGATCGTCGCCGCCGGGAAATCCGGCAGGGCCGGCACGGTAGAATCCGCCACCGATGAAGACCGCGCCACGCTCCGGGTGAACGAACCGGTCGACCTCACGAAGCTGCGGATCGACCGCGGCCTCGCGCCGGTGCGTCGCCGCCGCACGCGCCGCTGGATCGTCCTCGGCGTCCTCGCGGCGGTCGTCGCCGGGGCGGGGGGCTGGTACGCGACGAAGCCGCGGCCGGTCGAGGTCCGCGTCGCGTCGGCGGTGACGGCTTTCCCGTCGCAGCAATACGTCGTGCTGAACGCGACCGGATACGTCGTCGCGCAGCGCAAGGCGGCGATCGCGTCGAAGGCGACCGGCCGGCTGGAGTGGCTGGGCGTCGCCGAGGGGTCGCGCGTCAAGGCGGGCGAGGTGATCGCGCGGCTCGACGATCGCGACGTCGTCGCCCAGGCGGACAGCGCCCTCGCCAACGCCAAGGCGGCGCGTGCCGCCCTCGAACAGACGCTCGCCGAGGAACGCGACGCCCTGGCCCAACACGCGCGCAACGAGGACCTGGTCGCCAAGGGGTTCGTCTCCCGATCGACGCTCGACGCGTCGAGGGCGCGTGCCGACCGCGCCGTGGCCGGCGTGTCGAGCGCCCGGGCGGCACTCGCGGCGGCCGAGGCCACGGCGCGCAACGCCGGGGTGTCGGTCGACTACACGCGGATCCGGGCACCGTTCGACGGCGTGATCCTGTCGAAGAGCGCCAACGTCGGCGACATGGTGACGCCTTTCTCGAGCGCGACCGATTCGAAGGGCGCCGTCGTGACGATGGCGGACATGTCGACACTCGAGGTCGAGGCCGACGTTTCCGAGTCGAGCCTCGCCAAGGTCGCCGTCGGACAGCCGGCCGAGATCGTGCTCGACGCGTTGCCCGACGAGCGTTTCCTCGGACGGATCAGCCGGATGGTGCCGACCGTCGACCGCGCGAAGGCCACGGTCATGACCAAGGTCCGCTTCGACCGGATCGACCCGCGTGTGCTGCCGGAGATGAGCGCGAAAGTCTCGTTCCTGTCGCGCGAGGTGACCGCGGCCGACCAGAAGCCGATCCTCGCCGTGCCGGCCGACGCGATCGTCCAGCGCGACGGCCGGGCGGTCGTCTTCGTCGTGCGCGGCGAGGCCGCGGCCGCCGTTCCGGTGGCCGCCGGCACCAAGCTGGGCGACCTCGTGGCGGTGACCGGCGAGGTGCGCTCCGGCGAGAAGGTCGTGGTCAAGCCGTCCGCGGAGCTCGCGTCGGGGGCGCTCGTCCGGATCGCGGCGAAGTGAACGGGCCCTCGCCGCTGGTCTCGATCCGGCGGCTGTCGAAGGTCTACGTCCGTGGCGATCAGGTGATTCCGGTGCTCGTCGACATCAATCTCGACGTCGCCGCCGGCGACTACGTGGCGCTGATGGGGCCGTCGGGGTCGGGCAAGTCGACGCTGCTCAACCTCGTCGCCGGCATCGACAAGCCGACGTCCGGCGAGATCCTGGTGGCCGGCGTCGACATCGCGAAGCTCTCCGACGCCGACCTCGCCGCGTGGCGCGCCGCGCACGTCGGCTTCATCTTCCAGTTCTACAACCTGATGCCGGTGCTCGACGCCTACGCCAACGTCGAGCTGCCGCTGCTGCTCACGTCGTTGTCCCGCCGCGAGCGGCGCGAGCGTGTGCAGACCGCGCTCGCGCTCGTCGGACTCACCGACCGCTCGGAGCATTATCCGAACGAACTGTCCGGCGGCCAGCAGCAGCGGGTCGCGATCGCCCGCGCGCTGGTCACCGACCCGACGCTGATCGTCGCCGACGAGCCGACCGGCGACCTGGACCGCACCACCGGCGGTGAGATCCTGGGGCTGCTCGACCGCCTCAACCGGGAATTGGGCAAGACGATCCTCATGGTCACGCACGATCCCAAGGCGGCCGAGAAGGCGCACCGGCTCGTCCACCTCGAGAAGGGCGTGCTCGCGGACTGACCGCGGGCCCAACGGACCGTGTTCGTCGCGCTGCTCGTCCTGCGCAACGTCTTCCGCCACAAGCTGCGCACGCTGCTGACCGCGCTCGGCATCGTCGTGGCGATCGCCTCGTTCGGCCTGCTGCGCACCGTCGTCGACGCCTGGTACGCGGGAGCCAACGCGAGCTCGAGCGCCCGGCTGGTCACCCGCAGCTCGGTGTCGCTGGTCTTCGCGCTGCCGCTGACCTACGCGCAGAAGATCCGGCAGGTGCCCGGTGTCGCCGGCGTGTCGTGGGCGAACTGGTTCGGCGGCGTCTACATCACCGAGCGCAACTTCTTCCCGCAGTTCGCCGTCGACGCGCCTTCGTACCTGGCGATGTACCCGGAGTTCACGCTCACCGACAGCGAGCGCAAGGCCTTCTACACCGACCGCCAGGGGGCCATCGCCGGTCGCAAGCTCGCCGACCAGTACGGCTGGAAAGTCGGCGACACGATTCCGCTCAAGGGCACGATCTACCCGGGGACGTGGAACTTCAACCTGCGGGGCATCTACCGCGGCGCCGACAAGACCGTCGACGAGTCGACGATGTTCTTCCATTTCGACTTCCTCAACGAGTCGGTCAAGAAGATCTACCCGCGGCGCGGCGACCAGGCCGGCGTGTTCATCGTGCATCTGCGCGACCCGGCCGAGGCGGCGCAGGTGTCGGCGGTCATCGACCAGACGTTCGCCAACTCGCTCGCCGAGACGCTGACCGAGACCGAGAAGGCGTTCCAGCTCTCGTTCGTGGCGATGACCGAGGCGATCCTGCTCGCGATCCAGGCGGTGTCGTTCGTCGTCATCGTCATCATCATGGCGGTGATGGCCAACACGATGGCGATGACCGCGCGCGAGCGCTACGCCGAGTACGCGACGATGAAGGCGCTGGGCTTCTCCAACGGGTTCGTCGCCGGTCTCATCGTCGCCGAATCGCTCGGGCTCGCCCTGGCCGGCGGAGCGCTGGGCATCGCGCTCACGTTCCCGCTCGCGCGGGCGTTCGCCGACGCGATGGGGACGCTGTTCCCGATCTTCTTCGTCTCCGAGGAGACGGTCCTGCTGCAGATCGCGGCGACGATCGTGATCGGCCTGGTCGCCGCGGCGATTCCCGCGTGGCGCACGGCGCGCGTCCGGATCGTCGACGGACTGCGGGCGGTGGCCTGAGACCGGACGATGGGCGTCCCGCTCTCCTACATCGCCCGCAACCTCGTCGCCCGCCGGCTGACGACTGCGCTCACGGCCGGCGGCATGGCGCTGGTCGTCTACGTCTTCGCGACGGTGCTGATGCTCTCCGCCGGACTCGAGCAGACGCTGGTGGCCACCGGCAGCGACGACAACGTCGTCGTCATCCGACGCGGCTCTCAGACCGAGGTGCAGAGCGGCATCGACCGGCGCCAGGCCGCGATCATCGAGACGCTGCCCGGCATCGCGACCGGCGCGGACGGACGCCGGCTGGTGTCCAAGGAGCCGGTCGTGCTGATCAGCCTCGCCAAGCGCGAGACCGGCAAGCCGTCGAACGTCGTCATCCGAGGCGTGACGCCCGAAGGTTGGACGCTGCGGCCGCAGGTCCGCATCGTCGAGGGACGCCACCCGTCGCCCGGCACCGCCGAGATCGTGACCGGCCGGTCGGTCGCCGGCGGCTTCCGCGGGACGGGGATCGGCGAGACCGTACGCTTCGCATCGCGCGACTGGACGGTCGTGGGGACCTTCGACGCCGGCCGGACCGCCTTCGATTCGGAGATCTGGGGCGACGCCGAGCAGATGCTGCAGGCGTTCCGAAGACTCGGCTACTCGTCGGTGATCTTCCGGCTCGCCGACGGCGGCCGTTTCGACGAGACGCGTTCGGCGATCGAGGCCGACCCGAGGCTGACCCTCGAGGCCAAGCGCGAGACCCGCTTCTACGCCGATCAGTCGGAGGCGCTGTCGAAGTTCATCACCTACCTGGGCACCGCGATCTCGGTGATCTTCTCGATCGGCGCGGTGATCGGCGCGATGATCACGATGTACGCGAGCGTCGCGTCGCGCACCGGCGAGATCGGCACGCTGCGCGCGCTGGGGTTCTCGCGGGCGGCGATCCTCTCGGCGTTCCTCGTCGAGGCGCTGCTGCTCGGCTTCATCGGCGGACTCGCGGGGCTCGCCGGCGCCTCGATGATGCAGGCGATCTCGATCTCGACGATGAACTTCCAGACCTTCGCCGAGCTCGCGTTCTCGTTCACGCTGACCCCGGGGATCGCCGCCGCCGCGATCGCCTTCGCGCTGGCGATGGGTTTCGCCGGGGGATTCCTGCCGGCGGCGCGCGCGGCGCGCATGAAGATCGTCGACGCCCTGAGGGCCGCATGAGCGTTCCGACCAGCCCCGCGGCGCTGTTCCTCGTCTGCACGGCGATCTGGGGGTCGACCTGGCTCGCGATCACCTGGCAGCTCGGCGTCGTTGCGCCCGAGGTGTCGGTCGTCTACCGCTTCGCGCTCGCGTCGGCGCTGATCGGCGCTGGCTGCGCCGCCACCGGCCGGTCGCTGCGTTTCGGCTTCGCGGACCACGTCCGCTTCGCGGCGTGGGGTGCGATGTTCTTCGGCGTCAACTACGTGGCCGTCTACTACGCCGAGCGCGACGTGACCTCCGGCATCGTCGCCGTCGTCTTCGCGGCGATCGTCGTCGCCAGCGCCGGCGGCATGAGAGTCTTCTACGGCACGCCGATCACCGCGAGGATGGTCGTCGCCGCGGCGCTCGGCCTGGGCGGTGTCGTTCTCCTGTTCCTTCCGGAACTCGGGAGCGCGCCGTCGGGTTCGCGGGCGGCGATCGGTATCGCCTGGGCATTCCTCTCGATGCTGCTCGCGACCGCCGGCAATCTGGTCGCGGTCAGCGTGCCGATGAAACGCCTGCCGGTCTTCCCGATCACCGCCTGGGGCATGTTCTACGGCGCGCTGTCGGCCGCGCTGGTCGCGGTCCTCGTCGGCGCGCGCTGGACGTTCGACGCGCGCTGGCCGTACGTCGCCTCGCTCGCCTACCTCGCGGTGTTCGGCTCGGTGTTCGCGTTCGGCGCCTACCTGACGCTCCTGAAGGCGGTCGGGGCGGGGCCGGCGTCCTGGGTCGGCGTGTCGACGCCGGTGGTCGCGATGCTGCTGTCGACCGCGTTCGAAGGCTATCGCTGGACGACGGCCGCGGTCGTCGGGGTTGTCCTCGCGGTCGTCGGCAACATCCTCGCGTTGAGGCCGCCGCGATCGGACCGTTCGTGACGGCCAGACCGCGGCGGACCCGGGAACCGCTCAGCGGCGGTGAAGCCGCCGGACGGCGACGCCCGCGAGACCGAGCGCCGCGAGCAACAGGGCGAGAGGCGCGTTCATCGGCACCGACACCGGGATCGACCACTTGCCCAGCCCGACCGTGATGATCGTCGGGTCCTGCCCTTGGGCGAAGACGCAGGTGCCGGTTTCCGTGACGGTCACCGTGTATTGGCCCGGCCCGGCGTTGGCGAACAGGAAGTTGCCCTCCGGGAAACCGATGTAGGCGACGACCGTGGTGAGGGGCGGCGTCGAGCCGTTCGGCCCGCTGCCGCCGACCGGGGTGGCGTTGACCGTGTAGGTACCGGTACAGTTGCCGTCGGCGATCGTCACGATGAACTGACCGTCGTTGGTGAATCCGGGCGCGCCGAAGGGCAGCGACGTGTCGACCCGCGCGCTCGTCACCGTGTAGGGTGTCACCGCGACGGCGGGCACTTGGACCTGGAAGACGACCGGGTCGATCGGCGGGTTGCAGGCGCCGGTTTCGGTGACCGTGACCGTGTATAACCCGGAGCCGGCGTTGGCGAACAGGAAGCTGCCTGCCGGGAATCCGATGTAGGTGTTGATCGTCGTGAGGGGCGGGTTGGATCCACCCGGCCCGCTGCCGGCGACCGGAGCGGCGTTCACCGTATAGGTACCGGCGCAACTGCCGTTGGTTACCAGGACCGTGAAGCTCCCGTTGGCGGCGTATCCGGGATCGGAGAACGGAAGCGTCGGCGCGTTGAGGGTCGACGCCAACGCCGAGTACTGTGTGTCCTGTGCGAACCCCGCCGGCGCGAAAACCAGCGCGGAAACGACCGCCATCAGCCTGCCGATCCACCGACGCATCTCGTCCTCCCTAAGGCTCGGGCGCGAGCTCTGGGCGGAGTTTGACAGTCAACCCGATCCCCACACAAGGGGACCGCGAACTCCGCCTGCGACGCGGGCGGTCGGCTTGTTACCGGCGAACAACGGCACCGCCCCACGAATCGGGGCGTGCCCGCATGCGGCTATTCGAACGTGAGCCGCGCCTCGGTGATGAGCTTCTTCCAGTTGGCGAGGTCGCTCGCGATCAGCGCGCCCAGCCGCTCGGGCTCCCCGGGGATGAGCTCGGCGCCCTCGCGTTCCAGTCGTTCGCGGACATCGGCCTGCGCGAGCACGCGCCGCACCTCGGCGTTGATCCTCGCGATCGACTCGCGCGGCGTGCCGGCCGGCGCGACGATGCCCCAGTAGTTGATCACCTCGGCGTTGGCCACACCCTGCTCCTGCCACGACGGGACGTCCGGCAGCTGCGCGATCCGCTTCGAGCCGGTCACGGCGAGGACGCGCACGCGCTTGTCGGCGACGAGCGGCAGCGTCGCCGGAATCGACGCGGTCATCGCCTGCAGCGTGCCGCCGACGAGGTCCTTGGTCGCATCGGCGATGCCGCGGTACGGGACGTGCACGACGTGGGTGCCGGTGCGCGCCATGAAGAGCTCGAGGGCGAGGTGGTTGACGCTGCCCGAACCCGCCGAACCGTAGTTGAGTCTGCCGGGTTCGCGTTTGGCGAGCGCGACGAACTCCGCCATCGTCGCCGCCGGCACGCCCGGATTGACGACGAACGCGAGCGGGCCCGACGCGATCGCCGCGACCGGGACGAACTGACCCACCGGGTCGTAGCCGGGGTTCTTCGCCGACGCGGCGACCGTGGTGAACGGCGAGGCGACGAAGAGCAGCGTGTACCCGTCCGCCTCGGCCTTGGCGGCCTCCGCGGCGCCGATCGCGCCGCCGGCGCCGGTCCGGTTGTCGACAACGATCGGCTGGCCCAGCCGCTCGGACAGCTTCTGCGCGACGAATCGCGCGACCGTGTCGGTCCCGGCTCCGGGCGGGAATGGCACGACCAGCCGGATCTGCTTCACCGGGTAGGGCGCCTGCGCGTGGGCGACCGGCCCGGCCGCCGGCGCCAGGGCGACGACGGCCGTCGTCGCGACGGACAGCAGGAGGTTGCGCATAGGCTTCATTCGGTCTCCTCGTTGGCGGCCGCCGGCGGTGCGAAGCGCGTGTTCCGCGAGCATGACGACGACCGGCCGGTAACGTCAATCCTCGTCGACCCTGGGCGCGACGTCGACGTTGTCGATCAACCGGGTCGCGCCGAGCTTCGCCGCCCCCAGCACGATCAATAGGTTCGGATGGTCGAACCCCTCCGGGTGCGGGATGCGCAGGCCCAGGCCGTGGCGCACGGCGACGTAGTCGACCTGCCAGCCGTGTCGCGCGAGCTCGGCACGCGCGTCGGCTTCGAGGTTCGCGAAGTCGTGCCGGCCGCCGGCGATCGCGTCGGCGATTCCGCGCAGCGCGCGATGCAGGCGCGGCGCCTCGGCGCGCTCGGCCGGCGAGAGGTAGCCGTTGCGGGACGACAGCGCCAGCCCGTCGGCCGCGCGGACCGTCTCGCCGGCGACGATCTCGATCGGCAGGTTGAACTGCTGAACCATGCCGCGGACGATCTTGAGCTGCTGGCGGTCCTTCTTGCCGAACACCGCGACCTGCGGGCGCACCAGATTGAACAGCTTGAGCACGACCGTGCAGACGCCGTCGAAGAAGCCCGGACGGAACGCGCCTTCGAGCTCGCCGCCCAGCGGCGGCGGCTGGACGCGGTAGAGCTGCGGCACCGGGTACATCTCGTGCTCGGTCGGCGCGAACAGCACGTCGACGCCCTCGCGTTCGAGGCCGGCGCGGTCGGAGTCGAAGGTCCGCGGATAGCGGTCGAAATCCTCGTTCGGACCGAACTGCAGCCGGTTGACGAAGATGCTCGCGACGACCGCGTCGCCGTGCCGCCGTGCGAGGCGAGTGAGCGCGAGATGGCCTTCGTGCAGGTTGCCCATCGTCGGCACGAAGGCGACGCGTCTGGCGCCGGCGAGCTCGCGCGCCAGGTCGACGGCGGTGTGGCAGATCTTCATCGCGGAGCTCTCCGGGGCGCGGGGCGGTCGATCAGTAGCAGTGCTCGGGCGCCGGGAACGAGCCGTCCTTGACGGCGGCGACGTAGGCGCCGATCGCGGCGGTGATGCTGTCGTGGCCGGGCAGGAAATTGCGCACGAAGCGCGCCGCCTTGCCCGGCTGGATGCCGAGCGCGTCCTGGACTACCAGCACCTGGCCGGTGCAGTCGGGGCCCGCGCCGATGCCGATCACCGGTACGCCGGACGCGCCCGTCAGGCGCGCGCCCAGCTCGCGGGGGACGCATTCGACAACGATCATCGACGCGCCGGCGCGCTCGAGCGCCTTCGCGTCGGCGAGGAGCGCGGCGGCCGCGTCCGCGGAACGGCCCTGGACGCGGTAGCCGCCCAGCGTGTTGACCGATTGCGGCGTCAGTCCGATGTGACCGCAGACCGGAACGCCGCGCCGGGTCAGGAATGCGACGGTGTCAGCCAGCCACTCGCCGCCCTCGAGCTTCACCATCTGCGCGCCGGCCTTGAGCGCGGCGGCGCCGGCGCGGAAGGCGTCTTCGGGGCCGGCCTGGTAGCTGCCGAACGGCAGGTCGGTGATCACCAGCGCCCGCGAAGAGCCGGCGACGACGCAGCGCGTGTGGTAGAGCATGTCGGCGAGGTCCACCGGCACCGTGGTCGGGCGGCCCTGAACCACCATGCCCAGCGAGTCGCCGACGAGCAGGATGTCGATGCCGGCGCGATCGCACACGCCGGCCAGGCTCGCGTCGTAGGCGGTGATCATCGCGAGCTTCTCGCCGGCCGCCGCGCGTGCGGCGAGCGCGGTCGTCGTCAGCCGCCCCGGCGGCGTGGCGGGCGAGGGCGCGCCGTGGGACGCGACGTCAGGCGGAGCGGCCAAGATTGAAGAACTCGCGCCGCCCGCGCATGCCGGCGACGCGATCGAGGAGGAGCGCGAAGTGCGCGGGATCGTCGACGAAGTTGAGCCGCTCGCTGTTGACGATGAGCAGCGGCGCATCGTCGTAGCCGTAGAAATAGCGCGTGTAGGCGTCGGCGATCCGTGCGAGGTAGGTCTCGGGCATCGCCTGTTCGTAGTCGACGCCTCGCCGATGGACGCGATCGATCAGCACCGGCACCGGCGCCTGCAGATACACGACGAGGTCGGGCACCGGGACCTGCGGCTTGAGGTGCGAGTACACCTTGTCGTAGAGCGCGTACTCGTCGTCCCGCAGGTTCAGCCGTGCGAACAGCGGGTCCTTGTCGAGCAGGAAGTCGGCGATCGTCGGCCGCCGGAACAGGTCGAGCTGCGCGAGCGCGCGCAACTGGTCGACGCGCTGGAACAGGAACGTCAGCTGCGCCGGCAGCGCGTAGCGCTCGCGGTCGTCGTAGAAGCGCGCGAGGAACGGGTTGTCCTCGGGTCTCTCGAGCAGCGCCTCGGCGTCGAGCGAGGTCGCGATCGCGCGGGCGAGCGAGGTCTTGCCCGCGCCGATCGGTCCCTCGACGACGACGTAACGGCACTTCGACAGGTCCATGGCTCGGTCTTCAGGCGCGACGGTGGGTCCGGGTCGGCGCGATCCGCTGGTCGCGCACCGCCCTGAGCGAGCGCTTCGCGAGACCGCGGCCCGGGATCGTCGTCGACGGGGCGATCTCGGTCAGCGGCACCAGCACGAACGCGCGCTCGTGCATCCGCGGGTGGGGGAGCGTGAGTCCCCGGGCGTGCATCCGGCGCCCCGAGAACAGCAGGAGGTCGAGGTCGAGCGTGCGCGCGGCGTTGCGCGGGCCGGACGGATCACGCCGTCGCCGCTGCCGGCGCTCGATCTCGAAGAGCCGGGCCAGCAATGCGCGGGCGCGCAACCCGGTCTCCAGCATCGCCACGGCGTTGACGTAGTCCGGCTGGTCGTCGGTCGCGCCGATCGGCGCGGTCCGGTAATTGCGCGATGCACGGACGAGGCGGGTCCGCGGCAGGCGTGCGAGCGCGCACAGCGCCCGCGCGATCTGGCGACGCGGGTGTTCCAGATTGCTGCCCAGCCCGATCACGGCGAGCGTCAAACGAACGGCCCCGGAGACGGCGGGCGCGCGCTGGAAAGGCCCCCCCGAAGCGGCACTTCGTGCCGCTCCCCCCCGAGGGGGCGAGCGCCTCGAGACGGCTCTTCGGCGCTGGAAAGGCCCCCGAAGCGGCACTTCGTGCCGCCTCCCCCGAGGGCGAGCGCCTCGAGACGGCTCTTCGGCGCTGGAAAGGCCCCCCCGAAGCGGCACTTCGTGCCGCTCCCCCCGAGGGGGCGAGCGCCTCGAGACGGCTCTTCGGCGCTGGAAGGCCCCCCGAAGCGGCACTTCGTGCCGCTCCCCCCGAGGGCGAGCGCCTCGAGACGGCTCTTGGCGCTGGAAAGGCCCCCGAAGCGGCACTTCGTGCCGCTCCCCCCGAGGGGGCGAGCGCCTCGAGACGGCTCTTCGGCGCTCATGCCGCCGCGTCGGGCGCGGGTTCGCCGCCGCCCCCGGCGCCGCCGGATCCCGGACCGCCGCCGCGGCGGCCGCGTCCGCGCGGGCGGCGGCGTTTGCGCGGCGCCTCGTCGGGTTTGAGCATCGCCTCGCGCGCTTCGTGCGAGGCGTCCTGGAAGCGCGTCCACCAGTCGACGAGCGTGGCCGGTGCCTCGCCGCTCTCGCCGCGGATGACCAGGAAGTCGTACGCCGCGCGGAAGCGCGGATGCTCGAGGAAGCGCGCCGGTCGCGATCCGGCGCGCTGCTCGAAGCGGGGTTGCAGCGCCCAGATCTCCTTGATCGTCGCCTCGAACCGGCGTGGGATCGCGATGCGCTCGGCCTGCTGCTCCAGCACCCGGTCCATCGCCGCGAACAGCGCCGGCAGCGGCTTCTCGCCTTTGGTCTTGGCCGCGGTCCACTGCGCCAGCACCTCGTGCCACAGAAGCGTCGCGAACAGGAACGCCGGCGAGACGCCGAGATCCTCGCGCACGCGACGGTCGGTGTGGGCGAGCGCGACGTCGATGAACTTCTGGCCCATCGGCTGCTCGAGGATCATGTCGAGCAGCGGCAACAGACCGTGCGACAGGCCGTGCGCGCGCAGGCTCTTGAGCGTCTCGGCCGCGTGGCCCGAGAGCAGCAGCTTCTGCATCTCGTCGAACAGCCGCGCCGGCGGCACGTTGGCCATCAGCGGCGCGAGCTTCGCAATCGGCGCCGCGGTGCGCCGGTCGATGGTCACGCCGACCTTGGTGGCGAGGCGGACCGCACGCAGCATCCGCACCGGATCCTCGCGGAATCGGGTCACCGGCGGGCCGATCAGCTTGAGCTTGCGGGACCGGACGTCCGCCACGCCGCCGACGTAGTCCCAGACCTCTTCGGACGACGGATCGAAATACAGCGCGTTGATCGTGAAGTCCCGCCGCGCCGCATCCTGCGCCTGGGTGCCGTAGACGTTGTCCGACAGCAGCCGCCCGTGCTCGTCGGTCGCCTCGTCGGCGACTTGCGGCGCCCGGAATGTCGACACTTCGATCACCTCGTTGCCGACGTGCACGTGGACGAGGCGGAAGCGGCGACCGATGATGAAAGCCCGGCGGAACAGCGGCTTGACCTGCTCCGGCGTCGCGTCGGTCGCCACGTCGAAGTCCTTGGGGACGAGCCCCAGCATCAGGTCGCGGACCGCGCCGCCGACGACGAAGGCCTTGAAGCCGGCGTCCTGGAGTCGCCGCGTCACCGTCCGGGCGGCGTAGGCGACCTGGTCTCGCCGGACCGGGTGTTCGTCGGCGCGGTAGACACGAGGCGTATCCGACGGGCGGCCCGGCCACAGACGAGCGATCAGGCGGCGGATCATCAGGGACGGCGGGGACGGCGGTGCGGGGCGGCGGCGCCTGGCGTGAGGCGGGCGGTGGAGGGCGGCGGAGCGGCGGCGGATGATAGCACGCGCGGATCGGCGACCTGGTCGCGCCAGGCGCCCGGGGCGAGGCCGTCGATGTTCCATGGGCCGACCCGGCTGCGCACGAGCCTCAGCGTCGGGAATCCGACCGCTGCGGTCATCCGGCGCACCTGGCGGTTGCGCCCCTCGGTGATCGTCAGCTCCAGCCAAGCGGTCGCGATCGCCCGGCGAACGCGGATCGGCGGGCTGCGCGGCCAGAGCCCCGCGGGTTCGTCGATCCGGCGCACGCGAGCGGGGCGAGTCGGCCCGTCGGCGAGACCGACGCCCTGACGCAGAGCGTCGATCGCCGCCTCGGTGGGTTCGCCTTCGACCTGGACCCAGTAGGTCTTGGGGAGCTTGTGCCGCGGGTCGGCGATCGCGGCTTGCAACACCCCGCTGGCCGTCAGGACCACGAGTCCCTCGCTGTCGGCGTCCAGGCGTCCGGCCGGGTAGACGCCAGGCACATCGCAGAAATCGGCGAGCGTCGGCCGTCCGTCCGGCGAGCGGAACTGGCACAGCACGCCGTAGGGCTTGTTGAGCAGTACAACGCGGGCCGGAGCACCGGTCGGGGTTGATCCTGGTCTAGATTTGGCTCGATTGGGCATCACCGATGCGCATGGGTCGGGAAATCGAGGATAATTAAGGGCTTGTCGCTGCGACGTCCGAGGCCGGGTCCATCGCCGGGCTTCGGCAGCGTCACCCCCGCCGGTCCGGGGGCGCGCCTTCGTTCCGGCGGCGTCGACCCGACGCGCGCCAACGCCCGATTCGACATCCAGGAGGTCGTCACGATGTACCAGCACGTCAAGGTTCCCGCCGGCGGCAGCAAGATCACCGTCAACAAGGACTACAGCCTCAACGTCCCCGACCACCCGATCATCCCCTACATCGAGGGCGACGGCACCGGGTTCGACATCACGCCGGTGATGATCAAGGTCGTCGACGCGGCGGTGGCGAAGGCCTACGGCGGCAAGCGCAAGATCCACTGGATGGAGATCTACGCCGGCGAGAAGTCGACGAAAGTGTACGGACCCGACGTCTGGCTGCCCGACGAGACGCTCGCGATCCTCAAGGACTACGTCGTGTCGATCAAGGGGCCGCTCACCACGCCGGTCGGCGGCGGGATCCGCTCGCTCAACGTCGCGCTGCGCCAGGAGCTCGACCTGTACGTCTGCCTGCGCCCGGTTCGCTATTTCAAGGGTGTGCCCTCGCCGGTCAAGGAACCGGAGAAGACCGACATGGTGATCTTCCGCGAGAACTCGGAGGACATCTACGCCGGCATCGAATGGCAGGCGGAAACGCCGCAGGCGAAGAAGGTGATCGAGTTCCTGATGAAGGAGATGGGGGTCAAGAAGATCCGCTTCCCGGCCTCGTCGGGCATCGGCGTCAAGCCGGTCTCGCGCGAAGGCACCGATCGGCTGGTGCGCAAGGCGATCCAGTACGCGATCGACAACAATCGTTCGTCGGTGACGCTGGTGCACAAGGGCAACATCATGAAGTACACCGAAGGCGCGTTCCGCGACTGGGGTTACGCGATCGCCGAGCGGGAGTTCGGCGCGAAGCTCCTGGACGGCGGCCCGTGGATGAGCTTCAAGAGCCCGAAGAACGGCAAGGACATCGTGGTCAAGGACGTGATCGCCGACGCGTTCCTGCAGCAGATCCTGCTGCGCCCGGCCGAGTACAGCGTCATCGCGACGCTCAACCTCAACGGTGACTACATCAGCGACGCGCTCGCCGCACAGGTCGGCGGGATCGGCATCGCGCCGGGCGCGAACCTGTCCGACTCGGTGGCGATGTTCGAGGCGACTCACGGCACCGCGCCGAAGTACGCGGGCAAGGACTACGTCAACCCGGGCTCCGAGATCCTGTCGGCCGAGATGATGCTGATCCACATGGGCTGGAAGGAGGCCGCCGACCTCATCATCCGCTCGATGGAGAAGGCGATCCTCGCCAAGACGGTGACCTACGATTTCGCCCGGCTGATGCCCGGCGCGACGCAGGTGTCCTGCTCGGGCTTCGGCCAGGCGATGATCGCGCAGATGTAATGCACAAACGGCGCCGGGGGCGCCCGGCCGCCGTTCCGACGCAAAGGACAAGGCCCGCTCGCGCGGGCCTTGTCGCGTTCGCCCCCCTCGGACGGGAGCCGGTCAGGTCGCCTGGATATTCGACGCCTGCTTGCCCTTCGGGCCCTGCGTGACCTCGAAGGACACCTTCTGGCCTTCCTTCAGCGACTTGAAGCCCTGCATGTTGATGGCCGAGAAGTGCGCGAACAGATCCTCGCCGCCGCCATCGGGGGTGATGAACCCGTATCCCTTCGCGTCGTTGAACCATTTCACGGTGCCGGTAGGCATGTTGCGGTTACCTCTCTCGATGACGGACGGTCGCCGGGCCGGCGGCCGTTCCGCGGCGCCAGCGGTCTGCTCTGGCGTACACGGCGGCCGACCGAAGTCCGGCGCTCGCGCCGGGCCCTGGCGGGACGACATTTTTACGCGCGGCGTCGGCAGGGCGTCAAGCCGGTCCCCCCGGCCGGGCGTTCCCCTTGAAAAAACTGTTGCAATCATCAAACATTACCCCAACATCCCGCATATCCCTCCGGTGACGATGGCCAACCAGGAGCGGCAAGGCGGCCTCCTCGAGGCCCAGAAGGCCCGGACCAAGCCGCCTCCGCTGTACAAGGTCCTGCTGCTGAACGACGACTACACGCCGATGGACTTTGTCGTCGTCGTCCTTCAGACTGTATTCGGGATGAGCCGCGAGCGGGCGACGCAGGTCATGCTGCAGGTGCACCGCGAAGGCATGGGCGTGTGCGGAACCTACACGCGGGAAGTCGCCACGGCGAAGGTCGAGCAGGTCATCGGGCTCGCCCGCAAGCACCAGCACCCTCTGCAGTGCACGATGGAGGAGACTTGAGCGTTATGGAGGTCGTCGGCCCGCCACCGGGCGTCCGCCGGCGCCCCCGAGTCGGAGTCAGGCGATGATCGCGCAGGAACTGGAAGTCTCCCTCCACATGGCCTTCGTCGAGGCCAGGCAGAAACAGCACGAGTTCATCACCGTCGAGCACCTGCTGCTCGCGATGCTCGACAACCCGTCGGCGCAGGAGGTGCTGAAGGCCTGCGGCATCGACCTCGAGGAACTGCGCGGGGTCCTCAACGATTTCATCTCCGAGCACACGCCGCGGCTGCCCGCCCACTCGGACGCCGACACCCAGCCGACGCAGGGCTTCCAGCGCGTGATCCAGCGCGCGATCCTGCACGTCCAGAGTTCCGGCAAGAAGGAGGTCACCGGCGCGAACGTGCTGGTCGCGATCTTCGGCGAGAAAGAGTCGCACGCCGTCTACTTCCTGAACCAGCGTGGCGTGACGCGGCTCGATGTCGTCAACTTCATCTCCCATGGCATCGCAAAGACGCCGCAGAAGAAGGAGGAGAAGGCGGAGTCGGGAAGAAGGCGAGGGCGGCGGCGAGCCAGGGCGCGCTCGACAACTACACGATCAGCCTCAACCAGCTCGCCAAGGCCGGCAAGCTCGATCCGCTGATCGGCCGAGAACACGAGCTCGAGCCGGGTCGTCCAGGTCCTGTGCCGCCGGCGCAAGAACAACCCGCTGCTGGTCGGCGAGGCCGGTGTGGAAAGGCCGCACGATCGCCGAAGGACTCGCGCGCCGGATAACGAGGGCGACATCCCCGAGCTGCTGCGCGACCACCAGGTCTACGCGCTCGACATGGGCGCGCTGCTCTACGCGGGCACCAAGTACCGCGGCGACTTCGAGCAGCGGCTCAAGGCGGTGCTGAAGCAACTCGCCGAGAACCCGAAGTCGATCCTGTTCATCGACGAGATCCACACGATCATCGGTGCGGGCGCCGCGTCCGGCGAGACGCTCGACGCGTCCAATCTGCTCAAGCCGGCGTTGTCGCAGGGCACGCTCAAGTCATCGGCGCGACGACCTACGCCGAGTTCCGGCAGATCTTCGAGGACCACGCGCTGTCCCGGCGCTTCCAGGAGATCGACGTGCCCGAACCGTCGGTCGCCGAGACGATCGAGATCCTGAAGGGGCTGAAGAGCCGCTTCGAACAGCACCACGGCGTCAAGTACACGCCGGCGGCGATCACCAGCGCCGCCGAACTCGCCGCCCGCTACATCAACGACCGCCACCTGCCCGACAAGGCGATCGACGTGATCGACGAGGCGGGCGCCGCGCAGAAGATCCTGCCGAAGTCGCGCCAGAAGAAGGTGATCGGGGAGGTCGAGGTCGAGGAAGATCGTCGCCAAGATCGCGCGCATCCCGGCCAAGAACGTCTCCTCCGACGACCGCAACGCGTTGAAGACGCTCGACCGGGACCTGAAGAACGTCGTGTTCGGCCAGGACCGGGCGATCGACGCGCTCGCCGCCGCGATCCGCGCGCGCTCCGGCCTCGGCAACCCGGCGAAGCCGATCGGCAGTTTCCTGTTCAGCGGACCGACCGGTGTGGGCAAGACCGAGGTCGCGAGGCAGCTCGCCTACTGCCTCGGCGTCGAGTTGATCCGCTTCGACATGTCCGAGTACATGGAGCGCCACGCGGTCTCGCGTTTGATCGGCGCGCCGCCTGGCTACGTCGGCTTCGACCAGGGCGGGCAGCTGACCGAGGCGATCACCAAGCACCCGTACAGCGTGCTGCTGCTCGACGAGATCGAGAAGGCGCATCCGGACATCTTCAACGTCCTGCTCCAGGTGATGGACCACGGGACGCTGACCGACAACAACGGACGCAAGTCGGACTTCCGCAACGTCACGATCATCATGACGACCAACGCGGGGGCGAGCGAACTCGCGAAGGGCTCGATCGGCTTCACCAACGCGAAGGAGAGCGGCGACGAGATGGCAGAGATCCAGCGGATGTTCACGCCGGAGTTCCGCAACCGGCTCGACGCGATCGTCTCGTTCGCGGCGCTCGACCACGATGTCATCCTGCGCGTCGTCGACAAGTTCCTGCTCGAGCTCGAACACCAGCTCGTCGAGAAGAAGGTCGAGCCGTCGTTCACGCCGGCGCTCAAGGTCTTCCTCGCCAAGAAGGGCTTCGACCCGAAGATGGGGGCGCGGCCGATGTCGCGGCTCATCCAGGACACGATCCGCAAGGCGCTGGCCGACGAGCTGCTGTTCGGCCGCCTCGCAGGCGGCGGCAAGGTGACCGTCGACCTCGGGCCGGACGACAAGGTGAAGCTCGTCTTCGAGGAAGCGCCGGAGCCCGAGGCGGTCGCCTGAGCCCCTCGTCCGCCGGCGCGGGCGTCCGAAATACGAAGGCCCCGGTCTCCCGGGGCCTTCGCGTTACCGCGGGGCGCCGCGCCGGCGCGGCGGCGACGGGTCAGGTCGTCATCTCGGTCAGGATGTTGTTGAGCCAGCTCCTGGCGTAGATCGCCTCGGTCTCGGACAGATCGGGCGAGACCCCTCCGCTGTTGGGCACGGCGATGATCGCGCCGTCCTTCACCGCGTAGACCCCGGCGACGCTGACCGCCTCCTTCTCGGAGACGAACGAGTAGCAGGTGTTGATCCCGGACATCTCGACGACGTCGCGTCCGTTCATCAGCGCGACGACGTTGGTCGCGCAGACCTTCGCCTCCGAATTCGCCGAGTAGCCGGACTTCGGCATCGCCCCGGCGACGCAGGCGTCGCCGATGACGTGGACGCCCTTGGCGAGCGTCGACTCGAATGTCGTCGCGTTGACCGGGCACCACCGGTTGTCCTGCCCGGTCAGCTTGGCCGTCCGCGCGATGTCGCCGGCCCGCTGCGGCGGGATGACGTTGATGACGTCGCCCTTGACGTCCTCGAGGCCCTCGATCGACACGGTCATGTTGCGCGTGTTGACGCCGGTGACCCGTTTCGCGCCGCGGTAGTCGATGATGCCCGCGTAGTGCTTGGCCCAGGCCTTGCGGAACAGCCCGGCCTTGGAGACGATGTCCGGATTGGCGTCGAGGATCACGACCTTCGACCCCGGCTTCGACTGCTTCAGGTACATCGCGATCATGCTGGCGCGCTCGTATGGCCCCGGCGGGCAACGGAACGGCGTCGGCGGAATCGAGATGATCACCGTGCCGCCCGGGCGCATCGCCTCGAGCTGCCGGCGCAGCAGCAGCGTCTGCGGACCCGCCTTCCACGCGTGCGGCATGATCTCTGGCGTCGTCGCCGGGTCGTAGCCCTCGAGCTCCTCGAAACGGAAGTCGATGCCCGGCGAGACGATCAGCCGGTCGTAGTCGATCGTGCCGGTCGAGCCGGTGACCGTCTTCTTCGCGGTGTCGATCGCGCTCACCGTGTCGAAGACGACCTTGATGCCGTGGTTCGCAGCCAGCTTGTCGTAGCCGACGGTCAGCGTCGACAGATCGTTCAGCATGCCGCCGACGACCAGGTTCGAGAACGGGCAGGAGACGAACTGGCGGTTGCGTTCGATCAGGACGACCTCGATCGTCGGGTCGAGCATCCGGACGTACTTGGCGGCGATCGTGCCGCCGTAGCCGCCGCCGACGACGACCACGCGCCGTCCGCCGCTCTTCGCCATCGTGAGCCCGCCTCCCGGCGTCGCGCAGGCCGCGAGCGACGCGGCCGAGCCCACGGACAGCGCCTTCAGGAAACTTCTGCGGTCGAGTGACATGGCGCTCCCCCTATTTCACGCTGGCGTAGAAATGCAGCAGCGCGTCGAGGTCGGCGCGCGACAGCGGCTTCACCTTCTCTTCCATCTTCTCGGGCATCTTGCGCTGGCCCGACAGGTACATCGCCATCTGCATCTGCAGGTAGGGCAGCCACTGGCCCGCCATCGCCGGCGTGTCGTCCTTGCCTTCCTTGCCGTCCTCGAGATGGCAGCGCGAGCAATTCGCTTCCTGCAGCGAGGCGCCGCGCGCGACCTGGGCCGGATCGAGCGGCTGGGTCGCCGTGTGGAGCTTCTGCTTGCCGAAGTAATCGCCCATCGTCGCGAAGTCGGCGTCGGTGTACCCCTTGGCGAGCCGACCCATGATCGTCGACGGACGCTCGCCGCTCTTGAACTTCTTCATCGCCTCGACGATCGCCTCCTTCGACTGGCCGGCCAGACTGGGCATCGACGGGCCGGCGCTGCCGCCGTTGGTGCCGTGGCATCCGGCGCACGCGTTGGCGAGCATGGCGGCCGACGGCGGCGCCGCGCCCGCGGCGCCGGCGCACAACGAGACGAGCGCCGCGAGCGCCCATGTCGCAGTCCTGTGGATCATCGTTCTCCTCCGAGGGGTTGATCCGGGCGGCGCTCCGCTCCGGGTGGACCTATTGTTTAGCGACGTTGACGTAGTACTTGACGTCCTTCTGTTCCTTGTCCAGACCGAACTGGTAGTTGAGCGAGACGTAGTGGTAGCGTGCGTTCGTGTAGTCCTCGTGCAGCGCGAAGCCGAAGTTGTACACGGTTCCGGCCGCGATCGCGTGGTCTCCCTTGCCGCCGCCGGCGAGCGTGCGCTCGAACACCACGACCCACTTGTTGCCTTCCTTGCGGCCCTCGGCCTTGACCAGCGCCTTGCCGCCGTCCATGTGCCGCGAGTCGAGCACGTAGCCGTCGACCGGTTTCTCGCCCTTGCCGCTGCGGAACTGGATCAGATCGTAGAACTTGCCGGCCTTGAGGGCGGCGTCGATGTCGGCGTCGGACTTGAGCTTGTCCCACGCGCCGCGCGGCTTCGCCATCGACAGGGCGCTGCGCGATTCGGCGATGTACTTGGTCGGTCCGTCGTCCCAGCCGAGCGCCTTCGCCTTGGCGTGGCCCTTGGCGGCGTCCGACGCGTCCGGCATCGTCCGCAGGTCCATGTGGCAGGTCGACCAGCAGCCGTTCAGGCTCGCGCCGTCGACGGTGCCGCCGCCGTCGAACATCATCGTCAGCTTGACCTCGTTCTTCGGGTCGAGCTTGCGCTCGCCGTTGGCGGGCGGCGTCCACTCGAACCGGAAGTAGATCTTCTCGCCGTCATGCGCGGCCTGGAAGGTCACCGGCAACGACCCGGGCTTGCCCTTCGGCGGCTGCGGCTCGAGCACGGCCTTCGAGCTGCCGACCGGCTTGCCGCCGACGATCTTGTCGCCGATCTCGTTGGCGTCGCCCTCGTGGCAGCGGGCGCAGGCGCGCTTCTTGTCGACGATGTCGGGTACCGCCGAGTGGTCCGGCTTGTTCATCACCCATTCGTACCCGGCCTGCCCCGGGTAGAAGAGGGTCATCTTGCGCGTCGGCACCTTCGACCAGTCCGGCGCCGCCGCCGCCGCGCCATGGGCGACCAGGGCGGCCAGCAACGCGATTCCCGAATTCCTCATCGACAGTCTCCTCGCGACCCGGCGGTCGCATCCACCACGGTCGCCATTCTCGCCGTTCGCCGCCGCCGGGTCGAGTCGTCCGGCGTCAGGAGCCCGACTTGGCCGCGTCGAGCGCCTGATGCACCGGTTTATGGGCGATGCCCTTGTGGCACTCGATGCAGGTCTTGCCGTCCTCGATGGCGCCCTCGTGCTTGACGACCGAGCGGTCCTTCTGCTTCTCGGCGTCCATCGTCTTGAAGTCGTGGCAGTTCCGGCACTCGCGCGAATCGGACTCCTCCATCCGCGCCCAGACGCGCTTGGCCATCGTCAGTCGCTGCGCCTCGAACTTCTCGGGCGTGTCGATCGTGCCGAGCAGGTGGCCCACGACGTCGCGCGCCGCGACGACCTTCATCGTCATCTTGCGGGCGTAGTCGACCGGGTGTTTGCTGCTCGCCACGTGGCAGTCGGCGCAGGACACGCTCGTCCCGCTGCGGTTCTTGTAGTGAACCGTCTTCTTGAGCTCCTCGAGCGGGATCGTCATCTCGTGGCACGAGACGCAGAAGTCGGTGCGGTTGGTCCACTCCATGCCGGTGTTGAGACCGCCCCAGATGACGACGCCGCCGGCGGCGCCGACGATCAGCATCCGCAGCATCGAGCAGCGCGGCGGACGCTTGAGCCAATCCCACACACGTCGAAACACGGAACTCCTCCGATTCCCGGCTTGGTCGTGGTCGCGAGGCGTGGATACGCGCCGATCGCGCGGCTCGCGGCTCTTCAGGCCGGGTCGGGCGCGATGGCGCATCCTGCGGACCCTCGCGCCTCGCGAGCGCACCGACGAGGGCCCGGGTCCGCGAATAGAATAGCGACGGGGTCCCGCGGACGATATAACCCTTGTTGGTAGGATTGAATTGGTCAGGCCGGTTGTGCGCCGGCAGACGCTGCGGCGCGCCGGAGGACGGCCGGTGAGCGATGACCGGCGGTCGGCGCTCGCGCCGGTAGCGGAGGCGACGATCCGCTTCCTCGGTGCCGCGAGCGAGGTGACCGGCAGCGCGTTCCTGGTCGAGGCGGCGGGTGCGCGCTTTCTCGTCGATTGCGGCCTGTTCCAGGGGCTCGACGCCGATCGGAAGAACGCGACGGCGCTCGACTTCGACTGGCGCGGCCTCGACTTCGTCGTCCTCACGCACGCCCATATCGACCATTCGGGGCTGCTGCCGCTGTTGGTCAAACGGGGCTGGCGGGGCCCGATCCACACGACGCCGGCCACCGCGGATCTCCTCTCGGTGATGTTGCCGGACGCCGCGCACATCCAGGAATGGAACGCGGAGTGGGCGCGGGAGCGCGGCTCGCCGCGATCCGCCCGGCCGGGTCCGCGCGCCGCCCGGCCCTCCGCCGGCGGCCCGACGGGGGGGCGGCGGGCGGCGCGCGATGCCGCCGGCGAGCCGCTCTACACGACGTCCGACGCGCAGGCCGCGCTGCGCCTGCTGCGGCACGTCGGCTACGGCGAGCCGCGGGAGGTCGCGAGCGCGATCACGCTCCGGTTCCATGACGCCGGCCATATCTTGGGCTCGGCGATCGCCGAGATCACCGTCGGTTCCGGCGACGACGCGTCGACGCTCGTGTTCTCCGGCGATCTCGGCCAGCCGGGCCGTCCGGTGCTGCCCGACCCCGCGAGGGTCGCCCGCGCCGACGCGCTCGTCGTCGAATCGACGTACGGGAATCGCCTGCACAAGTCGCTCGCCTCGACGCTCGACGAGCTCTCGCAGGTACTGTCGCGGACGTTGCCCCGGGGCAACGTCGTGGTACCGGCGTTCGCGGTCGGTCGCACGCAGGAGGTCCTCCAGGTGCTGGCCGAGCTCGCACGCGCCGATCGAGTGCCCGCGCTCACCGTGTTCGTCGACTCGCCGCTCGCGACCGCGGCGACCGAGATCACCCGCAGGCACGCGCCGCTGCTCGATCGCGAGACCGTGGATCTGGCGCGCTGGCAGGCGGAGCATCCCGAGAAGCTCCGGGTGTTGTTCACCGAATCGGCGCAGGACTCGATGCGGATCAACGCGATCCGCTCGGGCGCGGTCGTGGTCGCCGCGAGCGGCATGTGCGAGGCCGGGCGTGTCCGCCATCACCTGCGGCACAACCTGCCCCGCGAGGAATGCGCGGTGGTGTTCACCGGGTTCCAGGCGAAGGGAACGCTGGGCCGGGCGCTCGTCGACGGGGTGCGCGACGTGCGGCTGTTCCGCGAGGCGGTGCCGGTGCGCGCGTCGATCCACACGATCGGCGGCCTGTCCGCGCACGCCGACCAGGCGGCGTTGCTCGGCTGGCTCGGAGGATTCGAGCGGGCGCCCGGGCGCGTGTTCGTCGTGCACGGGGAGCGCGAGACGTCGCTCGTATTCGCCGAGGCGATCCGCGATCGCCTGGGTTGGCGATCGGTCGAAGTGCCGTTGCGCGGCGATACCGTGCGTTGGCATCGGACCTGACGCTCGGTCGGTGCGCGGTCGGTGCGCGGTCGGTGCGCGGTCGGCGAAAACAATTTCCATCGTACGAAAACCAGCGCATGACGTACGGCGTCAGCGAGGATGTTGCTTATTTATGCATAAACAAGGCGTTATGACGAATCGCTCGTTTGAATTCGGCAGAATTCGCGCCAACTGCACGTGCGCCGCAGCACGGACCGGATGTTCCGACGTGCAAATGATTCCGTCTGACGGAAATATGTTCTTATTCATTGAATCAACGTCGTTTTTTTATTACTGCGCTGCGCCAAATCCCCTTGTGCGCCTGGCCGCGGTTTGGTAGTTTCGAGGGGTCACGAGAGACCGCTGCGTGGAAAGAGCACGTGGCTGGTCGTCAAGCAGGGCCTGGTCCGCACCCGTCTTCCAAGCCCGCCCCGCCGTAGGGCGATCCCCGCCGGCGACGTGGCGTGACCTGATCGGAGCCTGGGGCACCGATCGGCGTCACCGGTGTGCGAGCGGCCGCCTTCGCGGCGGCCGCTGGCACCGAATCAACGCCGGCTCCCGGGTTTCCCGCGGCCGGCCTGGTCCGACGACGACACGCTGGGAGCGACACGATGAACTACGACCTGGAAGCGGCAAGGCTCAAGAAGGACTGGGCGGAGAATCCGCGCTGGAAGGGCATCAAGCGCGGCTACACCGCCGAGGACGTCGTGCGGCTGCGCGGCTCGATCCACATCGAACACACGCTGGCGCGCCGCGGCGCCGAGAAGCTGTGGAAGCTGATCAACGACGAGCCCTTCGTCAACACGCTGGGCGCGCTGACCGGCAACCAGGCGATGCAGCAGGTCAAGGCCGGCCTGAAGGCGGTCTACCTGTCGGGCTGGCAGGTCGCCGCCGACGCCAACATCGCCGGCGAGATGTACCCTGACCAGTCGCTCTACCCGGCGAATTCCGTGCCGCACGTCGTGCGCCGGATCAACAACACGTTCACGCGCGCGGACCAGATCCAGCACGCCGAGGGCAAGGCCGACGTCGACTACTTCGCGCCGATCGTCGCCGACGCCGAGGCCGGCTTCGGCGGCGTGCTCAACGCCTTCGAGCTGATGAAGGCGATGATCGAGGCGGGCGCGGCGGGCGTCCACTTCGAGGACCAGCTCGCCTCGGTGAAGAAGTGCGGCCACATGGGCGGCAAGGTGCTGGTGCCGACGCGCGAGGCGGTCGAGAAGCTGATCGCGACCCGCCTCGCCGCCGACTGCATGGGCGTGCCGACGATCCTGCTCGCGCGCACCGACGCCGAGGCGGCCGACCTCCTCACCTCGGACGTCGACGACAACGACAAGCCGTTCTGCACCGGTGAGCGCACCGTCGAGGGCTTCTACAAGACGACCAACGGTCTCGACCAGGCGATCTCGCGCGGTCTCGCCTACGCGCCGTACGCCGACCTGATCTGGTGCGAGACCGGCAAGCCGGACCTCGCGTTCGCGAAGGCGTTCGCCGAGGCGATCCGCGCCAAGTTCCCGGGCAAGCTGCTCGCCTACAACTGTTCGCCGTCGTTCAACTGGAAGAAGAACCTCGACGACGCGACGATCGCGAAGTTCCAGCGCGAGCTGGGCGCGATGGGCTACAAGTTCCAGTTCATCACGCTGGCCGGCTTCCACAGCCTCAACTACTCGATGTTCAACCTCGCCTACGGCTACGCGCGCAACAACATGAGCGCGTTCGTCGAGCTGCAGGAGGCGGAGTTCGCGGCCGCCGCGAAGGGGTTCACCGCGGTCAAGCACCAGCGGGAGGTCGGCACCGGCTACTTCGACGCGGTCACCACGACCGTGCAGGGTAGCCAGTCGTCGACGACCGCGCTCAAGCACTCGACCGAAGACGAGCAGTTCTTCGACAAGAAGAAGTCGATGGCGGCGGACTGACGCGCCGCCAGTCGTCTCGACGGGGCCGCGTTCCGGGAGGGACGCGGCCCCGTGTCGTTGGAACGCCGCGGTCCCGGCGGGCTCCTCGGGGCGCTCTGGCGGGCCGACCCGCGCGAACCGGCGACGACCGAGTTCCGCTTCACGGTGCCGCTCGCCAGGGTCGCGGCCGCCGCGCGAGCACGTCGGCGCGCAGGTGGTGCTCGCCGAAGAGTTCGAAGAAGACCGCCAGGCCTGTCGCGCCGCCGGCATCGACGACCATCTGCCAAGCCGCTCACGCCCGAGCGGCCAGACGCGATCCTTGCTGCGAGCTTGCGGTGCGCGGTCGACGCCGACGCGGATCGCCCCGGCAGCGTGGAGCCCTGACTTCGCGCTCGCGCCCGGTTGATCGTCCGCGGACCTCGCGCGGGACGCGGTCAACCGGCGCGCGAGGCCAGCAGCGCCTGCCGCAATCGCCGGACCGTCTCGAGGGAGTCGCTGTCGCGACGGGTGATGACCGAGACCCGCTCGCGGGGCAACTCGAGTCCCGGGCCGCGCAGCGCGGCGACCATGCCGCGCCGGGCGTAGACGCGCACCGCGCTGTCGGGAGCGACCGCCAGCATCCGCGTCGCGGCGACGACGTGGAAGGTCGTATGGAGCGACGCGCACTCGACCGCGATCGTGGGCGGCGCCAGGCCGTTGGCGACGAACAGGCGGGCGAACGCCGCGTGCGTGCGCGATCCCGGCGGCGGCACGATCCAGCCCCGCCGGGCGAGATCCGCCATCGACGCGGCCCGCGATCGGGCGAGCGGGTCGCCCTTGGACGCGAACACCTGCATCCGGCCCTCGAGGAGCGGCTCGAGGGCGAGGGAGTCCATCGGCAGGTGGGCCGCGAGGGATTCGTCGATCCAGCCGACCACGCAATCCAGCCGGCCTTCCACCAGCGCCGCGACCAGATCGTGGGCGCGACCTTCGGTGAGCCGCAGTCCGTTCTGGAACCCGGCGCGTTCGAGGCGCGCGATCGCATCGGGCAACACGTCGACACCGGCCGCCTGGATCGTGCCCAGGCGCAGGCTCGGCGCATCGGCGCCCGCACGGGCCGCCTCGACCGCCCGGTCGACCGACGCGAGCGCGATCTCCAGGCGCGCGAGCGCACGCTGTCCGGCGGCGGTCAGTCGCGCGCCCCGCCGGTCGCGGGCGACGAGCGTCGCGCCCAGCGCGCCTTCCAATTCGCGCAGCATCAAGGTCGCTGCCGGCTGGGCGATACCGAGCTCGCGCGCGGCGGCGCCAATCGACCCGCGTCCGGCCACCCCTCGCAGGAGCTTCCAATGGCGGACCCGCAGCCGATCGAGTCGCGAGGCTGCAGCGGCGGGCGTCGCACTCGTTCGGATCGGACCGCGGCGCGGAGGGCTGGACGGCCATGTCATATTCCAAGTTTATGACAAGATCACGTAAACATGGTTGTTCGATATGACAGGTGTGCCCACAATGTCCTGACCGACCCGACAGGCTCATGGCACGCCCCGTCGATTCCGTCCGGCACGCCGATGGTTCCGCCGCCGCCGTCCCGGCGCCGGTCGGCGGACCTTCGCGGATCCTCTCGATCGAGCCGCTCGCGCTCGAGATTCCGCTCGGGCGCACCGTCGCCACGCCGATCGCGCCGGTACGCACGCTGGTGAGCCTGATGCTGGTGGTCCGCGACGCCGATGGCGTCGAGGGCTGGGGCGAGATCTGGTGCAATTTCCCGCGATTCGGGTTGCGCCACCGGGCGCGGCTGCTAACCGAGATCGTCGCGCCGCTGTTGATCGGGCGCACCTGGACCACGCCGGCCGACGCCTGGGCGGTGATGAACGACGCGACCCGTATCCTCCGGGTCCAGTCCGGCGAGCCCGGTCCGATCGCCGCGGTGATCGCGGGGGTCGACATCGCCCTGCACGACATCGCCGCCCAGCGCGCCGGTCTACCTCTGTGGCGGATGCTCGGCGGCGGCGAAGGGGGCGGGGTCGTCCCGGGGTACGCGAGTGTCGGACGCGCCGACGACGTCGGCGAGATCGTCGAACGCGGACTCGCGCGCGGATTCCGCGCGTTCAAGCTGCGGTCCTCCGGCGGCATCGACGAGCACCTCGCCGCCGTGTTGCCGGTCCGCGAACGCGTGGGCGACACCTGCGAGCTGATGCTCGACGTCAACTCGTCGTGGGACGCGGACGACGCGATCGAGACGGTCGGGCGGCTCGACGAAACCGCGCTCGCGTGGCTGGAAGAGCCGGTCCCCGCCGACACGCCCCCCGAGGTCTGGCGTCGCCTGCGCCGGGCGACCGCCATACCGCTCGCGGGCGGCGAGAACCTGATCGCCCCGCCGATGTTCGACGCCGCGTTGGCGACCGGGGCGCTGCGCGTGCTGCAACCGGACATCACCAAGTGGGGTGGTTTCACAGGCGGGGTGCCGCTCGCGCGCCGCATCGTCGCGGCGGGACGGCGCCTGTGCCCGCATACGTTCTCCGGGGCGGTCGGGCTCGTCGCGTCCGCGCATCTGCTCGCGGCGAGCGGCGCGCGCAACGGGATGATCGAGTGCGGCATCGGCGACCACCCGGCGCGCGACGCGCTCCTCGAAGGCTGGGCCCGGGGCCCTTCGATCGCGCTGGGCGAGGCGGCGGGGTTGGGCGCCGGGTTCGACCGGCGCCGGCTCGCTCCGTACCTGATCGGAACATGAGCGCCCGCGCGCGGCGAACACAACCAGGAGACGACATGACGGACGGAACCGGACTCGATACACGCCTCGCGATGCACCCGACGTCGGCGATCTCCGACGCGCTCGACGAGCTCGGCATCGCCGGCGCGCTGTCGGGCATCGCGGCGATGCGCGTCGGCGTTGGGCGGGTGTGCGGGCGCGCGCTGCCGGTGCGCTTCGTGCGCAAGTCGCGCGACCCCGACGCCTATCGGTTCGGCGGCGGTGTCGGCAAGCCGCTCGAACAGGTGCTGAGGACGATGAAGGCGGGCGATTTCGTCGTGATGGACCTGGACGGTGCGGCGGATGCCGCGGCTTGGGGCGGGCTCGCGTCGCGGCTCGCGCAACGGCGCGGCGTGCGCGGCACGGTCATGTGGGGCGCCTGCCGCGACCTCGAGGAGATCCGCGCCGTCGGCTATCCGGTCTGGGCGGTCGGCACCTGTCCGCGCCGCAGCCGCAACGAGTTCGCGTTCGGCTCGATCGGCGAGCCGGTCACGGTTTGCGGCGTGACGATCGCCGCCGGCGACTGGGTCGTCGCCGACGAGACCGGCGTCGTGTGCGTGCCGCGCGCCCGGGCGGACGAGGTCGTCGCGCTGGTCGACCGGATCGAACGTCAGGAGCGGATGCTCGAGGAGCAGGTGCGTGACGACGCGGTGTCGTCGTGGGATCAGGTCTGAGCGTGGACGAGGAACGCGGATGAGCGCGCCCGGCGCCGGCGGTTTCGCGGCCATGACCTCCCTCGCCGGCCGCGTCGCGCTGGTGACCGGCGGGTCGCGCGGCATCGGCGCGGCGATCGCGGTCACGCTGGCCGAGATGGGCGCGGACGTCGCGGTCGATCACCTGGACGACGGGTCGGAGGCGGATCGCGTCGTCGAGCGGATCCGCGCGCTCGGCCGGCGCTCGCGGGCCTACGACGTCGACGTCGCGCGCCGGGACATCGCGACCTCCCTCGTCTCGGCCGTGGAGTCGGATCTCGGGCCGATCGACGTGCTCGTCGTTGGCGCGGCGCGCTCGGTCTACGCGAGGCTCGAGGACGCGCGCGACGAGGACATCGATCTGCAGATCGAGACCAATTTCAAGGCGACGGTCCGGCTGCTGAACGCGGTGGTGCCGGGCATGGCGGCGCGCGAGTTCGGACGCGTCGTGACGATCGGCAGCATCGTTCAGGCGGCGCCGCTGGCGATCCTGCCGGTGTACGGCGCGATGAAGGCGGCGCACGAGGCTCTGATCCGCGGACTCGCCTGTCGATGGGCCGCGGACAACGTCACGCTGAACAACGTCGCGCCCGGGCTCGTGCGCACGGACCGCAACGCCTGGCGCCGCGAGCCGGGCGGCGACTGGGAGGCGTTCTCCAGGACCTGCAGCTACGCCCGTCGCGCGGGGGAGCCGGACGAGATCGCCTGGGCGGTCGCGATGTTCTGCGCGCCGGGCGCCTCGTTCGTCACCGGCGAGACGCTCTACGTCGCCGGCGGCGCGCAGATTCCCGGGCGACGCGATGGGGCGTAGCCGCGAGTCGCCGGCAGGGCCGGATGCCGGCACCGTAGCGACAAACGATCGGATGGAGGCGATGATGGAGCGAGCGAGACAGTTGTGTGCGGCAAGACTGGCGGTCCTGGCGCTGGCGGTCCTCGCGGCGCCGCCCGGCGTCGCGCAACCGGCGTTGAAGGTGGTTGTCGGCGGACCGCCCGGCGGACTGTTCGACATCGTGCTGCGGAATGTCTCCGAGCGGCTCGAGCGCGAACTCGGGGCCAGCGTGGTGATCGACAACAAGCCCGGCGCCGGTGGCGCCGTGGCGCTCGAGTCGGTGCGCACGGCGAAGCCGGACGGGTTGACCGTCGGCATGATCAACGTCGCGGCGGCGGCGAACGAGGCGATCATCCGCAACAAGGCGTACCGCCTCCTGGCGGACTTCGAGCCGGTCGGCCTCTACGTCTATCCGAGCAACGTGCTGATCGTGAATCCGGCCGTGCCCGGCGACAGCGTGAACGCGTTGATCGAGACGCTCAAGTCGCGCGGATCGGCGAACTACTCGTCTGGAGGCGTCGGCAGCCCCGGCCAGCTCGCCGGCGAACTCTTCAAGTCGAGGACCGGCGTGCCGGCGACGCACGTTCCGTACAAGGGCGCGCCGCCGGCGGTGCTCGCGGTCGTCACCGGCGAGGTCGCGTACATGTTCGCGACCGCGTCCTCGGCGATCGGCCAGATCACCTCCGGCAAGGTCCGGGCGCTGGCGGTGACGACCAGCGAGCGGCTGGCGCAACTGCCGGAGGTGCCGACCATGGCCGAGGCCGGGTTCGGTGACCTCAACGTTTCCGACTGGGCCGGGTTCGTGGTGCCGAAAGGAACCCCGGCCGCGGTACGCGACCGGCTCCACGCGGGTCTCGTCGCGGCGTTCGCCGACCCCGCGGCGCAAGATCGCCTGCGCAAGGCCACCTTCGTGCCGGCGGCGAAGCCACTCGGTCCCGCCGACTTCGACGCGTTCCTCCGCGCCGAAGTCGACAAGTGGGCGAAGGTCGTGAAGGACGCGAAGATCTCGGCGGAGTGAGGCGCGCGGGCGCGCTACTCGCCCTTCGCGCGGGGTGTGAGGAAGGTGACCACCTGCGCACCGGGCGGGTGCTTGGTCGAGCAGCTCCCTTCGCCGACGCCCGCCGTCTGCTCGGCCTCGTAGAGCAGGTTGATGACGTCGACGTAGAACTTCTCCTTCACCATCATCAGCGCGGTCAGGCCGCCGTGGTTGCGCGCCAGCACGTCGGCGCCCGCGTCGAGCAGCGCCTGCACGACCGCGGTCTCGCCGTACCCGGCCGCGAGCATCAGCGGACGGATGCCGTAGCCGATCGGCGCCTCGACGTCGGCGCCCGCATCGATCAGCGCACGGACGACGTCCGCGTCGCCGCGATCGCTCTCCGGGTTGTGGACCGCTCTCGCGAGCGCCGTCCAGCCGGCCGGGTCGGCGGCGTTCACGTCCGCGCCCGCCGCGATCAGCGCGAGGACGGTCGCGAGATGGCCACCACGCGCCGCGCGCATCAGCGGCGTCGCGCCATCCTCGGCGCGCGCGTCGGGATCGGCGCCCTGCACGACGAGCGCGCGGACGCGCTCGACGTCGCCCACGGCGGCCGCTTCGAACAGGGTCGTGGTCATGCGCTGCGCTCCCGCGATGGCGCGCCGGCCGACGCCGGCGCGACCGCCATCGTAGCGCCGATCCTTTGTCGGTCAAGGCCACCGCGCGTCGTCCCGGGAGGAGCGGTGGCGCAGCGGTTCCCCCCCGGCCGTCGTCCTTGCTACGATCGCGGGCATGAGCGCGCCGCCTACCCTGCGCAAACCGCCGGCGCCGTCGGTCGGGTTCTTCGACGCGCAATTCGAGCGGCAGGTGCGGGCGGCGGAGTTCGCGCTCAATCCGTTCGAGTCGGTCGCGCTCGCGTTCGCGACCGGGCGCGTGCTCGACTACGGCTGCGGCCTCGGCAATTTCGCGGTGGCCGCGGCCCGGCGCGGGTGCCGGGTCTACGCGCTGGACGCGAGCCCGGCGGCGATCGACCACCTGCGCCGATTCGCGGCCTCCGAAGGACTGGCGATCGACGCCCGCGTGGCCGACTTGCGCGTCCACGAGATCGACGGACCGTACGACACGGTCGTGTCGATCGGTCTCCTGTGCTATTTCGATCGAGCGTCGGCAACGCACGCGCTCGGTCGACTGCGCGAGGGCGTGCGCCCCGGAGGCGTCCTGTTCGTCAACGTGCTCGTCGACGGCACGACGTGGATCGAGGGTTTCGCCGGCGGGCCGCGCTGCCTGGTGCCGGCCGGCGAGTGGCGCGCGCGCCTCGACGACTGGGAGGTCCTGGTCGACGATCGCATCGACATCGCGGTGGCGGATGGCACGGTGAAGCGGTTCGTGACGCTGGCGGCGCGCCGGCCGGGCTGACCGGGATCCTCGCTCGGCCCATCGGGGACCGCGGTTCCTGTACGCGACAACGGCGAAGGCGGCGTGTCGCGCCGCACCGCGTCCTGTTGCCCGGGCTCGGTCGGGTCGATTACAGTGGATCGGGTTCCAGCCGCCGATGCAAGGAACGCCGGGCTCCCGTCCCGATCCCGCCCTCCAACCAGGTCCGCTCCCGTGTCCCCGTCTACCCGATCAACCGATCGCCGGTCAACGTACCGCTACACCCGGTTCGCGATCCTCGCGGGTCTCGCCACCGCGCTGGCGGCGCCGAGCGCGCCGGCGCAGCCGTCCGCCCAATCCGAGCCGTTGCGGCTGCGCATCGTCGGCGGACTCGCCAACGTCAACCAGTACACCCGGCACGAAGCGCCGTTCTGGACACGGACGCTCGCGCGCCTCTCCGGCGGCGCGGTCGTCGCCGACATCCTGCCGTTCGACCAGGCCGGGGTGCGCGGTCAGGACATGCTCCGGCTGATCCAGCTGGGCACCGTGCCCTTCGGCACCGCGCTGCTGTCGCGCAGCCAGGCGTTGGACGCCCAGCTCGCGGCCGCCGACCTGCCCGGGATGAACCCGGACGTCGCGACGCTCAAGCGCAACCTCGCCGCGTTCCGGCCGCAGCTCCAGCGGATCCTGCGCGAACAGCATGGCGTCGAACTGCTGGCGGTCTACGTCTATCCGGCGCAGGTGCTGTTCTGCCGCGCGGCCTTCCGCGGGTTCGTGGACCTCGCCGGGCGGCGGATCCGGGTGTCGAGCGTTTCGATGGGCGAACTCGTGCGGGGGCTGGGCGCGGTACCGGTTTCAACCGAGTTCGCGGACATCGTCGCCAACGTGAAATCGGGCAATGTCGACTGCGCGGTCACCGGGACGATGTCCGGCAACACGATCGGCTTGCACGAAGTCACCACCCACCTGAGCCCGCTACCGATGACCTGGGGCCTGTCGGTGTTCGTCGCCAATTCGGAGGCGTGGCGGGCGTTGCCGGCATCGGTCCGCGACCTGCTGCGCGCCGAGTTGCCGAAGCTCGAAATCGCGATCTGGGACGAGTCCGAGCGTGAGACCTCGGAGGGCGTCGCCTGCAACACCGGTGCGGCGGCGTGCACGACCGGGCGGCGAGGAAAGATGGTCGAAGTGAAGCCGTCCGAAGCCGACATCCGCCAGCTCCGCCAGCAACTGGCCGGGACGGTGTTGCCGGCGTGGATCCGCCGTTGCGGTGCGTCGTGCACGGCGTTGTGGAACGATTCGCTGGCCGAGCCGGTGGGCCTGAAGGCCGGATCGCCGTGACCGGTCGGGGCGGCACGGCGCTGGCGGTGATCTGGGGGGGAACGGCCCTCCTGGTCGCGCTGGTCGTCGCGCTCGCATGGCAGCACCAGCGCGACGAGCGGGCGAAGGCGTACCGCGTCGCGTCCGAGACCCTGGAGACCTACCTGCAGAGCTCGGTCGCGGCGCTGAACCGCCACCTGCTGAACGTGGATCTGGTCCTGGCGGCGCAATCGGCCACGGTTCGTGCCGCGACCGGCGCCGACGGCTCGGTCGACGCGCCGGCGCTGCGGTCGAAATGGCGCGAACTCGTCGGACAGCACCTGCTGGTGCGCGATCTCGTCCTCGTCGACGCCGAGGGCCGCGTCCACGCCGCGGTCCAGGAGGCGACCGCGCGGCTCGGGCCTTCGCTCCCGCCCGGGTTCCTCGGCGAAGTGCTCGGCCAGCGGATCGCGACGCTGCGCGCCAGCGCACCGCAGGTCAACGAGGCGACCGGAGAGCCGTCGATCTGGCTCGCACGCGTGCTGTCCGACGACTGGCGTCGTCGGGTCCTGCTCGCCGAGATTCCGCTGCCGACCCTCACCGGTCTCTTCGTTCCCGGCAATCTGCCGGCGGATTGGGTGGTGACGGTCGAGCGGGACGACGGCGTCCTGCTCGCGTCGTTGCCGCCGCAGGACGCCTGGCTGGGCCGTACGCTGGCGCCGCGACTGCGTCTGGACGCCGACGGCCGGGCGCACGAGTCGCCCGCGCGGATCGACGGCGAGATCGCGATGCTCGCGGTCCGTCCGTCGCTCTACCCCGGTGTCGTCGTGACCGTCGGCCTCCCGGTCGCGGCGATCGACGCCGTCTACGCCGAGGAACACCGGACCGACAACGCCATCACGCTGGCGGCGGTGGCGATCCTGATCGGACTGGCGGCGCTGATCCACTGGCACTTGCACGGGGAGCGACGCGCCCGGGCGGCGATCGAACAGGCCCGCGAGCGACTCGCGGCGAGTCACGCCGACCTGCTGAGACAGGTGCGCGCCCGCGAGTCCGCCGACGCGGCGCGTCAGCGCGCCCAGCATCTGATCGAACGAGTGCTGTCGAGCACCCAGGAGGGCTACTGGCACATCGACACCCACGGCCGTACCGTGGACGTCAACCCGGCGATGTGCGCGCTGCTCGGCCGTACGCGCGACGAGGTCATCGGCCGGACGATCTACGAATTCGTCGACGCGGAGAACGCCCGGATCTTCCGCGACCAGATCGCGCTGCGCGAAAAGGGGATGACCGGCTCCTACGAGATCGCGCTGCTGCGGGGCGATGGCACGCGCGTCGCGTGCATCAACAGCGCGACGCCGATCTACGACGAACACGGCCAGCGGATCGCTTCGGTCGGTCTATGGACCAACGTCGACGAGATCAAGCAGGCGCAGCGGGTGCTCGCCGAGACCCAGGCGACGCTCGATCGGGCGCTCGACTCGATGGACGAAGGATTCATCGTCGTCGACGCCCGCGAGCGCGTGGTGATCTGGAACCGGCGGTATCTGGAGATATTCCCGCACCTCGCGGCGGTCCTGCGCGAAGGCGTGCCTCTGACCGAGGTCAAGGCGGCGGCGGCGCGACACATGCGGCCGCAAGGTACCGAGGCCGAGCGCGAGGCGTGGATCGCCGAGCGGGCGAGCCACGTCGGCAGCGGCCGGCCTTTCGAGACGGTGCTCCCCGACGGGCGGACGATCGCGATCATCGAGCATCGGACCGGCGACGCCGGGTTCGTCGCGATCTACCGCGACGTCACCACCGAGCGCGCCGCGCAGCGCGAACTGGCCAGCGCCAAGGCGACGCTCGAGCAGGCGCTCGACGCGATGAGCGACGGTTTCGTCGTCTTCGACGACCTGGAGCGGCTCGTGGCCTGGAACCGGCGGTACACCGAGCTGTTCCCGTACCTCGACGGCGTTCTGTCGCCCGGCATGACGCTGGACGAGGTCGGCGAGATCGCGACGCGCGCGCTGCTGCCGGACGCCAGCGAAGCCGAGCGCACCGCGTTCCGGGCGAATCGCCGGCGCGAACGCATGAACGGAACCGGCGCCGGGGCGATGGCGATCCCCGGGGGGCGGATCGTCGAGGCGATCGACCGGCGGACGGCCGACGGGCTGCTCGTCAGCGTCTTCCGCGACGTCACGCGCGCGCGGGAGGCGGCCAAGGCGATGGAGGAGGCGCGCAACGCCGCCGAAGCGGCCGCCCGCGCGAAATCGCAGTTCCTGGCGGCGATGAGCCACGAGATCCGCACGCCGCTCAACGCGGTGCTCGGGATGAACGGCCTGTTGATGAACACGCCGCTCACGGTCGAACAGCGCAAGTACGTCGATCTGATCGGCAAGTCCGGCGAGAGCCTGCTCGCGATCATCAACGACATCCTCGATCTGTCCCGCCTCGAGTCGGGGAAGCTCACGCTCGAGTCGGTCGAGTTCCCGCTGGTCGCCGCGGTCAACGACGTGGTGTCGATGATGACGCCGCGCGCCCAGGCGCGGGGAATCACGATCGATTTCGACCCCGGAAACGATCCGCTGGTTATTCGCGGCGATCCGAGCCGGTTGCGCCAGGTGCTGTTCAACCTGATCGGCAACGCGATCAAGTTCACCGAACGCGGAGGGGTCGTGGTCGGCGTCGCGCACGCGGATCGCGGCGCCGAACGCACCGCGATCACGATCACGGTCCGCGACACCGGAATCGGCATCGCGCCGGAGGCGATGGGGCGGCTGTTCGAGCGGTTCAGCCAGGCGGACAACAGCACGTCGCGCCGCTTCGGTGGCACCGGTCTGGGTCTGGCGATCAGCCGGGAGATCGTCGCGTTGATGGGCGGACGCATCGACGTGACGAGCACGCCGGGCGTGGGCAGCGAATTCCGGGTCGAACTCGAGGCCGAGCGCGCGGCGTCGGCGCCGCCGGACGCGCCGTCGGGTTCGGAGCCGGTACTCGCGGCCGGCGACGGCCCGCCGTTACGCATCCTGGTCGCCGAGGACAACACGGTCAACCAGTACCTGATCCGGGAGCTGCTCGCCCATCTCGGTCACTACCACGACGTCGTCTCCGACGGCGTCGAAGCCGTGCGCCAGGTCCAGGCGGCGCCGTACGATCTGGTGCTGATGGACGTGCAAATGCCGGAGATGGACGGCCTCGCCGCGACCCGCGCGATCCGCGTGCTGCCGGGGCCGGCGGCGCGCCTGCCGATCCTCGCGCTGACCGCGAACGTGCTCGCGGAGGACCGCGCCGCGTGCATCGAGGCCGGCATGAACGGATTCGTGGCCAAGCCGATCGACTACCGGAAGCTCGACGAGGCGATCCGGCGCGCGGTCGATCGCACCGGCGTGGCGACACCGGCCGGTTGATCCTTGTCGCCCGGACATCAGCACCGCTCGCGCTGAACCGGGCCGGCGACCGGTCGGGAGCGGAACGGGCGGCGACGACACTCCCCTCCCGCGTCGGGGTTCGCCGCGCTCCGGGGTCCGGCGATTCGCGGCTCGCGTCCCGGGTCAGCGACTGCAGAAGAACGCGCCGTCCGCCGCGCCGGTCTCGATCACACCGCCGCGGGCGATCGCCTGGTTGATCACGTCTTCGTCGTCCGCGTACTGGTGGTTCGGCGCCCCGGTCACCCCGTTGTTGAAGATGCGCTTGACCGGGCGCATGCCGGGGGGGCAACGGTTGTCGAGAGCCGGCCAGTAGGCGAAGAACGTGCGTCCCTCGTGCTTCCAGACCGGACTTCCCTGGAGGATCGCGAACTCGTTCGCGTTGTTGGTGTAGAAATGCGAGCTCTTCGGGGCGAAGGCGTCGCTGAAGAAGCGGTCGACGCCGAGCGTCCCGGGCGCCTCGGTCGCATGGACGTTGAACCAGAAGCCGGTGCGCGTCCAACCGGGGATCGTCTGACTGTCCAGCGCCTGGATCTCGGCGGGTATCGAGATGACCGCGTAGTGGCCGAGGCCCGCATGGAAGTACTCGATCGCCTTGGTCGTGCCCGGCGGGCCGGCGATCCGGCCGACGAACGGCCGCATCGTCGAGATGTCCGGGTAGGCGCCGTAGGTCGCGCCGCCGAACGTGATCGTCCCGTCGGGCGCGTGGTCGTGCGTGAAGAACGCCGAATTGGCGAAGCCGGGAAACGCGTACTCGACGTGCTGCGACGCGAACGCCTCCGCGGCGTTCAGCGGCGAGGTACGGACGTGGAAGTAGGCGAACGGACGCACGCTGTTGGCCGTGTACGTCTCGCCGGTCACGACGATGTTTCCGGCCGCATCGGTGGTGATCGTCCGCGGGTTGCTGCTCGAGCCGGTGGCCGGGATCAACACGATACCGTTGACCCCGAATCCGTAGTCGAGCCCGCCGTCCAGGAACATCCGCATGATGATCGGCTGGTAGGTGCCGACCTGCGGGCCTTCGACGGCGAGCGCGACGTAGAGCCGGTCGGTGCGGCTCGTCAGGTCGAAGAAGCGCATGTTGAGCCCCGACGCGTGCTGGATCTTGACCTGACCGTCGCCGCCGAAGCTCGTGTCCAGCACGGCCGTATCCCCCTGGTCGGTCAACTTGTAGAGCGCCACGGACTCGGACGAGTTCGGCGTGTTCCTGACCCGCCCGCCGATCCAGATCGCCGCGTCCGCCGGCAACGGGTCGTTCTTGCCGAAGCGCATCGCGCGGGTGTGGCATTCGCTGAACGGCTGGAACGCCCCGAAATGGTATTTCTGGGAGAGCGACGGAGTCCCGTCGTCGACGTACTCCGCCTTGCCGAATTTGATCGCATGGCAATCGCCGGACTGCTGCTCGGCGACGAGGAAGAAGTTCGACGTCAGGTCAGCCAGATCGCTGGTCGGCGGCGTCACGAACCGCACGTCGGTGACCTCCGCGGTGCCTGCGAATCCGGGTGCGAGGTCGAGCGATGCACGTAGCGTCGGCAGGCCTCCGGATCGCGGCAGCGCGAACGAGTAGAGCCAGGGGTGGAAGGCGTTCGGACCGGTCGACACGTTGGCACCGACGAAGAGCCGTTCGCCGCCCAGCTGCATGCCGGTGAGATTCATCGGTCCGGTCGAAACCGGGTCGTTGATCACCCACCGGTTCAGCGTCGGGCTGTCCGCGCGGAAATCCAGGTCGGCGATCGTCAGGAGCTCCGACCCCGGGATCGTCGACGCCGGGGTGAACGTGTTCACGGCGAAGGCGAGCCGCTGGTCGCTCCGTTGCGGGCCGAGGTTGCGGGCCGCCGCCTTGGCGAACGCCTGCGTTGCGTAGGGGCAGCATGCGGACAGGTCGAAGCCGCTGGTGGCTTCGCCCAGCTTCGTCGATGACGCCGAGTCGGCCGCGGCCATCGGCTGCGGACCGATGACGATCGTCGGACCGGCCCGGGCGCAGGGTACGCCGAGCAGGTTGGAAGCGAGGAGCAGGACGATCGCCGCGTGCCGATGCATGTAGACCTCCGTCTTCGACGAGATCGCTGCGCGGATCGCTCGCCGCGCGGGCGCGCGGTGCCGGACGCCCGGGGGAGAGGGGCGGGCCGGACGAACGACGCTACGCCGGTCGGCGCGCCATTGCAATCGGGCAGCGCTCTCGCGCGGCGGTTCGGGACCGCGATTATTCGGCTTCCGCCGGTCTACGGCGACAATCGCGAATGGCGGCCGGCGAGACCGGCCCGATGTCAGACCGGATGGACGACCCGACCCGGCTCTTCTACGCGATCCTGCCCGACGCGCCGGCGCGGGCGCGGCTGGACGCGCTCGCCCGCGAGGCCGCGGAGCGCACCGGCGGCCGGGCGACGCGCGCCGATACGCTGCATCTGACCGTCGTGTTCGTCGGGACGGTTCCGGGCGACCGGGTCGACGCCGCGGTCGACGCCGGCGCGACGATCGGCTGGCGCCGTCGGCCGATCGCGCTGGACACGCTGGGGGCGTTCGCTCGGGCGGGGATCGCCTGGGCGGCGCCGTCATCGGTCGATCCGACGCTGGTCGCCGCGCAGCGCGACCTGGCGGGCGCGCTGGCGCAGCGCGCGATCGCGACCGAGGCGCGCGCCTGGAAGCCGCACGTGACGCTCGCCCGTGCCTGCGGGCGTCCGTTGGCGGGCGTCATCGATCCGCCGATCGCCTGGGATACCGATCGCGTCGTGCTGATGGCGTCCCGGCTGTCGCGCGAGGGGCCCCGCTACCGCGAGATCGCGTCGTGGTCGACGGCGAGATGAATGTTCCGGTGCGATCCGGACGACGTCGGTCGGCCTGAAGGCCGACTCACCGGGGGCAGGCGGAGGGCGCTCGGGCGGGCTTCAGGCCGGCGACCGGCGCCGCAGGCCGCTCAGTCCTCTCCCGACGCCATCGGGCGCGACGGATCGGCGCACCACTCGCTCCAGGAGCCGGGGTAGAGCTTGCCGCCGGGCAATCCCGCGATCCGCATCGCCAGCAGGTTGTGGCAGGCGGTGACGCCGCTGCCGCAGGTGTGCACGACGTCTTCGGGCCGCCGTCCGCCCAGCGTCGCCTCGAACTCGGCGCGAAGTTCGTCGGGCGGGCGGAACGAGCCGTCGGCGCCCAGGTTGCGTCCCGACGGCCGGTTGGTCGAACCCGGGATCCGTCCGGCGACCGGATCGAAAGGCTCGGCGTCGCCGCGGAACCGTTCCGACGACCGCGCGTCGAGGAGCAAGCGGCTCGCGTCGCCGAGGTGCGTGACCACGTCGTTCGCGTCGACAATCGGACGATCGCCGCGGATGCGGAAGGTCGCCGACGTCACGACCGGGGGCCGGTCGGTGACCGGGCGCTTCTCGCGCAGCCACCGCGCCCAGCCGCCGTCGAGGACCGCGACCGCCTCGTGCCCCAGCCACTGGAGCGTCCACCAGCAGCGCGAGGCGAAGACGCCTTCGTTCTGGTCGTAGACGACGACCTGCTTGCGCTCGTCGATGCCGGCGCGACCGAACATCGCGGCGACCGCCTCGCGGGTCGGCAGCGGATGGCGGCCGTTGCTGCCGGTCTTCTCGGCGGACAGGTCGTCGTCGAGATGGATGTAGCGCGCGCCCGGCACGTGCTCGTGCTCGTATTCCTCGCGGCCCCAGCGCGGCTTGCGCAGGTTCGAACGGACGTCGAGGACGATCCAGCTCGGGTCGTCCAGGTGCCCGGCGAGCAACTCGGGGCTCACGATCGTCGTTTCCATTCGCTCTCCAATCAGCGGTCCCTCGGGCGGACCGTCAGTCGTTCACCATCGGCGCCGCCGCGTCCTCGCGCCGCGCCGGCCGCAACTGTACCGCAGCGACGCCGGCGGCGACGATGAGGGCGATTCCCAGCCAGGCGACCGGCGGCAGCCGGTCGTCGAACACCGCGATGCCGATCAGCGCCGAAAAGACGACCGCGCTGTACGACAGCGCCGCCGACACCAGCATCGCCCCCTGGCCGTACGCTCGGGTCATCGCCACCTGCCCGATCGCACCCATGAGTCCCATGCCGGCGAGGTGCATCGCCGAGCGCGGCGTCGGCAGGTGCCACGGCTGGGGGACCATCCACACCAGCGCGCCCAGGAAGGTCCAGAACCCGAAGTAGAAGATGATCCGCGGTTCCGGCTCGTCGACGTGCGCGAGCGCCCGCACGTTCCGGTAGGCGATCGCCGCGGTCGCGCCCGACGCGAGACCGACCAGTACCGGTCCGGGCCGGTCGGCGGCGATCGACGGACCGAGCAACAACGCGACGCCGGCGAATCCGACGAACACGGTGGCCGCGAGCTTCGCGCCCGGCCGTTCGCGGGCCTGGACCGTGAGCAGGATCACCAGGAAGATCGGCGCCGAGTAGGAGAGCGTCATCGCGGTCGCCAGCGGCAGCGTCATCACCGCGTTGTAGAACAGGAACAGCGATACGAAGCCGGCGATGCCCCGGTGCGCGTGCATGCCGAAGCGCGCCGTGCGGATCGTCGACCCCGACCGCGCGAGCGCCGCCCAGGCGAAGGCCATCAGGACGATCGAGCGCCAGAAGACCAGTTCGCCGACCGAGTGGATCTCGGCGCCGAGCTTGATGAACACGCCCATCAGCGCGAACGCCGCGCCGGCGACCAGCATCCACAGCGACGACACGACGAAGCTCCCCGGAAGCGGCGGGGGCGGGCACCGAGCCGATGCCCGCCCCCGCGGCACGACCTCCTGCGATCACAGCGGCGTCAGCACCGACTCCATCTCGCGCCGGTAGAACTCGTGGAAGTGCTGCATGCCGTCTTCCATCGGCGACTGGTAGGGTCCGACCTCGCTGCGGCCCGCGAGCCACAGGGCCTTGCGCCCGGCGTCCATCCGTTCGGCGATCTCGTCGTCCTCGACCGCCGTCTCCTGGTACGCGGCCTGCTCCGCCTCGACGAACTCGCGCTCGAACAGCGCGATGTCCTCCGGGTAGTAGAACTCGATCACGTTGAGCGTCTTGTCGACGGCGCGCGGATAGAGCGTCGAGACGACGAGCACGTGCGGGTACCACTCGACCATGATGTTCGGGTAGTAGGTGAGCCAGACGGCTCCCTGCTCGGGCTTGCGTCCGCCGTAGTACTTGAGCACCGCCTCGTGCCAGCGCGCGTAGGTCCGCGTCCCGGACTTGGCGAGGCTCGTGATCCCGACCGTCTGCAGCGACGCCCACGGTGCGAACTCCCAACGCAGGTCGTCGCAGGTGACGAACTGCCCGAGCCCGGGGTGGAACGGGACCACGTGGTAGTCCTCGAGGTAGACCTCGATGAAGGTCTTCCAGTTGTAGTTGCACTCGTGCAGCTCGATGCGGTCGAAGACGTAGCCGGAGAAATCGAACGCGCGCGTGGTCAGCGGGCCGAGATCGGCCGCGACGTCGCGCGGGCCGTCGAACAGCAGCCCGTTCCAGCCGGTGATCGGCGCGCGCCCGAGATTGAGGCAGGGCTTGTCGGCGAAATGCGGTGCGCCGAGGAGCTCGCCGCGCAGGTCGTAGGTCCAGCGATGGATCGGGCAGACGATGTTGCGCGCGTTGCCCTTGCCCTTCAGCATCAACGCCTGGCGGTGGCGGCAGATGTTCGACAGCAGCTCGACGCCCGATGCGTTGCGCACGAGCGCCTGCGCGTCGAGGCGTCCGGGAAGCGCCTGGTAGTCGCCGACCTCCGGGACCATCAGCTCGTGGCCGACGTAGCCGGGAGCCCGCGGGAAGAGCGTGCGCATCTCCGCCTCGAAGACGCGGGGATCGCAATACCAGTGCGATGGAAATTGCGAGACGGGTTGCCGCAGGTGCGCCGCGGCCGCCAGGTTCGACATGACCTCGTGTCCTTGTGCGTGAATCCGAGTGCCCGGGAACCGCTCCCGGGGAATCGCTCCCCACCTCCGCGCGCGGCCCCCGACCCTCTACCGACCCGGATCCGGTCGGGAACCCCGGACGGCAAGCCGCATGGCCGCGGCACGTCAAAACATGCTAGACTACTGCGCTTTTCATAATCAGGTCAAGACCTTATCGTCGTCACGCCCTTCGGGACGGCGGCCGGTCCTGCCGTGCGGATCGCGCTCCTCCGCCGGATTCCGGCCGGATCGCCCGCGAAGCCAGCGACACGCCAGGCCGCAAGCCGTCGTCGACGCGCCCTCCATGCCCAAGACCGCTCCAGCGCCCGCGAGTTTCGAATCCGCCCTGGCGGAACTCGAGTCCATCGTCGCATCGATGGAGGGGGGGCAGCTGCCGCTCAAGGAGGCGCTGGACGCCTACCGGCGCGGCGCGGAACTCCTCAAGTACTGTCAGGGTACGCTCAAGCAGGCCCAGCTCGATATCGAGGTGCTCGAGGACGGCGTGCTGCGGGCGATGAGGCCCGACGGCGACGGCGATGTCCGCTGACGCCGACTTCGCCGGCTGGGCGCGGGAACGCCGGTCCCGCGTCGAGTCCGCGCTCGACCGCTATCTGCCCGGGGAGAGCGGTCCCGCGGCGACGCTGGCGCGGGCGATGCGCTACGCCACGCTCGGCGGCGGCAAGCGCGTGCGGGCGCTGATCGCCTACGCGGCCGGCGAGTTCGCCGGCGCCGACGTCGAGGCGGTCGATCCGGCCGCCGCCGCGGTCGAGATGATCCACGCCTATTCGCTGGTCCACGACGACCTGCCTTCGATGGACGACGATTCGATGCGTCGCGGGCGGCCGACCTGCCATGTCGCGTTCGGCGAGGCGACCGCGCTCCTCGCCGGCGACGCGTTGCAGTCGCAGGCCTTCGCGGTGCTCGGCGCGGCGCCGATCCGGGAGGCCGGACTCG
>JAXMFN010000030.1:0-2239 GCA_046347725.1 Burkholderiales bacterium
CCTCGCCTCCCGCCGTGCCGATGCGCCCCCGCCGCCCACTCGAAGCGCTCCGCAGCCAGCGCTGGTTCGCCGCCGACACGATCCGCGGCTTCTCGCACCGCCAGCGCGTCCAGCAGACCGGCCTGCGGCGCGAGGATTTCCTCGGCCGGCCGGTCATCGCCGTGATCAACACCTGGAGCGAGCTGTCCACCTGCCACCAGCACCTGCGCGAACGCGCCGAGGCGGTCAAGCGCGCCGTCTGGCAGGCCGGCGGCTGCCCGTTCGAGCTGCCGGCGCTCTCGCTGGGCGAGGTCATCGTCAAGCCCACGACGATGCTCTACCGCAACCTGCTCGCGCTCGAGACCGAGGAGCTCTTGCGCTCGCACCCGGTCGACGGCGCGGTGCTGCTCGGCGGCTGCGACAAGACGACGCCCGGCCTCCTGATGGGCGCGATCAGCATGGACCTGCCGGCGATCTACTGCCCGGCGGGACCGATGTCGACCGGCGTCTGGCGCGGCGTGAAGACCGGCGCGGGCACGCACACCAAGAAGTACTGGGACGAGCTTCGGATCGGCAAGATCGACGCCTGCGACTGGATCGACCTCGAAGGCCGGATGACGCGCACCGCCGGGACGTGCAACACGATGGGCACCGCTTCGACGATGACCTCGATCGTCGACGCGTTGGGCTTCACGCTGCCCGGCGCGTCGTCGATTCCTGCCGTCGATTCCGCGCACGAACGAATGGCCGCGGACTGCGGCACGCGCGCGGTCGAGATGGTCTGGGAGGATTGGAAACCCTCGCGCTTCCTCACCCGCGCGTCGTTCGACAACGCGGCGGCTACCTACATGGCGCTTGGCGGATCGACGAACGCCGCGGTCCACCTGATCGCGCTCGCCCGCCGTGCCCGCGTTCCCTACACGCTCGCCGACCTCGACCGGGTCTCGCGAACGATCCCGGTGCTCGCCAACCTCTACCCGAACGGCGACGGGCTGATGGACGACCTGTGGTTCGCCGGCGGCCTGACCGCGCTCCTCGATCGCATCCGCGACCGCCTGCGGCTCGACGCGCTGACGGTCAACGGGCGCACGCTGGGCGAAAACCTGTCGGGGGCGAAGGTCTGGAACGACGAGGTGATCCGCCCGCTCGACCGGCCGGTCACCGGCGATCCGGCGACGCGCGGCGCGCTCGCGGTGGTCCGCGGCAACCTCGCGCCGCGCGGCGCGGTGGTCAAGCCCTCGGCCGCCACGCCCGAGCTCCTGGTCCACCGCGGACCGGCGCTGGTCTTCGACGACCACGGCGAGCTCTACGCGCGCATCGACGACCCGGACCTGCCGGTCACGAAGGACACGGTGCTCGTGCTGCGCTACGCCGGCCCGGTCGGCGCGCCCGGTTTCCCGGAATGGGGCAACCTGCCGATCCCCAAGAAGCTCCTGGCACAGGGCGTGCGCGACATCGTCCGGCTGTCCGACGCGCGGATGAGCGGGACGCACTACGGCACCTGCGTGCTGCATGTCGCGCCCGAGGCGGCGGTCGGCGGCCCGCTGGCGCTGGTGCGCACCGGCGACATCATCGAGCTCGACGTGCCGCGCCGCCGCCTGCACCTCGACGTTTCCGACGAGGAGCTCGCGCGCCGCCGCGCGGAGTGGAAGGCGCCGGACCGGGGCATCGACCGCGGCTGGGCCGCGCTCTATCGTGCCCACGTCACGCAGGCCGACGAAGGCTGCGACCTCGACTTCCTCGAGACCGGTGCTCCGGGCGTGCGGCCGGTGCCGGAGCCGGATATCTATTGACCGTCTTGCCGGCACGATGTCCACGGGCGGCGGCGATCGATCGGACCACCCGGTCCGCGGCGGCGTCGCATGGCATGACATTTGCATGAATTGTCGTTCCGCTCCCCACGTCATTCCAGGACTCCGATGAGCGCTCCCGATCCCGCCGCCCTAGACGCCTTCGTCGAGCAGTTCATCGTCGCCGTCGACTTCCAGACCCCGGTACCGGTCGCCGGCGACACGAAGCTCGCCGATCTGCCGGAGTGGGACAGCCTGGCCGCGCTGGGCGTGATCGTCATGTGCGACACCGAGTACGGTGTGACGATCACCGGCAACGACCTCAAGGCCTGCGCGAGCGTCGGCGACATCCTGGCGCGTGTGCTGGCGAAGAAGGGCGTCTGACCATGGCGATGGTCACGCTGTCGAACGTGCGACTGCGCGGACTCGCCTGCTGCGTGCCCCGGTCGACGATCTCGAATCTCGATTGC
>JAXMFN010000004.1:0-343954 GCA_046347725.1 Burkholderiales bacterium
CGTTCGTCGGGGCGGAGTGCGGACCTAGCGCGCCGGCACGCGCCCGATGCGCCGCGCCATTTCGCGGACCGACACGAGATCGCGGCGTAGCGCGGTGGCGAACTCGCCCGGCCTGTCGGCGACCGGTTCGTAGCCGAGCGCCTCGAGCCTCGCGCGCAATTTCGGGTCGCGGCTCGCTGCCTGATAGGCCGCGTCGAGGCGCGCGACGAGTTCCTGGGGCAACCCCGCCGGGGCGAAGAGCCCGTACCAGGGGGTGAACGGAATCGAGACCGAACTCGATTCCCCGAGCGTCGGTACCGCGGGCAATGCGCTCGCGCGTCGGTCGCCGGCGATCGCGAGCGGACGGATCCGGCCGGCGTCGGCGTGCTGTTTCATCGTCGCGACCTCGTTGACCTGGAGGTGGGCCCGTCCGGCGACCAGATCGAGCGTCGCCGCCGGTGCGCCCCGGTACTCGACCGTCAGGAGCTCGAGGTCGTACGCGCGGGCGACCAAGTCGAGCGCGATCCGGGAAAACGCGGTCGGTCCCGAGGTGGCGAATACCAGCTCGCCGGGACGCGCACGCGCGTGACCCACGAGTTCGTCCAGTGTCGAGATCGGCGCGTTCGCGCTCGCGGCCAGGACGAAGGGGACGCGGGCGATCCGCCCGATCGGTGTCAGATCGGCCTCCGGATCGACGCCGTAGCCGGTGTCGAGTATCGGCGAGGTGACGATGTTGGTGAGCCCGCCGATCAGCAGCGTGTGCCCGTCGGGCGCCGCCCGCGCGGCGACCTGGGTCCCGATCGCACCGCTCGCACCGGGTCGGTTGTCGACGACAACCGCGGCGCTCCAGTGATCGGCGAGCGCGTCGGCGACCGCGCGCGCGACATGATCGGCGGCGCTTCCCGGTTGTTGTGCCGCGATGATCCGCACGGCACGAGCCGGATACGGGCTATCCCCGATCCCGACGACCGAGCCGGCGGGCGGCGTCGCCGGTGCAGAGGTGGCGATCAGCGATCCGGCGAACACCGCGGCGAGTGCGAACATGGCGCGCGATCTTACTCGAAGCGAGCTATGATCGCGCCGGCTCCGCGCGCACAAGCGCGGGCCGATTCCAGCGCGGGGGGCGCGAGGATGACGCAGGACGTGCAGGCGCGGCTCGCCGCGCTGGCGGCGCAGGACGGGCGCGCGCCGGCGATCCACGCGCCGGACCGCGAGTCGATGACGCGGGGGGTGCTGCGCGCGCATATCGATCGGGTGCGGGAGACCTTCGGTCGGTGGGGCATCGCGCGTGGCGACATCGTGCTCGCGCCGGTCTTCGACCGGCCGACGGCGATGACGCTCTACGCCTCCGCGCCGGCGTCGGCGACGCTCGGACTCCTTTCGAACTCGTTGACCGCGGAAGCGTACGCGACGCTGATCGAGCGGACGCACGCGCGCGCGGTTCTCGTGCCGCAATCGGACGACCACGCGTTGGCCGCGGCCGCCCGTGCGCTCGGCGTCGCGCGGATCGCGGTGACGTCGGACGCGACGATCGCCGGCGCCTGTACGCTGGACCTGATCGACGAGGGGACCACCTCGGTCGGCGACCGGAACGCGCGCTCGCGGGCCTGGGCGTACCTGCACGTCACCTCCGGAACGACCGCGCGTCCCAAGCTCGTCCCCTACGGGCATCGGCAGCTGCTCGCCGTCGCAGACGCGCTCGGCGCGCTGCTCGAGGTCGGCCCGGCGGACGTGTCGGCCGTCGTTGCTCCGCTGCACCTCGCCAACGGACAGCGGACCGCGCTGGGCATGCCGCTCCTGCGCGGCGCGAGCTCGCTGTGTCTGCCCGAGGCGGACGTCGATGCGCTGCTCGCGGCGATCCGCGACGACCGCATCGGGTTCGTCTCGGCGTCTTACGCGGTCCTGCGCGCGCTGCTCGAGCGGATCGGGCCGCGGGGCAGGGTGCGCTCGTCGCGACTGCGTTTCGTGCGCATCGCCTCGGGCGCGCTCGACCCGCCGGAGATCGAGGCGCTCGAGCGCGCGCTGGGCGTGCCCGCGGTCGTCGGGCTCGCGTCGACCGAGACCGGCGTGGTCACGCACCAGGCGTTGCCCCCGGCGCCGCGGACCGCCGGATCGATCGGCTGGCCGATGCTCGCCGAGCTGCGGGTCGTCGACGATGGCGGGCACGAGGTGGCCGTCGGTGCCGCTGGCGAAGTGCAGGTCCGCGGCCCGCAGTTGTTCGACGGCTATCTCGACGACGACGAGCTCGAGCGCGGTTCGCGCGCCGACGGCTGGTTCCGCATCGGCGACCTCGCGCGGATCGATCCGTCGGGCGAGATCTTCCTGCTCGGGCGCAAGACCGAGGTCGTCAATCGTGGCGGAGACAAGATCGCGCCGCTCGAGGTCGATGCCGCGTTGCGTTCGATCGACGGGGTCGCGGACGCCGCGGCGTTCGGCGTGCCCCACCCGACGCTGGGCGAGGAGATCGTCGCGGCGGTCGTGCCGGTCGCCGGCGTGCGTCTCGACGCCGACTCGATCGCCGCGATCGCCCGGGCGCGATTGGGGCGAATCGGGCGCCGCGACGGATCTGGATCGTCGAATCGCTGCCGCGCAACGACGCGGGCAAGGTCCTGCGGCGCGCGCTGCCGACTTGGGCGGGGATTCGAACCGGCGGGCGCGAACCGGTCGCACGCGGACGTCGTCGCCGATGCGTTCTCCCCGATCCAGGCGGCGCTCGCCGGGATGTGGGGCGCGATCGGCGGCGATCCGGTGAGCGACCGGGAGGCGCGCTGGTCGTCGGTGGGTGCGCCGATCCTTCGGGCGCATTGCTGGCGATGCAGGTGCAGACGCTTTTCGACGCCGTGATCGACACCGGCGCGCTGATCGACGGGGACCCGACGCTCGCGGAGATGGCGGCACGCATCGAGCGCGCGCGGACCCAGGTGTAGGTGGCGGCGAGCACGTGTCGCCGCCGACGCGCGGCCTACTGGCCGCGGAGCGTGTCCGGCTCAGCGTCCGGCGCACTCCCTCGACCTCTTCGCGCAGCGTGCGCGCGTACGCCGACGGCGTGTCGTCGATGACTTCGTAGCCCATTGTCTCGACCCGGCGCCGGAAGGTCTCCGACTTGACCGAGACGTCGAGCGCCGCGGCGAGGCGCGCGACCAGCGTCGCGGGCGTGTCGGCCGGTGCGACCACGCCGTACCAGGGAGCGACGCGCACCTCCGGGAGTCCCGCCTCGACGACCGTCGGGACTCCCGCGGCGATCGCGAGCCGGCGCGGACCGGGCAGCGCCAGCAGCCGGATCCGGCCCGCTTGCGCCTGCGCCGATAGCGCGCCGATCTCATTGCACAGGAAATCGATGCGTCCGGCGACGAGGTCGGTGATCGCGCTGCTCGCTCCCTTGTACTCGACCGCGAGCATGTCGACGCCGGTCACTTCGAGGAAGCGGGCCATGCACATGCCGGTGACGCCGCCGCCGAGCGAACCGTAGGTGAGCTTTCCGGGGGCGGCCTTGGCGGCCGCGACCAGCTCGGCGAGCGAGCGCGCCGGCGCATCGGCGCGGACCGCGAAGACGAACGGGACATGGGCGACCCGCCCGATCGGCGCGAAATCGCGCAGCGGGTCGTAGCGGACGTCCGGCCGCAACGCGGGTGTCACCACGAGGTTCGAGTATCCGGCGAGGAGCAACGTGTAGCCGTCGGGTGCGGCCCTGGAGACCGCTTCGGCGCCGATCGAACCGCCGGCACCCGGTCGATTCTCGACGACGACCGGGCCGCCCAAGTGCTCGGACAGCGCTTCGGCGACGACCCGCGCGATCTTGTCGGTGGCGCTTCCCGGTTCCTGGGCGGCGACCAGCCTGATCGGGCGATGGGGGTAGGCCGCGTGCTCGTCGCCACGCGCCGGCGAAGCGAACATCGGGAGCAGCAGCACCGCGCAAATCGCGCGACACGCGCCGCGCCGGGGAATCGAACGTAGCCAGAACATGAAAGGGCCCGGCGCAAGGAATTGCGCGGTCGCACCTGAACTCGACCGTCGATTATCTCACGACGGCGCCGGTACGACGCTCGCTATACTGGCGCGAGTCCGATCCGCACCGATGAACGACCATCCCGAAGACCTCTCCGAGCGCCTGCTGTCATTGGCCGATCGCCAGCCACGGGCGCCGGCGCTTTGCGCCGCGGGTCGCGCACCGATGTCGTTCGGTTCGCTGGGCGAGCGAATCGAGCGTGTGCGGTCGCGGCTTCGTGGCTGGGGATTCGCTCGAGGCGATGTCGTCGCCTGGCCGGTCGTCGATCGGCCCGTCGCCGCCGCGGCGATCGCCGTCATGCCCGTCGGCTGCTCGCTCGCGCTGCTCGACGCCCGCGCGAGCGTGGCGGCGTCGAGGCAGACGCTCGAGCGACTGCGCGCCAAGGCGGTCGTGCTGCCCGGTTCCGGGTCGTCGTTGGATTGGGTGGCCGGCGCGCTCGACCTCTCGGTCATGGTCGCTGATGACGACGGCTCCGGACTCGCCGGCGCGTTCGATCTCAGGCTCGCGAAGCGCGCGGCGTCGCTCGAGCGCGGCGGCGCGCTCGCGCCGGCCTGCGCGGTGATCGGCGCGACCTCGGGATCGACCGGGCGCCCCAAGCTCGTGCCCCACGGCCACCGCCAGATTCTCGCGTCGGCGACGGCGATGGCCGAGCGGCTCGCGATCGGCCCGGGCGACGTCTCCGGTCATGTCTCGCCGCTTCATCTGGCCGGCGGGATCCGCAACGCCTATCTGCACGTGATCGCGAACGGCGGATCGACCGAGATCCTGCCCGAGATGGACGCGTCCGCGCTGCTCGCGGCGATCGCCGCGGGTCGGATCACCTACGTGTCGGCGTCGTTCGCGCTGTTCCGCGAGGTCCTGGCGCGCCTCGAGGGCGGCGAGGTCTTCGAGCCGGCGCGCCTGCGCGTGGTGCGCGTCGCCTCCGGACGGCTCGAACCGGAGGAATCGCGGCGGCTCGAATCGCGGCTACGGGTGCCGGTGGTGACCGGGCTGTCGTCGAGCGAGGCCGGTTCGATGACCCACCAGCGGCTGCCGCCGGCGCCACGCAGCGAGGGCTCGGTCGGGCCGCCGCTGCACACCGACGTTCGGATGATCGACGAATCGGGCGGCGAGGTCGCCGCCGGCGAGGTCGGCGAGATCGTCGTGCGTGGTCCGCAGGTGTTCGACGGCTACGTCGACGACGACGCGCTCAATGCGCGCGCGTTCGTCGACGGATGGTTCCGGACCGGCGATCTCGGTCGGTTCGACGCCGGCGGCGAGGTTCACGTCGTCGGTCGGCTGAAGGACGTGATCAACCGCGGAGGCGACAAGATCTCGCCGGCCGAGATCGATTCGATCATCCTGGGCATCCCCGGGGTCGCCGACGCGGCCTGCTTCGGCGTTCCCCATCCGAGGCTGGGCGAGGAAGTCGTGGCCGCGGTCGTGATCCACGCGACGGCACTGGTCGACGAGCGCACGGTCAAGCGACAGGTCGGTGAACGGCTCGGACCGCGTCGCGCGCCGAGACGGGTCGTCGTCATCGACGCGCTGCCGCGCAACGCCGCCGGCAAGGTCGATCGGCCCGAGCTCGCGCGACGCTACGCCCTGACGGCGGTCGACGCCTCCGACGGCGCATTCGCGGTTCGGGCGGCCGATCCGATCGAGGCGGCGGTCGCGGCCTTGTGGACCATGGTGCTCGGCGACGAGGAGCGAGGGAGCGACCCGCCGGGGTCGCGCCGGCGGATCAGGCCCGACGACGCTGCGGCGCTGGTCGAGCGGGTCCGCCAGGTGTTCGGTGTCGACCTGCCGATCGACGCGATCGGGCCGCAGACCACCGCCGGCGCGCTCGCGCGGTCGATCGCCCGGGCACTGGGCGACGCGGGCGGCGCTTCCCGAGCCGCCGGCGGGCGTCGGGCGCGTCGGACGCCGGCATATAATCCCGCCCGGCCGCGTTGCCGCAACGGGCGCCGCCCCCGCCGGCGCCCCGGCGGCGGCGCGCCGGCCACTCCACCCACGTCGATGACCTTCGCCACCCCGACCGCTTCGCGCGACGGCCCGGTTTCCCCGACCGCGGCGCTGGAGGCGGCGCTGGGCGGCTTGTGGGCGAACATCCTGAGGGTGCGCTCGGTCGCGCGCGACGCCGACTTCTTCCTGCTCGGCGGCGATTCGCTTCGCGGCGCCGCGTTGCTCGACCAGGTGCGCGCGATCTTCGGCGTCGATCTGCCGGTGCAGGCCTTGTTCGAGGACGCGGGCAGCGTCGCCGGCATGGCCCTCGCGATCGAGCGCTCGCGCGCCGCGAAGCGCGAGCGGGCGCGGCGCACGACGATCACCCGCCGGGTCCCCGATGCGGTCGTGCCGCTCACGCACGCCCAGGCTCGCGTCTGGTTCCTCGACCGCCTCGCCCCGGCGAGCGACGCCTATCACGAATCGCGGCTCTGGTTCGTCGACGGGCCGCTCGACGAGCCGGCGCTCGACCGGGCGATCCGGATGGTCTGCGAGCGCCAGTCGGCGCTGCGCACGCGCGTCGAGGTCGTGCGCGGCGAACCACGCCAGGTGGTCGGCGAGGTTCCGGCCCGGTTGCTGGAGGTCGTCGACCTGTGCGCGGATCCGGGGCGGCTCGACGACGAGGTCCGCCGGCGCGTCGAGGCACCGTTCGACCTGGCCGCCGGCGGGCCGGTGCGATTCGCGCTCTTCCGGCTCGCGCCGGAGCGCCACGCGCTGCTGCGCGTCTGGCACCACATCATCTCGGACGGCCTGTCCTCGCCGGTGCTGCAGCGCGACCTGGGCGAGGCGTACGCGGCGTCGCGCGCCGGCCGGGCGCCGCGTTGGGAGACGCTCGCGGTCGACTACGCGGACTACGCGCTGTGGCTCGCCGACGACCTCGCCGGCCCGGCGCTGGAGTCGACCACCGCCTACTGGAAATCGCGACTCGCGGACCTGCCGCCCCTGGACCTGCCGGCCGACCGGGTCCGCCCGCGCCTGCAGAGCTTCCGGGGCGACGTGGTCACGCGCACGCTGCCGCGCGCGACCGGCGAGGCGCTGAAGGCGCTGGCGCGCGAACGCGGCGCGACCCCGTTCATGGCCTATCTGGCGGCGTTCGAGGCGCTGGTCGGCCGCCTCGCCGGCGCGACCGACTTCGCGATCGGCACGCCGGTGGCCGGCCGACCGCTCCCCGAACTCGTACCGCTGGTGGGGTTCTTCGCCAACACCGTCGTCGTGCGCGCGGACCTGGCGGGCGAGCCGACCGGTGTCCAGCTGATCGAGCGGACGCGGGTGCGCGTGCTGGAGGCCCTCGAGCACCAGCGGATGCCCTTCGAACGGCTGGTCGACGCGCTCGGCGGGCCGCGCGACCCGTCGCGCAATCCGGTCTTCCAGATCGCCTTCGGCATGCGCGAGCACGGCCGCAACGAGCTGGCGCTCGAGGGAGCGCGCGTGCGCCGCGACGCCGCGCGCCACGGCCGCGCCAAGTTCGATCTGTCGACGACGGTGCTCGACGGTCCCGAGGCGACGATCGTCCACTGGGAGTACTGCACCGACCTCTACGAACGCGCGAGCGTCGAGCGGATGGCCGCGCAATTCGAGACGCTGGTCGAGTCCCTCGTTCGCGAGCCGCAGCGACCGGTCTTCGCCCTCCCGCTGATGGACGCGCCGACGCGCGAGCGCTGCGTTGTCGAGTTCAACCGCACCGCGCGGCCGTACCCGGACACCGGGACGATCCACGCACGGGTCGCGGCGCTCGCGGCGGCGACGCCGGACGCCCGGTTCGCCGGCCAGTCGACCTACGCGGCGCTCGACGCGCGCGCCGGGCGCCTGGCGGCGGCGCTGCGCGATGCCGGCGTGCGTCGCGGGACCCGGGTCGCGGTCTGCCATGCGCGTGTCGAAGACATCGCGACGTCCTGGCTCGCGGTGCTGAAGGCCGGCGGCGCCTACGTGCCGATCGATCCGGATCTGCCGGCCGAGCGGATCGCGTTCCAGTTCGAAGACTCCGCGATCGGGCACCTGCTCGCCGACGAGGTCGTCGCGACCCGACTGGTCCGTCCGGGGGTGACGCTGGTGCGCGCCGACGGGCGCTCGACCGTCGGGGCCGTCCTGTCGGCGCCCGACGACGCAGCCGGTCCCGACGACGCGGCCTACGTGATCTACACGTCCGGCTCGACCGGAACGCCCAAGGGCGTGGTCGTCCCCCACCGGGCGGTCCTGCGCCTGGTCTGCGGCGCCGACTTCGTCGAGCTTCGTGCCGACGATCGGATCGGGGCGCTCGCCAATCCGGCGTTCGACGCGTCCACGTTCGAGTTCTGGGGCGCTCTGTGCAACGGCGCGAGCCTGGTTCCGATCGCGAAGTCGACGGCGGTCTCGCCGCGCGATCTCGCCGCGGTCCTCGCAGCGGAGCGGGTGAGCGTGCTGTTCGTCACGACGGCGCTGGTCCACGCGACCGCGCGCGAACGACCCGACGCGTTCCGCGGCTGCCGTGCGCTGCTCTTCGGCGGCGAAGCGGTCGACCCCTCGCGCATCCGCGAGATCCTGCGCGCCGGCCCGCCGCGCCGGCTGCTCCACGTCTACGGCCCGACCGAAACGACGACGTTCGCGACCTGGCACGAAGTCCAAGAGGTGCGCGAGGACGCGGTCACGATTCCGATCGGGCGTCCGATCGCGAATACCACGGCGTTCGTCCTGAGGACCGACGGCGAGCCCTGCGCGCCCGGCGAGCCCGGTGAGATCTGGATCGGCGGACCCGGCGTCGCGCTGGGCTATCAGGGCCGAGCGGACCGGACGGCCGAGCGCTTCGCCGAGCGCACGATCGCGCCCTGGCCTCCGGCGAGGCTGTATCGGACCGGCGATCGCGCCCGGATGCGCGACGACGCGACGATCGAGTTCCTCGGCCGCGCCGACCGCCAGATCAAGCTGCGCGGGCACCGGATCGAGCTCGACGAGGTCGAGGCCGCGGTGACGAGGCTGCCGCAGGTCCGCGAGGCGGTCGTCGACGTGCGGGGCGACACGTCGGAGACGCGCCGGATCGTCGCCTGGCTCGTCGCCGCGGACACCGATGCGCCGCCGCCGACGAACCTCGCGCGCGAGCTTCGCCGCCACCTGCCCGAGGTGATGCTGCCGGCTGCTTTCGTCTGGCTGCCCGCGCTGCCGCTCAACACCAACGGCAAGGTCGACCGGCGCGCCCTGCCGGAGCCGGGCGGCGCCGTCCAGGGCGCGGCCGGGCTGCGCGTGCCGGCGCGCGACATGTTCGAAGGCGTGCTGCTGCGGATCTGGGAAGAGGTGCTCGGCGTTGCGGGGCTGGGCGTGCTCGACCGCTTCTTCGAGGTCGGCGGACATTCGCTGCTCGCGGCGAAGCTCGTCGACGCGGTCGAGCGCGAGACCGGCTGTCGCGTCCCGCTCACCTCGATGTTCGTGGACGACACCGTCGCGGGCATGGCGAGGGCGCTGCGCGACGGCGCGCCGCAGGCGTCCGGGCCGATCGTCGTCGTCCGCGCCGAAGGTACGCGCCCGCCGTTCGTGTTCCTGCACGGCGACTTCGCCGCCGGCGGGTTCTACAGTCGCAACCTCGCGCTCGCGCTGGGCGACGACCAGCCGGCGTTGATCGTCCACCCGCACGGACTGCTCGATGCGCGCGTGCCGGACACGATCGAGGTGATGGCCGCCGAGCGGGTCGACGCGCTCGTCGCCACGCGCCCGTCGGCCGCTTACGTGCTCGGCGGACACTGCAACGGCGCGCTGGTGGCCTTCGAGATGGCTCGACAGCTCGCGGTTCGCGGACACCGGGTGCCGCTGATCGTCTTGATCGAGGCGCAGGCGCCGCGCGAGCGGTCCGGCGAGCCGGGTGGCGACGGCGGGTTCGTCAGGGTCGGTACCGGAGGCAGAGCGCAGCTGCTGTCGGCGAGGGATCGCGCCTCGGAGCTGGACCTCAAATTCCGCCGCGCGATCGATCGCTACCAGGGGGCGCCATGGAGCGGGCGGGTCGCGGTGATCCAGGCCGCCGACCGGGACCGCGGGAGCGCCGACGCCGGCTGGACGAGACTCGCGCCCGACCTCGAGGCGCATCGCGTGCCTGGCGACCACGTCACGCTGATCACCCGCCACATGGCCGAGCTCGCCTCGGTCGTGCGCGGCGCGATCGACCGCGCGCTCGAGGACCGCCGATGAACACGACCTCGCCGCCCGGCGTCGCCCACGTCCCGCTGGTGGTCGTTGAGCGGGGCGACTCGGTCGAGAGCGTGCATTGCGGATCGGTCGCGGTCGTCGACGCGGACGGGCGCCTCGTGGCGTCGGCCGGCGATCCCCGGACGGTCGCCTTCACGCGCAGCTCGCTCAAGCCGTTGCAGGCGCTGCCGTTCGTCCTCGGCGGCGGCCTTGCCCGATTCGGTTTCGCGGCCCGGGAGCTGGCGGTGATCTGCGCGAGCCATTCCGGCGAGGCGAAGCACCAGGCGACCGTCGCCGCGATCCTCGCCCGCATCGGCGCGTCGCCGGCCGATCTCCAATGCGGCAGCCACGCGCCGCTCGTCTACGAGGCGTGCCGCCTGACGCCACCGCCGCCGCCCCACCCGGCGCTCGCGCACAACTGTTCGGGCAAGCACGCGGGCATGCTCGCCTGCTGCGCGCTCCATGGCTGGCCGCTCGCGACCTATCTCGACCCGGAGCACCCGCTGCAGGTCGCGATCCGGGCCGCGGTCGCGCGCCTTACCGGCACGGCGGAGCAGAACCTCGTGCGCGGGACCGATGGCTGTTCGGCGCCCAACTACGCGCTTCCGCTCGCCGGCCTCGCGCAGGCCTACGCGAGGCTCGCCAAGCCCGATCGAGCCGGCGGCGACGCGGCTGCGCTGCGCGCGATCGCGCAGGCGATGTCCGCCTATCCGGACTACGTCTCCGGCGAGCGGCGCAGCGACCTGGCCCTGATGCGGGCCGGCCGGGGCCGCTGGGTCGCGAAGGTCGGCGCCGAAGGCGTTCAGGCGGTCGGCCTTTCGCGCAACGGGGACGGGCTCGGGATCGCGATCAAGATCGCCGACGGCGCGGCACGGGCGCTCGCGCCGGCGGCGATCGGCGTGCTCGACGCCTTGGGCCTGCTGGATCCCGAGGCCGGGGACGAGCTTTCCGCCTGGGCCTCGCCGGTGCTTCACAATGCGCGGCGCACGCCGGTGGGCCGGATCCGGCCCTGCGTTGTACTGGACAGGGTCGGACGCGGATGAACCGGCCGAACCCGATCCGGCCGTGGCCGTCGCCGGTCGGTGAACTCCCGGGCGACGGCGCGGTCTGTAGGACCGAGCGCCGAGCGCCGACCCCCGCGGTCCGGGGCGGCGACGCCGGACCCGGCATGCACCGGGGGCGCACCCGCCGGGCGGCGGGCAGAACAACGAACGAACCAGGGAAGAGCGGACCGGCGGATGGGTGATCGCGAGGTCGACCAGCAGCTGGTCGAGCGCGCGCGGGCAGGCGACAAGCGCGCGTTCGAGCTCCTGGTGACGAAATACCAGCGCAAGCTGGGTCGGCTCCTGTCGCGGTTCGTCCGCGACCCGGGCGAGGTCGAGGACGTGACGCAGGAAGCCTTCATCAAGGCCTATCGAGCGCTGCCGAATTTCCGTGGCGACAGCGCCTTCTACACGTGGCTGTACCGGATCGCGATCAACACCGCGAAGAACTACCTCGTCGCTTCCGGGCGTCGCGCACCCACGTCGACCGGCTTCGACAACGAGGACGCCGAGTCCTTCGAGGACGCCGACGCGCTGCGGGACACGGCGACGCCGGAAAACGTTCTGATGGGGCGCGAGGTCGCCGACACGGTCAACAAGGCGGTCGCGGCGCTGCCGGACGACCTGCGCACGGCGATCACGCTGCGCGAAATCGAGGGACTCTCCTACGAGGAGATCGCCTCGGTGATGAATTGCCCGATCGGCACGGTACGCTCGCGGATCTTCCGCGCGCGCGAGTCGATCGCGGCCGAGCTGAGACCTCTGCTCGGCACCGACGAGAACCGGAGATGGTGATGAGCGAAGACATTTCGCGTCTGATGGACGGCGAGCTGGACGACGACGCGGCGGTGGATCGCGCGCTCGCGACGCTGAAGCACGACGCCGGCGCGACGACCTGGGCGTGCTACCACCTGATCGGCGATACGATGCGGGGGAGCGCCCCGCTCGCGCCGGGTTTCTCGAGGCGGTTCGCCGCCGCACTCGCCGCCGAGCCGACCGTCCTGGCGCCGGTGCGTCGGGTCAACCACCCGGTCACGCTCGCCTGGGCCGCGGCGGCGACGGTCGCGGCGGTCGCCGTGGTCGGCTGGACCGCGCTGTCGCTCACCGAGGCGCCGGACGCGGCGATGGCGGTGGCGCGCGAGGCGACCAACGTGCGCGCCGCCGAGGTCCGCGGCCCGGTCATTCCGGCCGACTACCTGCTCGCGCATCAGGAGTATTCGCCGGCGACGGCGATCCAGGGCGTGAGACCGTACGCGCGCGCGGTGTCGTACGCCGCGCCGGCCGAGCGATAGGACGGGACCGCTCATGGGGTTCCTGGTCGGCCGGTCGCTTCGGTGGCGCGTGCGCGGCGCGGTCGCGGCGTCGTTCGCGTCGATCGTCGTCGCCGGCCACGCCGCGGCGGCCGACGACGCCGCGTCGCTCCTGGGTCGCGCCGCGGACGCGGCGCGCGCGCTCAACTACGTCGGCACGATCGTGTTCCATCACGGACCGGCGGTGGAGACGGCGCGGATCGTCCACGTCAACGACAACGGCGAGGAGTTCGAGAAGCTGGTCGCTCTCGACGGTCCGGCGCGCGAGGTCGTTCGCCAGAAGGGCGAGGTGCGCTGCTATTACCCGGATTCGAAGGTCGTCCGCGTCGAGCCGCGCACGTTCCGCAACGCGTTCCCGTCGTTGTCGCCGCAGCAGCAGGAGTCGCTCGCGCGCTACTACGTGGTGCGCAAGAGCGCGCCCGGACGCGTCGCCGGTCGCGACGTGCAGGGCTGGTCGTTCGAGCCCAAGGACGCCTACCGCTACGCTCAGGAGTTCTGGACCGATACGGCGACCGGAATGCTGCTCAAGGCCCGCACGCTGGACGAGCGGGGCGGGGTGCTCGAGCAGTTCGCCTTCCTCGACCTCGTCCTCGGCGCGAAGATCGACGCCGCGCTGACGCGCCCGTCGTGGCCGGTCGTTCCTCCCGACTGGCAGGAGAAGCGCGGCCGGGTCGGCGGCACGATGCCGGCCGAGTCCGGTTGGGTGGTCGGCAAACCGCCCCCGGGGTTCGCCAAGATCATGGAGGGCCTGCGGTCGGGCCGCGACGAGAAGCCGGACGTCGTGCAGCTCGTCTATTCGGACGGGCTCGTCGCGGTTTCCGTCTTCATCGAGCCGCGCGGGCAGGCCCGCCGCGCCTCGGGTCGCGCCCGCCAGGGCGGCATCAACCAGTTTTCGGTCCGGCAGGACGATCACGTGGTCACCGCTCTGGGCGAGGCGCCGGCGGAGACCGTGCGCCAGATCGCGATGTCCGTGGCCCGACGATAGACCGCGTCCACCCCGCGAGGATCGCGCGCCGGGCGCGCCTCGACGATTCCGTCCCGAGTACCCGTTCCGAGGATGTCCATGAACCGTTCCATCACCCGTTTCGCCGGCGCCGCCGCGCTGGCGGTCGCCGTCGTTCTGCCGCTCGCCCCGGGCGGCGCCGCCGCGCAGGGGCGCGCCGTCGCGCTTCCCGACTTCACCGAGCTCTACGAGAGGCAGAGCCCGGCGGTCGTGTCGATCGACGTCACCCAGAAGGCGCGACGCGGGCCGACGATGCCCGACCTCTCGGAGGACGACCCGTTCTACGAGTTCTTCCGACGCTTCGGTCCGATCCCCCGTCGCGGCAGTCCTCGCGACTTCGAGTCGCAATCGACCGGTTCGGGGTTCGTCATCGCCACCGACGGCTATATCGTCACCAACGCGCACGTCGTCGACGGCGCCGACGAGGTCAAGGTCCGCATGGCCGACCGGCGCGAGTTCATCGCCAAGGTCATCGGCGCGGACCGCCGGACCGACGTGGCGCTATTGCGCATCGAGGCCAAGGACCTGCCGAAGGTCACCGTCGGCGATCCGGACAAGCTCAAGGTCGGCGAGTGGGTCGTCGCGATCGGCAAGCCGTTCGGTCTCGAGAACACGATGACCGCCGGCATCGTCAGCGCCAAGGGTCGCGATCTGCCGCAGGAGAACCTGGTTCCGTTCATCCAGACCGACGTGGCGATCAATCCCGGAAACTCGGGCGGCCCGCTGTTCAACCTGAAGGGCGAGGTCGTCGGCATCAACTCGATGATCTACTCGCGCACCGGCGGCTACATGGGGCTCGCGTTCGCGATCCCGATCGACGTCGCGATGAACACGGTGAACCAGCTGAAGGACAAGGGTCGGGTCACGCGCGGCCGCATCGGCGTGACGATCCAGGAGGTGTCGAAGGAGGCGGCCGAGGCCTTCGGGCTCAAGGCCGCGGCCGGCGCGCTGGTCAATTCGGTCGAGAAGGGCGGCCCGGCCGAGAAGGCCGGCGTCGAAGCCGGCGACATCGTGCTCAAGGCGGACGGCCGCGATGTCAAGGCGTCGAACGACCTGCCGCGCATCATCACCGCGCTGCGGCCCGGGCAGGCGGTCAAGATCGTCGTCTGGCGCAAGGGCAAGGAGCGCGAGCTCACGGTCACCGTCGCGGAGCTCAAGGAAGACGTCGCGCAGGCGCCGCGCAAGGGCGGACCGGCGCCCAAGGAGAAGGCCAAACCCAACCGCATGGGACTGGTGCTGTCCGACCTCACCGACGAGCAGAAGAAGGAGGCGGAGGTCAAGGCCGGTGTGCTGGTCGAGGAGGTCGCGCCGGGCGTGCGCGGCAACGTCCAGGCCGGCGACGTCGTCCTGGAGATCGTGAGCCGCGGGAACACGACCGAGGCGAAGAGCGCGACGCAGGTGAACGAGCTGCTGGCGAAGCTCGAGAAGGGCGCGGCGGTGACGTTGCGGCTCAAGCGCGGCGACAACACGTTCTACGCGACGGTGCGTCTGCAAAACGGCGAAAACTGAGCGCCGATCCGGGGACGCGGTCCGCGCCGCGTCATCCGCCGGTCATCGTCGTCGTGCATCGTCGACACCTGCTGGCTCGGTCCGGGCCGGACACCGGGGATGCCGGTGCCGGCCCGGAGCTGACGCTGCTGGTCCGGTCGTGGTGCAGCCTGTGCGACGCGATGCGGGCGGCGCTCGCGCCGGTCGCGGCGCGCCACGCGGTGCGCGTGGTCGAGGTCGACCTCGACGCGCACCCGGAGTGGGAGGAGCGGTACGGCGAGCGCGTGCCGGCGTTGTTCATCGGGACGCCGGCCGACGGACGCGAGATCGCGGCGCTGACGCTGGACCCGCAGCGGGTCGGCGCCGCGCTGGCCGAAGTTCCGGTCGCGGTCTCCCGCGAAATCCGTTAGAATTCAAAGTTTTGGTCCGCCCGCCCCACGGGCGGGCCTGGCCGCGTCCGCCGTGAAGCCGATCCGCAACTTTTCGATCATCGCCCACATCGACCACGGCAAGTCGACGCTCGCCGACCGTTTCATCCAGCGCTGCGGCGGGCTCGCCGATCGCGAGATGGAGGCGCAGGTGCTCGACTCGATGGACCTCGAGCGCGAGCGCGGCATCACGATCAAGGCGCAGACCGCCGCGCTGACCTACCAGGCGCGCGACGGCGTCACCTACCGGCTCAACCTGATCGACACGCCGGGGCACGTCGATTTCGCCTACGAGGTCTCGCGCTCGCTCGCCGCCTGCGAGGGCGCGCTGCTCGTCGTCGACGCCTCGCAGGGCGTCGAGGCGCAGACGGTGGCGAACTGCTACACGGCGATCGAGCAGGGCGTCGAGGTCGTGCCGGTGCTGAACAAGATCGACCTGCCGTCGGCCGACCCCGATCGCGTGATCGAGGAGATCGAGGACATCATCGGCATCGACGCCAAGAACGCGATCCGCGCCTCGGCGAAGACCGGCGAGGGGGTCGACGACATCCTCGAGGCGGTGATCGCCCGCATCCCGCCTCCCGGCGGCAGCGACGACGCTCCGCTGCAGGCGCTGGTCATCGACGCCTGGTTCGACAACTACGTCGGCGTCGTCATGCTCGTGCGGGTGGTCAACGGCACGCTGCGGGCCCGCGACAAGGTCCTGTTGATGGCGACCGGCGCGGTCCACGCGGTCGAGCAGCTCGGCGTGTTCACGCCCAAATCGGTCGCGCGCGAGACGCTCGCCGCCGGCGAGGTCGGCTTCGTCGTCGCCGGGGTCAAGGAGCTCGCCGAGGCGAAGGTCGGCGACACGATCACCCACTCGGCGAAGCCCGCCGCCGGACCGCTGCCGGGATTCAAGGAAGTCAAGCCGCAGGTCTTCGCCGGTCTCTATCCGGTCGAATCGAACCAGTACGAGGCGCTGCGCGAAGCGCTGACCAAGCTGAAGCTCAACGACGCGTCGCTGCACTACGAGCCCGAGGTGTCGCAGGCGCTGGGTTTCGGCTTCCGCTGCGGCTTCCTCGGCCTGCTGCACATGGACATCGTGCAGGAGCGGCTCGAGCGCGAGTACGACATGGACCTGATCACGACCGCGCCGTCGGTCGTCTACCAGGTGCTGCTGCGCGACGGCTCGCTGGTCGAGATCGACAACCCGTCGAAGCTCCCCGACCTCTCGAAGGTCGAGGAGATCCGCGAGCCGATCATCACCGTGACGATCCTCGTGCCGCAGGACTACGTCGGTCCGGTGCTCACGCTGTGCACCGAGAAGCGCGGCGTCCAGAAGGACATGCAGTACCGCGGTCGCCAGGTGGTGATCCACTACGAGCTGCCGCTCGCCGAGGTCGTGATGGACTTCTTCGACCGGCTGAAGAGCGTCTCGCGGGGCTACGCGTCGATGGACTACGAGTTCCGCGAGTTCCGCGGCGCCGACGTCGTCAAGCTCGACATCCTGATCAACGGGGAACGCGTCGACGCGCTGTCGGTGATGGTGCACCGCTCGGTGTCGCAGTTCCGCGGCCGCGAGGTCGTGCACAAGATGCGCGGACTGATTCCGCGTCAGATGTTCGACGTCGCGATCCAGGCGGCGATCGGCTCGCAGATCATCGCCCGCGAGTCGGTCAAGGCGATGCGCAAGGACGTCCTGGCCAAGTGCTACGGCGGCGACATCACCCGCAAGCGCAAGCTCCTCGAGAAGCAGAAGGCCGGCAAGAAGCGGATGAAGGCGGTCGGCAGCGTCGAGATCCCGCAGGAGGCCTTCCTCGCGATCCTGAAGGTCGGCGAGAAATGACCGACCGGCGGATCGCGGCGACGGACCGCGGGGCGGCGGGTGCCGACGGCGTGGCGGCCGGCGCCGTCCGTGCGAGAATCGGCCCGACTCGGGTTCATGCGGTCCCAGTCCCGACCCCGACCCCGACCCCGCTCCACCTTCCGCGAACGGCGCCCCATCGATGAATTTCGCGCTCATCCTGTTCCTGCTGACGATCGGCACCGGTGCGGTCTGGGCGCTCGACCGCTTCGTGCTCTCGAAGAGCCGCGGCGACGGCGAACCGGCGCCGGCGTGGATCGAATACCCGGTGAGCTTCTTCCCGGTGCTGCTCGCCGTGTTCCTGCTGCGCAGCTTCGTGGCCGAGCCGTTCAAGATCCCGTCGTCGTCGATGCGGCCCACGCTCGAGGTCGGCGACTTCATCCTGGTCAACAAGTTCGCCTACGGCCTGAGGCTTCCGATCGTCGAGCGAAAGATCGTCCCGATCGGCGATCCCCGGCGCGGCGACGTCGTCGTCTTCCGCTATCCGGTCAACCCGTCCCAGGATTTCATCAAGCGCGTCGTCGGGTTGCCGGGCGACGTCGTGACCTACAAGGACAAGGCGCTGGCGATCAACGGCAAGCCGTTGCCGCGGCGGGCGGACGGAACCTACAGCTGGCTCGAGGGCCTGCGCTTCGAGACCGCCGAGCGGTTCGTCGAGCAGGCCGACGCGGGCGGCGAGGCGCACGATTACACGACCGCGGCGAGCCCGACGGCGCCGGCGGTCTACCCGCAGAACGTGCGGTCGTTCCCCGGACGGGAGCAGTGCGATTACAATCCGGAGGGTTTCACCTGCAAGGTGCCGACCGGTCACTATTTCGTCATGGGCGACAACCGGGACTTCAGCGACGACAGCCGTTACTGGGGCTTCGTTCCCGACGATCACGTGCGCGGGCGGGCGTTCTTCATCTGGTTCAACTGGGACGATATCTCGGGCTTCGCGTTCCGGCGCGTCGGCAGCGGGATCCGTTGAGGAGATCGGCCATGGCGGGCGTCGCCAACCAACGCGGGCTGTCGATGATCGGCTTTCTCTTCGTCGCGACGGTCGTCGCCGCGGTCGCCGTCATCGGCTTCCGGATGGTGCCATCGTACGTCGAGTACTTCACGATCACCAAGGCGATCGAGAAGTCGCTGCGCGACGCGCCGGATCCGACGCCGGCGGTGGTCAAGCGCTCGTTCGAGAAGTACATCGCCGCCGACTACATCGACTCGGTCCGGGCGAGCGACCTGAACGTCACGCGCGAGGGCAACGCGATCGTCGCGCAGGTGGGCTGGCAGAAGCAGCTGCACATGGTCGGCAACGTCAGCCTGCTTCTCGACTTCGACGTCTCGGTGTCGAGGTAGGTCGGGCGGCGCGGGCATGGCCGGTACGCCGGGCGAGCGCCTCGGGCACGTCTTCCGCTCGCCTGGACTCCTCGCGCAGGCGCTGACGCACCGCAGCCACGGCACGCGCCACAACGAGCGCCTCGAGTTCGTCGGCGACGCGGTCCTCAACTGCGTCGTCGCCCACGCGCTCTACCAGCGCTTTCCCGACACCGACGAGGGCGATCTGTCGCGGGCCCGCGCCAACCTGGTCAACCGCGACACGCTGGCGCGGCTCGCGCGCCGGCTGGACCTGGGCGCCGAGGTCCGTCTGGGCGAGGGCGAAATGAAGAGCGGCGGCGCCGACCGGGCGTCGATCCTCGCGGACGCGCTCGAGGCGGTCTTCGGCGCGGTGTTCGTCGACGCGGGATTCGAGGCGGCGCGCCGCGCGATCCACGCGGCCTACGGCGAGGAGCTCGAGACCGTCGATCCGACCGCGCTCGGCAAGGACCCGAAGACACGGCTGCAGGAATGGCTGCAGGCCCGCCGTATCCCGGTTCCCGAATACCAGGTCGTGGCGACCCGGGGCGAGGCGCACGCGCAGGCCTTCGAGGTCGAATGCCGGATCCCTTCGCTCGACATCGTCGCGACCGGCGGGGGCACGAGCCGGCGCGGCGCCGAGCAGGACGCCGCGGCGCGCGCGTGGGATCGGCTGCCCGCGCCGGCTCCGCGGCGATGAGCGGGTCGCGCTCGACACCGCGCCGGGCACCGGAACCGGCGTCGATCGGCGCCGCGGACGCCGCGGGTCCGCCGCGCTGCGGGCACGTGGCGGTTGTCGGCCGCCCGTCGGTCGGCAAGTCGACGCTGGTCAACGCGCTGGTCGGCGAGCGCGTATCGATCACCTCGAAGAAGCCCCAGACGACCCGCCACCGGATCGTCGGCATCGCCAACGCGCCGCGGGCGCAGACGATCTACGTCGATACGCCCGGGTTCCAGACCCGGCACGCCTCGCCGCTCAACTCCAGGCTCAACCGGGCGGTGAAGGAGGCGCTGGCCGATGTCGATGTCGTCGTCTGGGTCGTCGACGCCGCCCGCCTGACCGATGCCGATCGGCGCGTGCTCTCGCTGCTGCCGGACGACCGGCCGGTCGTCGTCGCGCTCAACAAGGTCGACCTGTTGCCGGACAAGTCGCTGCTGCTGCCCCGGCTCGCCGAGCTCGCGGCGCTGCGCGAATTCGCGGCGCTGGTGCCGGTGTCGGCCGAGCGGGGCATGCAGCTCGATCGACTCGCCCAGGAGGTCGCCGCGCGTCTGCCGGAAGGACCGCCGCTCTACGGACCCGACGAGCTCACCGATCGCGACGAGCGCTTCCTCGCCGCCGAGTACCTGCGCGAGCAGATCTTCCGGCGGCTCGGCGACGAGGTGCCGTACGCGACGACCGTCGGCATCGAGTCGTTCGAGCATCGCGGCGCCGAACGGCGGATCGGCGCGGTGGTCTGGGTCGACAAGCCGGGCCAGCGGGCGATCCTGCTGGGGCAGGGGGGCGAAACGATGAAGGCGATCGCGAGCGAGGCGCGCCGGTCGATGCTGCGCCTCTTCGGCGGCCGCGTGCACCTCGAGGTCTGGGTGCGCGTCAAGAAGGGCTGGGCCGACGACGACGCGTCGCTGGCGAGGCTCGGGTACTGACGACATCGCGCCGCGGGATACCGCGGCCGGCCACCCGTCCGATGCCACGCCGCGAAATCGACCGACGCGACGACCGCGAGGCGTTCGTCCTCCACACCTGGCCGTACAAGGAGACGAGCCTCATCGTCGAGGCGTTCGCCCGCGAGGACGGTCGGGTCGCGATGGTCGCCAAGGGTGCGAAGCGACCGCGCTCCGAGCTCCACGGCGTGCTCCAGGCGTTCCAGCCGGTCGCGCTGTCGTGGTCGGGCGCCGGGGAGATGAAGACGCTGGTGCGCGCCGAGTGGCGCGGCGGTCTGCCGCTGCCGTCCGGCTCGGGATTGCTGTGCGGCTTCTACCTGAACGAGCTGGTGATGAAACTCGTGCCGCGCGACGATCCGCACCCGGGGCTCTACGACGCCTACGCGGCCGCGCTCGCCGAGCTCGGGGCCGGGGCCGCCCAGGCGCCGGTCCTGCGGCGCTTCGAGCTCGCGCTGCTCTCCGAGCTCGGCTACGCGCTGCCGCTGGCCGCGGAGGCCGGAACCGGGGCGCCGATCGACGCCGCGACGCGCTACCATTACGCCTTCGACAAGGGCGCCCAACGCCAGCCGCCACCGGGCGGTGGGCGTTGGCCGCTGGTCCGCGGCGCGACGCTGATCGCGCTCGCCCAGGGCCGGTACGACGACCCGGACACGGCCGCGGAGGCCAAGCGGCTGATGCGCGAAGTCATCGACCACTACCTCGACGCGCGCACGATCTCGAGCCGCCGGATCGTGCGCGACCTGGTCGCGTTCGACGACGAGCCCGCGCGCGGCGACGACACCGCTCCCCCGCGGAGCCCGGAGCGCAACCGATGATCGAGCTGGGCGTCAACATCGACCACGTGGCCACGATCCGCCAGGCGCGGCGCACCTACGAACCCGATCCGGTCTGGGCGGCGGTCGAGGCGCACCTGGGCGGCGCCGACGGCATCACCGTGCACCTGCGCGAAGACCGCCGCCATATCGGCGACGACGACGTGCGGCGGCTGCGCGAGCTCACCCACATCAAGCTCAACCTGGAGATGGCCGCGACCGGGGAGATGGTCGCGATCGCGAGGCGGCTCAAGCCCGAGATGGCGATGCTGGTGCCCGAAGGTCGGCACGAGGTCACCACCGAGGGCGGCCTCGACGTCTCCGGGCAGCGGCCGGCGATCGCCGACGCGGTCGCGCGGCTCGCCGATGCCGGCATCGTCACCAGCGTCTTCATCGACGCCGACCTGCGACAGGTCGAGGCGGCAGCGGCGGTCGGCGCCAAGGTCTGCGAAATCCACACCGGACCCTACGCGCACGCCTTCCATGCCCGCGGTCGCGACGCCGGGAGCGCGGCGGTGGCGGCCGAGCTGGCCAAGATCGCCGCGGCCGGCGAGGCGATCCTCGCCGCCGGGTTGCGCTTCAACGCCGGGCACGCGCTCAATTACTTCAACGTCCAGCCGGTCGCGGCGCTGCCGGGCGTGCGCGAGCTCCACATCGGCCACGCGATCGTCTCGCGCGCGGTGTTCGTCGGCATGCGCGAGGCGGTGCGCGAGATGAAGCGGCTGATCCGCGAAGGCGCGGCGTCGGCCGGCCGGGCCGGGCGATGAGCGCGACGCTGTCGCGCGGTCCGGTGATGCTGAGCGTCGCCGGAACCGAGCTCGCGCCCGAGGAGCGCGAACGGCTGGCGCATCCGCTGGTCGGCGGCGTCATCCTGTTCGCCTGCAACTACGACGATCGCGACCAGCTCGCCGCGCTGACGCGCTCGATCCACGGGTTGCGTACGCCGCCGCTCGTGATCGCGGTCGACCACGAGGGTGGACGGGTCCAGCGCTTCCGCGCCGGATTCACCGAGATCCCGCCGATGCGCACGTTGGGCGAGCGCTGGGACCACGACGTCGCCGGCGCCGCCGCCGAGGCCGAGCGGCTCGGGCGCACGATCGCCGGCGAGCTGCGCGCGGTTGGTGTCGACCTCACGTTCGCGCCGGTGCTCGACCTCGACTGGGGCGCGTCGACGGTGATCGGCCACCGCGCGTTCCACCGCAATCCCAACGCCGCGGCGCATCTCGCCTCGGCGCTGCGGCGCGGCCTCAACGCCGGCGGCATGCCCGCCGTCGGCAAGCACTTCCCCGGGCATGGCCATGTCGCCGCCGATTCGCACACCGAGATCCCGGTCGACGAGCGGCCGATGAGCGCGATCGCGGCCGACGACCTCGTGCCGTTCGCCGCGCTGGTGCGTGTCGGTCTCGAGGGGATCATGCCGGCGCACGTGGTCTATCCGAGGGTCGACGCGCTGCCGGCCGGATTCTCGCGCGTCTGGCTGCAGGAGATCCTGCGCGGCCGGCTCGGTTTCGACGGCGCGATCTTCTCCGACGACCTCGGCATGGCCGGTGCGCACGGCGCCGGCGACATCGTCGCCCGCGCGGACGCCGCGGTGGCGGCCGGCTGCGACATCGTGCTCAGCTGCAACGACCCGGTCGCCGCCGACGAGCTGCTCATGCGCTGGCGGCCGGCGGCGCAGGCGGACCTCGAACGGCGCTGGGCGAGATTCGCGAAACCGTCCGCGTAGCCGGCGGCGCCGGCGGGTCCTACTCGAGCGGGACCGGCGCGTCGGACTTGGTCCTCAGGTAGGCGATCAGCTCGGCGCGCACCGCCGGGTCGGGGATCCCGGTGAAGTCCATCGCCCGGCGCGGAACCGCGCGCTCGGTGTCGGCGAGGAAATAGTCGAGGGTCGCGAGCGTCCAGGTATGTCCGGACGATCGCATCGAGTCCGAGTAGGGGAATCCGGGCGCCGATCCCGCCCTGCGGCCGACGACGTTCCACAGGTGCGGCCCCTTCGAGTGCGCGCCGCTCTTCTCGGCGTCGTGGCAGGTCGCGCAGCGGCGGTCGAAGACGCGCTCGCCGGCGGCGGCGTCGGCGCGCGCGATCCGTCTGGCGAGCGTGGGATCGCTCGGCGGCGAATAGCGCGACAGAGGGCCGTCGGCGGCTGCCGGCTGCGCCAGTACGGCGCCGAACGCGGCCAGCGCGTAGACGGCCAGCCGGGGCGATGGTCGGGGACGGGCGGGCGGCATCGTGCTAGCAGGCCTCGATCGGTGACAGCGACGGTTCGACCGGCGCGCCGCGCGCCGGTTCAGTGCGGATGGGGCCAGCGTCCGCCGAGCTTGCGGGTGATGTCCTCGGCGATGTGCGCGACGACCGGACCCAGTTGCCGGATCCGCGGATCGGGCAGCCTCGACCCCGGCCCGGCGAGCGATATCGCGCCCAGCACCTCGGCGTGTTCGTCGTAGATCGGACTCGCGACGCAGCGGGTGCCGATCAGATGCTCCTCGTCGTCGAACGAGTAACCACGCTGGCGGATGACGCGCAGGCTCGCCCACATCGTCTCGGGCGCGGTGATCGTGTTCTCGGTGATCCGCGGCAGTCCCTTGACCTTGAGGATCGCCTCGATCTGCTCGTCGGGGAGCGCGGCGAAGATCGCCTTGCCGACGCCGGAGGCGTGCAGCGGCACGCGGCTGCCCAGCCGCACGATCGTGCGCATCGTCTCCCGGCACTGGACCTGGTCGATGAACACCGCCTCGGTGCCGTCGAGGATCGCGAGGTTCGCCGTCTCGCCCGACTGCTCCATCAAGCGGCGCATGTACGGGTGGCTCTGCGCGACCCAGTCGCGCGAGGCGAGGAAGCTCGAACCGACGGTGAACGCGTGCAGGCCGACGTACCACAGGCCGAGGTCGCCGGCCTGGTAGACGTAGCCGCCGCGTTCGAGCGTCGAGAGCAGCCGGTGCGTCGTCGACGGCGGCAGCGACACGCGATGCGAGATGTCGGTCAGCGTGAGGCCGCCTTCGGCGCGCGCGAGGCACTCGAGGATCGACAGACCGCGGGTGAGGCTCTGGACCTGCCCCGAGCCGCTCGACGACTCGGAAGGCGTGCGGCCGCGGCGCGCGGGGGGCGCCGGGCGATGGAGGGACGTGGGGGCCATGTCGAGCCGATCTAACCATACTCGACCAAATTCCGCCAGACGGCAGACGATTCCGTCTTGCGGCAGCGCGTTCGCCGACGATCAGCGGATCGGGAGGACGCGGACCGCGCAGAACTTGAATTCGGGGATCTTGCCCGACGGATCGATCTCGGCGATCGTCAGCAGGTTCGCCGCCGCGCCGGCGTCGTAGAAGGGGACGAACACCGCGCCGGCGGGAACGCGCGGATCCTGACGCGCCGGCAGTTCGATGGCGCCGCGGCGCGATTCGACCCGCGCCTGGTCGCCGGGCTCGAGCGCGAGCCGGGCGAGGGTCGCCGGGTGCATCGACACCGTGGCGCCCGGCGCGAGCGCGGTCAGCATCGTCGCGCGCCGCGTCAGCGCGCCGGTGTGCCAGTGCTCGAGCTCGCGCCCGGTGATCAGCACCAGCGGGTACTCGTCGTCGGGCAGCTCCGCCGCCGGCGACGGCGCGACGCCGACGAAGCGCCCGCGCCCGTCGCCGGTCGGGAAGCGGTCGGTGAACACGACCGGATGACCGGGGTCGGTCTCGGTCGGGCACGGGTAGGTCACCGCGCCGACGCGCTCGAGACGATCCCACGTGATGCCCGCGATCGACGGCATCAGCGAGCGCATCTCCTCGTAGACCATGGCCACGCCGGCGTGCGGCCCTTCGTAGCGCCAGTCGAGGCCGAGCCGGCGCGCGATCTGCCGGACGATCCACAGGTCCGCCCGCGCGTCGCCGGGCGGGTCGACGACCGGGCGCGCGAGCTGCACGAGGCGGTCGGTGTTGGTGAACGTCCCGCATTTCTCGAAGAACGACGTCGCCGGCAGGATCACGTCGGCGTAGCCGGCGGTCTCGGTCGGGAAGATGTCCTGTACGACCAGGTGCTCGAGTTTGGCCAGCGCATGGCGCGCGTGGCCGGCGTCCGGGTCCGACATCGCCGGGTTCTCGCCCATCACGTAGAGGCCGCGGATCGTGCCGGCGTCGATCGCCCGGGTGATCTCGACGACGGTGAGCCCGGGCTTCGGGTCGAGCGTCGCGCCCCAGGCGCGCTCGAACACCGACCGAGCGGCGTCGTCGCCGACCCGCCGGTAGTCGGGGAACACCATCGGAATCAGCCCGGCGTCCGAGGCGCCCTGGACGTTGTTCTGGCCGCGCAGCGGATGCAGCCCGGCGCCCGGGCGGCCGATCTGGCCGGTCGCGAGCGCGAGGGCGATCAGGCAGCGCGCGTTGTCGGTGCCGTGCGTGTGCTGCGACACGCCCATGCCCCACAGGATCATCGAGGCTTTCGACGTCGCGTAACGGCGTGCGACCTCGCGCAGCGTCGTCGCGTCGATGCCGCAGACCGCCGCCATCGCCTCGGGCGTCGCGCGGGCGACGCTCGCCGCGAGCGCGTCGTAGTCGCGCGTACGTTCGCGGACGAAGCGCTGGTCGACGAGCCCCTCGTCGACGATCACGTGGAGCATCGCCTGGAGCATCGCCACGTCGGCGTCGGGACGGAAGGCCAGGTGCTTCCAGGCATGGCGCGCGAGCGGCGTCGCGCGCGGGTCGGCGACCACGAGCGTCGTGCCGCGTCTGACCGCGTTCTTGATCCAGGTCGCCGCGACCGGGTGGTTCTCGGCCGGGTTCGCGCCGATGACCATCACGAACGCCGCGTGGCGCACGTCGGAGACCGGATTGGAGACCGCGGCGGAGCCCAGGCCTTCCATCAGGGCCGCCACGCTCGACGCGTGGCACAGGCGCGTGCAGTGGTCGACGTTGTTGCTGCCGAATCCGGTACGCACGAGCTTCTGGACGAGGTAGGCCTCCTCGTTGCTGCCCTTGGCCGAGCCGAAGCCGGCCAGCGCCTGCGGGCCGTGCTGGTCGCGCAGGCGCTTCAGGCCCGCCGCGGCGCGGTCGAGGGCCTCGTCCCAGTCGACTTCCCGGAAGACCTCGGCGAATCGCGACGGCGCCAGCAACGCCGCCGTCTTGGCCACGCCGTCCCGCCGCACCAGCGGTCGGGTGAGCCGCTCGGCGTGGCGCGCGTAGTCGAAGCCGTAGCGGCCCTTGACGCACAGTCGGCCGTGGTTCGCCGGGCCGTCGCGACCCTCGGCCATCACGATCTTCCCGTCGCGCACCAGCCAGCCGACGCGGCAGCCGACGCCGCAGTACGGGCACAGCGATTCGACGACGCGATCCGGTGGCACGCGGGCGACCCCGCCGGCCGGCGCGAGCGCGCCGGTCGGGCAGGCCTGCACGCATTCGCCGCAGGCGACGCAGGTCGAGGCGCCGAGCGGATCGGCGATGTCGAAGACGATGGTCGCGCGCTCGCCACGCATCGCCATGCCGATGACGTCGTTGCCCTGCTCCTCGCGGCAGGCGCGCACGCAGCGGGTGCAGCGGATGCAGGCGTCGAGGTCGACCGCGATCGCCGGGTGGGTCGAATCGGGAGCCGACGGCGCGACCGTACGCGGATAGCGCGATCCCGCCACACCGAGCTCGCGCGCCCAGTGCGCGAGCTCCGAGTCGTGCCGCAGCGGCGCCTCGACGCTGTCGGCCGGCAGGTCGGCGAGCAGCAGCTCGACGACGCCGCGCTGGGCCGAGCGCGCCCGCTCGCTGGTCGAGGCGACGACCATGCCCTCGGCCGGCGAGCGGCAGCACGAGGCGGCCAGCACGCGCTCTCCGGCGATCTCGACGACGCAGGCGCGGCAGTTGCCGTCCGGCCGGTAGCCGTCCTTCGCGCACAGGTGCGGGATGTCGATGCCGGCGCGTTTCGCCGCGGTCAGGATCGTGTCGCCGTCGCGCGCTTCGATCCGGCGGCCGTCGAGCTCGAAGGTCGCGCTCATGGTTCGCGGTCCGTGTCGAGCTCGTGTCCGAATCGCGCCAGCACCGAACGGATCGGATTGGGCGCGGCCTGGCCCAGCCCGCAGATCGACGCGTCGGCCATCGTCCGCGCGAGCGACTCGAGGAGCGCCCGGTCCCAGCGGGCCGGCTTCATCAGCTCGACCGCCTTGGCGGTGCCGGCCCGGCAGGGCGTGCACTGGCCGCAGGATTCATCGCGGAAGAAACGCAGGACGTTGCGCGCCGCGTCGGTCGCGCGGTCGTGCTGCGACAGCACGATCAGCGCGCCGGAGCCGACGAAGCAGCCGTACGGCGCCAGCGTGTCGAAGTCGAGCGGCAAGTCGGCGAGCGACGCCGGCAGGATGCCGCCGGACGCGCCGCCGGGCAGGTACGCGTAGAGCTCGTGGCCGGCGAGCATGCCGCCGCCGAACTCGTCGATCAGCTCGCGGGCGGTGACGCCGGCCGGCGCGAAGACCACGCCCGGCCTGCGGACGCGTCCCGACAACGACCAGGCGCGCAGCCCCTTGCGTCCCCGCCGGCCCTGCCGCGCGTACCAGTCGCCGCCGCGCGAGAGGATCACCGGGACCCAGGCCAACGTCTCGAGGTTGTGCTCGAGCGTCGGACGGCCGAACAGTCCGCGTTGCGCGACGTACGGCGGGCGCAGCCGCGGCAGCCCGCGCCTGCCTTCGATCGACTCGATCATCGCCGACTCTTCGCCGCAGATGTAGGCGCCGGCGCCGCGGCGCAGCTCGATCGCCGGCAGCGCGACGCCGGGCACCGGCGGATCGGCGGCGAGGGCGGCGAGCTCGCGCGCGAGCGCCGCGCGGCCCGCGGCGTACTCGTCGCGCACGTAGATCCAGATCGCCTCGATGCCGACGACCGCGGCGGCGACGAGCGCGCCGGCGAGCGCGAGGTGCGGCTCGTGCTCGAGGACGCGCCGGTCCTTGAACGTGCCCGGCTCGCCTTCGTCGGCGTTGACCGCGAGGTAGCGGGGCGCCGCTTCGCCGGCGACCGACCGCCACTTGCGTGCCGCCGGAAACCCGGCGCCGCCCAGGCCGCGCAGTCCCGAAGCCTCGAGTTCGGCCAGCACTGCGTCGCGGCTCCAGCGCCCGCGGACCAGGTCGACGTAGGCGTCGTAGACGCCGGCGGCGCGCGCGGCGGCGTAGCCGACCGGCCGCGGCGACGGCGCGCGCCGGCGGCCGGATGCGATCGCGGCGGTCACCGACGTGACCGCCGCGTGCTCGACCGGCCGCTCGCCGACCAGCGCGACCGGCGCGCGGTCGCAGCGGCCGACGCAAGGCGCGGCGACGACACGCACGTCGCGTCCGGTGGTCGCGCGCAAGGAGTCGAGCAACGCCTCGCCGCCGGCCATCGCACACGACAGCGAATCGCAGACGCGGACGGTCAGCGGCGGCGGCGGCGTCTTTCCGTTGTCGACGACGTCGAAGTGATGGTAGAACGTCGCGACCTCGAAGACCTCGACCGGGGCGAGCTTCAGACGTTCCGCGAGCGCGCACAGGTGGCGCGCCGGCAGGTGGCCTAACGCGTCCTGGATCCGGTGCAGGTGCTCGATCAGCAGGTCGCGGCGCGGGGCGAGACGACGGCACAGACGCGCGACCTCGGCGGCGGCGGCCGGATCGACCGGGCGGCCACGCGGATGCGAACGGGGGGCGGCGCGGGCGTCGCGCCGGCGGGTCGAATCGGAGCTCACCGCGCGATTATCGCCGCAATCGGCGCGCGCGGCGAGCATCGCCGGATCAGCGCGGTGGCGACAGGTGCGGCGTGACCTCGTGGAGCGTGCCGGCGATGTCGACGCGGTAGCTCGCGCGCAGGATCGCTTGGTCGGTGAGCGGTGCGTCCGCGCGGGCGTAGCCGAGCGCGACGGCGCGGCCGAGCCGGCGGCTGTAGCCGGCGCTGGTGATCTCGCCGACGTTGCGTCCGTCCATCAGGATCGGCTCGCCGCCCCAGGGGAACGAGGCCGGATCGTCGAAGGTGAACTGGACCAGACGCTTGCGCGGGCCGGTCCCGCGCTGGCGGACGAGCGCGTCGCGGCCGAGGAATCCGGCAGGCTTGTCGAGACGGACCGCGTGGCCGAGACCCGCTTCCCACGGTGTCTCGTCCGGGGAGAGCTCGGCGCCCCAGGCGCGCCGCCCCGCCTCGATCCGCAACGCGTCGATCGTGTAGTAGCCGGCGTCCGCGAGGCCGAAGCGCGGGCCCGCCTCGCTGATCGCGTCGTAGAGCGTCGCGCATTGCTCGACCGGGACGTAGAGCTCGTAGCCCGGCCCGCCGACGTAGCTGATGCGTGCGGCGCGCGGGCGGGCGTAACCGATGTCGACCATCGCGGTGGACGCGAACGGGATCGCCTCGCGCGAGAACGAATCCGGCGACAGCGATTCGAGCAGCGCCTGCGCCTTGGGTCCCATCACCGAGACCACCGACCACGCGCCGGTGACGTCGACGAGCGAGGCGTGTTCGTCGGGCCCGATGCGCCGCTCGATCCACGAGAAGTCGCGGGTCGCCTGCGCCGAACCGGTCAGGATGAAGAACTCGCGCTCGGCGACGCGCAGCACCGTGAGATCGCTCTCGAACCCGCCGCGCGCGTTCAGCATCGCCGTGTAGACCATGTGCCCGGGTGGTACGTCGATCTCGTTGGCGCACAGCCGCTGGAGCACCGCGAGCGCGTCGCGGCCCTTGAGCACGAATTTCGCGAACGAAGTCTGGTCGAAGACCACGACGTCTTCGCGGCAGGCGCGCTGTTCTTCGAGCACGATCGGCAGCCAGCCCGGCGTGTCGAGCGTCGGCGACGGGACCGCCCGTCCCGCCGGGAGGAAGTAGTTGGCGCGCTCCCAGCCGAGCTTGCTGCCGAACACCGCGCCCTTGGCGGCGAGGCGGTCGTAGAGCGGCGAGCGGCGCAGCGGCCGCACGGTGGCGAGCTCCTCGCGGGGCCAGCGCATCGCGTAGTGCAGCCCCAGCGACTCGACCGTGCGGTCGGCGAGGTGGCGGCGGTTCGCGTGGAACGGCGCGAAACGGCGGATGTCGACGTCCCACAGGTCGAGCGGCGCCTCGCCGTCGACGATCCACTGGGCGACCAGCTTGCCGGCGCCGCCGGAGTTGGCGATGCCCGCCGAGTTGAAGCCGGCGCAGACGTAGTAGCCGGCGAGCTCGGGCGCCTCGCCGAGAATGAAGTTACCGTCGCCGGTGAAGCTCTCCGGCCCGTTCAGCAGCATCTTGACCCGCGCGGTCTCGAGGCAGGGCGTGCGGTGGATCGCCGCGGTCATCAGGATCTCGAACTGGTCCCAGTCCTCGGGCAGCAGCTGGAACTCGAAGCGCTCCGGGATCGGGTCGACGCGCCAGGGTTTGGCGACCGGTTCGAAGCCGCCCATGACGAGACCGCCGACCTCTTCCTTGTAATAGATGTAGCCGTCCGGGTCGCGCATCACCGGCAGCGACGGCGTCACGCCGGGAACCGGTTCGGTGACGATGTAGAAATGCTCGGCCGCGTAGAGCGGGACGTTGACCCCGGCGAGCGCGCCGAACGCCCGCGCCCACTGCCCGGCGCAGTTGACCAGCACCTCGCACTCGATCGCGTGCCGCTCGCCGTCGACGACGACCTCGACGCCGCGAACCCGGCCGTCCTCGCGGCGGACGCCGGCGACTCGCACGCCCTCGACGATGCGCGCGCCACCGGTGCGCGCGCCGCGCGCGAGCGACTGGGTCAGGTCGGTCGGGTTCGCCTTGCCGTCGCCGGGGATCCAGACCGCGCCGGCCAGGTCGTCGGTGCGCAGGATCGGGGCGATCCGGCCGGCCTCGGCGGGCGAGACGAACTCGTGCTCGATGCCGAAGCTCTTCGCCCGGGCCATCTGTCGCTTGAGCAGCTTGAGCCGCTCGGGCGTCCTGGCGACGTTGAGCGATCCGCAGCGCTTCCAGCCGGTCGCGAGCCCGGTTTCCGCCTCGAGCGACGAGTAGAGCTCGATGCCGTAGCGGCTCATCCGGGTGGCGTTGCGCGTCGCCCGCAGTTGACCGACCAGGCCGGCCGCGTGCCAGGTCGTGCCGCAGGTGAGCTTGCCCTGCTCGAGGAGGACGACGTCGGTCCAGCCCAGTTTGGTCAGGTGGTAGGCGGTCGAACAGCCGGCGATGCCGCCGCCGACGATCACGACCCGGGCGCGGGTGGGGATGGACATGGGTTCGGGCGGGGGGGAGGGAGCGATGGTCGCGTGACGGGTTCCGGTGGTCGCGTGGCGGATCAGAGCTTGAGCGCGGTGACGCCGGCGACGACGGTCGCGGCACCGGCCATCCTGCGCCAGCCGAAACCCTCCTTCAGCACCAGGGCGCCGATCGCCGCGGCGAACACCACCGAGACCTCGCGCAGCGCCGCGACCACCGCGATCGGCGCCTGCGTCATCGCCCACAGCGCGATACCGTAGGACCCGAGGCTCGCGGCGCCGGCGGCGAATCCGCGCAGCCATCCGTCGACGACGTAGCTCACCGCCGGTCGGCCGCGCGTCGCCAGGATCCAGACGAGGAACGGGAAGCCCTCGAGGAAGACGAGCCAGACGATGTAGCTCGCGGCGTTGCCCGAGATCCGGGTGCCGGCGCCGTCGACCAGCGTGTAGCAGGCGATGATGCCGGCGTTGGCGAGCGCCCAGCCGGCGGCCGCCGGCGTGTGGCGTCCTCCGGCGAACCAGGCGATGACGAGGATGCCGGCGGAGATCAGCGCGATGCCGGCCAGCGTCGTCGTCTTCAGGTGTTCGCCCAGGAAGACGACGCCCAGCAGCGTGACGATCAGCGGCGCGACGCCGCGCATCAGCGGGTAGGCGAACGACAGGTCGCCGCGGCGGTACGCGCCGGCCAGCGTGACGTAGTAGGCGAAGTGGATCGCCGCCGAGGCGGCCATGTACGGCCAGGCAATCGGCGGCGGGAAGGGGACGAACGGCGCGAAGATCCCGGCGGCGACGCTCGAACCGGCGCAGATGAGCGCGGTCTCGAGCAGCGGTTCGCCGCGCGCCGACTTGAGCATCGCGTTCCAGGTCGCGTGCAGCAGACCCGCGCCGAGAACGGCGAGGGTGACCGGCAACGAGATTTCGGCGGCGGGCATCGGAAACGGGCGGCGCCGGGTCGCCCGCGGGCGACGAGCGCGACGGGGGGTGACGCGCTCAGGCGGTCCGGGGCTTGTCCTTGGACCAGGTGCGGCGCTTGCGGCCGTTCGCGGGCTCCGGCTCCTTGAGCCGCGTCGGGGCGAGCACGCCCGCCTCCTCGAGGATCGGATAGGCGATCGAGCAGACGTGCGAGTTGATCCGCTTCATGTCGGAGATGAGGTCGAGGTGCAGCGACGAGGTCTCGATGCTCTCCACCGTGTTGCCGGCCAGTCTGCCGAGGTGCGAATCGGCGTAGGCGCGCTCGAGGTCGCGGAACAGCACCTTCTGGGCGAGGAGCTCCTGCGCGCTCTTCAGGTCGCCGTTGAGGAACACGCTCATGCCCAGTCGCAGGTTGGCGACCAGCCTCGCGTGCAGGTCGCAGATCTCGGCCATGCCGGCCTCGGAGAAATTGCGGCCTTTATCGAGCTTCTTGTCCTCGATGTCGGAGAGGATCCGCTCGACGATGTCGCCGACCTGCTCGAGATTGATCGTGAACGAGACGATGTCGGTCCAGCGGCGGCCTTCGCGGACCTCCAGCGCCTCGCGCGAGATCTGCGTCAGGTAGAGCTTGACCGCGGTGTACAGCGCGTCGACCTGATCGTCCATCGACCGGAGCCTGCGCGAGAGCACGCGGTCGTTGGTCTTCAGCACGGTCAACATGCCGGTGAGCATCTGCTCGACGATGTCGCCGATGCGGATCGCCTCGCGCGCCGCGTTGGCGATCGCCAGGGCCGGTGTGTCCAGCGCCGACGGATCGAGATGGCGTGGCTTGCCGGGGTCGGTCTCGATCGGACGCGCCGGGAGGAGGCGTTCGGCGACGCGGGCGATCGATTCGGTCCAGGCGAGGAACAGCACGGCGATCGCGATGTTGAAGGCGAAGTGGAACAGGACGACCTCGTGCGCGTCGGCGAGCCCCAGGCCGTCGATGAATCCGGCGGCCGGGCCGATCAGCGGGATGACGATCACGCAACCGATCAGCTTGAACAGGAAGTTGCCGAGGGTGACGCGGCGCGCCTCGGGCGGCGAACTCAGCGTCGACAGCATGCCGAGCGTGCCGCTACCGAGGTTCGCGCCGAGGACGAGGCCCAGCGCTACCGGCAGGCCGATCATGCCGAGCGAGGACAGCGTCGCGACCAGGAGGACGACCGCGAGGCTCGAGTAGCAGAAGATCGTCGCGACCGCGGCGACCAACATGTCGAGGAGCACGTCGCCGGTGAGCGAGGCGAAGATCACCTTGACGCCGGCCGCCTCGACGATCGGCTTGGCCGCGACGCGTATCCACTGGAGCGCGAAGATGATGAGCCCGAGCCCGATCAGGACGCGACCGAAGCGGCCGATCGGGGTCGACTGGCGCGACAGGAAGAGCACGACGCCGACGAAGATCAGGAGCGGCGCGAGCCAGGAAAGGTCGAAGGACAGGACGACGGTGACGAGCGAGGTGCCGACATCGGCGCCCAGCATGACGGCGAGCGCGCTGGCGGTCGTGATCAATCCCTGGCCGGCGAACGCGGCGACGATCAGCGCGGTCGCGGTCGAGCTCTGGATGAGGCCGGTGACGCCGATACCGGCGGCGAACGCGGCGACGCGGTGGCGGCCGACGCTGCGCCGCAGAATCCGCCGCAGGTCGCCGCCGTACAGCCTCAGGATGCCGGTGCGCACGATGTGCGTGCCCCAGACGAGCAGCGACACGCCGGCGAGCAGGTTGAGCAGCGTCTGCACGTCAGCGTTCCGATCCGGTCCCGACCGCGCCGAGCGCGTCGTCGACGATATCGATCGCCCGGTCGAGGTCCTCGCGGGCGATCACCAGCGGCGGCGAGAGGGTCAGCACGTTGCCCTGGCCGACCTTGAACGAGAGCCCGCGCGCCAGGCACTCGTACATGACGCGTTCGGCCTCGACGCGGGCCGGCGAGCCGTCGGACCGGCGCAGCTCGACGCCGAGCAAGAGTCCGGCGCCGCGGACGTCGGCGACGAGCGGATGGCGGGCGCGCAGCGCGTCCAGCCGGGCGAGCGCGTGCTCGCCCAGTTCGAGCGACCGCTCGCACAGTCGCTCGTCGGCGATCACGTCGAGCGTCGCGAGCGCGGCGGCGCAGCCGACCGAGCTCTTCTCGTGCGTGTAGTGGCCGAGCGCCCGGTCGGCGGCGAGGTCGAGGTCGCGGCGCGCGATCAGCGCCGCCATCGGGAAGACCGCGCCGCCGAGACCCTTGCCGAGCACGACCATGTCGGGGACGATGCCGTAGCGCTCGAAGGCGAAGACGTGGCCGGTCCGGCCGAGTCCGATCGGCACTTCGTCGAGGACGAGCAACGCGCCGTGGCGGTCGCAGGCCTCGCGCAGGATCCGGTAGTACGACGGCGGCGGGATCTGCACATCGGTGCAGCGGATCGTCTCGACGACGACCGCGGCGACGTCCTCCTCCTTGCCGAGCACGTAGTCGACGTACTCGGCGCAGCGCGCGTCGCAGCGACCGGCGCAACCGAAGCGGCAGCCCTGCGGGTCGCAGGGCGGTACGTGCTCGGTGCCCGGCAGCAACGGGCCGATGCCGCGGCGGAACAACGCCTCGCCGCCGATCGAGATCGCGTCGAGCGACGCGCCGTGGAACGAGTCCCACATCGAGACCGTCTTGTGCCGGCCGGTCGCCAGCCGCGCGAGCTTCAGCGCCATGCCGATCGCGAGCGTGCCGCCGGGCGCGAGCAGCACTTTGCCGAGCGGATCGGGCGCGAGCGCGCACAGGCGCTCGGCCAGTTCCACCGCCGCGCCGTTCGTGTAGCGGCGCGGCGAGAACGGCAGCGTGTCGAGCGCCCGCTTGACCGCGCCGACGACGCGCGGATGACGGTAGCCGACCTGGTGGACGTTGTTGCCGTGGAAGTCCATCAGCCGCCGGCCGTCGACATCGGTGAGCCAGATGCCGTCGGCTTCGACCAGCGCATCGAAGCAGGGCGTGGACAGCGACTGGTGGAGGTAGCTGCGCGAGTCGCGATCGAGGAGCGCGCGCGTCGCCGGGCGTACGTGGTCGCGCTCCCAGGCGCGCCGCAGCGGCGAGGAGTTGACGTCGCCTTCCGACGCGAGATCGGGCGCCGCCACCGGTTTCGCGGCGCTCCCGCCGGCGCTCACCACGGCAGCGAGTAGGTCTTGACGTTGGTGAAGCTCTTCATCGCCTCCTGGACTCCCTCCTTGTAGCCCAGACCCGAGTCTTTGATGCCGCCGAATGGCGTGACCTCGAGACGGTAGCCCGGCACCTCCCAGACGTTGACGCTGCCGACGTCGAGCTCGCGAACGAACCGCATGATGTCGTCGAGCCGGTTCGTGCAGACGCCCGACGAAAGCCCGTAGTCGGTCGAATTGACGATGCGGATCGCGTCGGAGACGTCCTTGAAAGTCATGATCGGCGACACCGGCCCGAAGGTCTCGTGCTTGACCACGGTCATCGCCGGATCGACACGGTCGACCACCGTCGGCGAGTAGGAGGCGCCGCGACGGACGTTGCCGCACAGCAGCCGGGCGCCGCCGGCGATCGCCTCGTCGACGACGGCCTCGAAGCGCTTCGCCGCCGGCTCGTCGATGACGGTGCCCATGTCGACGGCCGGGTCCAGCGGGTCGCCGTAGCTCCAGGCGCGGGTCTTGGCCACCAGCGCCTCGGTGAACGCGCCGGCGACCTTCTCGTGGACGAGAATACGCTTGACCGCGGTGCAGCGCTGCCCCGAGTTCTTGTAGGACCCGTTCGCCGCCAGGTCGGCCGCCTTCACCGGGTCGGCGTCGTCCATGACGATCAGCGGATCGTTGCCACCCAGTTCCAGGACCTGGCGCTTGTAGACGGCCTTCGCGGCGATGTACTTGCCGATCGGAACACCGCCGGTGAAGGTCACCAGGTCGATGTCCGGATTGACGAGGCACTCGTCGGCGATCTCGCGCGGGTCGCCGGTGATCACCGAGAGCATCGGCGGCGGCAGCCCGGCCTCGTAGAGGACGTCGGCGAGCGTGATCGCGGTCAACGGCGTCTTCTCGGTCGGCTTCAACACCATCCGGTTGTTGGTCGCGACCGACGGCGCGACCTTGTGGATCACCTGGTTCAGCGGATGGTTGAACGGTGTGATCGCCGAGATCGCGCCGAGGAGCGGCTCGCGCATCGTGTAGACGCGCCGCGACTTGCCGTGGTGGGTCAGATCGCAGGAGAACACCTGCCCGTCGTCGACCAGCGCCTGGTTGGCGGCGAAGAGCAGGACGTCGGAGGCGCGTCCGACCTCGTAGAGCGAGTCCTTGAGGCAGAGTCCGGATTCGAGCGTGATCTGGCGCGCGATCTCGTCCTTGCGCGAGGCGATGATCTCGCCGGCGCGCATCAGGATCTTGTAGCGCTCGTGGCGGGTGAGCTTCGGCCGGTATTCGCGCGCGATCCGGAACGCCCGGCGCACGTCGTCGACGCCGGCCTTGGGCACGGTGGCGACCACTTCGCCGGTCCACGGGTAGCGGATTTCGATGACGCGGTCGCGGTGGACCTTGTCGCCGGCGATGCGCATCGCTTCGCGGCGGGGGGCGTCGACAAAGTGGGCTTTCGCGTGCATGCGGGTGTCGCGTCGGTCGGTGTCGAGGATACGCCGGCTCAGGCGGCGGCGCCATTGATCGCGTAGTCGAAGACCTCGTAGCTGCGCATCGTCGACAACCCGGCGCGCAGCTTGTAGGCGTCGCTGAGCGGCGCGGAAACGATGAACGGCACCTTCGCTTCGGACACCCCTCCGTGCGTGCGCAGGCGGTGCCCCTTCAATCCGGACAGGTCGTGATCGGCCCGCGCGGCGCCGACGCAGACGTCGGCGGCGGCGATGACGACGACGTCGCCCTCCCGGTCCGCCGGGAGATCGTGGAGCCGGCAGGCCGTCTCCTTGTCCAGGACCGATTCCAGGCCGTCGAGGTCGCGGATCGCGTCGATGACCTGCCGGGGCGTCGCGCGGCCGCGGCACCAGACGCGCACGAAGCCTCCGAGCGCGCCGTGGTGCGCGACGAAGGCGTCGGTGATCGGGCAGATCACCCGGGTGTCGCCCTTGCCGAACTTCGCGTCGAGGATGTCCTGCAGCCAGATCACGTTCGGCTCGCCGGCGGCGTTCGACTTGTCGTTCATGCCATGGTCGGCGGTCAGCGCGACGACGGCGCCCAGCGCCGCCAGCCTGCCGAAACGGTCGTCGATCTCGCGGTAGAAGCGGCGCGCCTCGGACTCGTGCGGCGCGTACTTGTGCTGGACCCAGTCGGTCAGCGACAGGAACATGAGATCGCGGCGTCCGCGCTCCAGGAGCTTGATGCCGGCTTCGAGCACGAACAGCGACAGCTCCATCGAGTACATGTCGGGCCGCGGCATGCCGACCAGTTCGAGCACGTTCTCGATGCCGTTCTCCCGCATCGTGCACTGGTGCGCGAACTCGGAGGAGAAGCTGACGTTGCCTCGGGAGACGTCGAGCCCCTTGCCCAGCTGGCGACGCAGCTTGTCCTTGGCGGTGATCGAGACCACCTTCGCGCCGGCCTCGGCGAACTTGGCCAGGATCGTGTCGCCGCGCAGGAGCTCGGGGCCGGTCATCACGACCGCTTCTCCGGTCGCGGTGTCGAGGTAGAAGTTGCCGGAGATGCCGTGCCTCGAGGCCGGCGTTCCGGTGATGATCGACATGTTGTTCGGGCAGGTGAAGCTCGGGACGGTGCCGTCGGCGAGCGTCGCGTACCCCTGCTGGACGAACTTCGCGATGTTCGGGACCGATCCGTCGCCGAGGAACCGGCGGAGGTAGGCGGGATCGCCGCCGTCGATGCACACGACGACCACCGGGCGCGACGGCCAGCGGTAGGACGTGCCGTTGACGACGATCGGGGACTTGGCGGCGGTGGAAGGCATGGGCGGAGGTTGTCGGCCTGCGGATCGGAGGCGGCGTGGCGGGGGGGGGGCGGCGCGGTCGTGGCCGCGTCACACGCGCGGCGCCCCCCGCGACGAGAGCGCCGCGTGCAGGCGCTCGCGGCTCTCGAGGACATGGTGGTAGAGGAGCCGCTCGGCCGCCTCGGCGTCGCCGCGGGCGATCGCCGCGACGATCGCTTCGTGGTCGCGCGTCGAGATCGGAATGTTCTCGGCGTTGCGGGCGAGCGTCTCGCGCCGGTACAGGTTGAGCTCGTTGACGACCGCGCGGTAGTGGGTCGCGAGCGCCCGGTTGCCGGTGGCTTCGGCCAGCAGCTCGTGGAACTCGAGGTTGAGCGGGAAGTACGCGTCGGCGTCCCGGGCGCGGCCGACCGCGTGCATCCGGCGCACGATTTCGCGGAGCCGGGCGAGCTGAGCGGGCTGGATCCGCTGCGCCGCGAGCTTGCCGATCAGGCCGTCGAGCGCGGCGCGCACCTCGTAGATGTCGTTGGCCTCCTCGAGCGACACCTGGCGGACGAAAACGCCGCGGTTCTTCTCGGTGCGCACCAGTCCGGCCTGTTCGAGCGCGCGGAAGGCCTCGCGGACCGGGCCGCGCGACACGCCCAGCGTCTCGGCGATCGACTCCTCGTTCAACTTCGATCCGGCCGGGATGTCGCCGGCGACGATCCGGCGCTCGAGCTCGTGCTGGACCAGCGCCGGCAGCGAGCTCGAGCGGACCAGCGCGATCCGATCGGCGGTGGTCGGGGCGGGCGGCGCGGGGGGCGGCGCGGCGGGCGGCGCGGTGGGCGAGCGGCGCCGCGCGGGCGCGCCGGGGGCCGCCAGGGTCTTGGGCATGGCGCGATTGGACCGGACCGATTGCAGATTGTCAACAATCTGCAATAAGATCGCGCTAGACTGACGCCGGAGACGACTCGAATCTCGATCGAACGTGGACCTTGCGCCCCATGCCGCCGTCCGGCCGTTGCCCGGCTTGCGGCCCGCGCGTAGCATCCGCGCCCATCGGCTGCCGACTCGAATCGCGACCGGCACCGCGTAGCGCCCGATTCCCGAACCTCCGCCCCTCCCAGGAGCCGCCGATGACCGTCACCCGATTCTCCCCCCGCGCCGCTGTGATCGCGGCCGCTGCCGCGCTGGCGCTCGCCGGCGCCGCCCAGGCGCAGAAGACGCAGCTCACCGTCTACACGGCGCTCGAGACCGACCAGCTCAAGGCCTACCAGGAAGGATTCAACAAGGCCCATCCGGACATCGAGATCGTCTGGGTCCGCGACTCCACCGGCGTGATCACCGCCAAGCTGATCGCCGAGAAGGCCAATCCGAAGGCGGACGTCGTCATGGGCGTCGCGGCCACCAGCATGGCGATCTTCGACGCCGAAGGGATGCTGCAGGCGTACGCGCCGCAGGGCCTCGGACGGATCGCGTCGGCGTACCGCGATCCCAAGAACCCGCCGGCGTGGGTCGGCATGGACGTGTGGGGAGCGACGATCTGCTTCAACACCGTCGAAGCGCAGAAGCGCAACATCCCCAAGCCCGAGACCTGGAAGGACCTGACCAAGCCGGCGTACAAGGGGCAGATCGTCATGCCGCACCCGGCCTCGTCGGGCACCGGCTTCTTCGACGTGACCGCCTGGCTGCAGATCTACGGCGAGGCCGACGGCTGGAAGTTCATGGACGGCCTGCACGAGAACATCGCCCAGTACATGCACTCCGGGTCGCGTCCGTGCGGCACCGCCGCCAACGGCGAGTACGTGCTCGGCATCTCGTTCGAGTACCGCGCCAACCGCGAGAAGGCGCAGGGCAAGCCGATCGATCTCGTTTTCCCGAAGGAAGGCCTGGGCTGGGATCTCGAGGCGATCGGGATCTACAAGGGCACGAAGAACGCCGTGGCGGCGCAGAAGCTCCTCGACTGGTCGATCTCGGACGCGGCGATGGCGCTCTACGCCAAGAACTTCGCGATCGTCGCGGTGCCGTCGCTGTCGCAGCCGCTGCCCAACGTCCCGGCCGACTACGCGAGCCGGCTGGCGAAGAACGATTTCGCCTGGGCGGCGAAGAACCGCGACCGCATCCTCGCCGAGTGGAGCAAGCGCTACGAGTCGAAGGCGGCGCCCAAGTAGTGTCATCCCGATCGTCGCGGCGCGGCCGGTCGGTGATGGGCGAGCCGCTACGCGCGACGACGGGATAACTCGCCGGATTGGAGCGTCGTCTGCCGCCGACGCTCGATCCGGCGGGGCCGGGGCGCGTGGTCGGCGCTCGTCGCGCCGGGAAGGCCGGAAGCCGTGCGCTGCGATGGCGTCCGGGCCCCGGCGGATCGGTGAGATCGTAACCACACGGCGGGATGTGATCCGCGCAACGAGTCCATGAGCGATCCCGCCGCCGCCGAAGCGCTGCGCATCGAGGGCATCCACAAAGCCTTCGGCGCGTTCGTCGCGCTCCAGTCGATCGACCTCGCGATTCCGGCGGGCGAGCTGGTCTGCTTCCTCGGTCCCTCGGGCTGCGGCAAGACGACGCTGCTCAGGATCATCGCCGGCCTGGAGCAGCAGACCTCCGGTCGCGTGATCCAGAACGGCCGCGACGTCTCGAACGCGCCGCCGGCGGCGCGCGATTACGGCATCGTCTTCCAGTCGTACGCGCTGTTCCCCAACCTGACGATCCGCGACAACGTCGCCTACGGCCTGGTGAACCGCCGGCGTGGGCGCGCGGCGATCGACGCGCGCGTCAAGGAACTGTTGACGCTGGTCGGCCTGCCCGACGCCGCTCCCAAGTACCCGGGCCAGCTCTCCGGCGGGCAGCAGCAGCGGATCGCGCTCGCCCGGGCGCTCGCCACCTCGCCGTCGCTCCTGCTGCTCGACGAGCCGCTCTCGGCGCTCGACGCCAAGGAGCGCGATCGGCTGCGCGGCGAGATCCGCGCGCTGCAGCAGCGGCTCAAGGTCACGACGATCATGGTCACGCACGACCAGGAGGAGGCGCTGTCGATGTCGGACCGCGTCGTCGTGATGAACCACGGCGTGATCGAGCAGGTCGGCACGCCGCTCGACGTCTACGAGCGGCCGACGACGCCGTTCGTCGCCGACTTCCTGGGCAAGGTCAACGTGCTCAAGGCCACGGCGCTCGGCGCCGGTCGCTACCGGGTCGGCAAGGTCGAGCTCGCCACCGGCGCCGACGGCGGCGGTGCGGGTACGAGCGCCGGCGCGGCGGAGGCGGGCCGCGCGGTCAAGCTCTACCTGCGGCCCGAGGACCGGGTGCTCTCCGACGCCGGCCCGGTCGAGACGATGCCCAACGCGCTCGCCGGCACCGTGCGCAGCGTCGACTTCCTCGGCACCTATTGCCTGGCGAGCTTCGATGTCGAGGGGTTCGAGGGCCAGCGGATGGTCGTCTACTTCTCGCTCAACCAGACGCTCGAGCTGGGCGTTCGCGTCGGCGCGCGGCTCGCCTTCGCGCTGCGCGGCGACCGGGTACGCGTGTTCGCGGAGTGAGCGCGCTCGCCGCCACCGCACCGGTCGGGCAGCGCCGCCTGGCGCTCGCCGGCGAGGCGCTCGCGGCCAGGGGCGGGCTCGCGCTCGTCGCCGCCGCGCTGTTCGTCTTCCTCGCGGCGCCGCTGGTCGCGATCTTCGCGCGAGCCGTGCAGGACAAGTCCGGCGCCTGGGCCGGATTGGCCAACTTCGCGCAGTACTTCGCCTCGCCGGCGTTCGGCCGCTCGGCGGGCAACACGCTGACCTTCGCGGTGCTGACGACGGTTCTGACCGTCCCGCTGGCCTTCGTTTTCGCCTACGCGATCCAGCGCAGCTGCATCCGCGGCAAGTGGCTGTGGCGCAACATCGCGCTGATCCCGATCCTCGCGCCGTCGATGCTCGCCGCGCTGTCGTTCATCTACCTGTTCGGCAACCAGGGCGTGTTCAAGGCGCTGCTGCCGTGGCTCGGCCTGACGACGATCTACGGCATGCCCGGCATGGTGCTGGCGATGGCGTTCTCGGCGTTCCCGCACGCGGTGATGATCCTGCTCGCCGCGCTGTCGCTGTCGGACGCGCGGCTCTACGAGGCGGCCGATTCGATGGCGACCTCCGAGTGGCGCAAGTTCACGACGATCACGCTGCCGGGCGCCCGCTACGGTCTGATCTCGGCGGCGATGGTCGTGTTCACGATGGCGGTGTCCGAGTTCGGCGTCCCCAAGGTCATCGGCGGCAACACCAGCGTGCTCGCGGTCGACATCTACAAGCAGGTGATCGGCCAGCAGAACTTCAACGTCGGCGCGGTCGTCGGGCTGGTGCTGCTGGTGCCGGCGATCGTCGCCTTCGTCGTCGATCATCGGATCCGCAGCCGGCAAAAGGCGCTCCTGTCGGCGCGCAGCGTCCCCTACGTCGCCAGACCCTCGCCGGCGCGCGACCGGGTGCTCCTCGCCGCGGTCGCGGCGATCTCGGCGGTGATGCTCACCGTGCTCGGGATGGCGGTGTTCGGCTCGTTCGTCAAGGTCTGGCCGTACAACCTGTCGTTCACGCTCAACCACTACACGTACGGATTCGAGGAGGCGGGCGTCGAGAACGCCTACCGCAACAGCCTGGTGATGGCGGCGTGGTGCGCCGTGGCCGGTTCGGCGCTCACGTTCGCCGGCGCCTACTGGGTCGAGAAGACCCGCGGCGCGGAATCGCTCAAGCCGGTCGTGCGCCTCCAGGCGATGATGCCGATGGCGGTGCCCGGGCTGGTGCTGGGCATCGGCTACATCCTGTTCTTCAACCACCCGGCCAATCCGCTCAACGTCCTGTACGGCACGATGGCGATCCTGGTGCTGTCGACGATCGTCCATTTCTACTCGTCGTCGCACCTGACGGCGGTGACCGCGCTCAAGCAGCTCGACAACGAGTTCGAGTCGGTGTCGGCCTCGCTCAAGGTGCCGTTCTACAAGACCTTCTGGCGGGTGACCGTGCCGGTCTGCCTGCCGTCGATCATCGACATCGGACGCTACTACTTCGTCAACGCGATGACGACGATCTCGGCGGTCGTCTTCCTCTACTCGCCCAAGACGATGCTCGCGGCGATCTCGATCGTCCAGCTCGACGAGGCCGGCGCGATCGGCTCGGCCGCCGCGATGGCGACGCTGATCGTCGCGACCTCGGGGGCGGTCTCGCTGCTCTCGTTCGCCGTCGAGGGCCGTCTGATCGCCCGGACCCAGCGCTGGCGCAGCGCCGCGATCCGCTGACCGCGCCCCGCAACCCAAGGAGTCACGCCATGGCCAACCACTCCCGCGACCCGATCCTGCTGACGCCCGGGCCGCTCACCACGACGCTCGAGACCAAGGCGGCGATGCTGCGCGACTGGGGATCGTGGGACGCCGCGTTCAACGCGGTGACCGCGAACGTCCGGCGCAGGCTCCTCGAGGTGGTCCACGGGCAGGCGTCCCACGTCTGCGTGCCGATGCAGGGGAGCGGCACGTTCTCGGTGGAGGCGGCGATCAACACGCTGGTCCCGCGCGACGGCCACGTGCTGGTGCTGATCAACGGCGCCTACGGCAAGCGGATGGCGAAGCTGACGCAGATGATGGGCCGGCGGGTGTCGACCTTCGAGACCGCCGACGACGTGCCGACGACGGCCGAGGACGTCGACCGGCTGCTCGCGAAGGATGCCTCGATCACGCACGTCGGCCTGATCCATTGCGAGACGTCGACCGGCATCCTCAATCCGTTGCCTGCGATCGCCGCGGTGGTGGCGCGGCACGGGCGGCGGCTCGTCCTCGACGCGATGAGCTCGTTCGGGGCGCTGCCGATCGACGTGTCGACGACGCCGATCGACGCGGTGATCGCCGCGTCGGGCAAGTGCATCGAAGGGCCGCCCGGCATGGGCTTCGTGATCGCGCGCAAGGCCGCCATCGAGGCTTGCGAAGGACGCTCGACCTCGCTCGCGCTCGACCTCCACGATCAGTGGACGTACATGGAGAAGACGACGCAGTGGCGTTACACGCCGCCGACCCACGTCGTCGTCGCCTTCGACAAGGCGCTCGACCAGTTCGTCGCCGAAGGCGGCCAGCCGGCGCGCCTGGCGCGCTACACGGCGAACGGCGCGGCCTTGCTCGAGGGCATGAAAGCGCTGGGCTTCCGCTCGTTCCTGGACGCCTCGATCCAGGCGCCGATCATCTACACGTTCCACGCACCGGCCGATCCGGCCTACGAGTTCAAGCGCTTCTACGCCGAGGTTCGCGACCGCGGCTTCATCCTCTACCCGGGCAAGCTCACCCAGCTCGAGACCTTCCGCGTCGGCTGCATCGGCGCGATCGGTCCGACCGAGATGCGTCAGGCGGTGCTCGCGGTCGGCGACGCGTTGAAGGCGATGGGCATCCGCACGGTCGCGCCGGCGGTCGCGCGCGCCGCCTGACAGCGGTCAGCCCGGCCGGCGGCAGAGCCGCTCGAGCGCCGGGCGCGACGGGTCGCCGGCGCCGATCGCGCCCAGGCGCAGCAGGCAGTCGAGGGCGACGAGACTCGAGTCGCCGGTCATCTCGTCGGCGGTGTCGCTCTGCGCCAGCAGCGCGGCGACCTGGTCCAGCGGCACGAGGCGATGCGCGACGACTTCGCCGTCCTGATTGGCCGGAACGAACCCGTCCGGCAGCCAGAGGTCGAAGACGTGGATCGTTTCGCGCTGGACGCCGTCCGGCTGCAGGCGGTCGATCGCGAGCCCGCCGGCCGGCCGAGCGGTCGCGGCGAGCGGTCGCGCGATCCCCGCTTCTTCCCAGGCTTCCTTGGCCAGCGTCTCGGCGATCGCGCTGCCGGCTGCGATGCCGCCGCCGACCAGATTGTCGAGCATGCCGGGGTCGATCGCCTTGGTCGGACTGCGCCGGGCGATCCACATCGCCGGTCCCGAAGCGGTCGACACGAGCCCGTTGACGTGCACGGCGGCGCTGGAGACGCCGAAGTAGCGCGCCGCCGCACGCTCGAGATCGAACATCACCGGAGCGCCGTCGGCGCCGGCCACCGCGTAGCGTTCGTTCCGCCACCCGGTCAGCGCGCCTTCGGCCGCCAGGACGCGCGCGATCCGGTCGAGCGCCGCCGTCCGGGCGAGCGGCGTGCGCAGCGCGTCGACGAAGCGCAGATCGGGTTCGCCAGCGGCGAACACCTGGTCGAACGCGGCCAGGCGCCGGGCGCGTTCGGGCGTGACCGCGCCGACCGTCGTGCCGTCGACCGTGATCGGGATCAAGCGGATCGACGGCGGGGCGAACAGCCGCGTCAGCCGCGCGACGACCGCAGGTAGAATCCGCGCTTCGTCCATGACCGCATTGTATCGATGGCGATCCCGCCGCCGCCGGTGTTGTTCGATGTCGACCATCCTCGAATCGCGCCGGGACGACTTGGTTCGGGCACGAGCGGTCGTTCCGTTGGCGAGGACGCCGGTCGGCGGACACCGCGGCGAGGCCCACCGGACTGTCGTCACGACGGCGACGTTGCGGGTCCCGGGCGCGCGGGGGCCGGGCCGAAGAGCCGAGCGCGCGACCCGGCCGTCCGCCGTCGATCCCGATCCCGCGCTGGAAGCCCATGCGCGCCACGCCGGCTGGCGAATGCTGGCGCTACGTTGAGAAAGAGACATCGATGAGCGCACGACTGATCGACGGCAAGGCCGTCGCCGCCCGGGTCACCGACGACGTCCGCGCCCGGGTCGCCGCCCGTGTCGCCTCCGGCCGGCGCGCTCCGGGTCTCGCGGTGGTCCTCGTCGGGGACAACGCCGCGTCGCAGGTCTACGTGCGCAACAAGCGCAAGACGACCGAGGCGGTCGGCATGCGCTCCTACGCGTACGACCATCCGGCGACGATGCCGGAAGCCGAACTCCTCGCGCTGATCGATCGACTGAACGCCGACCCCGACGTGTCCGGCATCCTGGTCCAGCTCCCGCTGCCCTCGCATATCGACGCCGAGCGGGTCACCGAGCGGATCGACCCGGCCAAAGACGTCGACGGCTTCCATCCGTACAACATCGGCCGCCTGGTGCTCAAGCGGCCGACGCTGCGGCCGTGCACGCCATACGGCTGCATGCGGCTCCTCGAGGAGACCGGCGAGAGCCTCGTCGGCAAGCACGCGGTGATGATCGGTCAGTCGAATATCGTCGGCCGGCCGATGGCCCTCGAGCTGCTGATGGCGCGCTGCACGGTGACGATCTGCCATTCGGCGACCCGCGACCTGCCCGGCGTCGTCGGCCAGGCGGACATCATCGTCGCCGGCGTCGGCAAGGCGAAGTTCGTTCCCGGAGGCTGGGTGAGGCCGGGCGCGATCGTGATCGACGTCGGCATCAACCGGACCGCCGAGGGCAAGCTCGTCGGCGACGTCGACTTCGACGCGGCGAAGGAGCGCGCGTCGTGGATCACGCCGGTGCCCGGCGGCGTGGGCCCGATGACGATCGCGATGCTGCTGTCGAACACGCTCGCGGCGGCCGAGCTGCAGGACCGCATCGCCTGATCGACGGCAGTGCAGGTCGGGCTTCCGGCCGACGCCCGCCAGCCGCTCGTGGGTCGGGCTTCAGCCCGACATCTCAGGCGCCGCGCAGGTGCCAGGCCTTGGGCCGCGTGAACGTCCGGATCCCCTCGACCGACAGCGTCAGTCCGACACCGGAGTGCTTGACGCCCGACCAAGGCAGCCTCGGGCTGACGCGATCGCAACAGTTCCAGTAGGCGCTGCCGGCCTCGACCCGGGCGAGGATCTTCTTCGCCCGGCGCTCGTCGGGCGTGTAGACCGCCGCGGTCAGGCCGTACTCGCTGTCGTTCATCTCCCGCAGCGCCGCGTCGTCGCCGGCGACCGACTGGATGCCGATGACCGGCCCGAAGCTCTCGTCGCGCATGACGCTCATCGTGCGGTCGACGCCGGTCAACACGGTCGGGGCGAACCAGTTGCCGCGCCCGGGCAGCGGTTTGCCGCCGAGGGCCAGCTTCGCGCCTTTCTTCCGGGCGTCGGCCACCTGGCGCTTGATCACGTCGATCTGCGCCCGCCGCGTGATCGCGCCGATGTAGGTCGACTCGTCCATCGGATCGCCGACCTTGTAGCCGCGGACTTCCTCGACGAACGCCGCGACGAACGCGTCATGGACCTTCTCGTGGACGTAGATCCGCTCGACCGAGCAGCACGACTGGCCGGTGTTGTAGAACGCGCCGTCGGCGATGCCGACCGCGGCGGCCTTGACGTCGACATCGTCGCAGACGTAGACCGGGTCCTTCCCGCCCAGCTCGAGCTGGACCTTGACCATCCGCTTCGCGGCGGCGGCGGCGATCTTCGTGCCGGTCGCGTAGGACCCGGTGAAGAAGACGCCGTCGATCGGTTGCTTGAGCAGCGCCGCGCCGATCTCGCCGCCGCCGATCACCGGAACGAACACGTCCTGCGGCACGCCGGACTCGTGCAGCATCTCGGCGATGTGCAGGCCGGTCAGCGTCGCGTACTCGGACGGCTTGTAGAGCACGGCGTTGCCGGCGACGAGCGCCGGCACGAACACGTTGCTGCCGACGAAATACGGGTAGTTCCAGGCCGAGACGTTGGCGACGACGCCGAGCGGCTCGTGGGTGATCCGCTCCTCGAGCTTCTGGGCGGCGTCCGCGAAGACGCGCTCGGACTTGAGCGCCTTCGCCGATTCGGCGAGGAAGAAGTCGAGACGGACGAGCAACCCGTTCAACTCGTTGCGCGACTGGCGGATCGGCTTGCCGACCTCCTGCGTCAGCGTGCGCGCGAGCGTCTCGTGGAGCGCGACGATGCGTTCGCGGAAGCGGCGGATCGACTCGATGCGCTTCGCGATCGGAACCGCCGCCCAGCCGGGCTGCGCGGCGCGCGCGCGCGCCGCCTTGGCCGAGACCGATTTCGGCGTGTCGGCGAGGACCTGGGCGATCGTCGCGCCGGTCGCGGGATTGGTGATCTTCATAGCGCGTAGGCGGCGTTCTTGTGCAGGTTGGCGAAGTGGAGGAAATCGTCGAGCAGCGGCCGGTCGTCGATATAGGACGGGTCGTCCTCCGGATGGAATTCCGGGTGCCACTGGACACCGACCACGTACGACGGACCGGTCCAGCGGATCGCCTCGACGACCCGGTCGGGTTCGGACCAGGCCTCGACGACGAGATTGCGTCCGAGGTCCTTGACCGCCTGGTGGTGGATCGAGTTGGTCTTGACCAGCGCCGTGCCCGGGTAGAGCCGGGCGAGCGCGGTGCCGGGAACGATCGCGGTCGCGTGGCAGTTCTCGTCGTACCGGTCCCAGTTGCGGTGGTTGAGCGCCCAGGGTACCTGGCTGCCCAGGTCCTGCCACAGCGTGCCGCCCATCGCGACGTTGATGACCTGCGCGCCGCGGCACACGCCCAGCACCGGCTTCTGCCGCGCGATGAACGCGTTCATCAGCGCGATCTCGTAATCGTCGCGGATCCGGTCGCCGTTCCACTCGGGCCTGAGCGCGGTTTCTCCGTAGGTCTCCGGACAGACGTCGGATCCGCCCATCAGGACCAGACCGTCGAGCTCGCTCGCGTAGGCGTCGAGCGTCACGCGGCTGGTCTGGCGACGCGTCCGCCCGTCGGGCGAGGGGATCATGAAGGCGAGGACGTCGCGCTGCATCAGCCAATGGGCGACGTTCTGCTCGATGTACTGCAGCGTCTTGCCCTTGAAGATCGCGCGCTTCGGATCCTCGTGGAAGAACGACGCCGAGATGCCGATCTTGAGCATGTCGTCGGTCGGATCGGTCGCCAGCGGGTCGACGGCGCGCAGCGGAAGTCTTCGCCGTCGCGGATCGGGCTCAGAGCGCGGAGGCGAACAGCGCCTCGAAATCCGCCTTCGCGCAGGGCCGCGGATTGGTCTGGTGGCAGATGTCGGCGCTGGCGACCTCGACCAGGCGCGGCAGGTCGGCCCGGGTCACCGGACGCCCGCCGGTCAATCCGGAGAGCCTGGCCGGAATCCCGACGACCGCCTTGAGGTCCTTGAGCCAGAGGAGGAACGAGGCGGCGCGCGATTCGACGCTGCCGCTGTCGCCGCCCTTGGCGCCGCAGACGCGGGCGAGCTCGGCCATCTTCGCGACCGCGGACGGCAGGTTGAACGCCATCACATGGTCGATCATCACGCCGTTGGCGAGCCCGTGGTGCAGGTCGGCGACCGTCGACAGCGCGTGCGCGCACGAGTGGACCGCGCCCAGGTCCTTCTGGAACGCGATCGCGCCCATCATCGACGCCATCAGCATGTCGCCTCGCGCGGCCAGGTTCGAGCCGTCGCGAACCGCGGTCGGAAGCGCGTGCGCCGCGATCCGCGCACCCTCGAGCGCGATGCCGTCGCACAGCGGGTGGTAGGCCGGCGACAGGTACGACTCGACGTTGTGCGTCAGCGCGTCCATGCCGGTCGCCGCGGTGACGCCGGCCGGCAGGCCGACGGTGAGCTCCGGATCGGCGAACACCTGCTTCGCCAGGATCTTCGGCGAGAAGACGATCCGCTTGATATGGGTGTCGTCCTCGGAGACCACCGCCGAGCGGCCGACTTCGCTGCCGGTGCCCGCGGTCGTCGGCAGGGCGACGAAGGTCGGGATCGCGTCGGGAATCGGCCGGACCTTCGGGTGGTCCCAGGCGTACTCGATCGCATCGCCGCCGGCGGTGCCCAGCACGCCGACGATCTTGGCGACATCGAGCGCGGCGCCGCCGCCGAAGCCGACGACCGCGTCGGCGCGGTGCGCACGGAACGCGGCGCCGCCGGCGTTGGCCTGCGAGGCGGTCGGGTTGCCGAAGACGCCGTCGTAGACGGCGACCTCGAGTCCGGATTTTTCGAGCCCGGCGACGAACGCCGCGGTCACCGGCAGCTTCGCCAGCGCCCGGTCGGTGACGACCAGCGGACGGCGGAGACGCTGTTCGGCGAGATGCGGGCCGACGAGCTTCGCGGCGCCGGGGCCGAAGTGGATGGTCGTGGGGAAGGCGAAGCGGGCGAGGGTCACGGTCGGAGTTCTCGGAGTGGCGGGGAGTCGGGAAGCGCGCGCCGATGCGCGCGTCGGCGGTCGGCGCCGATCAGATGATCTCGAAGTAGCGCTTCAACTCCCAGTCGGTCACCGCGTCCTGCCACTGGCGGACCTCCCACTCGCGGGTGGCGGCGAAGTGGTCGACGAAGGTGTCGCCGAACCAGTCGCGGGCGAGGTCGGACGCCTTGAAGATCCGCGTCGTCTCGGCGAGCGAGCGGGGCGCGCGCGGGATGTGCTCGCCGCCCTTGTTCGTGCCCTCGACCGGCGCCGCCTTGAGCTTCAGGCTCTTCTCGATGCCGTGGACGCCGGCCGCGATGCAGGCGGCCAGCGCGAGGTACGGGTTGACGTCGGCGCCCGGACAGCGGGTCTCGAGGCGTGTCGACTTGGCGCTGCCCGGAATCACGCGGAAGCTCGCGGTCCGGTTGTCGATCCCCCAGGTCGGCTTGACCGGCGCCCAAAAGCCGTCGACCAGCCGCTTGTAGCTGTTGATCGTCGGCCAGAACATCGGCGCGAACCGCATCAGCGCCTCGACCTGGCCGGCGAGATAGCTCTCGAAGAGCTTGCTCATGCCGGCCCGGCCCTTCGGGTCGTGGAACAGGTTCTTCTTGCCGTCCGAGAGGCTCTGGTGGCAGTGCCCCGAGCAGCCGGGGTACTGCTGGCTCCACTTGGCCATGAAGCTCGGCATGATCCCGAAGCGCGCGCCGATCTCCTTGGCGCCGGCCTTGAACAACAGCGCCCGGTCGCCCGCCTCGAGCGCGTCCGAGTAGACGATCGCCGCCTCGTAGACGCCCGGGCCGGTCTCGGTGTGCAGGCCCTCGATCGGCACGCCGAAGGCGGCGAGCTCGGAGAACAGCGCGTTGAAGTACTCGCGCGCATGGCCGGCGCGCAACAGCGAATAGCCGAACATGCCCGGGGTGATCGGCTCGGGACCGACGCCCTTCTTGTCGGCCCAGCTCTGCGGCGTCTCGGCGAAGTTGAAGAACTCGAACTCGAGCGAACACATCGGCTGGACGCCGAGTTTCGCCGCCCGGGCGATCACGCGCTTGAGCACCTGGCGGCCGTCGAGCGGGTAGGGTTCCTCGCGGCCGTTCACCGTGTGGACGAAATTGCCGAGGAAGAAGTCGATGCCCCCGTCCCAGGGGACGTTGCGGTGCGTGGCGAGGTCGAGGCGCACCATCGCGTCGGGGTAACCCTTGTGCCAGCCGGTGAACGACGTGTTGTCGTAGCACTGGTCGTGCAGGTCCCAGCCGTAGACGACGTCGCAGAAGCCGAAGCCGCCGTCGACCGCCGAGGCGAACTTGTCCTTGTGCAGCACCTTGCCGCGCAGGATGCCGTCGATGTCGGACACCGCGACCTTGACGCCGGGCGATGGTGACTGGAGCACATCGGCGAGGATCGCCTTCGCTGAACGGGCGTCGGGCATCGGATTCCTCCTGCGGGGCGGTCGGCGTCGTCGGGGCGGGTGGGGCGAGGTCCGCCGGTGCGAGGTCCGCGGATTCTAGCGCAGCGCCCCGGTGTCCGCCGGGGCGTGCGCGGCGGTCGTGGCAGAATCGGCGGCGCCGGTCTCGAGCCCCGGCCCTCCATGCGCCGGCCCACCGCCCTCGTCGCGCTGCACAGCGCGGTCGCCCTCTTCGGGTTCGCCGGGCTCTTCGGTCGATGGATCGAGCTCGCGCCGTCCGGCATCGTGCTCGGCCGCACGCTGGTGGCGGCGGTCGCGCTGGCGGCGGTCGCGCTGGCGAGCGGCGGGCTCTCCCGGCCCCGCGCCGGCCTCGCGGCCAACGGGGCGATCCTGGCGATCCACTGGTGGACGTTCTTCGCCGCCATCCGGTCCGGCGGCGTCGCGATCGGTCTCATCGGTTTCGCGAGTTTCCCGCTGTTCACGCTCGCGCTCGAACGGGCGACCGGCCAGCGCGTCGCCTCGCGGCGCGACGGGGCGGTCGCCGCGCTCGTCGTCGCGGGACTCCTGTTGGTGGCCCCGCGCCTCGATCCGCACGACGCGGTGGTGCGCGGCCTCGGTTGGGGCGTGGTCTCGGGCGCGACCTTCGCCTGGCTGGCGGTGCGCAACCGGCGCTACGCCGCCGACCACTCGCCGCTGGCGATCGCGCTGTGGCAGAACGCGTTCGCCGCCGCCTGCCTCGCGCCCTGGGTGCTGGTCGCGCCGCCGGACGGTGCGATCGACGCGCGGACGATCGGCCTGCTGCTGGCGCTCGGTCTCCTTTGCACCGCGCTCGCGCATACGCTTTTCATCGCTTCGTTGGCGTCGGTTTCCGCGCACGTGGCGAGCGTCGCCGCGGCGCTCGAACCGGTCTACGGCATCGCGCTCGCCGCGCTCCTGCTCGCCGAGCGTCCGACCGGCGCGCAGATCGCCGGCTGCGCGCTGCTCGTGGCCGCGGCGGTCCTCGCCGCGCGCGGCGCCACGTCGTCCTCGTCGCCGGACGACGCGGCGCGCATGAGATAATGCCCGACCGCCGGCGCTCGCTCGTCGCCGAGGCGGCTTCCCGACCCGACGCGATGTTCCGATGAGCACTCCGATCATGCTCGAACTGGGCCTCGTCGGCCTCGGCCGGATGGGCGGCAACATGGCGCGCCGGCTCGCCCGGGCGCGGGTGCGCGTCGTCGGCCACGACGCGACGCCGGGCGCCGCCGCCGCGCTCGCGGCCGACGGCACGATCCAGGCGGCGGCGACGCTCGACGATCTGGTCCGCAGCCTCGCCACGCCGAGGCTCGTCTGGGTGATGGTGCCGTCGGGCGAGGCGACCCAGGCGACGCTCGACGCGCTGGCCGGATCGCTGTCGGCCGGCGACACGATCGTCGATGGCGGCAACGCCAACTACAAGGACTCGCAGCGCCGCGGGCGCGAGCTCGCCGAGCGCGGCATCGGCTTCGTCGACTGCGGTGTGTCCGGCGGCGTCTGGGGACTCGACAACGGCTACGCGCTGATGTTCGGCGCCGAACCGGCCGGCGCGCGCGCGATCGAGCCCTACGCGCGCATCCTCGCGCCGGCGCGCGACCGGGGATGGCTGCACTGCGGACCGGTCGGGTCCGGCCATTTCGTCAAGATGATCCACAACGGCATCGAGTACGGGATGATGCAGGCGTACGCCGAGGGCTTCGCGCTGATGGAAGGCAAGCGCGAGTTCACGCTCGATCTGGCGCGCGTGGCGGAAACGTGGCGTCACGGCAGCGTCGTGCGTTCCTGGCTCCTCGACCTCACCGCCGATTTCCTCGCGCACGACGCCGGTCTCGACGCGATCGCGCCGCATGTCGCCGATTCCGGCGAGGGGCGATGGACGGTCGCCGAAGCGGTCGAGCAGGGCGTGCCGGCGCCGGTCCTGTCGCTCGCCCTGATGACGAGGTTCGCGAGCCAGGGGCGCGGCGACACCGCCAACCGGCTGCTCGCGCGGATGCGCCAGGCGTTCGGAGGGCACGCCGTGCGCGCGACCCAGGACGAGGGCCGGTGATCGTCGTCGTCATGGGCGTCACCGGCTGCGGCAAGTCGACGGTCGGCGCGGCGCTCGCGCGTCGCCTCGGCTGCCGGTTCCTCGACGCCGACGACTTCCATCCGCCGGCGAACGTCGAGAAGATGCGCGCCGGCGTCGCGCTCGACGACGCCGACCGCTGGCCATGGCTCGACGCGCTCGCACGCGAGCTCCGGGCCGCCGCCGGTCGCGGCGAGAGCGTGGTGTTGGCCTGTTCGGCGCTCAAGGCGGTCTACCGCGGGCGGCTCGCCGTCGCCGGCCCGGTGCGTTTCGTCCATCTGACCGGGGACGAGGCCACGATCGCCGCCCGCCTCGCCGGGCGTGCGCACCGCTACATGCCGGCGAGCCTGCTCGCGAGCCAGTTCGCCGCGCTCGAGCCGCCGAACGATGCGCTGACGGTCCCGGTCGACCTGCCCCTCGAGGCGCAGGTCGACGCGATCCTGCGCGGCCTCGGCGCGAGCTCGGCGGCGCGGATCGGCGCCGACTGATCCGGAGAAATGACCGATGAGCGACGATCGCACCCGCGACTGGAAGCCCGGGACGCGGGCGCTGCACCTGGGCCGTGCGCCGCGGGATCACCTCGGCGCGGTCAACACCCCGGTCTACCGGGCGACGACGATGGTCTTCCCGACGCTCGACGATCTCGAGGCCGCGGCCGAAGGACGCTACGAGGGCATCGGCTACGGTCTGCACGGCCTGCCGACGGTGACCGACCTGCAGGCGACGGTTGCGGCGCTGGAGGGCGGACATCGGGCGTTCGCGGTTCCGAGCGGACTCACGGCGACGACGCTGCCGCTGCTCGGACTGCTCGCGGCCGGCGACCGGGTGCTGATCACCGACTCGGTCTACGGGCCGACGCGCCGCTTCGCGATGAACACGCTGGTCCGCTACGGCGTCGAGGTCGCCTTCTACGATCCGCTGGCGGGCTCGCGCATCGAAGCGCTGATGACGCCGAACACCCGTGTCGTCTTCGTCGAGTCACCCGGATCGCTCGCCTTCGACGTGCAGGACGTTCCGGCGATCGCCGCGGTCGCGCATCGCCACGGGGCGCGGGTCGTCCTCGACAATTCCTGGGCGACACCGCTCGGGTTCCGCTCGTTCGACCACGGCGTCGACGTCTCGGTCCACGCCGCGACCAAGTACATCGGCGGGCACTCCGACGTGCTGTCCGGTGTCATCGTCTGCAACGAAGCGACCAGCGCGGCGATCCACCGCGTCTGGACCGATATCGGCGTGACCGCGTCCTCCGACGACTGTTTCCTGGCGCTGCGCGGCCTGCGGACGCTGCCGATCCGGCTCGCGCGCCACCAGGCCAGTGCGACCCGGATCGCGACCTGGCTCGCGTCCCGGCCGGAAGTCGCCGAGGTGCTCTATCCGGCGCTGCCCGGCGCCCGCGGACACGAGTTGTGGAAACGCGATTTCCTGCTCGCGAGCGGACTGTTCACGATCGTGCTCGCGCCGGGACCGACGCGCGAGGGCATCGCCAGGATGCTCGACGGCCTGCGGCTTTTCAGCATGGGCTGGAGCTGGGGCGGTTACGAGAGTCTGATCATCCCGGTCGACCTGGACAAGCTGCGGACCGCGTCGCGGTTCGGCGCGGTCGGGCCCTGCCTGAGGATCGCCGTCGGTCTCGACGATCCGGACGACCTGATCGCCGATCTCGCCGACGGCCTGCGCCGGCTCGCGTAGACATCGGCGGCAGTCGGCCTTCAGGCCGACGGCTCGTCGGTCCCGAGGTACGCCTCCTGGACCCGGCGGTCGGCACGGATCGCCGCCGGCTCGCCTTGCGCCAGGATGCGACCGCGGTCCAAGACGACGATCCGGTCGGCGTGGGCGAAAACGACGTCCATGTCGTGCTCGGTGAACAGCAGCGCGATCGAACGCTCGCGAACGAGCGCCGAGACGATCGCCATCATCGCCCCGCGCTCCCGGGGGGCCATGCCGGCGGTCGGCTCGTCCATCAGCAGGAGCCGCGGGTCGCCGGCCAGCGCGAGCGCCAGCTCGACGCGCTTCACGTCGCCGTAGGCGAGCGTCGCCGCGTGCGAGGCGGCGAGATCGCCGGCGCCGACCCGGTCGAGCAGCGCGTCCGCGGGCGCGTCGAAGCGCGGAAGGCCCGACCCGAAGAGCGATCCCGCGACGCCTTCGTGGGCGGCGAGCGCGAGCGCGACGTTCTGGCGTACCGTCATCGACGCGAAGCTCGCCGCGACCTGGAACGTGCGGCCGACGCCACGCTGCGCGAGTTCGCGCGTCGGCCGGCCGGTGACGTCGACGCCGCCCAGCGTCACGCGGCCGTCGTCCGGGCGAAGTTGCCCGTCGATCAGGTTGAAGCAGGTCGTCTTGCCGGCGCCGTTGGGTCCGATCAGCGCGACCCGCTCGCCGCCGACGACAGAGAACGACACGCCGTCGACGGCGCGCACGCCCCCGAAGGCGCGCTTGAGGCCCTCGACCTCGAGCACCGGCGCGCTCATCCGCGCTCCCGACGTGCGCCGATCCGGGCGAGCGACCCGCCCAGGCCTTGCGGGGCGACCAGCACGATGAGGAGGATCGCCGCCCCCAGTCCGGCGCGCCAGAATTCGGTCGCCCGCGCGAGGGCGTCCTGCGCCCAGGTGAAGACCGCGGCGCCCAGCACCGGCCCGAAGGTCGCGTTGAGGCCGCCCAGGAGGACGACGACGAGCGCGTCGACCGAGCGCGGGATCGCGAGCGACTCCGGCGAGATGCTGCCCTTCGAATACGCGTAGAGTCCGCCGGCCAGGCCGGCGAAGCCGCCGGCCAGCGCGAACGCGGTCCACTGCAATCGCCGCACGTCGAGGCCGATCGCCTCCGCCCGGGCGGCCGAGTCGCGCGCGGCGCGCAGCGACCGGCCGAACGGCGAGGCGCCGATCCGCGCCAGCGCGAAGAGCGCCAGCGCGACCACCGCCACCGCGAACCACGAGTAGCGCGTCCGGTCGGCGAGCACCTCCGGCGGCCACAGACCGACCAGGCCGTTCGATCCGCCGGTGAGCGCGTCCCACTGGAACACGACCGACCAGGTGATCTGCGCGAAGGCGAGCGTCAGCATCGCCAGGTAGACGCCGGCCAGCCGCACGCAGAACCAACCGAACACGACCGCGGCGAGGAACGCGGCGATCGGCGCGATCGTCATCGCCAGACCCATCGGAGCGCCGTGTCTGCAGGCGATCGCGGCCGCGTAGGCGCCGACGCCGAAGTAGGCGGCGTGCCCGAACGACGTCAGCCCGGCCGGACCGAGCAGCAACCGCAGGCTGGCGGCGAACAGCGCCGCGATCGCCACGTCGGTGGCGAGGATGCGCGCGTACTCGTCGCTCGCCAGCGGTACGAGCACGAACGCGGCGGCGATCGCCGCCGCGATCGCCGCGTCGCGCCGTCCCGGGTCGACGACCAGCGAGCGCTGCTCGGGCAGCGGCGTGGTCGCCGGCGGCGTCACCGCCTCGCCGAACAGGCCCTGCGGCTTGACCGCGAGCACGACGGCCATGACGACGAACTCCGCGACCAGCGTCAGCTTGGGGAACGCGACCGCGACGCCGGCGATCTCGACGGTGCCCAACGCGATGCATAGCGCTTTCACCAGGCCGATGACGACCGCGGCGACGAAGGCCCCGGGAATCGAGCCCAGCCCGCCGACGACGGTGACGACGAATGCTTCGGCGATAACGCCGAGGTCCATGCCCAGATTCGCCGGCTCGCGCGGCAGCTGCAGCGCGCCGGCCAGGCCGGCGAGCGCGGCGCCCAGTGCGAACACCGCGGTGTAGAGCTTCGCCTGGTCGACGCCCAGCGCGCCGACCATCGTGCGGTTCTCGGCCGCGGCCCGGATCAGCACGCCGAAGCGGGTCCGGCGCACGAGGAGCGTTAGCGCGACGAGGACCAGCGGTCCGGCGACGATGACCAGGAGGTCGTACTGCGAGATCGACCGCGTGCCCAGCGCGACGCTGCCGGCGAGCCCGGGCACCCGCGGGCCGAGCAGGTCCTCGGCGCCCCAGATCGCCAGCGCCGCGTCGCGCACGATCAGCACGACCGCGAACGTCGCGGTGAGCTGCAGCAGTTCCGGCGCCGCGTACAGGCGCTTGAGCAGGGCGACTTCGACCAGCGCACCCAGCGCCGCGGCGGCGAGCGCCGCGCCGGCGAGCGCGAGCACGAATCCGAGCGCGGTCGTGCCGAGGACGGCGTTGGTCAGGTCGCCGATCGTCCAGGCGACGTACGCGCCCAGCATGAAGAGCGAACCGTGGGCGAAATTGACGATCCGCGTGACGCCGAAGATCAGCGTCAGGCCGGCCGCGACCAGGAACAGGCTCGACGCCGACGCGAGGCCGTTGACGAGTTGGACGGCGAGCGCGGCGGCGGTCACGAAGGGGCCGGACCCGGGTTCGCGACCCGGGATCGTCGGGTCAGCGCGCCGCGCCCGACGCCGACCCGGGCCGGAGCTTGCGCACGATGTCGTCCGGCGGCAGGTGATCGCGCCCGTCGGCGTAGCGCCAGTCGACCATCACGCCCTTGCCGTCGCGCACCGCGGTGCGCCCGACGTAGGCGCCCATCGTCGACTGGTGATCGAGCGCGCGGAAGGCGATCCGGCCGAACGGCGTGTCGACCTCGAGACCCACGAGCGCGGCGGCGACCTTGGCCGGTTCGGTCGATCCGGCCTTGCGGATCGCGGCGGCCGCCGCCTTGATCGTCGAGTAGCCGACCACCGAGCCCAGGCGCGGATAGTCGGCGAACTTCGCCTCGTAGGCCGCGCGGAAGGCCTTGTGCGCCGGCGTGTCGATCGCCGACCACGGGTAGCCGGTGACCCACCAGCCGGTGGGCGCCTCGTCCTTCAGCGGATCGAGGTACTCGGGCTCGCCGCCCAGGAGGTTGAACACCGGCCGGTCGCGAAACAGGCCGCGGGTGTTCCCCTCGCGCACGAAGCGCGCGAGGTCGGGCCCGAACAGCGAGCTGAAGATCGCGTCCGGCTTCGCGTCGGCGATCGCCTGCGTCACCGGGCCGGCGTCGATCTTGCCCAGCGGCACCGCGATCTCGATGAACTCCAGCCCACCCGACTGGCGCGCGATCATCTGCTGCTTGAAGGTCGCGGTCGCCGACTGGCCGTACTCGTAGTCGGGTAGACGATCGCCCAGCGCTTCTTGCCGAGCTTCACCGCTTCGGCACGAGCATCGCCGTCGCATGTACGTCGACGCGCAGCCGAACGTCCACGGGTTGCCGCTCCCAGACGATCTTGTCGGTCAGCGGCTCGGCGGCGAGGAACGGGATCTTGCGCTGGTTGGCGAGGTCGGCGACCGCGAGCCCGACGTTCGACGCGAACGTGCCGGTCAGCATCGTCACCTTCTCGCGGGCGACCAGCTCTTCGGCGACCCGCACCGCGTCGCCCGGCGTGCCGCCGTCGTCGCGGGAGACGAGCTCGAACTTGCGTCCCAGCGCGCCGCCGGCGGCGTTCTCCTGTTCGATCGCGAGCTCCATGCCCTTGCGGTAGGGCTCGAGGAACGCCGGGAACACCTTGTAGCTGTTCAACTCGCCGATCCGGATCGGCTGCTGGGCGACGGCCGATGGCGCGGCCAGCGCCCCGAGCAACGACACGGCGAGCGCGGAGAGCACGGGGATGATCGGATGGCTCATCGGATCCTCGGATCGGAGACGGACATCGGGGTCGCCACAACGCCCGGCGGGGCTCGCCGGTTGACCGGCGGTCAGGCCAGTTCCCCGGCGCGGCATGCGGCGGGACTCGGATCGACGCCGGCCGTTAGAATTATACGTTCGCCGATACGTGAACGACGCGCCCCCGTCGGCACCGGCGCCCAGCGACCCGAACGCATGCTACGCCTCGCCCACGGCCTCTCGTTTCCCGCGCTCTACACGACCGACGGCCTCGCCGGGGTCGACCGGTTGTTCCTCACGCATCTCGCGACCGCCGACGCCGCGCTCGCCGGGCGCCTCGCCGCGGCCAGGACATCGCCCGACGCGCTCGACCGGCGCGCCGAGAGCGACCTCGTCGTCGCGCTGGCACCGCTGGTCGAAGATTTCGTCGCCGAGCTGTTCGGCGTCGCCGCCGAGGTCCGGGATCTCGAGCGGCGCGTCAACGCGCTCGCGCCGCTGGCCGCGGTCAAACGCCAGTTCGTCCAGCGCAAGGCGATGAACGCGCACAAGGCGGACGCCGCGGCGTTGCTCGACGGCCCGGCGCTGCGTGCGGCGCTGGAGGCGAGGATCGGCGCGCCGATCGTCGGACGCGCCCACGAGCCGGCCTTCGCCGAGGCGGTGACCGGATGGCAGAAGGACGAGGCGGCGCACGCGGCGGACCTCGACCTCGCGCTGCGCTACGCCGCCTGGGCGGCGCACACGCCCGAGGGGCGCGCCGCGCACCGCGACGGCGTGCTCTTCCGGGCGCCGCGCAAGCTCGACATGATGCGGCTGGTGCCGCTCTCGGTCGTCGATCATGCCGGCGTCGAGGCCTACGAATTGGGCGAGGGCGGTCATCGGCGCGAACGCCGTGGTTTCGCGCTGACCGATCCGGGCACCGATCTCGTCGGCGGCGTCGACCAGGCGCACTACTGCATCTGGTGCCACGAGCAGGGCAAGGACAGCTGTTCGCGGGGCCTGCCCGATAAGAAGCCGGCCGACGGTTCGACGCTCGAGGTCCCGTTCAAGAAGAGCGCCTTCGGCGTCACGCTCGCCGGGTGTCCGCTCGAGGAGCGGATCTCCGAGTTCAACCAGCTTCGCGCGCAGGGTTGGACGATCGGCGCGCTGGCGACGATCTGCATCGACAACCCGATGGTCGCGGCGACCGGCCACCGGATCTGCAACGACTGCATGAAGTCGTGCATCTACCAGAAGCAGGACCCGGTCGACATCCCGCAGAGCGAGACGCGGATCCTCAAGGACGTGCTGGCGCTGCCCTGGGGCTTCGAGATCTACTCGCTGCTGACCCGCTGGAATCCGCTCGACCTGCGCCGGCCGCGGCCCCGCGCGGCGAGCGGCAAGCGGGTGCTGGTCGTCGGTCAGGGGCCGGCCGGGTTCACGCTCGCGCATCACCTGCTGAACGACGGCCACGCGGTCGTCGCGATCGACGGCTTGAAGATCGAGCCGCTCGATCCGGCGCTCGCCGGGGTCACGATCGGCGGCGAGCGCGTCGCGTTCGAGCCGATCCGCGACTTCTCGACGCTGGTCGAGCCGCTGGGCGATCGGGTGATGGCGGGCTTCGGCGGCGTCGCCGAATACGGCATCACCGTCCGCTGGGACAAGAACTTCCTCAAGGTCGTGCGCCTGCTGCTGCAGCGGCGCGCCGGCTTCGCGCTCTTCGGCGGTGTGCGTTTCGGCGGCACCGTCACCCTCGAGGACGCGTTCGCGATCGGATTCGATCACGTCGCGCTCGCCGCCGGCGCCGGCAAGCCGACGGTGCTCGAACTTCCCAACAGCCTCGCCCGGGGCGTGCGCACCGCCTCGGATTTCCTGATGGCGCTGCAGCTGACCGGTGCCGCCAAGCCCGATTCGCTCGCCAACATGCAGTTGCGCCTGCCGGTGGTCGTCGTCGGCGGCGGACTCACCGCAATCGACACCGCGACCGAGTCGCTCGCCTACTACCCGGTCCAGGTCGAGAAGTTCCTCGCCCGGCACGAAGCGCTCGTCGCCGCGCACGGCCGCGCGGCGGTCGAGCGCGCCTGGGCCGCCGAGGAGCGCGAGGTGGCCGCCGAGTTCCTCGCCCACGCGCGGGCGATCCGCGACGAGCGGGAGCGCGCGGCCGCCGAGCGGCGCGAACCGCGCGTCGTCGACCTGGTGCGTTCCTGGGGCGGGGCGACGATCGCCTACCGGCGGCGGCTGGTCGACAGCCCGTCGTACACGCTGAACCACGAAGAGATCGAGAAGGCGCTCGAGGAGGGTATCCGTTTCGCCGAAGGACTGACGCCGCTGGCGATCGAGGTCGACGTCCACGGTCGCGCTTCGGGGCTCTCGGTGTCGGCGCCGCGCAGCGATGCCACCGGCGGCGGGACCGAGGTCGTGCGAACGACGATCCCGGCGCGCACGATCCTGATCGCCGCCGGCACGCAACCGAACACCGTGCTCGCCCGCGAGGACGCCGCGCACTTCGGTCTTGACGGCAAGTACTTCCGCCTGATCGATGAGGACGGGCAGGCCGTCCATCCGGTCAAGGGCTACGCCAAGCCCGAGCAGCCCGCGGTGCTGACCTCGATCCGCGCCGACGGCCGGTCGACCTCGTTCTTCGGCGACCTGCACCCGTCGTTCCAGGGCAATGTCGTCAAGGCGATGGCGAGCGCCAAGCAGGGCTACCCGATCGTGTCGCGGATGCTGGCTCGCGTCGCACCGGCGTCGACGAGAAGCGACACGGCGTTCTTCGCTTCGCTCGATCGCGACTGGCGCGCGACCATCGAGCGGGTCGAGCGGCTGACGCCGACGATCGTCGAGGTCGTCGTCAGGGCGCCGGCCGCCGCGCGCAATTTCCGCCCGGGCCAGTTCTACCGGCTGCAGAACTACGAGACGCTCGCCGCGGTCCGGCGCGGCACGCGGATGACGATGGAGGATCGCGCTCACCGGTGCCTGGGTCGGCCGCGACCGTGGCTGGTCTCGACGATCGTGCTCGAGATGGGCGGCTCGTCGGACCTGGCGCGACACTCGAGCCCGGCGAGCCGGTCGTGCTGATGGGGCCGACCGGCGCCCCGACCGAGATCGAGGCCGGCGAGTCCGTCGTGCTCGCCGGCGGGGGGCTGGGCAACGCGGTGCTCTTCTCGATCGGCCAGGCGTTCCGCGCCGCCGGCTCGAAGGTGCTCTACTTCGCCGGCTACAAGCGGATGATCGACCGCTACAAGGTCGCCGAGATCGAGGCGGCCGCCGACGTCGTCGTCTGGTGCTGCGACGAAGCACCCGGCTTCGCGCCGACGCGCCCGCAGGATCGCACCTTCGTCGGCAACATCGTGCAGGCGATGCTCGCCTACGCGTCGGGTGCCCTCGGGGAGCAGTCGATCCGGTTCGACCGGCCCGACCGGATCGTCGCGATCGGCTCCGACAAGATGATGGCGGCGGTCGCCGCTGCGCGCCATTCGGTGCTCGCGCCCTACCTCGAGGACGGCCACGCGGCGATCGGCTCGATCAACTCGCCGATGCAGTGCATGATGAAAGAGATCTGCGCGCAGTGCCTGCAGCCGCACAAGGACCCGGTGACCGGCCGCACGAGCGTCGTCTTTTCCTGTTTCAACCAGGACCAGCCGCTCGACCACGTCGATTTCGCGGCGCTCGACGCGCGCCTGAAGCAGAACTCGCTGTCGGAGAAGCTGACCGCGCAGTGGATCGCGCATTGCCGAAGCGATCGCTGAGCCGCCCCGGGTTCCCGCCACGTTCCCGCGCGATCCCGTCGTCACCTGACGACAGTGTTTTTTTTTCGGCGAATCGTCCAGACTGGCGGTTCAAGACTGGTCCATTGCGAGGTTCCTGTGCATGCCCATGGCCCCGGTTCGCGGTTGGTGCGGGCGGTGCCCGTGCTTTCTCTCGTCGCAGCGCTCTACTCGATCCCGCCGGTCCACGCCGGTGTCGACGCGTGGACCACGACCGGTCCGCGCAGCCTGTGGACCTTCATGCAGGCCGACGCCCGCGCGGGCGGGGTGATGTTCGTCGCGGACTCCGAACGATGGGCGCGGTCGGCTGATGGAGGGGCTTCCTGGTCGCTGCTCGACACGCCGGCCGGGCAGACGCTGCGGGTGCGGGCGATCTGCGCGGACCCGCAGACTCCGGGGCGCTTCTACGGTGCCTTGATCGGCGGCGACAGCCAGCGATTCCACCGATCGGACGACGGCGGGCTCACCTGGTCCGTTCTTCCCGGGTCGATCGCGGGTGGTCCGGTTCCGTTTCAGGCGGTCGCATCGAGCATCGATTGCGACGGTTCGCGGCTCCTCGTCGCCCGGTCCGGTGCGAATGCGGGTCTCTACCGCAGCGACGACGGGGCATCGACACCGTTTCAGCGTGTCGAGATTCCCTCCGGCGTCGGCGAAATCGTGTTCGCGCGCGCCGGCGACCGGCTCGTGGTCGCGAATTGGGGTGGTCGCAACGCCTACGCCAGCGCCGACCGCGGCGCGACCTGGGCTCCGACCGCCTTCGTGCTGCCCGAGGGATTCGAATTCCAGTCGATCGCCTGGGCCGGAGGCGGTCGCTACGTCGCGTTGGCGCGCTCGTCCAGCACCGATAATCTCCTTCACTTTGCCGTCTGGATCTCGGACGATCACGGCGTCACGTTCACTCAGCGGCCGGCTGCCGCGTTCATCGGCGGCGGGCCGCGCGTGATGTCCGATCCGCTGCAGCGAACCCGCCTGCTGATCGTCGACCAAGCCGGTTTGCGCGTCAGCACAGACGCCGGGGAGTCGTGGACGGTAGTCTCGGGGGTGCCTGCGGGCGAGACCGTACGCGCGGCCGCGTGGGCGGCGCCGCGCACGGCGGGCGGAAGCGCGCTTTGGATTACCACGCCGAACCGCGGATTGATGCTCTCGACCGATCTGGGTGCTTCGTTCGTCGCCCAGAACCGGGGTTTGCCGGGCGCGAAGGCGGCCACCGTCGACTCGACCGTCTATCAGGGCGAGTTGATCGAGCTCGCCGTCGCGCGCGAATTCCAGCGGCGGACCGCGGATCGCAATCGCTGGTCGTCCGTCGATTACCCGGACTGTTTCGTCGCCGCGCGCGAGACGCCGGGCCTGCTGATCGCACCGGGTGGATATCGCAGCCTGGACGGCGGCGCGACTTGGGTCGGGCAAGGAATCGAGGAGGGTCCGACGTGTACGCTCGCGACGTTACACAGGCATCCCGGTGTCCCGCAATCGTTGATCGCGTCTAATCGCAGTTTCGCGACGGGTTTCCCCCTCGTCTCGATCGGCAGCCGCGTTTGGCTGGGCGAGAACGACGGCGCCAGCTGGCGGGTGATCCCCGACAGCGCTTCGAACCTCGCTTTCGGAGAGGTCTACGACGCGATCGTCGCGCCGTCGGATCCCGACGTCGTCTACGTTTCCGGAAACACGTCCGGGTACGAGGGCGGCGTCTACGTCGGGCCGAAGCCGTGCCTGTATCGTTCGACGGATCGTGGCGCGACCTGGACGCAACGTCGCGTGCCGGGCGATCTCGGCGGCCTGCTCTACGTGGACCCGATCGACCCGCGCCATCTGCTGCTCGCCGGCCTGAACGGCAACACGCTCATCGACTCGCAGGATGGCGGAGAGTCGTGGGCAGCCCTGCCGCCGATCCCATCGGCGACCACGGTGCTGTCGATCACCGTGGACGAGGGATCGACGCCACGACGGTTGTACGCCGGGACCGACGATGGCGTGTTCGTGCTGGTCGGGAACTCGACGAGCTGGCAGAGGATCGGCGCCTCGCAAGGCATGAAGGTCAACAAGATCCTGGTCGAGGGCGCCGCGGACCGGCGCACAATCTCGATGGCCACCGACAGCGGCGTCTGGGAACTGACGCAGGACCCGACATCGGCGACGCTGCCGGTGTACCGGTTCTACAACACGCAGACGCGGACGCACTTCTACACGGCGAGCGAGACGGAGCGGGCGCACGTGCTGGCGACCTGGCCGCATTTCGTTCCGGAGGGGATCGCGTTCCACGCGGTGAAGGCGGAGCGCGGGACGATCGGCCAGCCGGTGTGGCGGTTCTTCAACACGCAGACGGGGACGCACTTCTACACGGCGTCGGCGGCGGAGCGGGCGCACGTGCTGGCGACGTGGCCGCAGTTCGTGGAGGAGGGGGAGGTGTACCGGGCGCTGGCGGGGACGGAGGCGGGGACGGTGAAGCTGTTCCGGTTCTTCAACACGCAGACCGGGGCGCACTTCTACACGACCGAGGACGACGAGCGGGACTTCGTGAACGCCCGGTTGCCGATGTTCATCGACGAAGGGGCGACCTACAGCGTGTATCCGGCCTCACCGGTTCAGTGATGCGTACCCAGGCGCACCGCCCCGAAGACGGGCGGCGCGAGTGGTCAGTCGGGGCAGGTGGTCGGGCCCGGGGAACGGCGCATGAGGCCTACCAGGTCCAGGCGCTCCTGGCTTTCCTGCTGTTCGCGTTGTCCGGCGTCGTCTCAGCCGGCGCGTGGGTGCCCATAGGCCCCGCCGATGGCGGCGCGGCGCAGTCGTTCGGGGCGATTGCGACGCACCCTCGGATGGGGGGAACCGCGCTGATCGTGGCGGGTTCGGTACCCGGGGTCGATAGCAGCGTGACCTATTACACGTCCGATCATGGTGGCCACTGGTCGGCGAACGCGCGCCTCACGGGCTTCGGGCGGCCGTTTCTCGCCGGCAGTCCAACGATCGCATTGCTCGATCAGACGACTGCAATTCTGCGGAGCACGGATCGGGGGCGCTCATGGGCGCCGATTCCCATGCCTCCGCCGCCTCCTGGACGTACGTATCGGCTATGGGCGGTGAATCCGACGAACCCCGCGGAACTCGTGCTCGCGGCCGGCCTGGTGGTGGCGAGGACTGACAACGGAGGAGCGAGCTGGTCGAATCTCGACGTGCCCAAACCGATCGCCTTCCTCGCCGTCGACTGGTCGACTCGGCACCTGTTCGCGGTGTTCGAAGGGGATGCGACACTCGCACACCGACCCCTGGACGCCTCTGGCGCGTGGGTCTTCACGGTCCAGGAAGCGAAGCTCGTCGCGACGGATCGGGGAATCGTCCTGGTCGAAGACTCAAGCGGAAAGACCTACCGATCCGTCGATGGCGGATCGAGCTTCGCGCAGACTGCCCTGTCTCTAGGGCCACTCGGCTTGTGCGACATCCGCTTTGCGCCATCACCCTCGACGACCGCCTACGGGCTCGATTGCCTGACCGGTCAGGTGATTCGAAGTCTCGACGATGGAAGCACCTGGGTGCTGGCCGGCAGGCTTCCGCCCGGGCTTGTGGGGAGGTCCCTGTCGATCGACGCCTCGATCAGCGACAGGATCTATGTGGCGACGTCGCGTGGCTTCCTGGTCAGCCGCGACGGCGGACTCACCTACGCCTCCCTGGCTCGCCGCAGTGGAGCGCCCGGGGCGGCTCGGCGACTCCTGGTCGATCCGCACGACGGTCGCAGGCGGTGGCTCGCCGACGAGAGCCCCGGCAGCTTCCGGACGCTCGGCCTCGAGCGATGGTCCTACGCGCCCGGCGCGTGGGCGGTCATCGGGTCCAGCCGCGTCCGTGCCAACACCTTGTTCGGATTCGGCGTCGAGGGGCAAGGCGCGACCGCGTCGTTCGGCATCAGTGTCGACGGCGGCGCGAGCTGGACCGCCACGATCGCGGCCTCAGGGGCGGACGCACACTATGGTCCGATGGCGGACGGTGGCGCCACCGGACCGTTGTTCCTGTCCGCGACAGCGGTGGGATCCGGATCGACGATCGTTCGCGCCTTGTACAAGTCGGGGGACGACGGCGCATCTTGGAGTGCGGTTGCCGCGCCTCCGGTCGGGGTGATCGCACTCGCGGCGACCCGGACAGGACGAAGCGTCCTATACGCCGGCGGGACCGCGATCCTGCCGGGCGCCCCGCAGCTATTCCGATCAGCGGACTCCGCAACTTCGTGGGAACCGGTCACGACCTTTCCGGCGTTCTTGGGCGGTGCCCTAGGCAATACGATCACCAGCTTCGCCATCGACCCCGCCGATCCCTCGCGTATCTACGCCGGTTTTCGTCATCCCGACCACCTGCTGCGGAGCGACGACGCCGGAGCCACTTGGACTCGGATGACGCGCGGGCTGGGCACAGGCGAGGTATCGTCGATCGTCGTCGACCCGTCGAATGCGACCACGGTCTACGTGTCGCAGATCGGCTCCGGGGTCTATCGAAGCGTGGATCGGGGTGCGAACTGGGTGGCGCTCGACGCCGGACTTGCCGACGATGTTGTCCGTCAGCTCGACCTGGATCCGCTGATCCCGGGCCTGCTCTACGCCTCGTCCGGTTCGGGTCTCTTCCAGGCTGACCTGAGATTCGCCGCCCCGACCGGTAGCCGCCGGGCGATCGAGTTTCATCACGGTGGATCGGATCATTACTTCGTCACTGCGGATGCCGACGAAATCGCGGCGCTGGACGACGGAGTAATCGACGGGTGGCGCCGAACCGGGGAGGGATTCCGCGTTGCCGAGGCGCTCGCCCCCGGGACCGAGCCTGTCTGTCGCTTTTTCGGGGTCGGATTCGGTTCGCTGCCCACGCACTTCTACACGCCCTACGTTTTCGAGTGCAACAAGATCATGAACGATCCGCACTGGTCTTACGAGAAGATCGCCTTCGGCGTCGCCCTGCCCGACCCGGTGACACGCGGGTGCGGTCCCGGCATGCGACCGCTGGCGCGCCTGTGGAACGACGGGCGGAGCGGCGCACCGAATCACCGCTACACGACAAGCCGGATCGTCCTGAACGAGATGCTCGACCGCGGATGGATCTTCGAAGGCGTCGGCTCGACACGCGTATTCGCATGCGTTCCCCAATGAGGCGGAAGTCCGGCGCGACATGCCGGCCGGCGACGCTGGAAGGCGGATTCCATCGCTTCGGCCGCTGGCTGGTATTCGTGCTCGCGGTGGCGAGTGGCGGATCGCGGGGGGACTCGGGTGATCTGACCTGGCGCCCGTTCGGGCCAAACGCGATGCGAATGGCCTCCGGGTCGCCCCTCGCCTCGTCGTCCGCCGTGCCGGGTACGTTCGTGCTCGCTCAGGGGGATGACAATAATTGGTTGGGACGACGCGTCTCGCTCCTGGCGTCGCTGGACGGCGGCGCGACGTGGTCCGAACGGCTCGAGCTCTCGACCGAACTCGACGAGATCCGTGACGATATCTTCGCCGTTGCCATTTCCGGTACGTATTCGTATGTGATCGCCGGGGCGACGCTCTATCGAGGGTCGGTCGGCACGTCGACATGGGAGGCGATCGCCGACCGATCGGCGTGGAACGCGCAGCCGTATCTTCTCGGTGTCGAACCACGGCGAGGCGGGTCGGTCGGTCTTGCGATCGCGAACCCGGTTCCGAGCCGGGGACCCGCCGCGTGGGTCGAGATCTCGGATGACGCTGGGCAGTCGTGGATGGAGATATCCGCTCCGGTGGACCCGTCCGGTGGGGCGATAGACTGGAGTCCGCCGGGCTCACCGACCTCCTATCGTTCGATCCACTTGTTCGGCGCTGGCGTCGGAGTGCTCTACACGTTCGACGCGGACCAGCAGAGCTGGAGGCCCGGCCCGTTCTTCACCGTTTCCGTCGCCGCCTCGAATGGAAAAGCGATCGCGGCGGCCGAGACACGCTTGCTCCATTCTCCCGACGCGGGCCTGACCTGGCAGGTCGCGAAGGTCGATGGCGCGGATTTCCGCGCCGGTGTTGTGGCCTACGCGCCGTCCGATCCTCGGATCGCGTACGCGGTCGAGCAGGCTGCGAACGCGCTGAGCGCATCTTGCCGGATCGCTCGAAGTGCCGACGGGGGGCTGACCTGGACGCGCGTCGGAGTCGTCGATTGCTGGCCGAACAGGCTCACGCTGGCAGTCGGCGCCGGCAGCGGCGATTCACTGGTGCTACTCGTACACGGTGGGCTGATGGCTCGAGGCAGCAAAGGGGCCCGATTGTATCGGAGCAACAATGGCGGGCGCGATTGGCAGGTCGTTCGGCGCGCGGACGGCGCCCCGAACGGACCGGTGGACGCGATTTCGTTCGATGCGCGAGACCAGGATGCGATTTGGCTGCATCGGGGAGCCCCGATCGAGGATCGGACGGTCGATGCCGGCGTCAACTGGACCAGCACGGCGCATGCCGGGGACTACGAAACGAAGGTGATCGGCTCGAGCGGATCGGCTAGCGGTGTCGTCTTCGCCCTCGCGCCGTGCATCGAGCCGGACTCGCTTGCGGGCGCCTTCGAACTGGTGGGAAGCGTGGACGGAGGCCTGCATTGGACGGCGGTGTCGCCGTCCACCTGTGGATGGATCTGGGAGGCGCGGGGTCTGGTCGATGGCGGGTCGGCGCCGGAGCTCTACCTCGCGGCGATCGGCAGTCCGCCGAACCGGTACCCCCTGGCGACGGTGCTCTTCCACTCGATCGATGATGGTGCCACCTGGTCGGTCGTCAGTTCAACGATCCCGCAAGCTCAGTTCTTCGCAAGGGCACCCGGCAATCCGATCGTCTTGTTCATCGGTACCTATTCGAAAGAGGAGGGGGGATTGCTACGTTCGAGCGACGGGGGAAGGTCCTGGAATCCGGTTCATCTTGGCTCCGACCTCGGTCCGGTCAGCGCGCTCGCGATCGATTCGAAGGATGCGAGGGTGATGTACGTCGCCATCGATGGCGTGGACGTTCCGCGCGTGCTGCGCAGCGCCAATGCCGGCGTCTCCTGGACCCCGGCGGCGGAGGGCCTTCCGAACGCGCGGATCGCCTCGATTGTGATCGATCCGCTGGATTCCAACCGACTCTACGCGGCCGCCTTGGATGCCGGGGTATACCGATCCGATGATGCCGGCAGGAGTTGGGCCGGGATCTCGACAGGGCTCGCCGACCGGCGAGTACGCCGTTTGGACTTCCACCGCCACGACCCGCATATCCTCTACGCCTCGACCGACACCGGTCCATACGTCCTGAACCTGACCGGTGCCGACGCCGGTAGCCGGGAGGTGATCGAATTCCACCATGGCGGACTCGACCACTATTTCGTCTCCGGCGATGCCCCCGAGATCGCCGCACTGGACCGCGGCGCGGTCGAAGGCTGGTCGCGGACCGGGGAGAGCTTTCGCGCCGCCGACGCGCGAGGACCTAGCGTCCTGCCCGTTTGCAGGTACTTCGGCGTCGGCTTCGCGCCGCTCTCGTCGCACTTTTACTCGCCATACCGGCACGAATGCGATCTGCTAGCGACCGACCCGAGATGGCGCTACGAGACCGACGCGTTCGGGCTCGTGCTGCCCGAGCCCCCCGCGCGCCGGTGTCCGGCCGGCACACGTCCGCTCTACCGGGCATGGAACGCGAACCAAGGCGGAGCTCCCAACCACCGCTACACGACGAGCGCCGTGACGCTCGATGTGATGATCGGCCGCGGATGGGTCTTCGAGGGGGAGGCGGATTCCCGGATCTTCGCCTGCGTGCCGCAATGAAAGGCCGGGCGTCGGCGTGATCACGGCCCCGGCGTCGCCCCCGACCCTAACGCTTCACACTCGCAGCGCCACCACCGGCACGAGGCTCTGGAACGCGACCGCGTGAACCAGGTCGCGGTTGAAGATCCGGTGCAGGAGCCCATGCGGGCGCACCGCCATCGCGACCATGTCGGCGCCGACGTCGGCGACGACCTCGTCGACCGCGTCGAGCCAGTCGTCGCTGACAAGCTCGCCGTAGGTCGCTCCGGGCCAGCCGCCGGCACGGGCACGCGCGGAAGCGTCGCCGTCCGGCCGGGGCGATCCGGAGTTGCGCAGGTGCGCGATCCGCAGGCCCGGCCGCGGCTCGCCGGCGAAGCGCCCGAGCGCCGCCAGGTCGGCGTCGAGGTCGGTGAGGTCGGACAACAGGACGACCTGGTCGATGCCGCGATGACGCGCGTGCTTGGGCACGACGACGACCTCGCAGGGCGCCTCGGTCAGCAACGCGGCGGCGACGCTGCCCAGCACCGCGCGCGACATCGCGTTCTCGCCGCGCGAGCCGACGACGATCGCGTCGACATTGTGGCGGCGCGCGGCGTCGCGGATGCCCTGGGCCCTTTCGTTCGCGACCTCGACCTCGCAGAGGATCTCGACGCCGGGCACCGCCTTGCGCAGCGCCGCCGCGGTGACCGTTTCGGCCTGTTTCGACTGGGTCTCCAGCCACTCGTTGATCGAATTGCGGTGAACCTCGAGCGACGGATGCCCGGGGCCTTCGACGGCGATCGCGTGGTAGAGCACGACCGAACGGCCGGTGGTCTTGGCGTGGCGGACGGCCCAGTTCGCGGCGAAATCGGCGCGACGGGAAAAATCGGTGGCGACCAGCAGTCGTCTCATGGCAGTCTGATCCGGGGAGAAACGGGGATTGTAAGCGGTCGCCCGTATCCCGGCCGAGCCCGGGCGGCGAGGTGGTGGGACGGGGAGTCGTCCCGTCCCGAGATGCCGACGCGAAACCGGCGCGCTAGACTCCGGTTGGTGCGGATGCGCTAGCTGAACTCGAGAGGACGGAACGATGCGAACCCAGGCCCTCGCTGTCGCGAGTGTTCTCGTAGCGGGGCTCACCGGATTGGTGAGCCCCGGCGCATGGAGCGCCAATTGGGCGCCCTACGGTCCTGCGAACGGGCGATTCGCGGCGCTCGCGACGGCGCCCCGGGTCGATGGCTTCGTGGTCGGCAGCACCCACGCGACGATCGACGGGCAGCCCGGCCTGCGCGTATTCGTTTCGGGGGACGGCGGCTTTCGATGGACCTCCGCGACGTCGGTTGGCCTGTCGCCGGCGGGGAACGGACATGGATCGGTGCTCGCGGGTGGCAGCGGGCCAACGCTCTACCTGGAGACCGAGCAAAAACTGCTGCGCAGCGACGATCGAGGCGTGACCTGGGTTCCGGCAAGAGGGGGGGGCGGTGGCCCGGCGCCGCGTCTCGCGAGTGTGAATCCCGACGATGGCCTCGACGTGCTGATGATCGTCGACGGCGTCCTCGAGCGGTCGTTCGATGGCGGCGCGACGGGAGTCCCGATCGGACCGGCGGGGGTCTCGTTGGCGAGCGTGGACTGGTTCTCGCGCATGGTCTACGCGGTCTACGGTGCTGAAGGCGTGGTACGGGTGATAGGCCTCGCCTCCGGAACGATCGTCTCGTCAGCGCCGATTCCGGCGACCGCGATCGCAGCGGAGGGAAACGTCGCGTTTCTCGCCCGCGCGGGCGATCTCTACCGCTCGCTCGACGGCGGAAAGACCTGGAAATACGCGCTTTCCGAGTTCGGACAGGTAGACGTCGCCGGCGTCGCGATCGCGTCGAACCCCAGCGGGTCGGTGGTCGCTTGGGAGAAAGCAGGCGGAGGGAGGAGGATCTGGCGATCGACCGACAACGGCGATAGCTGGACCGTGACGACCGCGCCGTGCGCGTGCGACTGGACTTCGGTGACGGTGATTCCGCCGGGAGGGTCCGCGATCATCGCCGGGACGACGAGCGGCGCATTCGGGAGTTCCGATGGCGCAGCGTCGTTTTACGCCCTACTACCGGGGTTGGGGGTGCCAGGCGCGCCATCCGTCGCCGTGCTGTCCGACGACGGCGATGGCAACCGCAAGTGGATCGGTCCGGGGCCCGAGACCGCCGCCTATTTCACCGACGACGATGGCGTGACCTGGAAGGCGCTCCCGAAATCGCCGAACGACGACCCGGTCAGTCCCCGGTTCGTCCATCCGGACCTGACGAGCTTCGTTGTCGGAACGGGCAAGCCCAAGACGACCGGGACCCCGGTTTGGGTGTCCGAGGACGCCGGCACGAATTGGCGGAGCGGGTACGCGGCCGGAGGGACGTCAGGCGCGGATCTCGTCGGACTGTTCACCGGTCCGGGTCCGGACCAGCTTGTCGTGGTCGTCCGCGTCCACGGAGGCCTCGAGCCGTCAACGGATATTCGTTCCAGCGGCGATCTCGGACACATCTGGTCGCCGCTTCCCGCGCCCCCGCTGGCGGCAAGGGCAGCGGCGGCGACGACCGGCGCGTGGCTGGTCGGTGGCGATGCGGGCGAAGGGCAGCCCACGCTGTTTCGCTCGACCAATCGCTCGCAGAGCTGGAGCCCGGTAGCACTCCCCGTCGGGGCCCGCGTGTTTTCGCTCGCCGCCGCCCCGTCCTTTCCTGGCCGCGTCTACGCCGGTACCGACGCCGGCGATAGTAGCAGCGTCCTGGTCAGCATCGACGGTGGGTTGTCGTGGACGCCCGCGGGTCGTGGTCTGGGCACCGGGCCGATCGTCTCGATCGCCGTCCACGCCACGCGCCCGACGGAGGTCGTCGTCGGGCAGCGCGGCGATGGGGTCTTCCGCAGCGTCGATGGGGGTCAATCCTGGACGGCGCTCGATGGCGGCATCGTGGGCTCGCTGATCGAGGGCGTCGCGTACGACCGCTACCGCACCGATGTCCTCTACGCCGCGAACGAAGTCGGCGGCTGGCGAGCGGACTTGGCTACCGGTGCACCGGTTTCCTATCCGCGGGCCTACGAGTTCCACCATGCGGCGTTCGATCACTATTTCGTCACCGCACAGCCCGCCGAGGTCGATGTCCTGGACCGTGGCGTGATTCCCGGATGGACGCGCACCGGACACTACGCGCTGGTCGAGACGCCGGACGGTCTGCAGAAGATGGCGGTGTGCCGGTTCTTCGGGACCGGTTTCGCGCCCAAGTCGTCGCACTTCTACACGCCCTATGTGAACGAGTGCGACCTCCTCAAGGCCGATCCGATCTGGGTCTACGAAGGCGTGGCGTTCGCATGGCGGCTGCCCGACGCGAACGGTCGTTGCGACCTCGGTCGCCGTCCGCTCTACCGCGTCTACAACAACGCGGCCGGTGGCGCGCCGAACCACCGCTACACGACGAACCTCTCGATCGTCGACGCGATGCAGGCGTCTGGCTGGGTCTACGAGGGCGACGGACGCACGTTGGTCTTCGCCTGCGTCCCCAACTGACCGGCGCGACCTCGGCCGTACCCCGGATCCGCGACCGCCCGGAGGCGGACGCGGATCGACGACGCCGCAACGAGCCAGCTTGGCCATTTTGCGACGCACAACGGCAACTTCGGACCCGTACGGGCGTACCGAAGGGCCGCCGGGAGGACCGCGATATCCCCACTGGTCGTGTTGTTGGCGCCGTTCATCGGGGCCAACTGGGGGTTATCGGCAGAACGCCGCCGGACTTTAGGCCGTTCGTCGGCCGCTGGCACGAAACTGGCTGAGTAAGGGCAGACGCCGATCGAGTTTGTCCTGATTTCACGAGAAATCAGGGACTTGAGTCTGCGAAACCGCTCGACGCGAAACCCCAAGAGGCCAGGAACATGAACTTGAAATCGCTTTCTATCCGTACGACTGCGCTAGCCGTCCTTGCATCGCTCGTCACGCTCGCGACCCCGGCATGGGCCGCCACGGCGACCGCCAACCTCGGCGTCAGTGCTTCGGTCGCCGCGAACTGCACGATCTCGACGACGCCGGTCGCCTTCGGGGCGTACGACCCGGTGGTCGCCAACGCCACGACCGACCTGAACGGATCGGGTAGCGTCAGCGTCGCCTGCACGAAGGGGGCGTCCGGTCTGTCGGTCGGCCTGGGCAACGGCCTTAATTTCTCGGCGTCGCGGCGCATGACCAACGGTACCGACTTCCTCGCCTACGGACTCTTCCAGCCGCCGAACAACACGCCGGGAACCGCCTGCACGTTCCCCGCATCCTCGGCTTGGGGCAACACCGTCGGCACGAACACACTCGCGCTGACCAACGCGACGAGCAAGAACTCCCGCACGTACAATGTCTGCGGGACCGTGTCGGCCGGTCAGGACGTCGCCGTGGGCAGCTACGCCGACACCGTCGTCGCGACGATCAATTTCTGACCGCCGGCCGGGGGGGCCGGACGGAGAAGAGTGACGCAATCCGTGCGCAATCCGAGGCAGACATCGAGGGCGACCCGCGTGGTCGCCCTTTTCGTGTTCGCCGCCGCTGCTCTGGCCGGACGGTCGGCGGACGCCGGCACGTTCCAGGTGAGCCCGGTGCGCATCGAGCTCGGCTCGGGCGCGCCGTCGGGCGCGCTCACGGTACGCAACGACGGGCAAGACAGCGTCGTCGTCCAGATGTCGGTGTTGAAGTGGACGCAGGCGGGCAACGCCGATCGGTACGAACCGACGATCGAAGCACTGGTGACGCCGCCGATCGCCACGATCCCGCCGGGCGCCGAGCAACTCGTGCGGGTGGGCCTGCGCCGGGCGCCGGACCCGCGCCAGGAGATCGCCTACCGGCTCTACGTGCAGGAAGTGCCGCCGCCGCCGCAACCCGGCTTCTCCGGCCTGCAGATGGCGTTGCGCATCGGAGTTCCGGTGTTCGTGGCCCCGCTGTTGCCGGCCGATCGCTCGCTCGCCTGGAAGGCGCGCCTGGCCGACGACGGATCGTTGCTGGTGAGCGTGACCAACGCCGGCACCGCCAACGCGCAGGTCCAGTCGTTGGCGGTACGCGCGGTCGAGGGGCCGCGCGCGTGGACCGCCGATCACGCGCTCACCTACGTGCTCGCCGGCAGCGAGCGATCCTGGAGACTCGCGCCGGAGGGGGGGGCGCCGGCGCCGACGCCGGCGCAGGTCGTCGTCAAGGCCCTGACCGATGCCGGTGAGGTCGAGGTTTCCGTCGCGATCGCGCGGTAAGGGACGCGCCCTCGTGATCACGTTCGCGTGCGTCGCCGCCGTCACGATCACCGTGCGGCCCGCCGGCGCGAGCGACCGTGAGATCCTCGCGCCAGCGAGTGCGGCGGCGGGCGCGGCACTGCCGCGACCGGACAACGAGCCGTTGATCGTGACGCTGGTCGTCAACGGCGCGGAACAGGGCGGCACGTTCGTGGTGCTGCGTGGCGCCGACGGACGGTTCTGGCTGGCGGAGGCCGATCTCGCGAAGCTGCGCGTCGCGCGATCGGGCGCGCCGACGCGCGTTCTGGAGGGCGCCCCGCACGTCCCGCTCGACGGCTGGCCGGGGACGCGTGTGACACTCGACGCCAGGACGCTCACGCTCGCGATCGAGTTGCCCGCGTCGGCCTTCTCCGCGACCGAACGCGCCCGTCGCGTCCAGGCGTCCCGGACGCCGACCACGCCGACGCCCGGCGGCTTTCTCAACTACTCGCTGTTCGCGTCGCACGCGTCGGGCGAGACCGAGACCTCGGCGCAGATCGAGGCCGGGCTCTTCAACCGCTACGGCGTGCTCGTCTCCGGCTGGCTCGCCGGCGACTCGCCGGACGGCGGGTCGCGGCGCGCCGTGCGCCTGGACACGACCTGGACGACCGATTTCCCGGAGCGCCTGGTCTCGCTGCGGGTCGGCGACGCGATCAGCACGCCGGGCCGTTGGGCCCGGGCGGTCCGTTTCGGCGGCGTCCAGTTCGGAACCAACTTCTCGGTGCAGCCGGCGTTCGTCACCGCCCCGCTCGCGATCGCCGGCGGGCAGGCGGCGCTGCCGTCCACCGTCGACGTCTTCGTCAACAACGCGCTGGTCGCGCAGGAGCGGGTTCCGCCAGGACCGTTCTCGATCACCAACATCCCGGTCGTGTCCGGCAGCGGCGACGTGCGACTGGTCGTTCGCGACCTCTTCGGACAGGAGCAACTGATCACGATGCCGTTCTACGGCGGCACGACGCTCCTCAAGGCCGGCCTCGACGAGTGGTCGGTCGAGGCCGGCGCAGAGCGATTCGACTTCGGCACCTCGAGCGACCACTACCGCCGGGGATTCGCCGCCGGGACGTGGCGGCGCGGAATCACCGACACGCTCACCGCCGAAGCGCGGGCCGAGCTCGCCCGCGCGTCGCAGGCGGTCGGGGTCGGCGCCGACGCGCTCATCGGCCGCTGGGGCACCGCGAGCCTCGTATTGGCGACGAGCCGTCGCGACGACGGGAAGGGCGGCGCCTACGCGCAGGCCGGATTCGAGCATCAGGCGAGCGCGTTCTCCGCCTCGGTGCGCGGGCAGTGGGCGTCGCGGGACTACGCGCTCGTCGGCGACACGCCCGAGGCGCCGCCGCCGTGGCGCCAATGGGTGGCGGCGGCCGGGGCGCAATTCGGCCGCGCCGGCTCGGTCGGCGCCACCTGGATCCGTCAGGATTTCCGCGATCGCGGCGATGTGCGCATCGCCTCGGCGTCGTATTCGATTCCGGTGGGCGCTCGCAGTTCGCTCGCGATCATCGTGTCGCGCGCCTGGGGCGAGGGCGGCAACCTGTCGATCGGGGCGACGCTGACGGTGCCGTTCGCGACTGCCGACACCGCCTCGCTCGTCTACAACGGCGTGCGCAAGAGCGCGTCCGGCGATGGCGACGACCTGGTCGCCACGGTCCAGCGCGGCCTGCCGATCGGCGAGGGTTGGGGGTACCGCGTGTCGGTCCACACCGAAGACGAAGCGCAGGCAGGCGCCGCCTATCAGGGCCGCTACGGTTCGGTGGCCGGCGAGATCGCCTATTTCCGCGGCCAGACCGCGGCCCGCGCGAACCTGCAGGGCGGCGTCGGCTTCGTCGGCGGATCGGTCTTCGCGAGCCGGCCGATCCGCGACTCGTTCGCGATCGTCCGCGTGGCCGACTACCCGGACGTCGAGGTGACGCTCGACCATCAGCGGGTCGGCAAGAGCGGCGCCGACGGCACGATCGTGTTGCCGACGCTGCGCGCGTACGACGTCAATCGCGTCGGCCTGATCGCCTCCACGCTGCCGATGGACGCCACCGTCGAGCGCCTGTCGCAGGAGGCGATTCCGGCCTACCGCAGCGGCATGCTGATCGACATGCCGGTGCGTCGGACGCAGGGGGCGACCTTCCGCGTGCGCCGCGACGACGGCTCGTGGCTGCCGTCGGGCGCGCTGATCCGGCTCGACGGACGCGCGGAGTCGTTCCCGGTCGGGCTCGACGGCGAGGCCTACGTCACCGGGCTCACCGGGCGCGATCGGGCGACCGCGACCTTCGAGGGTCGTGGTTGTTCGTTCGAACTGATCCGGCCGCCGGGGCGCGATCCGCTTCCGGATCTGGGCGTCATCCGGTGTGTCGGGGGCGTGCAGTGAACGCGCGCGATCGCCATGGCGCGTCCGCCCCGTGTGCGCTCGTCGCGATCGCGCTCCTGATCGCGTCCGGTTCGTCGCAGGCCTTCACCTGCAGTGCGTCGACGACGCCGGTCGCCTTCGGCGCGTACGACGTGTTCGCGACGGGCAACGTCGATTCGACCGGAACGGTCGTGGTGACCTGCTCGACGCAGACGACCGATCCGATCGGCAACTTCAGCGTCACCTACGAGGTCGAGCTGGGCACCGGCGGCAGCGGCAACACCTCGCAGCGGCGCCTGACCAGCGGAGCGAATACGCTCGACTACAACCTCTACCGGAACAACGCCCGCAGCCAGCTCTGGGGGGACGGGGTCACCGCGCCGTCGGTGAGCGCCTCGTTCACGTTGAACCGGTCGACCACGCCTTCGCGCACCCGCGCGCATACGGTGTTCGGGCGAATCCCGCCGTTGCAGGACGTCGCCGTCGGCAACTACGCCGACAACGTCCTGGTGACGCTCAATTTCTGATCGGGCGAGGTCAGGTCACATCGGCCGGGCGTCGAGCACCAACGGCCACGGGTAATGTCCGGCAGCCACGCCGTCGGCGAGCTCGAAGCGGTAGTCGACGTCGAGCGGCACGCGGCGGCCGGCGCGTCCGACGGCGACGAGCGTCCCGCCCTCCGCGCCCAGCCGCGCCTGGTGCGGACCCAGGCGCACCGACACCGACCGGAACAGCGCGAGCCGCGGATGCAGGCTCAGCCGGAACCCGGCCGGCGACGTGCTGGTGATCCGGAGTCGGGAGGCGGCCGGCGCGTCGACATAGCCGCGCCGAACATCCTCCGCGGTGACGACGAGCGTCGCCGATTGGGCGAGGGTTTCCGCGTGCGCGGTCGCCACGACGACGGCCGAAACGCCCAGCATCGCCGACCGACCCTGCGCGGACGCGGGTGCGGTCACCAGCAGCCCGGCCACGAGCAGAGCCCAGCCGGCGCCGGCGGCGAGCCGGACCGGCGCCGCTCCCGAGGGCGGGGCGTTCGTCGGGCGCGATCCGGGCTTCATGGGTCATTATCGGAACCGCTGCACCGGAATTGAGGGGGATTTTCCCGCCAATTCGGCGACTCGATTCCGGCGACGCGCCGGCTCGAACTCCCGTTCGGGGCGTAGGGAGCCCGGATCCCGCGCGACGCCTCAGTCGGCGCGGCGGGCGCCGATGCGTACGACGTATTCGCCCAGGCGCGAACTGCCGGACGCCCGCCCCCGATCCACCTCGAGGCGAACGGCCTTCACGCCGCCGTCACGGTCGACGAAGGTGAAGCCGAACTCGCGGGCGACGAGGAACGCCCCGAGGATCGGCTGGCGTTCCGGCGACCCGTCGATTCGGATCGTGCCGCCGATCTTCTGGAAGCGTTGCTCGAGTTCGAGCGTCGCCCGGAACGACCCGCCGTCCTCGGTCAGCACCCATCGTCCGGCGACGTTGGCCGGCACGATCCACAGGTAGGCGTCCTGGGGATAGGGGTCGCGCGGATCGGCGCGGACGAGGTCGTCGGGCTCCCATTCGGCCATCGTCCAGGCGTAGGAGACCACGCGTGTACCCGGCGTCATGTCGAGGAGCTGGGGGCGCAGCTGCAGGTTGAGCTCGGGCAGCAGGTAGAGCGTCACGACGGTCGCGGCGCTGAAATCCTCGCGGAAGATGTCGCCGGTGACGATGCGCACCCGGTCGGCGACGCCGGCGCGCCCGGCGTTTCGCCGGGCGAGGTCGGCCATCGGCGGTTCGTACTCGATGCCGAGCGCGCGCGCGCCGAAATCGCGTGCCGCGGCGATCGCGATGCGTCCGTCGCCGGCGCCCAGGTCGGCGACCAGGTCGGCGGGACCGACGCGGGCCGCCTTGAGCATCGCCGCGACCATCGTCTCGGGCGTCCCCAGCCACATGACGTCCTTGCCGCGCTGTCCGGGCTTCGGGCGGTAGACGTCGTCGCCATGCGGCGGCACCGGCTGGGCCGCCGCCACCGCGCTGAGGAGCGCGACGGCGAGCGAAAAGGCCCGCGCGAGGCGGGCCTTCGGTGTTGGTGCTGTTGAGTGGATTCGAACCACCGACCTACTGATTACGAATCAGTTGCTCTACCAGCTGAGCTACAACAGCGACGGCCACGAACGGGCGTCCCGGACATTCCGACAAGGAAATCGGGGTGCGAGCCGAATCTGAAAGTATAGCCGATCGCGGCTCGGCGTCCAATCCGGCGGGGTTTCGCGACGATCGAATCGCCACCGGCGAGGCGCGGTTGCGTGCGTACACGGCGTCGGTCGGTTCTCGGAAATGGTCGCCAGCGGACCTGCAGCTCGAGTCGTTTCGCGATGCCGCCGACGGCGCCGGGGCGAGCGAACCGATTGGCCCTCCACGTGTTTTTCCCGGCGATCGAGGCGCGGAGGCCTATGACGCTTGCATAGTGATTGCAATCGTGGGAAACTTTCCCACAGTTGCGGCATCGGACATGACGGTCGAGCCAGCGATGGCCGCCCTGAAACAGGGCGAGCGGGAGCGGCAGGCGAACTGCCGCCGGATTCAACCCCTGGTGATGGGAGAGTCGCCATGGCGGGTTCGGACTTCGGGACATGTCCCGAGGGAGGAGTGTCGGGTTCGCGCCGGGCGGGGGTTCCCTCGGCCGGCGCGCAACCCATCGGTGGCGGACAATGCCTGGCCGGAGCCGGCCCGGCGTCAGGCCGAACCGCGCTTGGTCTCGATCGCGATTCCGATCGAGCGCAGGACTTCGGTCGGGAGCACGCCGCCCGCCTGGACGATGACCGCGTCGTTGTCGATGGTTCGCCGCTCGCCGGCGAGGTCGACCTCGACCGCCTCCTCGCCGATCGAGACGACATCGGTTCGCAGCAGCACGTCGATACGTCCGGCGTCTCGGGCGGCTTCGAGGCGCTCGCGGTTGGCCGGCTTGACACGCGAGAAGGCGTCGCCGCGGTAGGCGAGGGCCGTCGTCGTCCCCTCGACCGCCGCGCACGCCAGCGCCGCCTCGACCGCGCTGTCGCCGCCGCCGACGACCAGCACGCGCTGCCCGCGGTACTGCGACGCGTCGATCAGGCGGTAGACGACCTTCGGGCGGTCTTCGCCGGGAACGCCGAGCTTGCGCGGCGTGCCGCGCCGACCGATCGCCAGAAGGACTGCACCGGCCTCGTAGGCGCCGCGGTCGGTGACGACGCTGAAACGCCCGCCGCGCGGCTCGAGACGCTCGAAGCGTTCCGACGTGTGGACGACGAGACCGGTCGTTCCGACGATCCGGCGCCAGAACGCGAGCAGCGCCTCCTTGCTGACCTCGGTGAAGCGCATCGCGCCGACCAGCGGCAGGTCGACCGGCTGCGTCATCGCGATCTTGTGGCGCGGATAGTGGTAGACACTGCCGCCCAGATCCGACTCCTGCTCGATCAGCCGGTAGGCGAGCTTCGCGTCGACGGCGGCGAGCCCGGCCGCGATGCCGGCCGGACCGGCGCCGACGATGAACACGTCGATCGGGGCGCCGGTGCGCGGGCGCGACGCGATCTTACGGACCGCCTGGCGTCCCTGCTCGGCCGCCTTGCGGATGAGGCCCATCCCGCCCAACTCGCCGGCGATGAACACGCCGCGCACGTTGGTTTCGAAATGGGGATCGACCTGCGGGATGTCGACACCGCGCCGTTCGGTGCCGAACACCAGCGTGATCGCGCGGACCGGGCACGAGGCTTCGCAGGCGCCATGGCCGATGCAGGAGGCCGGCGCGACCAGCGTCGCACGGCCCTCGACGACGCCGAGCGCCTTCTCCGGACACGCGCGCACGCAGGACGCCGACCCGATGCACAGCGTCGGATCGACGACCGGATGCAGCGACGGCGGCTCGGTGAGTCCCGCAGCGCGAGCGTCTTCGAGCGTCCGCGAGTGTCGGCGCTCGGCTCGCTGTCGTCGGAACGCGTACCAGGCGATCAGCGCGGCGGCCGGCGCGAGGTACCAGGCGAGTTGCGTCGTGTCCATCGCTTCGTGCGGATGCGCCCGGCCGTGGGTCGCAGTCTAGCGAGAAGCGGCGAGGAACGCACGAACCTCGGATATCGGCGATCCGGAGCCGCGAGGTGAACACGACCAGCGTGCCGTTCACCGGCGCTCGTCCGCGCACCGCGGCACCGATGCGCGACGGCGTGCTCCTCGTGCTGGTCGTCGCGCTGGTCGGCGTCGCGGCGTTGGTCGCACGGATCGCGCCGTGGACCTCCGGCTCGGATCCGGGCTACTGGCTGGGGGTCGGCGGCGGCGTCGCGCTGCTCGGTCTGTTCCTCTACCCGTTGCGCAAACGCTGGCGTCGGGCGCACCGATGGGGCGATTCGCGCGGCTGGTTCGCCGCGCACATGACGCTCGGCATCGCCGCGCCGCTCCTCGTCGTTCTCCACTCGCGCCTGGAGTTCGGTTCGCTCAACGCGACGATCGCTTTCGCCTGCATGGCGCTGGTCGCCGCCAGCGGCGTCGTCGGGCGCTTCCTCTACTCGCGCATCCACGTCGGGCTCTACGGCGAGCGGGCGAACCGGGCCCTGCTCAAGGAGGAGCTCGACCGCCACCTCGCGGCGCTGCGCGAAGGGGGCCTCGCCCCGGCGATCGAGCGCCGGCTGGCGATGTTCGCCGAGCGGGCGGACGTCGCCGCGGCGAGCGGTCTGCGCCGACCCTGGCGCTACCCGCTGCTCGCGCTCGACGCCGGGCGCACCGCGCGCGGCGCGAGCGCGATGCTCGAAGGCGCGCTCGCCGCCCGGGCGCGCGACGAGCGATGGGATCGCGCCGCGGTCGGTCGCCGCCTCGCCCGCCGCCGCGCGCTGGTCCGCGCCTACGTCCGGACCGTCCTGCGCGCCGCGCAGCTGAGCGTGCACCAGCGGCTGTTCTCCTGGTGGCACGTGCTGCACGTGCCGCTGGTCTGGATGCTCGTCGCGACCACGGTCGCGCACGTCGTCGCCGTCCACATGTACTGACGTCACGGCGATGGCGGAACCCCGATGGCGCGTCCTCCTCGCAGCGTTGCTGATCGTCGTCGCCCCGGCGGCTTGGGGCCAGTCGTTCGAATCGGCGCTCAGTCCGGGGCCGGTGATCGCCGGTCACGCGAAGTTCGAGCACGACTGCGCGAACTGCCACGTGCGCTTCGATCGCGCCGCGCAGGACCGCCTGTGCATGGATTGCCACAAGCCGGTCGGCACCGACGTCCGCGCCAGGCAGGGTTACCACGGCCGGATCGACGCGACGCCGTGTCGCCGCTGCCATACCGACCACAAGGGACGTGACGTGCGGATCGCCGCCTTCGACGAACGCGCGTTCGACCACACGAAGTCCGACTTCGCGCTCGGTGGTGCGCATGCGCGGGTCGCTTGCGCGTCCTGCCATCCGCCCGGCCGCCGGTACGCGGAGGCGCCGCTCGCCTGCGCCGACTGCCATCGCAAGGACGACGTCCACAAGGGCGCGCTCGGACCGAAGTGCGCGCAGTGCCACGGCGAGTCGACCTGGAAGGACGCCCGGTTCGACCATGCGACGACGCGATTCGCGCTGACCGGCCGCCATGCCGAGCCGGCGTGCAAATCGTGCCACCGGGATCCGACCTTCCGCAACGCGCCGATCACCTGCATCGGCTGTCACCGGGCTGACGACAAGGTTCATCGCGGCCGCCTGGGCGATCGCTGCGGCGACTGCCACGGCACGCGCGATTGGAAGTCCTCGTCGTTCCAGCACGACCGCGACACCCGCTACGTCCTCAAGGGGCGCCACCGCCAGGCGAAGTGCGAGGCCTGCCATGTCGCGCCCGGTGGGCGTGAAAAGCCGGCCGTCACCTGCATCGGCTGTCATCGCGCCGACGACAAGCACCAGGGGTCGCTCGGTGCCGCCTGCGCCGACTGTCACACCGAGCGCGCCTGGACGCAGGTCCGCGTCGACCACGACGCGACCGCCTTCCCGCTGCTGGGAAAGCACCGCGATACCGAGTGCAAGGCCTGTCACCGGGACTCGAAGGCCTACCGCGGCGTGCCGACCGGTTGCGTCGACTGCCATCGCAACGACGATACGCACAAGGAGCGATACGGCACGCGGTGCGATTCCTGCCATGACGCGCGGTCGTGGCGGCAGATCGCCTTCCGCCACGACCGCGACACGCGCTACCCGCTGCTGGGCCGGCACGCGAAGGTCGCGTGCGACAGCTGCCACACCGGCCATCTCTACCGCGACAAGCTGCGCGACGATTGCCGGTCCTGCCATGGCCGCGACGACGTCCACCGGGGCACGCTGGGTCCGCGGTGCGAGACCTGCCATGACGAATCGACGTGGAAGGTCGCGCGCTTCGACCATTCGCGGACGCGCTTCGCGCTGCGCGGCGGACACGCGCGGGTCGAGTGCAAGTCCTGTCACGTCTCGGCGCTCTACCGCGAGGCGCCGCGCGAGTGCCGCGGTTGCCATGCCCGCGACGACGTGCACGACGGCACTCTGGACGCGCGCTGCGAGACCTGCCATGGCGAGACCTCCTGGAAGGTGGCTCGCTACGATCATGGGAAGACCCGCTTCGCGCTCGCGGGCGCCCATGCCCGCATCGAGTGCAAGTCCTGTCACCGATCGGCACGCTACCGCGAGACGCCCCGCGAATGCGTCGGCTGCCATCTCCGGGACGACCGGCACAAGGGCGCGCTCGGTCCGGACTGCGCCGCGTGCCACGGGGTGCGCGACTGGCGCCTGTGGCATTTCGACCACGCGCGCACGGCCTTCGCTCTCGACGGCGCGCACCTCCGCGTCGCCTGCGAGGCCTGTCATTCGAAGCCCGGGTCCCCGATGCCGCGCGTCGGGACCACCTGCATCGAGTGCCATCGACAGGACGATATCCACCACGGCTCGTACGGACCGCTGTGCGAGCGATGCCATACGACGACCCGTTTCTCGGAGATACGGCTGCCCGGGGGAGCACGCCGACCCGACGCCGACCGGAGGCCGCCACCGTGAACACCCGACACCTGCGCAGCTTCTGGTCGATGCTCGTGCTCGTCCTACTGGCCCTGACCGGTCCCGACGCGATGGCGCAACCGCGCACCGCGTACGACCACCTGGCGACCGGGTACGCCCTGACCGGGGCGCACCAGAACGCGCCCTGCGAGTCCTGCCACCTGCGCGGGGTGTTCCGCGGCACGCCGCGGACCTGCGAGGCCTGTCACGGACCGGGTTCGCGGGTCGGGGCGATGGCGCTCCCCGCGACGCACGTGGCAACGACCTTCGGCTGCGCGCAGTGCCATAACACCGCCACGTTCACCGGCGCGAAGTTCAATCACATCGGCGTCTCCAGCGGCACCTGCGCGACCTGTCACAACGGGTCGACGGCGCGAGGCAAGCCGACGACCCACGTGCCGACGACCGCGGCCTGCGACACCTGTCACCGCACGACCGGCTGGGTGCCGGCGACGTTCTCGCACACCGGGGTCGCTCCCGGCAGTTGCGCGACCTGTCACAACGGGTCGACGGCACGGGGCAAGCCGACGACTCACGTGCCGACGACGGCGGCCTGCGACACCTGTCACCGCACGACCGGCTGGGTGCCGGCGACGTTCTCGCACACCGGCGTCGCTCCCGGCAGTTGCGCGACCTGTCACAACGGGTCGACGGCACGGGGCAAGCCGACGACCCACGTGCCGACGACGGCGGCCTGCGACACCTGTCACCGCACGACCGGCTGGGTGCCGGCGACGTTCTCGCACACCGGCGTCGCTCCCGGCAGTTGCGCGACCTGTCACAACGGGTCGACGGCACGGGGCAAGCCGACTCACGTGCCGACGACGCGGCGGCCTGCGACACCTGTCACCGCACGACCGGCTGGGTGCCGGCGACGTTCTCGCACACCGGCGTCGCTCCCGGCAGTTGCGCAACCTGTCACAACGGGTCGACGGCGCGGGGCAAGCCGACCAACCACGTGCCGACGACGGCGGCCTGCGACACCTGTCACCCGGCGACCGGCTGGGTGCCGGCGACGTTCTCGCACACCGGCGTCGCTCCCGGCAGTTGCGCGACCTGTCACAACGGGTCGACGGCACGGGGCAAGCCGACGACCCACATGCCGACGACCGCGGCGGCCTGCGACACCTGTCACCGCACGACCGGCTGGGTGCCGGCGACGTTCTCGCACACCGGCGTCGCTCCCGGCAGTTGCGCGACCTGTCACAACAGGTCGACGAGCACGGGAGCAAGCCGACCCACGTGCGCAACGGCCGCAGCCTGCGACACCTGTCACCGCACGACCGGCTAGGTGCCGGCGACGTTCTCGCACACTGGGGTCGCTCCCGGCAGTTGCGCGACCTGTCACAACGGGTCGACGGCACGGGGCAAGCCGACGACTCACGTGCCGACGACCGCGGCCTGCGACACCTATCACCGCACGACCGGCTGGGTGCCGGCGACGTTCCTCGCACACCGGCGTCGCTCCCGGCAGTTGCGCAACCTGTCACAACGGGTCGACGGCGCGAGGCAAGCCGACGACTCACGTGCCGACGACCGCGGCCTGCGACACCTGCCACCGGACGACCGCGTGGACCCCGGCGACGTTCTCGCACACCGGCGTGGCGCCGGGATCCTGCGCGACCTGCCACAACGGATCGACGGCGCGAAGGCAAGCCGACGACCCACGTGCCGACGACCGCGGCCTGCGACACCTGCCACCGGACGACCGCGTGGACCCCGGCGACGTTCTCGCACACCGGCGTGGCGCCGGGATCCTGCGCGACCTGCCACAACGGATCGACGGCAAGGGGGCAAGCCGACCAGCCACGTGCCGACGACGGCGGCTTGCGACTTTCCTGCCGGACGACCCGCGTGGACCCCGGCGACGTTCTCGCACACCGGCGTGGCGCCGGGATCCGCGACCTGCCACAACGAGGTCGACGGCGCGGCAAGCCGACCAACCACGTGCCGACGACCGCGGCCTGCGACACCTGTCACCGGACGACCGCGTGGACCCCGGCGACGTTCTCGCACACCGGCGTGGCGCCGGGATCCTGCGCGACCTGCCACAACGGATCGACGGCACGGGGCAAGCCGACCAACCACGTGCCGACGACGGCGGCCTGCGACACCTGCCACCGGACGACCGCGTGGACCCCGGCGACGTTCTCGCACACCGGCGTCGCTCCCGGCAGTTGCGCGACCTGCCACAACGGATCGACGGCACGGGGCAAGCCGACCAACCACGTGCCGACGACCGCGGCCTGCGACACCTGTCACCGGACGACCGCGTGGACCCCGGCGACGTTCTCGCACACCGGCGTGGCGCCGGGATCCTGCGCGACCTGCCACAACGGATCGACGGCACGGGGCAAGCCGACCAACCACATCCCGACGACGCAGAGCTGCGACGCGTGCCACCGGACGACCGCATGGTCGCCGGCGACGTGCGCACACCGGCGTGGCGCCGGGATCCTGCGCGACCTGCCACAACGGATCGACCGCTCGCGGCAAGCCGACCAACCGCATCGACGACGCAGAGCTGCGACGCGTGCCACCGGACGACCGCATGGTCGCCGGCGACGTTCTCGCACACCGGCGTGGCGCCGGGATCCTGCGCGACCTGCCACAACGGATCGACCGCTCGCGGCAAGCCGACGACTCACGTGCCGACGACCGCGGCCTGCGACGTCTGCCATCGGATGACGGCGTGGACCCCGGCGACGTTCTCGCACACCGGGGTCGCGCCGGGCACCTGCACGACCTGCCACAACGGATCGACCGCTCGCGGCAAGCCGACCAACCACATCCCGACGACGCAGAGCTGCGACGCGTGCCACCGGACGACCGCATGGTCGCCGGCGACGTTTTCGCACACCGGAGTCGTGCCGGGAACCTGCGCGACCTGCCACAACGGCGTCTACGCGAAAGGGAAGCCGCGCGAGCATCCGGTGACAACGCAATCCTGCGACGCGTGTCACACGACGAGAACCTGGGACCGCTAGGCGCTGCACGACCATTACAGGGGAGAGCACGAATGACGAGGTTGATTCGATTCGGGCGGTTGGCGCTCGCGACGTGGCTGGCGGCCGCCGCGATGGCGTACGCGCCTGGCGCCGGTGCGCAGATTATCGACAGCGTCGACGTGGCGTTGGAGGGCGGGGCCGCGGTCGTGCGGATCCGATTCAACGTGCTGATCCAGTACCTGCGCCACGCACCGCAGACCAGCGGCGCGACGATCCAGGCGTTCTTCCAGATCACCGCGGCCGACGAGGGCGCCGGGTCGATCGTCGAGGAAGAGCGACGGCCGCCGCCCAACGACCTGGTCCCCAAGCTCCGGGTCGTCTACCCGACGCAGGGCGCCGCGGTGCAGCGCCGGATCGAGATCCTGTTCGACTCGCCGGTCGAGTTTCGCCTGCGTCCCGAGGACAACCGCACACTGGTACTGCGCATCCCTTTGTCCGAAGAGCAGCTGGCGCGCGTGCGGCCGAAGCCCGCCGGTGTCGAGCTGCCCGCGTCGTCTGTTGTCGCCGTGCCGGCGACCGACGTCGACCGCGACGCGCAGGCGGCGATGAAGGAAGGCCGGGACGCGATGGCCGGTGGCGCCTTCGACCGGGCGACGCTCGCGTTCAACCGCGTCCTCAACCTGCCGCCCAACCAGTACTCGCAGGAGGCGCAGGAACTCATCGGCTTCGCGCGCGAGAAGGACGGCGACCTGGCGCGCGCCAGGGCCGAGTACGAGCTTTTCCTCAAGCTCTATCCGGACGCTCCCGCGGTCGCGCGGGTGCGCGAACGGCTGGCGGCCCTCGCGGCGGCCCCGGCGGGTCCGCGCCTGCCGCAACGTCCAGCGCAGACCTTCTGGTGGGGCAGCCTCGCGCAGACCTACTACGGCGGCAAGTCGAACGGCCAGTTGACGACGACCACGGTGACGCCGGCGACCAACGCCACGACCATCGACGTGATCAAGCTGTCGTCGCAGGACCAGTCGCTGCTGGTGAACACCTTCGACGCCACGGCGCGCTACCGCGACACGAACTGGGACAACCGGATCGTCGTGCGCGAGCAGTACAACGCCAACTTCCTCGGCGGCAAGGACAACGAGAACCGCCTGAACTCGCTCTACGGCGAAGCGCGCTACCTGCCGGCGCAGCTCTTCGCGCGCGTCGGGCGTCAGAATGCCACCGCGAACGGCGTCCTCGGACGATTCGACGGCGCCGTCGGCTCGTGGGGATTCCGTCCTGACATGCGCGTCGCCGCGGTCGTCGGCGTCCCGGTCGACAAGATCGCCGGGCTCGACAAGACCTTCTACGGCGGTGCGCTGGAATTCGACCTGCCCGGCGGCACGGCCGGCGGCAACCTGTTCGCGATCCGCCAGGCCGTCGACGGCCGGACCGACCGCTCGGGCGTCGGCGCCGAGGCGCGCTATTTCGATCCGCAAAAGACCGCGTACGCGCTCTTCGACTACGACACGGCGTTTCGCGCCGTCAACATCGCGATGGCGCAGGGCACGATCCAGTGGGCGTCCGGAACGACGCTGAACCTGCTCGCCGACTACCGACGAACACCGTCGCTCCAGCTCACCAACGCGTTGGCGGCCGATCCCTCGGTTGCGCTCGCCGACCTGATCGCGAGTCTGGGCGAGTCCGGAACCCGGGATCAAGCGAAGTCGCTGACGCCGATCTCCAAGATCTTCCTCGCCGGCGTCACCCAACAGTTCGGACCCCGGTGGCAGGCGGGTCTCGACGTGCGCTGGTCGAGCCTGACCGGAACGCCGGCGATCGGAGCGCTGCCGGAAACGCCGGGCACCGGGACGATCATGACCTACACGGCGCAGGTCATCGCCAACAACCTGACGTCGATGCAGGACATCGCCGTGGTCAGCGGGGCGCTGCTGCGAGGACGGACCACCGACGCGGAACAGGCGTCGGCGACCTGGCGATTCTCGCCCCGGCCGGCCTGGACGATCGAGCCCGGCGTCCGCTGGTACCGACAGCAGGATACGGCGGGCGTGAAGCTGACGCGCACAACGCCGAGCCTCAAGGTCTCCTACCGGTTGCGCGAGCGGTTCATCATCGAAGCCGAGGGCGATTTCGAGCGTTCGCGAACCACCGGGCCCCAGATCGACGAAGACATCGATCGGGTGTTCTTCTACCTGGGGTGGCGATGGGACTTCTAGGATTCCGCGAGCCCCCCCGGCGGCCTGGGGCGAGGGCGTGGTGGCTGCTCGTCGGGGCGACGATCGCCGGAGTCGCGTTCTTCGGCGGCGGACTGTTCCTCGCGCTCGACCGGGTCGTTCCGGCGGGCGACCGGGTTCGGCCGGTCATGGCCCCCGCGGACAACCGGGCCGTGACCTCGCTCGCGGTGTCCTCGTCGGCGACCGCAAGCGCATCCCCCGGGACGGGGCTGCCGGGATTGGACGTGATGGTCGCGCGGCTGGAAGCGAAACTCGCCGCCGGGACCGGAACCGCCGACCAGTGGATGCTGCTCGGGCAGACCTACCGCGAGCTCAGCCGCGCTGCCGAAGCGCTCGGGGCCTTCGAACGGGCGGCCGCGATCGACCCGAAGCTGCCCGGCCTGGACGCCGAATTGCGCGAGGCGCGGCGCCGCGCGGGGGGCGCGCCGAAGCCGTAGACGGTCCTCCTGCGGAGGCCGCCCCTCCGTGATCGACCAACGCCCGGGCGTACACTGCGCGGATTGCCCGGCGCCGGTTCCCCTTGCCTACGCGCATCCTCCACGGCTTCCACTCGGTCACCGCGCGGTTGCGCACCCACCCGCAGAGCGTCCGCGCGCTCTATTGCCGGATCGCCCGTCAGGACGCCCGGATGCGCGAGCTCGTCGAGCGGGCGAAGGCCGCCGGTGTGGTCGTCCATCCGGTCGACGACGGCCGGCTCGCCCAACTCGCCGGACACGACCGCCACCAGGGCGTGCTGGTCGAGGTCGACGAGGCGCGGCCGCACGTCACGCTGGACGATGTGCTCGACACGCTCGACGAACCGGCGCTGCTGGTCGTCCTCGACGGCGTCACCGACCCCCATAACCTCGGGGCCTGCCTGCGCAACGCCGACGCGTTCGGGGCGCAGGCGGTGATCGTTCCCAAGGATCGTTCGGCCGGGCTCAACGCGACGGTGGCGAAGGCGGCGAGCGGGGCGGCCGACACCGTTCCGCTCGTGACCGTCACCAACCTCGCGCGAACCCTCGCGGCCCTCAAGGAGCGCGGCGTGTGGGTCCTCGGCGCCGACGCCGGCGGCGAGCGTCTGGACGAGGCCGACCTTTCCGGTCCGGTCGCCTGGGTGCTGGGTGCCGAAGGGGCCGGGCTACGTCGGCTCACCCGCGAATCCTGCGACCGGCTGGTCGGCATACCGCTGGTGGGGACGGTCGCGAGCCTCAATGTCTCGGTCGCGGCCGGTATCTGTCTGTATGCGACCCGGGCCGCGCGTTCCCGGGCTGCTGCGTTGAGATCGACTCGCCTTTAGGGCATCATCCGCCCGCTCCGCGCCCCGGACCGGGCGCCCATCGAACCCGCCAGCAGGAGGATTGGGCCATGCGCCGAACCGATCTCACCGCACTCCTCGCCGTCTCGACGCTCGCGCTCGCCTGCGCCGCCGTCCCGGCCGCCGCCAAGACGATCCGCTGGACCTCGCAGGGCGACATCCTGACCTTCGATCCGATGGCCCAGAACGAGAGCCTCAACAACACGTTCTCGGACTACGTCTACGACGGACTCGTCCGCTACAACAAGCAGTTCGTGCCCGAGCCGGCGCTCGCGACCTCCTGGACGCGCAGCTCCTCGACCGTCTGGCGCTTCAACCTGCGCCGCAACGTCAAGTTCCACGACGGCGCGCCGATGACCGCCGACGACGTGGTCTTCTCGTTCCAGCGCGTGCTGGCGCCGGCGTCGAACATGAAGGTCTACGCGACCGGCGTCAAGGAAGTGAAGAAGATCGACGATTTCACGGTCGAGATCGTCACCGACGGACCCAATCCGGTGCTGTTGCGCGGCCTGGTCGACGTCAAGATCATGAACAAGGCCTGGGCGACGAAGAACAACGCCGTCAACCCGCAGAACTACGCGCAGAAGGAGGAGAACTACGCCGCGCGCAACACCAACGGGACCGGCCAGTTCATGCTCAAGTCGCGCGAGGCGGACGTGAAGACGGTGCTGGTCGCCAACCCGGCCTGGTGGGACAAGGCCGAAGGCAACGTCACCGAGATCGTCTACACGCCGATCAAGTCCGACGCGACGCGCGCGGCCGCGCTCATCTCCGGCGAGGTCGACCTGGTGCTGGACCCGCCGACGCAGGACGTGCCGCGGTTGCGGCAGAACGCGCAGCTCAAGATCGCCGACGGCACGGAGACGCGGATCATTTTCCTGGGTTTCGACCAGTGGCGCGACGAGACGCCCTACGCGTCGGTCAAGGGGAAGAACCCGTTCAAGGACAAGCGCGTGCGCCAGGCGATGTACCAGGCGATCGACATCGAGGCGATCAAGCGGGCGACGATGCGCGGCCTGTCGGTGCCCACCGGCTCGATGATCGCCCCGCAGGTCGCCGGCTACTTCGACGAGTTCGCGAAGCGCCTGCCCTACGACGAGGCGGCGGCGCGGCGGCTCCTCGCCGAAGCCGGGTATCCGCAAGGATTCGAGTTCACCCTCGACTGCCCGAACAACCGCTACATCAACGACGAGGAGATCTGCCAGGCGATCACCGCGATGTGGGCGAAGGTCGGACTCAAGGTGAAGTTGAACGCGATGCCGCGCGCCACCTACTTCCAGAAGGTCCAGAAGTTCGACACCAGCGCCTACCTGCTCGGCTGGGCGACGGCGACCTTCGATTCGCTCTACACGCTGCAGAGCCTGATCCGGTCGCCGGCGGCGGACGGCAAGGGCGCCGACGGCAACTTCAATCTGGGCAAGTACAGCAACGCCAGGGCCGACGCGCTGATCGACCAGGTCAAGACCGAGGTCGACGACGCCAAGCGCAACCAGGCGATCCGCGAGGCGCAACGGATCCACGCCGACGACATCGGCCACATCCCGCTGCACCAGCAGGTGATTCCCTGGGCGATGCGGTCGAACGTGTCGGTGTTCCACCGCGCCGACAACCGGCTCGACATGCGCTGGGTCCGCGTCGACTGAGCGCGGGGCCGTCACGAACCCGTCCAGGAACCGGGGCGCGGCGTCCGCCGCGCCGGGCTGACCCCGGTCCATGCTCGCCTTCGTCCTTCGACGGCTCGCCCAGTCGTTCGCGGTCATGGCCGTCGTCGGCCTGATCGCGTTCTCGCTGTTCAATTTCACCGGCGATCCGGTCGCGTTCATGTTGGGACAGGACGCGACGCTCGAGGATCGCGCGCGCCTGCGCGCCGAACTGGGACTGGATCAGCCGTTCTACGTGCAGTTCGGCCGTTTCGCGCAGAACGCGGTCCAGGGCGAGTTCGGCGTTTCGCTGCGTCAGGGCCGCAAGGTCTCGACGCTGCTCCGCGAGCGGCTGCCGGCGACCCTCGAGCTCTCGGTCGCTGCGGCGCTGATCGCCCTGGTCTTCGGCATCCCGGCCGGCGTGTACACGGCGTTGCGGCGGAACAGCGTGCTCTCGCAGGTCCTGCTCGCCGGGTCGCTGGTCGGCGTGAGCCTGCCGACCTTCCTGATCGGCATCCTGCTGATCCTCGTGTTCGCCGTGCAGCTGGGTTGGCTTCCGAGCTTCGGCCGCGGCGACACCGTGGCGCTCGGGTGGTGGACCACCGGGCTCCTCACTCCTTCCGGACTGAAGAGCCTGATCCTGCCGTCGATCACGCTGGCGCTGTTCCAGACGACGCTGATCATGCGGCTCGTTCGCGCGGAGATGCTCGAGGTGTTGCGCACCGACTACATCAAGTTCGCGCGCGCTCGCGGGCTCACCGACCGGGCCGTGCATTTCGGGCACGCGCTCCGGAACACGCTGGTGCCGGTGATCACGATCACCGGGCTGCAGCTGGGTTCGATCATCGCCTTCGCGATCATCACCGAGACCGTGTTTCAGTGGCCGGGCATGGGATTGCTGTTCATCCAGGCGGTGACCTTCGCCGACATCCCGGTGATGGCCGCCTATCTCGTGTTCATCGCCGTGGTGTTCGTCGCGATCAACCTGGTCGTCGATCTCCTGTACTACGCGGTCGATCCCCGCCTGCGCGTCGAGCGCGGCGCCGGGCACTGAGGCGCGGCCGTGTCGGCGATCGTCGAGCACATCCGCCGGTGGCAGGACGAGCTCGCGGCGCTGCGCCGCGACCTGCACGCCCACCCCGAGCTCGGTTTCGAGGAACAGCGGACCGCGCGCAGGGTCGGCGAGGCGCTCTCCTCGTTGGGAATCGAATTCCACCCCGGCATCGCCCGTACCGGCGTCGTCGCGGTGATCCGCGGCCGCAGCGACACCCGCGGGAGATCGGTGGGGCTTCGTGCCGACATGGACGCGTTGCCGATGCAGGAGGACAACACCTTCGCCCACCGCTCCCGATACGACGGTCGGATGCACGGCTGCGGACACGACGGGCACACGACGATCCTGCTCGCCGCCGCCCGCTACCTCGCGCAGACACGCCGCTTCGACGGCACCGCGTACCTGATCTTCCAGCCGGGCGAGGAGGGCTTCGCCGGTGGCAAGGCGATGATCGAGGACGGGCTCTTCGACCGTTTCCCCGCCGAACGCGTCTTCGCCCTCCACAACTGGCCGGCGCTGCCGGTCGGCACGATCGCGGTGAGACCCGGGCCGATGATGGCGGCGGCGGACCGGATCACGATCTCGATCGAGGGTCGGGGAGGGCACGGCGCGCACCCGCACCAGACCGTCGATCCGGTCCTCGTCGCCGGCCACATCATCACCGCGGCGCAGTCGATCGTCGCCCGCAACGTGTCGCCGATCGACACGGCGGTCGTCAGCCTCTGCGCGATGCACGCCGGACATCCGGGCGCGATGAGCGTGGTCCCTCGCACCGCGCAGCTGGTGGGCACCGTGCGCACGTTCAAGCCGGCGACGCAGGACATGATCGAGCGGCGTCTCGCCGAGCTCTGCGCCTCGATCGCGGCGGCGTTCGGTGCGACGGCCACGGTTCAGTACGAACGCGTCTACCCGGCGACGATCAACGATCCACGGGAGGCGGAATTCGCCGCGGCGGTCGCGGAGGGCGTGGTCGGCCGCGAACGCGTGGTCCGCGATCTCGATCCGTCGATGGGCGCGGAGGACTTCTCGTTCATGCTGCAGGCGAGGCCCGGCGCCTACGCGCGACTGGGGCAGGGCGGCGAGGGTGGCGAGCACGGCTGTTTCCTGCACGACAGCCGGTACGATTTCAACGACCGGGTGATCCCGATCGGCGCCGCGTATTTCGCGGCGCTCGTCGAACGCGCGATGCCGCTCGCCGGAGGCGACTGATGGGCTGGCCGATGCGCGATCCGTCGCTCGCCTTCGCTTCGACCTATTCGGAGGCCCGAGCGAAATTCGTCGAGGCCGCCCGAACCCGGGGGCGCGGGGTCGAATCGGAGGAACTGACCGGGATCCGCGGTGCGCAGGGCGAGGCGCTGGCGACCGACGCGGCCCGCGTCGGGCGCGACGACGCGCCGGCGCTGGTCGTGCTCACGTCGGCGATGCACGGCGTCGAGGGGTTCTGCGGCTCCGGCTGCCAGGTCGCGTGGTTGGCCGACGACGCCTGCGTCGAGGCCGCCAGCCGCGCCGATATCGCGGTGCTGCTCGTCCACGCGGTCAATCCGTGGGGCTTCTCGCGGTTGTCGCGCACCAACGAGGACAACGTCGACCTCAACCGCAACTTCCGCGACTTCACCCGCCCGGCGCCGCCCAATCCCGCCTACGCCGCGGTCCACGACGCCGTCGTACCGGCGACCTGGCCGCCGACGCGCGAGAACGAGGCCGCGCTGGCGGAGTTCGCGCGCCGCCACGGCGACCGGGCGCTGCAGACCGCGATCACCTCCGGCCAGTGCGACCGGGCCGACGGGCTCTTCTACGGTGGACGGGCACCGGCCTGGTCGAACACGACACTGCGCCGCCTGCTGCGCCGGCATGGCGCCCGGGCCCGACGGATCGCCTGGATCGATTTCCACACCGGCCTCGGGCCCTGCGGGCACGCCGAGAAGATCTACATGGGCGAGAACGTCGTGGCCGACGTCGAGCGCGCGCGCGCGTTCTGGGGTGCGGACGTCACCTCGTATTACGACGGGTCGTCGAGCTCCGCGCCGCTGTCCGGCGTCTGCTACCGCGCGGCGCTGGAGGAGTGTCCGCACGCCGAGCTGACGGCGATCGCGCTCGAGGTCGGCACGGTGGAGCTGACCCGGGTGATCGGCGCGTTGCGCGCCGATCAGTGGCTCGCCAACCACCCGGACACCGGCGAGGCGCCGCGCTCGGCGATCAAGCGCGCGGTACGCGACGCGTTCTACGTCGACCGGGGCGACTGGAAGGCCATGGTGTGGGGCCAGGCCCGTGCGGCGATCGGCGCCGCCCTCCGGGGCTTGACGCGATGACCGACGCGCTCGGCGATCGTCGCCGCCCGAGTCTTGCCGACCGCTTGCGGGCGGCCTGGGACGGCGACGTCCTGTGGAGCTTCCGCCATTCACCGGTCGCGATCGCGTCGGCGATCGTCTTCGCCGTCTGCGTCGTCGGCGCGGTCCTCGCGCCGTGGCTCGCGCCGACCAACCCGTTCGACTTGGCCTCGCTCAACCTCCTCGACGCGCTCGCGCCGCCGGTGTGGGAGGAGGGCGGCAAGCGCGCATTCCTCCTCGGCACCGACGACCAGGGACGCGACGTGCTCTCGGCGATCATGTACGGCGCGCGCGTCTCGCTGCTCGTCGGCCTCGCGTCGGTCGTGCTGGCGGTGGCGGTCGGCGTGGCGCTCGGGCTGGTCGCCGGCTTCGTCGGCGGGCGGACCGACGCGTTCATCATGCGGGTGGCCGACGTCCAGCTCTCGTTTCCGGCGATCCTGATCGCGCTCCTCATCGACGGCGTCGCGCGCGCCGTGCTCTCGCACGAATCGCACGGCGACGTCGCGCTCGCGGTGCTGATCCTCGCCATCGCGGCGTCGAACTGGGTCCAGTACGCGCGCACGGTCCGCGGCTCGACGATGGTCGAGAAGAACAAGGAGTACGTGCAGGCCGCGAGGGTGATCGGCGTGCCGGCGACCGGCATCATGCGACGTCACCTGCTGCCCAACGTGCTGGGACCGGTGCTGGTGCTCGCCACGATCAACATCGCCACCGCGATCATCACCGAGGCGACGCTGTCGTTCCTGGGCGTGGGGGTCCCGCCGACGCAGCCGTCGCTGGGTACGTTGATCCGCATCGGCAACGACTTCCTGTTTTCGGGGGAATGGTGGATCACGATCTTCCCGGGCGCGGCCCTGGTCGTCATGGTCCTGTCGATCAACCTCCTGGGAGATTGGCTGCGCGACGCGCTGAACCCGCGGCTGCGGTAGTCCGCCGCGGGGGCTCGCGCGTTGCAACGAGCATCGGCGCCGCTCCTGGCGCCGCCTGTGAAAGGAGCGAACCATGCGTCATCGAGCCCTCGCCGTCCTCGCCGTCCTCGCCGCCGTCGCCCCGCTCGCCCTGACCTCCTGCGCCGCCCTGCAGACGCCCTACAGCGAGGTCGTCGGCGAGCGCTACCACCGCGCTGTTCCCGACCGGCGGGCGGTGAACATCGTATCCGTCGGGGAGTCGACCGGTTGGGCCGGAAATCAGGCGGTGCGCGTGTCGCCGGGGACCTACAAGGTGACGGTCGAATCGCGGGCCCATGCGGGCTTCCGTGGGGGAGATTTGCGGTCCTTCGAGTTGCGGATCGAGCCGTGCCGGCGCTACTACGTCAACGCCCAGTTCGCCAATCCGGTCACGCCGTCCTACGACCCTGTCGTCGACGAGGTCGAGCCGATCGGCGGGTGCTCGGCCAGAGGGTAGGCTGCCGATGAGCACCGACGCGCCTCTCCTCGCCGTCGATCGGCTGCGGGTCGAGTTCCCGACCCGTCGCGGGACGCTCGTCGCGGTCCACGACGTCTCGTTCCAGATCGCCCGCGGCGAGGTCCTCGGCGTGGTCGGCGAGTCCGGCGCCGGCAAGTCGATCACCGGTGCGGCGATCATCGGTCTGATCGACCCGCCGGGACGGATCGCCGGCGGCGAGGTCCGGCTCGAAGGCCGGCGGCTCGACGGCCTGCCGCCGGAGGCGATGCGGCGTATCCGCGGCCGTGAGATCGGCGCGATCTTCCAGGATCCGCTGACGTCGCTCAATCCGCTCTACACGGTCGGCCGCCAGATCGTCGAGACGATCCGCACCCACCTGCCGATGAGCGAGCGCGAGGCGCGCGACCGGGCGGTGGCGCTCCTCGAAGAGGTCGGAATACCGGCGGCGGCCCGGCGCATCGACCACTATCCGCACCAGTTCTCCGGCGGCATGCGCCAGCGCGTCGTCATCTCGCTCGCGCTCGCGGCCATGCCCAAGCTGATCATCGCCGACGAGCCGACCACCGCCCTCGATGTTTCGATTCAGGCGCAGATCATCCAGGTCCTGAAGCGCCTCGCTCGCGAGCACGGCACGGCGGTCATGCTGGTCACCCACGACATGGGCGTGATCGCCGAGACCGCCGACCGCGTCGCGGTGATGTACGCCGGGCGCATCGCCGAGATCGGTCCGGTCGCCGACGTGATCCACCGGCCGCGCCATCCGTACACGGTCGGATTGATGGGCTCGATCCCGTCGATCGGCATCGCGCGCGAGCGGCTGGCGCAGATCGATGGTGCGATGCCGCGGCTCGATGCGATTCCCGCCGGCTGCGCGTTCAACCCGCGCTGCCCGCGGGCGTTCGACCGTTGCCGGCGCGAGCGTCCGGAGCTCGAGGCGGCGGGGGCGACCCGGGCCGCCTGTTGGCTCGCCGGTGCGCCGGCGGAGGCGGTGGCATGAGCGCAGCGTCCGGCAACGCCGATCCCCTCGTCCGCCTCACCGGCCTCGCGCGCAGCTTCGACGTGTCGCCGCCGTGGCTCGACCGCGTCCTCGGCGGCAAGCCGCGGGCGATCCTGAGGGCCGTCGACGGGGTCTCGCTGGAGATCCGACGGGGAGAGACGCTGGGACTGGTCGGCGAGTCCGGCTGCGGCAAGTCGACCGTGGCCCGGCTCATCGTCGGGCTGTACGCGCCGACCGAGGGACGGATCGAGTTCGACGGCGTCGTGCTGGCCGGCGCGGGCGCCGACGCGGAGGCGGCACGGCGGCGCGTGCGCCGCTCGATGCAGATGATCTTCCAGGATCCGTACGCGAGCCTCAATCCGCGCTGGCGGGTGAGCGAGATCGTCGCCGAGCCGCTCGCCGCCCAGGATGCGCCGCCGCCGCCGGCCGCGATCGCCGCCCGTGTCGCGGAGCTGCTCGCCCAGGTCGGTCTCGCGCCCGCGGATGGCGCGAAGTACCCGCACCAGTTCTCCGGCGGGCAGCGGCAGCGCATCTCGATCGCCCGCGCGCTCGCGACCGAGCCGGCGTTCCTCGTCTGCGACGAGCCGACGTCGGCGCTCGACGTCTCGGTCCAGGCGCAGGTGCTGAACCTGATGCGCGACCTGCAACGGCGGCTGCGGCTCACCTACCTCTTCATTTCGCACAACCTCGCGGTCGTCCACCATATCGCCGACCGCGTCGGCGTCATGTACCTGGGGCGCGTCGTCGAGCTGGCAGCGACGGCACAGCTCTTCGGCGCGCCCCGCCATCCGTACACGAGGATGCTGCTCGACGCGGTACCGGACTTGTCGATGACCGGTGCGGCGCGCACGGCGGTCGCCGGCGAGGTGCCCAACCCCCTCGATCCGCCGACCGGCTGCTCGTTCCACCCGCGCTGTCCGCTCGCCAACGACCGCTGCCGCCGCGAGGCCCCGATGCTCCGGTCCGACGGCGAGGGTCGGGTCGCCTGCCACGCGGTCGACGAGGGACGGCTGCCCGCCCGCGGCGGCGCGCCCGCGCGGACCTGACCGGGGCCGAGTCCGGTTCCGTTATAATCGCGGATCGGCCACGGCGTGCGATCCGGCGCTGACGCCCCGCGTCCCGATTCCGCCCGGATCGGCGCCGCGATCCCGGTCACGCCCCGCTCGCTCCCGGAACGCCACCCTTGCGCCTCACCCAGATCAAGCTCGCCGGATTCAAGTCGTTCGTCGATCCGACGTCGATCGGCACGCCCGGCCAGCTCGTCGGCATCGTCGGCCCCAACGGCTGCGGCAAGTCCAACGTCATCGACGCGGTCCGCTGGGTGCTGGGCGAATCGCGCGCTTCGGCGCTGCGCGGCGAATCGATGCAGGATGTGATCTTCAACGGCGCCGGCGAGCGCAAGCCGGTTGGTCGCGCATCGGTCGAGCTGTTCTTCGACAACTCGAGCGGGCGCATCGGCGGCCAGTGGGGCCAGTACGCCGAGCTGTCGATCAAGCGCGTGCTGACCCGCGACGGCGACAGCTCGTACTACATCAACAGCATCCCGGTCCGGCGCCGCGACATCCACGACCTGTTCCTCGGCACCGGCCTGGGGCCGCGCGCCTACGCGATCATCGAGCAGGGCATGATTTCGCGTGTCATCGAGGCCAAGCCCGAGGAGCTGCGGGTCTTCCTCGAGGAGGCCGCGGGCGTGTCGAAGTACCGCGAACGGCGCAAGGAGACCGAGGGCCGGCTGTCGGACACCCGCGAGAATCTGGCCCGCGTCGAAGACATCCGCGTCGAGCTGGGCAGCCAGCTCGAACGGCTCGAGCACCAGGCGAAGGTCGCGACCGAATACCGGGAGCTCGAATCGCGCCTGAAGCAGGCGCAGCACCTGCAGTGGTTCGCCCGCCAGCAGGAGGCGGTCCGGGCACGCGACCGTGCGCGCAACGACCTGGCCGAGGCGAGCGTCGCGCTGGAGGCACTCCAGGCCGAGCTCCGCGGCGCCGAGTCGGGACTCGAAGCGCTGCGCAGCGACCATTTCGCGGCCGGCGACGCGCTGCACGAGCGTCAGGGCGCGTTCTACGCCGCCAACGCCGAGGTCACGCGTCTCGAGCAGCAACTCGCCTACGTCCGCGACTCGGAATCGCGGATCCGCGAGCAGGTGCGCGAGGTCGCCGAACTGGTCGCATCGCTCGCGGCCCAGCTCGCCGCGCTCGATGTCGATCGCGCCGGGCACGATCGCGCGCTCGAGGAAGCGATCTCGGCACGCGAGCGGGCGACGGTCGGCGAGGCCGAGGCGACCGCTGCGGTTCCGGCGCTCGAGGCCGCCGTCGGCGAGGCGGGCCGGGCGTTGGGCGAGCTGCAGCAGCGGATCGCCGCCGTGGGCGAGGAGGTGCGCGTCGCCGAGACGCGGCGCGACAACGCGTCGCGAATGCTCGCGCAGCTCGCGCAACGCCGGGAGCGGATCGTGGCCGAGATCGCGGCGCTCGCCGCGCCGGCGAGCGATCCGGTGCGCGAGGTCGAGGAGCAGCTCGAGCAGGAGCGCTCGGATCTCGCCGGCCGGCAGGCGGCGCTCGATGCCTCGCAAGCGGCGCTGCAGGCGCTGCAGACGGCGGTGCGCGAGTGCGGCGACGCCTGGCAACAGGCGAGCCGCGCGCTCGCCGACCTGGAGGCGCGCCACCGGGCGCTGGCCGCGTTGCAGGCGAAGGTCGGCCACGGCAAGGACAAGGAGGCGTGGCTCGAACGGGTCGGGCTCTCGCGCGCGACGCAGTTGTGGACGGCGCTCGACGTCGCGCCCGGCTGGAACGACGCGCTCGAGTCGGTGCTGCGGGAGCGGCTCGAGGCGATCGAGGTACCGGCGCTCGACCGCGCGCTCGACTGGGAGGCGACCGACCAGGCGCCGCCGGTCCGCCTCGCCGTCTACGTCGCCGCGCCGGCGCGTCACGGGATCGAGGCGGCGCCCGACGCGCTGGCCTCCCGCGTGCGCCTCAAGCGTCCCGAGCTCGGGCGGCTGGTCGCCGACCTGCTCCACGGGGTTCGCTGCCGCGACACGCTCGCCCAGGCGCTCGCCGATCGCGGCGCGCTCGCCGCCGGCGAGTCGTTCGTGACGCCGGCCGGCCACCGCATCGGCGCACAGTCGGTGACGATGTTCCGTCCGGACGGCGATCTGCACGGGGTGCTCGCGCGCCAGCGCGAGCTCGAGGAGCTGGAGGCGGCGCTGCCGGGCGTGCGCGACGCCGCGCAGGCGGCGCGGGCGGCGCTCGACGATAACGAGCAGCAGCAAAAGTCCCGCCAGCAGACCTGGCATCTGGAGGCGCAGGCGCTCGCCTCGCAGCAGCGGCGTTGTCACGACCTCGAGCTCGAGGTCCAGCAGCTCCGCCAGGCCGCCGAGGCGGCGCAGAAACGCCGCGCCGAGCTCGAGCGCGACGAGCGCGAGCTCGCCGGGGCGATCGCGCTGGAGACCGCGCAGCGCGACACGCTGGTCCGCGAGATCGCCGACCACCAGTCGGGCCTGCACGACGAGTTCGCCAAGCGCGAGGAGGCGCGCGGCGCCCGCAACGAGGCCGAAGTCGCACTCGCCCGGGGACGCGAGCGCGCCCGCGGCGCGGAACGGGCCGCGCAGGAGGCGGTGTTCGCCGAACGCAGCGCCCGCGATCGGATCGCGGAGCTCGAGCGGCGGCGCGAGTCGCTCGGGCGCCAGGTCGCGCAGCAGCGCGCGCTCGAGGAGCGGCTCGCCAGCGAGCGCGAGGCGATCGATTGGTCGCCGGTCGAAGAGGCGCTGCAGCGCCAGCTCGCCGCGCGCGGCGAGGCGGAGGCCGCTCTCGCCGCCGCGCGCGACCGGCTGGAGGAGCTCGCAACGAGGCTGCGGTCCGCCGACGAGACCCGGCTCGCGCGCGAGCAGGCGCTCGAACCGGCCCGGACGCGGATCGGCGAGCTCAAGCTCAAGGAACAGGCGGCCGCGCTCGCCGAGACCCAGTTCGCCGAGCAGCTCGCCGACGCGCAGGCGGACCTGGCCGGGCTGCCGGAGGCGCTGAAGGCCTGGGGACGCGCCTCGACGCTGCCCGGCGAGATCACTCGGCTGACCGCCGCGATCGCCGAACTGGGGGCGGTCAACCTGGCCGCGCTAGACGAGCTCGCGCAGGCGAAGGAGCGCAAGGACTACCTCGATCGCCAGGCGAACGACCTGACCGAGGCGATGGGGACGCTGGAGGCGGCGATCCGCCAGATCGACCGGGAGTCTCGCGAGCTCCTGCAGCAGACGTTCGACCTCGTCAACGCCAACTTCGGCAAGCTCTTCCCGGCGCTCTTCGGCGGCGGCCAGGCGCGGCTGGTGCTCACCGGCGAGGAGATCCTCGACTCCGGCGTCCAGGTGTTCGCGCAGCCGCCGGGCAAGCGCAACACCTCGATCCACCTGCTCTCCGGCGGCGAGAAGGCGCTGACCGCGACGTCGCTGGTGTTCGCTCTGTTCCAGATCAACCCGGCGCCGTTCTGCCTGCTCGACGAGGTCGACGCGCCGCTCGACGATCCGAACACCGAGCGGTTCTGCAAGCTGGTGCGTGAGATGTCGTCCGAGACCCAGTTCCTGTTCATCTCCCACAACAAGATCACGATGGAGATGGCCAACCAGCTGGTCGGCATCACGATGCAGGAGCCTGGCGTGTCGCGCGTGGTCGCCGTCGATATCGCCGAGGCGATCGGCCTCGCCGCCGCCGCCGGCTGACGCTTCCGCCGGCCGTCGCGCCGCGTCGTGCGGTCTATAATCGGTCCGCCCCGTATCGCCGCCGACCATGCGTTTCTCCGCCCTCCAGATCGGCCTCGTCCTCGCCGGACTGGCGTTGGTGGCGGGCGTCGTGATCGCCAACTGGCTGCAATTGCGCCGCGCACGGCGTCGGCGCGAGGAGTCCGGACGGCCGGCGCTGTCGCCGCGCGGCGGGCGAGCCGCCGGAGACGATCGGCGCATCGAACCGACGCTCTCGCCGATCGCGCCGACCTCGCCGGGAGCGGGGCCCGCCGGCGACGCCTTCGAGATCCCGATGGACGAGATCGCCGTCCCGCCGGTCGACGAGGGGCCGCCGACGATCGCGCCGACGCCGCGGAGCGCGATGGCCGGCGCGGTTCCGCCGACCGGCACGCAACCGCAGCCGGACCCGGAGATCGAGTCGGTGGCCACGCTCCAGCCGGCGAAACCGGTCGCCGTCGGCGCGCTCGCCGCGGGCTTGCACGCACGCGTCGGCAAGCCGTTGCGCTGGTTCGGCCGTCGCGAGGGGGAGTCGACCTGGCAGCGACTCACCGGCGAGACCGCCGGCGAGTTTTCCGAGATCGCCGCCTGCCTGCTGCTCGCCGATCGAAACGGTGCCGCGAGCCGGGCGCAGATCGAAGCGTTCCAGCGGGTCGTCTCCGAGCTGGCGCCGATGCTGCCGGCCGCGTGGTCCGCCGCCCCTGCCGACGAGGAGGCCGACCGGGCCGAGGAGCTCGACCGGCTGTGCGCCGAGATCGACATGCAGATCGGCCTGACGATCCAGAAGTCCGACGGCGGTATCGCCGGCACCAAGCTGCGCGGCGTCGCCGAGGCGTCGGGCTTCCGCCTCGCGCCGGGCGGACGCTTCGAATGCGTCCACGAAGACACCGGCGCCGTGCTCTATTCGCTGCAGAGCGCGGGGGGCGAGCCGTTCACGATCGAGTCGCTGCGGACGTCGACGCTGGCCGGCGTGGTGTTGGTTCTGGACGTGCCGCGGGTCGCCGACCCGGCGCGCGCGTTCGACCAGCTGAAGCTCGCGGCGAAGCGCATGGCCCATACGCTGGCCGGCGAGCTCGTCGACGACAACCGCCGACCGCTGACCGACGCCGCGCTGGCGGCGATCCGCGAGCAGGTCGTCGCAGCCGCCGAGCTGCTCGTGCGAGCGCAGATCGAGCCGGGCAGCCCCCGCGCGCACAAGCTGTTCGCGGCGTAGCGCGACATGGCGAAGGCGAGTTCCCCGGCGGCGCGCGCCGAGGCGCTCCGCGAGGCGATCCGAACCGCCGACCACCGCTACTACGTCCTCGACGCCCCCGAGGTCGACGACGCGATCTACGACGGATGGATGCGCGAGCTGGCCGCGCTCGAAGCCGCTCATCCCGAGCTCGTCTCGCCGGATTCGCCGACCCAGCGGGTCGCCGGCACGCCGTCCCCGGCATTCGAGTCGGTCGTTCACCGCGCGCCGATGCTCTCGCTCGCCAACGCTTTCACCGACGAAGAGGTCGAGGCGTTCGACCGGCGGGTTCGCGAGACGCTGGGCGTGGAGAAGGTCCGCTATGCCTGCGAACCCAAGTTCGACGGACTGGCGGTGAGCCTCGTCTACGAGCGCGGCCGCTTGGTCGTCGGTGCGACCCGCGGCGACGGATCGACCGGCGAGAACGTGACCGCGAACCTGCGCACGATCCGCGCGATCCCGCTCACGCTGCCGGCCGGCGCGCCGGAGCACCTCGAGGTGCGCGGCGAGGTGCTGATGCTGCGGCGCGAGTTCGAGCGGCTGAACCGGATCCAGGCCGAACGCGCGGAGAAGCTCTTCGTCAACCCGCGCAACGCGGCGGCCGGCGCGCTGCGCCAGCTCGATCCGGCGATCACCGCGACACGGAGGCTGACGTTCCGCGCCTACGGCGTGCCCGAGCGGCAGGCCGGCGAAGCGCCGAAGGACGGTCGCGGCCGTCACGACGCCGGCGTCGGCGGGACGGCGGCGGCCTCGCACGCTGCCGCGCTCGACTGGCTCGCCTCGCTCGGCTTCCCGGTGGCCGCGGAGCGCGACGTGGTCACCGGCTTGACCGGGCTCCTCGGCTACTACCAGATGCTCGGCGAGCGGCGGGCGAAGCTGCCGTTCGACATCGACGGCGTCGTCTACAAGGTCGACGACCTGGCGCAGCAGCGCGCGCTCGGGTACGTGTCGCGTGCGCCCCGGTTCGCGCTGGCGCACAAGTTCCCGGCCGAGGAGGCGACGACGCTCGTCCAGGGCATCGACGTCCAGGTCGGCCGCACCGGCGCGATCACGCCGGTCGCGCGCCTGAAGCCGGTGTTCGTCGGCGGCGTCACGGTGACCAACGCGACGCTGCACAACGAGGACGAGGTCCGGCGCAAGGACGTGCGGATCGGCGATACCGTGGTCGTGCGGCGCGCGGGCGATGTCATCCCCGAGGTCGTGCGCGCACTGCCGGAGCGGCGGCCGGCGGACGCGCGCGAGTTCGTCATGCCGGCCGCCTGTCCCGAATGCGGGTCGGCGGTCGTCCGGCTCGAAGGCGAGGCGATCGCGCGCTGCACCGGCGGTCTGGTCTGTCCGGCGCAGCGCAAGGCGTCGCTGCTGCACTTCGCCGGCCGCCGGGCGATGGACATCGAAGGGCTGGGCGAGAAGCTCGTCGACCAGCTCGTCGACGGCGGACTCGTGCGCACGCCGGCCGATCTCTACTCGCTCGACGAGGCGACGCTCGCCGGGCTGGAGCGGATGGCCGACAAGAGCGCGGCGAACGTGATCGCCGCGATCGCCGCGAGCCGGTCGACGACGCTCGCGCGGTTCGTCTACGCGCTGGGGATCCGCCAGGTCGGCGAGGCGACCGCCCGGGATCTCGCGAGGCACTTCGGCTCGCTCGATCGCCTGGTCGGTGCCGACGAGGCGGCGCTGACCACGGTGCCCGACGTCGGCCCGGTCGTCGCCCGCAGCATCGCTTCGTTCTTCGCCGAGCAGCACAATCGCGCGGTCGTCGAGCGGTTGCGCGAGGCCGGAGTACGCTGGACCGAGACCGACGGCGCGGCGCCGACGGCCGGCCCGCTCGCCGGACTCACGCTCGTGCTGACCGGGACGCTGCCGACGCTGACGCGTGACGAGGCCAAGGCGATGATCGAGGCGGCCGGAGGCAAGGCGGCCGGGAGCGTGTCGAAGAAGACCGCCTACGTCGTGGCGGGGGAGGAGGCCGGCGGCAAGCTCGAGAAAGCGCGCGAGCTGGGGATACCGGTCGTCGACGAGGACGGTTTGAAAGCGCTGGTGTCGGGAAAGGAACGGCGATGAGGAAGATCACCAAGGCGGTGTTCCCGGTCGCGGGACTGGGCAGCCGGTTCCTGCCGGTGACCAAGGCGAGTCCGAAGGAGATGCTGCCGATCGTCGACAAGCCGCTGATCCAGTACGCGGTCGAGGAAGCGGCGGCGGCCGGGATCACCGACATGGTCTTCATCACCGGCCGAAACAAGCGCGCGATCGAGGACCATTTCGACAAGGCCTACGAGCTCGAGACCGAGCTCGCGCTGCGCAACAAGACGGCGCTCCTCGAGACCGTGCAGGCGTCGACGCCGTCGGGCGTCAACTGTATCTACATCCGGCAGACCGAGGCGCTCGGACTGGGTCACGCGGTGCTGTGCGCCGAGCCGGTCATCGGCGACGAGCCGTTCGCGGTGCTGCTCGCCGACGACCTGATCGACGCCCGCGTCCCGGTCATGCGCCAGATGACCGACATCGCGGCGCGCGAGGACGTCTCGGTGATCGGGGTGATGGCGGTGCGCCCGGAGGACACCGGCAGCTACGGCATGGTCGAGGCCGACTCGCTCGCCGGCCGCAGCGCGCCGATCCGCCGGATCGTCGAGAAACCCCGGCCCGGCACCACCGATTCCCGGCTGGGCGTTGTCGGACGATACGTGCTGACGCCGAGGATCTTCCACCACCTGCGGACGATGCCGCCGGGTGCCGGCGGCGAGATCCAGCTCACCGACGCGATCGCCCGGCTGATCGCCGACGAGCGGGTCCTGGCCTATGCGTTCGAAGGCCGTCGCTACGATTGCGGCAGCAAGCTGGGCTATCTCGAGGCGACCGTCGACTTCGGCCTCAAGCACCCGGAAACCGGCGCGGCGTTCGCGCGCTGGCTCGCCACCCGCGGCGGACCCTCGCCGTGACGCTGAACGAACTGCGCTACGTCGTCGCCGTCGGCCAGGAACGCAATTTCGGCCGGGCCGCGGCGAAGTGCTTCGTCAGCCAGCCGGCGCTGTCGGTGGCGATCCAGAAGCTCGAGGAAGAACTGGGCGGGGCGCTGTTCGAGCGCGGCAAGTCCGAGGTCACGGTGACGCCGTTCGGCGAGCGCGTGCTCGAGCAGGCGCAGCGCGTTCTCGAGGAAGTCGCCCGTATCAAGGAGATCGCGCAATCGGGCAAGGACCCGCTCGCCGGGACCCTCAAGCTGGGCGTCATCGTCACGATCGCGCCCTACCTGCTGCCCGATCTGATCCCGGCGCTGCACGCGATCGCGCCGAAGATGCCGCTCGAGATCGAGGAGAACCTCACCGAGGTCCTGGAGGGCGCGCTCAAGGGCGGGCGGATCGACGCGGCGATCATCGCCCTCCCGTTCTCGCCGCCGGGGGTGAATACGGTGTTCCTCTACGAGGAGCCGTTCCAGGTGGTCGTGCCGGCCGAGCATCGGTGGGCGAAGCGCAAGAGCGTCGAGCCGGGCGAGCTCGCCGGCGAGCGGACGATCCTGCTCAACGTCGGACACTGTTTCCGCGATCAGGTGCTCGACGCCTGTCCCGAGCTCAATCGCGCCGACGTGCCGACGACCCGGACCAATTCGCTGGAGACGGTCCGGAACATGGTGGCGTCCGGTCTGGGGATCTCGGTGCTGCCACGCGACGCGCTGACGCCGAAGTACCATTCGACGCTGGTCGTGCCGGTCCCCTTCGCCCGACCGGTGCCGACGCGTCGGGTCGCGCTCGCCTACCGCAGGAGCTTTCCGCGACCGCAGGCGATCGACGCCATTCGCGCGGCGGTCGCCCGCTGCCGGGTGCCGGCGAAGTCCACCGGGCGCGGCTGAGCGCGCGTCGGCAGCGCTAGATCCGCGCGGCGATCGCGGCGACTTCGGCGAGCGAGCCGACGACCCAGTCGGGCGCCGGCGCGTGACGGTCGATCGGTGCGCCGGTCCGGTTGATCCAGAAGGCGCGCATGCCGGAGCATTTCGCGCCGGCGGCGTCCCAGCCGTTCGCCGAGACGAATCCGATCGACGACGACGGGAATCCGAGCCGTTCCGAGGCGAGCGCGTAGACGCGCGGCGACGGCTTGTAGACGTCAACTTCGTCGACCGACAGCGTTCCGTCGAGGCAGTCCGCGAGCCCGGAACCGGCGACCAGCGGATCGAGCATCGCGCGGGTGCCGTTCGACAGGATCCATCTCGGCCGGCGTGCCAGCGCCTCCAGCGTGCGCCGCGCGTCCGGATAGGCGGCGAGCCTCAGGTACTCGTCGGCGAGCGAGGCGCGCGCCTCCGGGCCGAGAGGAAGGACCAACGCCGCCAGCGTGTAATCGAGCGCCATGGCGGTGATCGCCGCGAAGTCGGGACGACGGTACGCCGCTCCGGCCATCAGGCTCGCGAGCCAGGTGTACTCGAGCTGCTTCGCCCGCCAGCCGCGGGCGAGCGCGGCGCCGTGGCCGGGCGCGAGTGATTCGGCCCGCGCCTCGACGCTCAGCGGATCGAACAGCGTTCCGTACGCGTCGAACACGAACGCGCGCAAGCGAGTGGATGCCAAGGCGGTACGTCCGTCGGTATGGAGGGCCGGCGCGTGGGGAAAAAAAAAGGGGTCACGCTTTGCGCGTAACCCCTCGGTTCGATGTGGTGGGCATTGCTGGGTTCGAACCAGCGACCCCTGCCGTGTGAAGGCAGTGCTCTACCACTGAGCTAAACGCCCCGCGAACCCAGACAGGAGCGTCCATTAAAGCACAAGCGGGGTAGCCGAGCAAACCGAGCATGTCGCCGATCACTCCCTGGACCGCCAAACAGCACCAAACTGGTGCCAATGGTTGCCCGCAAATGGTGCAAACCAGGGCTCGCCGACGACCTCCGCGATCCAACCATCGGATTTCGCGAGAATTTCCGTCACCAGCGCCTAGGAGCCCCATCGAAGCGTCTCCGATTGACGACAGGGCGCGGTGGGGCGGGCGACGAGCCCGGAACCCCGAATCTGATCGTCGAGCTGGACTCGAGCCCGGGTTCGCCGGCGGCCTAGGACGCGCCGGGGACCGCGCGCCGGCGCGTAGAATGGCCGCTTTTTTCCGCGCGCCGGCGCGGTGGCGCCGCACCCGCCCCCGGTCCGGTCGACGCGACGACGGCGACGCCCGCGAGCCCCGATGATCCGCACCCGCTTCGCCCCCAGTCCGACCGGATTCCTGCATCTCGGTGGCGCGCGCACCGCGCTTTTCTCCTGGGCCTACGCGCGCCGCCATGGCGGAGTCTTCGCGCTGCGCATCGAAGACACCGATGTCGCCCGCTCGACGCCCGAGGCGGTTCGGGCGATCCTCGACGGGATGGACTGGCTCGGGCTCGCCTACGACGAAGGCCCGGTCTACCAGATGCGGCGGATGGACCGCTACCGGGCGGTGATCGCCGACATGGTCGAGCGCGGACTGGCCTACCGCTGCTGGATGTCCACCGAAGAGCTCGACCGACTTCGGGCGGAGCAGATGGCCGCCGGACACAAGCCGCGCTACGACGGACGCTGGCGTCCGGAGAACGCCGCCCGCCACGCGATGACGCCGCCGGAAGGCGTCGCACCGGTGATCCGGTTCCGCAACCCGGATACCGGCGACGTCGCCTGGGACGACAAGGTGAAGGGGCGGGTGAGCTTCGCCAACGCCGAACTGGACGACCTCGTGATCGCGCGTCCGGACGGAACGCCGACCTACAATTTCTGTGTCGTCGTCGACGATATCGACATGGGGATCACGCACGTGATCCGCGGCGACGACCACGTCAACAACACGCCGCGGCAGATCAACATCCACCGGGCGCTGGGCTACGAACCGCCGGTGTTCGCCCATGTGCCGACCGTGCTCGGCGAGGACGGCCAGAAGCTCTCCAAGCGGCACGGCGCGATCTCGGTGATGGAATACGAGGCCGCCGGCTACCTGCGCGAGGCGATGGTGAACTTCCTCGCGCGACTGGGCTGGGCGCACGGCGACGACGAGGTGTTCTCGCCCGACGAGTTCGTCGCCTGGTTCGATCTGGAAGCGATCAATCCGGCCGCGTCGCGTTTCAACACCGACAAGCTCAACTGGCTGAACCAGGAGCACATGAAGCGGCTCGACGCGGACGAGCTCGGGCGCCGGCTCGTGCCGTACCTGGGGCGCGCCGGCCTCGACGTCACCGCCGGCCCCGATCCGGCGCGGGTCGCCGTGCTCCTGCGCGACCGGGTCCACACGCTCGCCGAGATGGCGGACGCGGCCCATTATTTCTACGCGACGCCGCGCCCGTCCGCCGATCGGCTGGCCGAGCACCTCAACGACCACAACCGGCCGGCGGTGAAGGGAGTCGCCGAAGCGTTCGCCGACCTGCCGTGGACGAAGGAAGCGATCGGCGCGCGGCTCAAGTCCGAAGCCGCCAAGCACGGGCTGAAGCCGCCCCAGCTGATGATGCCGCTGCGGATGCTCGTCGCCGGGACGACGCAGACGCCGTCGCTGGACGCGGTCCTCGCCCTCATCCCGCGGGAGACGGTGCGCTCGCGGATCGCGGCGGGATTGGAATTGTAGCGTCCCGGGCGCCGCCTGTCGCGCTACCGGCGCGCGCCGCCGGCCCGGTAGAATACGCAATTTCCGGGACCGGGTGCGCCATGCCCAAGTACGTCTTCGTCACCGGCGGCGTCGTCTCCTCGCTGGGCAAGGGCATCGCCGCCGCGTCGCTGGCCGCGATCCTGGCCACGCGCGGTGTGCGCGTCACCAACCTCAAGCTCGACCCGTACATCAACGTCGACCCGGGCACGATGTCGCCGTTCCAGCACGGCGAGGTCTTCGTGACGGAGGATGGCGCCGAGACCGACCTCGACCTCGGTCATTACGAGCGTTTCACCGACGTCCGCATGGGGAAGCGCAACAACTTCACCACCGGGCAGATCTACGAGAGCGTCATCCGCAAGGAGCGTCGCGGCGACTACCTCGGCGGCACGGTCCAGGTGATCCCGCACATCACCGACGAGATCAAGGCGTGGATCGCCGCCGGTGCCGGCGATGCCGAGGTCGCGGTCGTCGAGGTCGGGGGTACGGTCGGCGACATCGAGAGCCTGCCGTTCCTCGAGGCGATCCGGCAGATGGGCATCCAGCTCGGCCACGACAACGTCTGCTACATCCACCTGACGCTGGTTCCCTACATCCCGACCGCCGGCGAGATGAAGACCAAGCCGACGCAGCATTCGGTGAAGGAACTGCGCGAGATCGGCATCCAGCCCGACGTCGTGCTCTGCCGCGCCGATCGGCCGATTCCCGATGGCGACCGGCGCAAGATCGCGCTGTTCACCAACGTGCCGGCCGAGGCGGTGATCCCGGCGCTCGACGCCGACTCGATCTACAAGATCCCCGGCATGCTGCACAAGGAGGGGCTCGACGCGATCGTCTGCCGGACGCTGGGCCTCGCTGCGCCGCCGGCCGACCTGTCGGTCTGGGAACGGCTGGTCGACGCGCTCGAGCATCCGGAACACGCGGTCCACATCGCGATGGTCGGCAAGTACGTCGATCTGACCGAGTCCTACAAGTCGCTGTCCGAGGCGCTCACGCACGCGGGCATGCACACCCGCAGCAAGGTCCACATCCACTACGTCGATTCCGAGTCGATCGAGCGCGACGGCGTCGAGGCGCTGGCCGGGATGGACGCGATTCTCGTGCCCGGCGGCTTCGGCAAGCGCGGCGTCGAAGGCAAGATCCGGGCGATCCGCTACGCCCGGGAGAACCGCGTGCCCTACCTCGGCATCTGCCTGGGCATGCAGCTCGCCGTGATCGAACACGCGCGCCACCGGGCGGGACTGGCCGAGGCGAACTCGACCGAGTTCGACGCGGCGACGCCGCACCCGGTCGTGGCGCTGATCACCGAATGGCAGAACAAGGACGGCAGCGTCGAGAAGCGCAGCGCCGCGTCGGACCTGGGCGGCACGATGCGGCTGGGGGCGCAGCCCTGCGAGGTCGTGCCCGGCACGCTCGCGCACCGCATCTACGGTTCGACGACGGTCGCCGAGCGCCACCGGCATCGCTACGAGGTCAACAACCACTACCTGCCGCGGCTCGAGTCGAGCGGCCTGGTGGTCAGCGCTCGGGCGAGGAGCGCGACCGCCGGCGACCTGTGCGAGATGGTCGAGCTCTCCGACCACCCGTGGTTCTTCGGCTGCCAGTTCCATCCGGAATTCACGTCGAATCCGCGACGCGGCCACCCGCTGTTCGTCGGATTCGTCCGCGCGGCGCTCGAACAGCAGCGGGCGCAGGGCGCGGCGGTGTCGGTCGCCGAACTGGTCGCGTCGGTCTAGGCGCGGCGACCGGGCCATGAGACTGTGCGGATTCGAGGCCGGCCTCGACCGCCCGTTGTTCTTGATCGCCGGGCCGTGCGTCGTCGAGTCCGAGGCGCTGCAGGTCGACGTGGCCGGGCGGCTGAAGGCGATCGCCGCCGCGCTGCGCATGCCGTTCGTCTTCAAGTCGAGCTACGACAAGGCGAACCGGAGCTCGCACACGAGTTTCCGGGGGCCGGGCAGGGACGAGGGACTGCGAATTCTCGCCGAAGTGCGCCGCCAGATCGGGGTCCCGATCCTGACCGACGTGCACGCGATCGACGAGATCGACGAGGCGGCCGCGGTCGCCGACGTCCTGCAGACACCGGCGTTCCTCTGCCGCCAGACCGATTTCATCCAGGCGGTGGCCCGCGCCGGTCGCCCGGTCAATATCAAGAAGGGCCAGTTCCTCGCGCCCGAGGACATGATTCCGGTCGTGGCGAAGGCGAAGGCGGCGAGCGGCGCCGACAACATCCTGGTGTGCGAGCGTGGCGCGTCGTTCGGCTACCACAACCTGATCTCGGACATGCGCTCGCTGGCGATCCTGCGCGGCACCGGATGTCCGGTCGTGTTCGACGCGACGCATTCGGTGCAACTGCCCGGCGGACAGGGGACCTCGTCGGGCGGCCAGCGCGAGTTCGTGCCGGTGCTCGCGCGCGCCGCGGTCGCGGCGGGGGTCGCCGGCCTGTTCATGGAAACGCACCCCGATCCCCGGCGGGCGCTCTCCGACGGCCCCAACGCCTGGCCGCTGGATCGGATGCGAACGCTACTCGAAACGCTCGTCGAGCTCGACGCGACGGTCAAGCACCACGGGTTCCCCGAAATCGAGCTGATGAAGTCCGCGGTGTGACGGGGCCCGCCCGCCGCGACACCTCGCCCCACGCCCGCAATCGACCATCCGTCGCCCTTCAATCCTCCTATCCGGTTCCGAAACCATGAGCGCCATCGTCGACGTCATCGCCCGCGAGATTCTCGATTCCCGCGGCAATCCCACGGTCGAAGCCGACGTGGTCCTCGAGTCCGGCGTGTCCGGTCGCGCGGCCGTGCCCTCGGGCGCGTCGACCGGCTCGAAGGAGGCGGTCGAGCTGCGCGACGGCGACAAGTCGCGGTACCTGGGCAAAGGCGTGCAGAAGGCGGTCGAGAACGTGAACACCGAGATCTGCGAGGCGATCCTCGGACTCGACGCGTCCGAGCAGGGGCTCATCGACAAGACGTTGATCGAGCTCGACGGCACCGAGAACAAGGCGCGCTTAGGCGCCAACGCGATCCTCGCGGTCTCCTGCGCGGTGGCGAAGGCGGCAGCGGACGAGTCGTCGCTGCCGCTGTACCGTTATCTGGGTGGCGCCGGGCAGATGCAGCTGCCGGTGCCGCTGATGAACGTCATCAACGGCGGCGCTCACGCGAACAACAAGATCGACCTGCAGGAGTTCATGCTGGTGCCGCTCGGGGCGCCGAGCTTCCGCGAGGCGCTGCGCTACGGGGCCGAGGTCTTCCACACGCTGAAGAAGATCATCGACGCGCGCGGCATGCCGACGACGGTCGGCGACGAGGGTGGTTTCGCGCCCGACCTCGCGTCCAACGAGGCGGCGCTGCAGCTCCTCGTCGAGGCGATCGACAAGGCGGGCTACGAGCCGGGCCGCGACATCGCGCTCGCACTCGATTGCGCGGCGTCCGAGTACTTCGTCGACGGCGCCTACCGGCTCGAAGGCGAGAACCGCGTCTACACGTCCGACCAGATGGTCGACGTGCTGGCGGCCTGGTGCGGCCGGTATCCGATCGTGTCGATCGAGGACGGCATGTCGGAGCACGACTGGGACGGCTGGCGGCGGCTGACCGAACGGCTCGGCCGCGACGTTCAGCTCGTCGGCGACGACGTCTTCTGCACCAACACCAGGATCCTGAAGGAGGGGATCGCCAAGGGCGTCGCGAACTCGATTCTGATCAAGATCAACCAGATCGGGACGCTGTCCGAGACCTTCGCGGCGATCTCGATGGCCAATCGCGCCCGCTACACGGCGGTCGTGTCGCACCGGTCGGGAGAGACCGAGGACAGCGTCATCGCCGACATCGCGGTCGGCACCAACGCCGGCCAGATCAAGACCGGGTCGCTGTCGCGCTCGGACCGGATCGCCAAGTACAACCAGCTCCTCCGCATCGAGGAGGATCTGGGCGACGCGGCCGCCTACCCGGGTCGCGACGCGTTCTTCAACCTCGCCTGACGCCGAGGCGCGGGCGCGCCCGACCATGCGCTGGCTCGCCGTCGTCCTCGTCGCCGCGATCGTCGCGCTGCAGTATCCGATGTGGTTCGCCAAGGGCGGCTGGTTCGCCGTGCGCGAGCTCGACCGCCAGGTCGGGGCGCAGCGCGCGGTCAACGAGAAGCTCCGGTCGCGCAACGAGGCGCTCGAAGCGGACGTGCGCGACCTGAAGACCGGCACCGAGGCGATCGAGGAGCGCGCGCGCTCCGAGCTCGGCATGATCCGCGACGACGAGGTCTTCTTCCAGATCGAACCGTCGAACGCGCCGCGGCCGCCGAGCGGAGCGCCGCCGCGCTGAGCGGCGGATGCGAGCGGTGCCGCGGATCGCGTCGCGCGCCAACGCCCGCTACCGGGAGGTCGCGAGGCTGGTTTCGTCGTCGCGCGATCGGCGCAAGTCCGGGCGCTGCGTTCTCGAGGGCGAGCACCTCGTCACGGCGTTCCTCGATCGCGTCGGCGAGCCCGAGGCGTTGGTCGTCAACGAGGAGGCGCTCGAGCGCGATGGCGTCGCCGCGCTCGTCGCCCGGGTCGCGCCGGGACGCGTGCTGGCGGTTCCGGCGGCGTTGTTCGACGCGATGGGAACGCTGCCGCCGGACATCGGCGTGATCGCGGTCGCCGCGGCACCGGCGCCCGCGGTCGCGAGGCCGGGGCGCTATTGCCTCGTCCTCGAGGACCTGCAGGACCCGGGCAATCTGGGGTCCATCCTGCGTTCGGCCGCGGCGTTCGGCGTCGACCGCGTGCTCCTGTCGCGGCATTGCGCGTTCGCCTGGGCGCCGAAAGTGCTTCGTGCCGGTCAGGGCGCGCATTTCCAGCTCGCGATCCACGAGGACGTCGATGTCGTCGGATTCGCCCGCGACTTCCGCGCGACCGGCGGGCTGCTGCTCGCGGCGGTTCCCGCCGGGGGCGTGCCGCCGGCGTCGGTCCGGCTGGCGGCGCCGCTCGCGGTCGCGATCGGCAACGAAGGGGCCGGGCTCTCGGCGGCGCTGCGGGACCAGGCCAAGGTCGCGGTGACGATCCCGATGCCGGGTCGCACCGAGTCGCTCAACGCGGCGGCGGCGGCGGCGGTCCTGCTCTACGAGGCGGTGCGCCAGGGCGTCACAGCTGCGGAACCCCGCTGAAGCTCCCGGTCTCCGTGCAGCCGTTGCCGAGATTGGCGACCCACGCGAGCTCGATACCGTCGTTCGACGTCCGACGCAGGTCGGAGATCGCCACCGTGGTGACCAAATCGCCGCAGGTGTACTTGCCGTTGGGCATCGGCCGGACGCGGCCGAATTGCGCGGCCGTGCCCTCCATGACGCAGGTGGTCGACCCTCCCAGCGTGATCTGGTCGATCCGGACCGACGCCTCGTCGCCTTCGGTGACGATCAGCTGGTAGGGGTAGCGGTCGGTGGCCGCCCCTCCGTTGCATTGCGGCGAGTTCTTGATCAGCATGCCACCGATATAGGTCCCGGCGAGCTCGACCGGCGTGAGCGCCAGCCGCTCGATCGTCTTCACCACCGGCGTGGTGCCGACGTTGTAGGTGAACGCCCCTCGCGTGAGGCTCTCGGCGACGAACAGGACGTTGCCCACGAGCGTCTCGGTCGCGTCGGTCGGCAGCCAGACGCCTCCGAACCAGCTTCCGGTCACCGCGTAGAGCGCGCCGGCGTAGCGTCCGGTGCCGACGCGGTTCATCGACGAGACGTACCAGACCGGCTTCTTGTCCGGTCCGAACACGAAGAAGGTCGCGAAGATCACGCCCGGTCCCTGGGTGAAATTGACACCCCATCCGGATTCGACGCCGCCCTCGGTCCACCAGACGTCGGTGTAGTCGGGCTCGGCGGCACGCGCGGGCAGGACGATGACGAGGGCGGCCACCGCACAGGCGAGCAGGCGCGACAGGCGGGCGAGCAGGCGATCGGGCATCGGAGGTGCGCCGGGAAGCAGTTGAGCGCGATTCTAGCGCGGCTCGCGACGTTGGGAGGCGAGCAGCGGATCGACGAGGCCGGCCCATGCGTCGCGTGGTGCGATCGACGGTTGCGCGCCGTTGGTCGTGCAGGCGTGCGATCCGGATGCGAGCCCTTCTGCGAGCGCCCGCTCGAGCGGATCGCCGCGCGAGAGCGAGGCGGCGAACGCGCCGACGAAGGCGTCGCCGGCGGCGGTCGTGTCGCGCACCGCGACCGACGCTGCCGCGGCGGCGATCCGCCGCTCGCGGGTGGCGGCGATGGCGCCCTGCGCGCCGAGCGTGACGATCGCCACCAGTCCGTACCGGTCGGCGGCCGCGGCGGCGAACGCCGGCGGTTCGCCGGGCAGGCCCTCCTGGGCGGCGAGCGCCGCCGCCTCGTGTTCGTTGACCACCAGCACGTCGGTCGTCTCGAGCAGACCCCCGACGAGCGGGGCGGGCGGGGCGAAGTTCAGCAGCGTCGTCGCGCGGGCGGCGCGGGCGCGGGCGAAGACCGCGGCGACTTCGCGCACCGGGACCTCGAGCTGGGCGACGACCAGATCGTGCGCCCGGATCGCCGTGGCTGGAACGTCGTCCGCCCGCAGCCTCGCATTGGCGCCGGAGACGACGGTGATCGTGTTGCGTCCCGCGTCGTCGACGTGGATCAGCGCGAGGCCGGTCGCGGTGTCGATGATCCGAACCGCGGCCAGGTCCACTCCGGCCTGCCGGAGATGGCGGAGCGCGGCGTCGGCGTGGGAATCGGTTCCGACGGCGCCGACGAGGACCACGTCGGCGCCCGCCCGCCGCGCCGCGAGCGCCTGGTTCGCCCCCTTGCCGCCGGCGTGGACCTCGAATTCGCGCGCGAGGCCGGTCTCGCCCTCGCGCGGCAGCGCCGCGACCCGCGCGACCAGGTCGGCGTTGATCGAACCGAAGACGACGACCAAGGCCGCCCGACTACCGCGATTCGACGCGGTTGACCGTGCCCTTGACGAGCAGGACGTTGCCGTAGGGCCTCAGCTCGCCGGTTCGCACGATCACGTACGCTTCGCGGGCGCGGGCGTAGAAGTCGCCGCGCTCCAGATGGCCGATCTCGACGTCGCCGAGTCCCGCATCGGCCAGGACGGCGGCGAACTCCGCGACCGGCTCCGGAATCGCGGAGGGGTCGCCGATCACCTCCATCGTCCAGACGGCGGGGGCGATCGTCGTGTCGAGCGGCATGAGCGAGAGCACCGCGGCGAGCGTCTCCGGCGCGCCGGCGGGAGCGACGCTGACGAGGCGCCTGGCCATGGTCGCGGCCGGGAAATTCGCGTCGACGACCGCAATCGTGTCCCCGTGCCCCATCGACGCGAGCGCGTGCAGGAGATCGGGTGTCAGCAGCGGCGAGACTCCCTTGAGCATCCTCTTCCTCCCCCCGTTGCCGGACGTCAATAGACGTGCCGCTCGAGTTTCGCCCGGTGCAGGATCTGCGTGGCGATCTCTTCGATCGACTTCGACGTCGTGTCGATCATCGGGATCGACTCGCGCGTCATCATCGCCTCGGCGTCGCGCACCTCCCGCCGGCAATTCTCGATCGTCGCGTAGCGGCTGCCCGGGCGGCGCTCCTCGCGGATCTCGCGCAGTCGTTCCGGCTGGATCGTCAGCCCGAACAGGCGCGGGCGATGCGCTTCGACCGACGAAGGCAGTTGGCCGCGCTCGAAGTCGTCGGGCGTCAGCGGGAAATTGGCCGCCCGGACGCCGAACTGCAGCGCGAGGTAGAGCGTCGTCGGCGTCTTGCCGCAGCGCGAGACGCCTACCAGGATCACCTGCGCCTTGGCGAGTTCGCGCGTCGTGGCGCCGTCGTCGTGCGCCTGGGCGAAGTTGATCGCCTCCATCCGCGCGAAGTACTCGTGGCTGTTCGCGAGGCCGTGCGAACGGCCGGCGGCGTGGGAACTCTTGGCGCGCAGCTCCGCCTCGAGAGGGGCGATGAAGATCTGGAACAGGTCCAGCGTGAGGGCATGCGCCCCGTCCCGGATCGCCGCGCTGGCGGCCTCGTCGACGACCGAGCTGAAGACGATCGGGCGGCGGGATTCGACTCTGGCGGTCTCGTTCACTTGTCGGATCGCCTCGTCGACCTTTTCGGGCGAGTCGACGAACGGGACGGTGACGCGGCGGAACTGGAAGTCCTCGAACTGGGTGAGCAGGCTGTTGCCGAGCATCTCGGCGGTGATGCCGGTGCGATCGGAGAGGAAAAAGACGGTTCGCCGGTTGGGCATCGCTCGCCGGTCCCCGCCCGCGCGACCTAGGACCAGCGCGTCCAGACCGGCGCGAGGCCGGCGGGGAGCGGCGGCAGGTCGCCCAGATCGAGCCAGCTCTCCCCCGGGCCGTGCCAGTCCGACCCGGTCGACGCGGCGAGTCCGTGCAGGCGCGCCAGTGCGGCGAATTCGGCGGCCTGCGCCGCCGTGTGCGAAGCCGAGAGCACCTCGATCGCGTCGCCGCCGGCTTCGCGGAAATCGCCGAGCAGGCGCCGCAGGCCGCGCGCGTCGACCTTGTAGCGTCCCGGATGGGCGAGAACGGCGACGCCGCCGGCGCGGTGGATCCAGCCGATCGACTCGGTCAGCGTCGTCCATTCGTGCTCGACGTAGCCGGGCTTGCCGGGGACGAGGTAGCGGCGGAACACCTCCTTCACGTCGCCGACGTAACCGGCGTCGACCAGGAAGCGGGCGAAATGGGTCCGGGAGACCAGACGCTCGCTGGTCACGTAGCCGAGGGCGCCATCGTAGGCGCCCGGGATGCCGGCCGCGGCGAGCGACTCGCCGATGCGCCGGGCGCGTCCCGACCGTCCACTTCGGATCGAGTCGATCCCGGCGCCGAGCGCCGCATCGTCGGGATCGAAGGCCAGCGCAACGACGTGGACCGTGAGGTCCTCCCAACTGACCGACAGCTCGCTGCCCGGAACGAGAGCGATGCCGGCCTCGCGCGCCGCGTCGGCGGCTTCCGCGACGCCCGCCAGTTCGTCGTGATCGGTGAGCGCGAGGACGTCGACCCCGCGCCTCGCGGCACGCCGTACGACCTCCGCCGGAGTGAGGAGCCCGTCGGATCGGGTCGAATGGCAGTGGAGGTCGTAGCGCAACATGTGGGTGTTGGCCGGCAATCGGCGATTCTAGCAGGACGCCGCGGCGTTCCCGATTCATCCGGGGCGGCGGGCACCGCCGGTCGGGATCCCTTGCGTCGGACCGGCGTTTCAGGGAAGAATATGCCATTGGGATTGCGGCTCGTAGGGGATCACCCTCGGGGCTGCGGTGGACTCTCCCCCCGACATCCGTTCTCGCCGACGACACCGCACCGTGAAGCTCCTCGACCGCGTCCTCAATCCCCGCGAGATCCGCCGGCGCCTGGGCCTCAACCAGGAGCAGTTCTGGACCCAGATCGGCGTCACGCAGAGCGGCGGCTCGCGTTATGAGAGCGGGCGCGAGATGCCGCGTCCGGTTCGCGAACTGCTGCGCCTGGTCCACGTCGAGCAGATCGATCTTTCCAAGGTCAAGCGCATCGACTTCGAGATCATCAGCTATCTCAAGGACGCTCACCCGGATCTCTATCGGAGCCTGCGGCGCGCGGCGCGCAGCCGCCGCAAGACCGCCGGCGAGGAGGGAGCGTCGCCGTTCGACCTGGACGACGAGGCCGACGATTTGACCGCACCGCCGGCGGCCGGCGAACGCGTCTAGCGCCGACCGGGACGCGCCGACGTCGCGCGCGTTCACCGGGGGTCTTGCCGCACCGCAGCAGCGTTTTCCCGCCAAGGTAGAATGGCGCCCATTCGCGCGCCGAGCGTCGCGTGGCCGCCCGCCACGCCGGACCGGCAGGCGCCGATGGCCGGGAGCATTCGATGGCGGAAGCGGGGCGCGTCGTCGCGTTCGATCAGCTGCGGATGACCGACATCGAGTCGGTCGGCGGCAAGAACGCGTCGTTGGGCGAGATGATCGGGGCGCTGTCGCACGCCGGCATCCGGGTCCCCGGCGGCTTCGCGACCACCGCGGCCGCCTTCCGCGAGTTCCTCTCGCATGACCGGCTGGCCGAGCGAATCCGCGAGCGGCTCGCCGCGCTCGACGTCGACGACACGGTGGCGCTGGCGCGGACCGGCCGCGAGATCCGCGAGTGGATCGTCGGCGCGCCGTTTCCGCGGGCGCTGGATCGGGAGATCCGCGACGCCTACCAACGGCAGGACATGGCCTCGCCGGGCGCCACCTACGCGGTCCGTTCGTCGGCGACCGCCGAGGACCTGCCGGATGCCTCATTTGCGGGACAGCAGGAAACGTTCCTTAATATCAGCGGCATAGATAATATTCTTCACGCTGTTAAGGAAGTCTTCGCGTCGCTGTATAACGACCGGGCGATCGCCTACCGCGTGCACAAGGGCTACGCCCAGGCCGAGGTGGCGCTTTCCGCGGGCATCCAGCGGATGGTCCGCAGCGACCTCGGGGCGTCCGGCGTCCTGTTCACGCTGGACACCGAGTCCGGATTCGACCAGGTCGTCTTCATCACCGCGTCCTACGGCCTGGGCGAGACCGTCGTGCAAGGATCGGTCAATCCGGACGAGTTCTACGTCTGGAAACCGGCGCTCGCAGCCGGACGTCCGGCGATCCTGTCGCGCACCGTCGGGGGCAAGGCGGTGCGGATGGTGTACGCGGAGACTCGTTCGGCCGGGCGATCGACGACGATCGTTCCGGTGCCCCCGGCCGAGCGCCTCCGTTTTTCGATCACCGACGACGAGGTCGCCGAGCTCGCCCGCGCCGCGGTCGCGATCGAAAAGCACTATGGCCGCCCGATGGACGTCGAATGGGGGCGCGACGGGGTCGACGGGAAGCTCTACGTGCTGCAGGCGAGACCGGAGACCGTCCGTTCGCAGGACGAGGCGACCTCGCTCAAGCGCTACCGGCTCAAGTCCTCGTCGCGGATTCTGGCGAGCGGGCGGGCGATCGGACAGAAGATCGGCCAGGGACCGGTGCGGCTGGTCGAGCGGGCCTCGGAAATGGAGCGCGTGCGCCCGGGCGACGTCCTGGTCACCGACATGACCGACCCGGACTGGGAACCGGTGATGAAACGCGCGTCGGCCATCGTCACCAATCGCGGCGGGCGGACCTGCCACGCGGCGATCATCGCCCGCGAGCTCGGCATCCCGGCGGTCGTCGGCTGCGGCGACGCGACGCGCACGCTCCGGGAAGGCGCCGAGGTCACGGTGAGTTGCGCCGAGGGCGATACCGGCAACGTCTACGAGGGACGGCTCGCGGTCGAGGTCGTCGACCTCGCGCTGGACCGGATGCCGCCGTGCCCGACCAAGATCATGATGAACGTGGCCAACCCGGAGCTCGCCTTCGCGTTCCGGCGACTGCCCAACGAGGGTGTGGGTCTGGCGCGCCTCGAGTTCATCATCAATCGCAACGTCGGCGTCCACCCGAAGGCGCTGATCGAATTCGACCGCCAGCCCCCCGAGCTGCGGGCGCGGATCGCCGAGCGGACCGCGCCCTACGGCGATCCGGTCGAGTACTACGTCGCCAGGATCGCCGAGGGCGTGGCGACGATCGCCGCCGCGTTCTGGCCCAGGAAGGTGATCGTCCGGCTCTCCGACTTCAAGTCGAACGAATACGCGAACCTGCTCGGCGGCGATCGCTACGAGCCGCACGAGGAGAACCCGATGCTGGGCTTCCGCGGCGCGTCCCGGTACCTCGCGCCGGCGTTCTACGACTGCTTCGCGCTGGAGTGTCGCGCGATCCGTCGGGTTCGCGACGACATGGGCCTCGACAACGTCGAGATCATGATTCCGTTCGTGCGTACGCTAGCCGAGGCCGAGGGCGTGATCGCGCTGCTCGCGCAGAACGGCTTGAAGCGGGGCGACAATGGGCTGCGGGTGATCATGATGTGCGAGGTTCCGTCGAACGCGCTGCTCGCCGACCGTTTCCTCGACCATTTCGACGGATTCTCGATCGGCAGCAACGACCTGACGCAGCTCACGCTCGGCGTCGATCGCGATTCGGGGGGGCCGATCGCGGCGACGTTCGACGAGCGCAACGACGCGGTCAAGGCGTTGCTGTCGATGGCCATCGCGGCGTGCCGGCGGCGCGGTCGCTACGTCGGCATCTGCGGGCAGGGACCGTCGGACCATCCCGACCTCGCGCAGTGGCTGGTCGACGAGGGCATCGAGAGCGTCTCGCTCAACCCCGACACGGTCGTCGAGACCTGGCTCGCGCTGTCGGCGGCGGGCAGCGCGCGCTGAATCGCCGGCTCGGCCGTCGGGCCGATGGCCGGCGCGCGCTGTCGCCGGTTCACTGGCGGCATGGAGCGCCCCCGTTCCCGCCGGTTCGATTTCTCACCGTCCCGACGAGCGCGGGCGTTCGTCGTCGTGGCGCACGTCGCCAGCGCCGCCCTGGTCGGCGCGTTGCCCCTGGACCCGATGCTCGCCGGATTCGGTGCGCTGCTGGTCGCTGCGCTGGGCGCGAGGGCGTGGCGCGACGCCGACGGCGAGTGGACGGGGCTGGTCGTGCGCTCCGACGGGAGCGTCGTCGCCCTGGGAAACGACGGGCGCACCTGCCCGGGGCGGCTCGCCGAGGGTTCGGTCGCGCTCCCGGGCTACGTCGCGGTCGTCTGGCGCGCGGACGGCGAGCGGCGTGTCCGGACGATCGGCCTCGCCGGCGACCGCCTGCCGGCCCGTGATCTGCGCGATCTGCGCGTCCTGCTGCGTTACGCGACGAGCGTCGCTGACGCGGGCCTGCCGGCGAGCCAGGCGCGCGCGTCGACCAGGGCGCCGCTTTCCGCCTTGGACCGACCGGCGACCAGATGCAGGTAGAGCGGGACGAGCGCCTCCGGCGCGGGCAGGCTGTCCCGATGCTCACCGGGATGGGTGCGGCCGCGCATCGGTGAACGGATCGGTCCGGGCACGACCGCGTCGACACGCAGGTTGGGCCGGTTTTCCCATTCGTCGGCGAGCTCGCGCGCCAGCGCGGCCAGCGCCGCCTTGGTCACGCCGTAGCCGCCCCAATAGGCGCGTGGGGCGACGCCGCGATCGTCGAGCGTGAATACGACCGAGGCGTCGGTCGCCTCCGCCAGCAGCGGGATCAACGCGCGCGTCAGACCCATCGGCGCGGCGACGTTGACCCGCAGCAGCGAGAGCCAGGCGTCGAACGACTGGTGCTCCATCGGGCCGAGCGAACCCAGCATCGCGGCGGTATGCACGAGCGCGTCGAGTCGGCGGAACTGGGATTCCAGCGCCGAGGCGATGTTGGCGAAGTCCGCGCTCTCGGCCTTGGCGAAGTCCAGCGGCAATATCACCGGCTCGCGGCCGCCGGCGGCGACGATCTCGTCGTAGAGCGCTTCGATCCGTTGGAGATGTCGCGCATGCAGCACGACGGTGGCTCCCCCGACCGCCAAGGCGCGGGCGATCGAAGAACCGAGTCCGCCGGTGGCCCCGGTAACCAGCACCACTCGTCCATCGAGGTTGGGGAGTTCGGCAGCGTCGGGTCGTGGCAGTGGCATGTCGGGAACGGCGGGGACCGGTCTGGCGGAGCGAGGGCGCGCGGATGATAGCGCACGCGAACGTGCGGGCCGGCGGACCGGGCGTCATCGGGTACGCGGTCGCGCCGAGGCTGCCGGTCAAATTGCACGCCCCGGGGCGCTTCGGTATAATCGCAAATTCGCCGTGGGGGTATAGCTCAGCTGGGAGAGCGCTTGCATGGCATGCAAGAGGTCAGCGGTTCGATCCCGCTTACCTCCACCACCGAACGTCAGCGCGCGCGGCGCCGCGGGAGCGCGCAGGGACGCGCGGCGCGCCCGGCGATCGGGTGCCCGGGCGGTCCGGGAGTTGCGGCGAACGCGTAGTACGTACGATCCGGGTCCCCATCGTCTAGAGGCCTAGGACATCGCCCTTTCACGGCGGTAACCGGGGTTCGAATCCCCGTGGGGACGCCACCTCGCGACGGCACGCCGCGCGGGGCGTGGGTCCGCTCGATTCGCCGCCACGCCGACCTCCTCGTCATGTCCGACGCGACGATGCGTGACCCGTCGATCCCGACGCGAGCGGACGACGCCCAATCGCGGGCGATCGAGCGCGCCTACGAAGCGATGCTCTTCGTCGGCCGGCCTTGGCCGAATTGTCATCCGGCTCGCATCGCGACCATCGCGGCTCTCGTCGGGTTCGACACGTTCGACCCGGCGAGCGCGCGGGTACTCGAGATCGGCTGCGGTGACGGCGGCAACCTCGTACCGATCGCGGCGGCTTGTCCGGGCTCGTATTTCACCGGCATCGATCTCTCGCAGCGGGCGATCGGGGAGGCGCGGGCCTTCGCCGAGGGGTGCGGGCTCGACAACATCCGGTTCGTCCACGCCGACCTTCGGGAGCTCCACCACGACGGGCGGCGATTCGACTACATCATCGCCCACGGCTTCTACTCGTGGGTTCCCGAGCCGGTCCGCGACGCGCTCTTCGAGACGATCCGCGCGACGCTCTCACCCGACGGGATCGCGTTCGTCAGCCACAACACCTTGCCGGGTTGCGCGCTGCGCTCGATCGTCTGGGGAATCCTGGGATCCGAGACCGCGGGGATCGACGACCCACGGGAGAGGATCGCGCGAGCACGCGAGATCGCCGCGACGATGGCCGAGGCGATGCGCCTGCAGCCCGGCGCGCCGTCGCAGCTCGCCACCGAGTTCGACGAGATCGCGACGCGGCCCGACTACGCGCTGTTCCACGACGATATCTCGGTGGTCAACCACGCGGTTCTGTTGCGCGATTTCGCGGCCCACGCCGGACGCCACCGGCTCGCCTGGCTCGCCGACGCCGACCTCTACCGCCATATCGCGCCGGCGTTCGGCGAACGGGGCAACGCCTGGGTCGCCCAGGCGGACAGGATCGGCCGCGAACACCGCGCCGATCACATCCGCCTGCGGCGATTCCGCGAGTCGTTGCTCGTGCCGATCGAGCGGGGGCTCGGATCGCCGGTGACCGCCGACCGGCTGGCCCGGATGCACATCGCCGCCGCCAACGACACTGTGGAGCGTTCCGCACGCGCGCGGCCGCTCTCGCCGGCGGACCGGTCGCCCGCGGCGTTGCGTCGGCGCCTGCTCGATCGGCTGGTCGAGATCCATCCGCTCACCGCGCCGGTCGGCGAACTCGTCGAATGGGTCGTCCGCTCGAGCGATCCGGGGAGCGCGCTGGCGCAGCCGGCGGCGGCGCTGCAGATGGTGCTCGCTTCGGCGCTGGCCGGCGCGACGATTCCCTACGCGGAGCCCCCGGCGCTCGCGCGCGTTGCCGGCGAGCGGCCGCGGGCGTTCGCGCCGGCGCGCTGGCAGGCGACCCGCCGTGATTTCGTGGTCAATCTGCGCCACGACGGTGTGTTGCTCGACGGCGAGTCGCAGCGCAGGTTGTTGCCGCTGCTCGACGGCACCCGAACGCAGGCCGAGCTCGCGGCGCGCTCCGGCGAGTGGTCCCCGGCCGGCGAGCGCGCATATCCGCTGGGCGACCACCTCGCGCACTTCATCAGGCTCGGCGTGCTCGAGCGTTGATCCGCCGGCCCGGCGATCGCCGGGCTGGCACATTCCGGAATCCCGCGATGGCCGTGCACGAATCCCTGAAGGTCGCCTACGAGGACATCGCCTACGTCGGGCGTCCCAATCCCAACGGACATCCGCAGCGGCTCGCGGCCATCGGCCGGTTGTTTGGACTCGAACCGCCGCCGGTCGAGACCGCGCGCGTGCTCGAGGTCGGTTGCGGCGACGGTGCCAACCTGTTGCCGATGGCGGTGGCGTTGCCCGGAGCGCGGTTCACCGGTTGTGATTTCTCCGCGCTGCTGATGTCGCGCGCGCGACGGATGGCCGAAGGCCTCGGCGTCAGGAACGTCGAACTGATCGAGGGCGACCTGCGGAAGGTCGCGGCGACGCTCGGGACCTACGACTACATCCTCGCGCACGGTTTCTATTCATGGGTTCCAGACGACGTCCGCGACGCGCTGATGGCGGTCATCCGCGATCGACTCGCTCCTCGCGGGCTCGCGTTCGTCACGTTCAACGTGCAGCCCGGGTTCCATGTCCGCCGTATCGCGCGCGATCTGATGCGCCTCGAGATCGGCGACGAGCCCGATCCGCTCAAGCGGCTGGCCGGCGTGCGGCGGATCACCGGAGACATGGCGCGCGCGTGGTCGCGGATGGACGGGCTGCCCGCGCTGCTCGCCCCGGAGATGGCGACGCTGCCCGGGCGCAGCGACAGCGCGCTCTACCACGACGATCTGTCGGGCGTGAACCAGGCCTACTATTTCTCCCAATTCGTCGCGCACGCGAGTTCCTGCGGACTCGGGTTCGTCTCGGAGGCCGAGTCGGGTTCGCTGTCGGCCACGGGCCTCCCGCCGCGGCTGCAGGAGCTGATCGCGAAGGCCGATCCGATCGCGCGTGAACAGTACCTCGATTTCGCCCGATTGCGCCGGTTCCGCCAATCGGTGCTGGCGCGCCTGGACGACGTGCGCCGCGCGCGACTCAGGCCCGAGGCGCTAGAACGGCTGCATTTCTCGGCGGCGACGCCGATCGTCCAGGAGCGCGCCGCCGGCGAGGCGCGATCGGTGACCGGCACCGCGATCGACGTGCTGGTCGACCGGTATCCGGCGACCTACAGCCGCGCGCAGTACGCCGATGCGCTCGTCGCCCGCGGTTTCACGCCGGAGGAGGCCCATAGGGCGATCCTTCGCGGCTGCTTCACCGGGGCGGTCGACCTCTACGCGTCGGCGTTGAATCTGCCGGCCACGCCCGGCGAGAGGCCCGCGGTGTGGCCGGTGGCCCGCTGGCAGGCGACGCACGAAGACGTGGTCACGAATCTGCGGCACGAAGGCGTGCGCCTCGACGATCCGGCCGCCAAGGCGCTGGCGATCGCCTGCGACGGGACTCGCGATCGTCGGGCGCTCACCGCGGCGCTGGCGGAGTCGCGCGCCGACGCCGCGGCGCTCGTCGACCACTATCTGGAGCGATTCGCGCTCGCCGCATTGTTGGAACCGACTGCCCCTGGAGACCAACGATGAGCGTACCGATCGACGTCGCCGCGCTCGGCAACGCGGTCACGACCTGCTGGGACGACGAGATCGTGCCGGCGCTGCGCGACTACATCCGGGTTCCGGCGAAATCGCCGCACTTCGACGCCGATTGGGCGGCGCACGGGCATATCGACCGGGTGGTCGCCGACGCGCTCGCCTGGGCGCGAGCGCGTCCGATCCGCGGGCTCGCCGTCGACGTCGTCCGGTTGTCCGGGCGCACGCCGGTGCTCGTTTTCGACGCGCCGACGACCGGTGGGGCGGGTGGCACGGTCCTCGTCTACGGCCACCTCGACAAGCAACCGGAGATGACCGGGTGGCGTGAGGGATCCGGACCGTGGACCCCGACGATCGAGGACGGGAAGCTCTACGGGCGCGGCGGCGCCGACGATGGCTACGCGATGTACGCGGCGCTGGCGGCGATCGCGCGCCCTCGGCCGCCCGCAAGGGGTCGCACGGCCGCGCTGTTTCGGGCTGATCGAGACCTGCGGCCTGCGCCTATCTGGAGCTGCTGGCCCCGCGGATGGGGAACGTCGATTTCGTCGTCGCGCTGGATTCGGGCGCCGGCGATTACGAGCGGGTGTGGTCGACGACGTCGCTGCGGGGCATGGCGTCGGGAACCCTCGCGGTGTCGGTCCTGGACGAAGGCGTGCACTCGGGCGACGCGAGCGGCGTCGTGCCCTCGTCGTTCCGGATCGCGCGGCGTTTGCTCGATCGCCTCGAGGACGCCGCGACCGGAGCGATCCGGCCGAGCGTCTTCCACGCGCCGATCCCGGCCGAACGCGTCGAACAGGCGCGGGCCGCGGCGGCGATCCTGGGCGAGCGGATGCTCGGTCGCTTTCCCTGGTCGGGAGCAACCCGGCCGATGGTCGATGCCGGTGCCGAAGCGGTACTCGCGCGCACCTGGCGTCCGGCGCTGTCGGTGACCGGAGCCGACGGCCTGCCGCCGATCGCCAACGCGGGCAACGTGTTGCGACCGTCGACCCGGCTCAAGCTGTCGCTGCGGCTCCCGCCGACCGTGGATGGCGAGGCGGCGCAGGCGGCCCTCGGGCGCCTGCTGGTCGACGATCCGCCGCACGGGGCGAGCGTCAGGTTCGAACCCGACCATGCGGCGAGCGGATGGAACGCACCGCCGACCGCACCCTGGCTGGCCGAGGCGCTCGACCTTGCCTCCCGGACCCACTTCGGACAGGCGCCCGGGGCGCAGGGCGAGGGGGGCACGATACCGTTCATGGGCATGCTGGGCGCGATGTTCCCGGCGGCCCAGTACCTGATCACCGGCGTCCTGGGCCCGAAATCCAACGCCCATGGTCCCAACGAGTTCCTCCATATCGGCTACGCCACCCGCCTGACAATGTGCGTGGCCCAGGCGCTCGCCGCGTACGCCGGGCGTCCCGCCTGAACCGATCGGGGCGGGCCCGGAGGCCGTCCGGACCAGCGTTGGTCGCCGGCCGACTCAATTTCCGGTCCGGAATGCCGATGTCGTCGGTGATGGTGCCCCGGGGCGGGGCGCCTGGCCCCGGCCGTCGCCGGGTTTCGCGACTCGCCGATCGACCATCGCCAACCGACGACCATGCGCAAGAACCTCCCGGTAACCCAGGCGGAATACCCGCTGCCGCCCGATGTCACCCTGGTATCCAAGACCGACCTCAAGGGCGTCATCACCTACTGCAACCCGAGTTTCATCGAGGTGAGCGGGTACGAACAGCACGAGCTGCTCGGGGCCCCGCACAACCTGATCCGCCATCCGGACATGCCGCCCGCGGCCTTCGCCGACCTGTGGGTGACGGTCAAGAAGGGGCTGCAGTGGACCGGCATCGTGAAGAACCGTCGCAAGAACGGCGACCACTACTGGGTGGTCGCCAACGTGACCCCGATGCTGGACCGGGGACGGGTCACCGGTTACCTGTCGGTCCGCACGGTTCCGACGCGCGAGCAGATCACGGCGGCCGAGTCGCTGTACCGTCGCATGAACGACGGCGGACTGCGCGGCTTCGCCTTGCGACACGGGTACCTGCGTCGTACCGGGCTGCTCGGGTGGTTCCGGCACTTTTCGGACATGAAGCTGCGCAAGCGGCTCGCGATCGTGTCCGTTGTCGACGCCATTTCGATGGCCGCGATCGCCACGCTCGCGGTTGCCGGCGCGCCGCCGGTCTGGCTGCTGGCGGTGACCGCGGTCGCGGTCGTGGTGACGCTCGCCACCGGTTACTACATCAACCACGCGGTCGCCGATCCGGTGCACGAGGCGCTGGGGACGGCGCGGGCGCTCGCCTCGGGGTCGGTGCGCGTCCGGGCGTCGTCCTCGCGCGGGGACGCGCTCGGCCTGCTCCTGCGGGCGCTGACGCAGACCAGCATCAACATCATGGGCGTCATGACCGACATCCGGCGCGGGATGGATCGAATCGGCGGTGCCAGCGGGAAGCTGCGCGAGGCGATGCGCGGGCTCGCCGCGCGTACCGAGAGCCAGGCGGCGAGCGTCGAGCAGACCTCGGCGACGATGGAACAGCTCACCGCCACGGTCCGCCAGAACGCCGACAACGCCGTGCAGGCGAACGACCTGGCGACGCAGGCCTCGCAGATCGCCGGCCGGGGCGGAGAGACGTTCAAGGACGTCGTGAGGACGATGGACACGATCAGCGCGAGTTCACGACGCATCAACGACATCATCGGCGTCATCGACGGCATCGCCTTCCAGACCAACATCCTGGCGCTCAACGCCGCGGTCGAGGCGGCGCGGGCCGGCGAACAGGGCCGCGGCTTCGCGGTCGTCGCGACCGAGGTGCGGGCGCTGGCGCAACGCTCGGCGGCGGCCGCCAAGGAGATCAAGGGCTTGATCTCCGCTTCGGTCGCCGACGTCGACCGGGGCTCGACGCAGGTCCGGGCGGTCGGGTCGACGATGGAGGAGATGGTGCAGGCCGTCCAACGCGTCTCGTCGCTGATGAGTGAGATTTCGTCCGCGTCGCGCGAGCAGTCTTCGGGCATCGAGCAGGTCGGTGCCGCGATCGTGCAGATCGACGAGATCACCCAGCAGAACGCCGCGCTGGTCCAGCAGACGCTCGCCGACACCGAAAACGTCGCCGGCGAGCTCGACTGGCTCACGTCGGCGACCGAGGTGTTCGACATCGAGCACCGCCCGGAAGCCGCCACGGCAGGCACGTCCGGAGGTTCATCGACGCCGTCCGACGCGAAAGCCCGGCAGTTCCTCGACCAGGCGGTCGCCGCCCATGCGCAGCGCAGCCAGCGCCTGGCGCGCGTCGTCGGCGACGCGCAGAAAGAACCGGATCACTCGGAGGTCTGACGCGGGGAAAGTCCGACGACTCGGGACGCCCGGCGTTCCGGCGCGATGAAGGCGCGCGGTCGCCGCGATCAGACCGCCCGACCGATCGGCGTGTATCGTCCGGCAGACTTGGCGTACAGGCCGATCAGCAGCCGGCAGACGTCGAGGTCGAACGCCGGACGCACCGGCGCCTCGATCAGCGCGGCGAGCTCGCCGTCGTCGCGCGCCGTGCCGATCCAATGCCAGTCGCGAACCACGTGGACGTCGGTCCGCGCGCCTTCCGCCGAGGTCTCGCGGATCAGCGCCGGTCCGGACCAGGGCCAGATCGGAATGCGATCGCCGGCGAGCGCCGCGACCAGGCGCTGGTCGTGGGCGAGCGCGCTCTCCGCACCGACGCAGGCACCGGCGCAACGCCGGAGCTGGCGCGCGAAGCACGGACCGTCACGCCGCTCGAGCCCCAGACGCGACCAGCACAGCGCGTGATCGTCGGCGATCGCCTGCAGCCGGCTTCGCATCGCCCGCTTCGACGAGTACGGTCCCCAGGCGCCCGGAACCTCGGCCGGGTCGATGTCGGCGGCGGCGATGAAACGCGGCCGGCCATCGTCGTCCAGCGTCATCACGCCGGCGTCGGCCTTGCGACGCAGCGCCCGGTTGTGCGCCGGCGCGAGCGTCTTGACGAGCTCGGATTCGCGCAGCAGCGCGCCGAGCTCGCCGGCGGTCGTCTCGAATTCGATCCGCCGGATCTCCGCCGAGAGCCGCGCATCGGTCTCGCGTTGCCAGTCGGTGCAGAAATGGGCCGCGACGCGGTCGCGCAGATGGATGCTCTTGCCGATGTAGAGCGGCAGCGCATTTTCGCCGTAGAAACGATAGACGCCAGGGGCGTCGGGAATCGCGTCGAGCGCGTCGGGGGGAAGCTGCGGCGGCAGGCTCGGGATGCGCAGCAGCCGCTTGACCGCGGCTTCGACCGCCTCGGCGCCTCGGTCGCGGTAGAGCGCCTGGACGAAGCACCACAGCGCGCGCGCGTCGCCGAGCGCCCGGTGGCGCCCGCCCGGGTCGAGCGCGTGACGGGCGATCACCGCGTCCAGTCCGTGCCCCGACGCCTCGGGATCGAGGCGGCGCGACAGGCGCACCGTGCACAGCACCCGCGGTGAGAACCCGCGGCCGACACGCGCGAACTCGTGCTTGAGGAAGCCGAAGTCGAATCGCGCGTTGTGGGCGACGAAGAGGCACCCGTCGAGCCGCGCGGCGATCGCCGGCGCCAGCGAGGCGAACGTCGGCGCACCGCGCACCATCGCGTCGGTGATGCCGGTCAGCGCCTGGATCGCTGCCGGAATCGGGACGCCGGGGTCGACAAGCGACGACCACTCGGCGACCGCCGGGGGGCCACCGGCCGGATCCGCGTCGACGCGGACGATGCCGACTTCGGTGATCCGGTCGGCGGACGCCCGGGTGCCGGTGGTTTCGAGATCGACGAACGCGAGGGCGGGGGCGAAGAGGCGCATCGGAGTGCGGACCGATTCGGGACGGGACGCCCGGATTCGCGGGGGGGCTTGACCGACGAACGATCGTTCGTTATCGTACCATCATGTCGAACGATCGTTCCTATCTCGAATCGTTGCAGGATTACTATGCGCGCCACCGCGCGTTGCCGTCCTACGCGTCGATCGGGGGATTGCTCGGCCTCAAGTCGAAATCCTCGGTGGCGGCGCTGGTCGCGCGCCTGAAGCTCGCCGGGCTCCTCGAGTCGACGCCCGACCGGCGTCTCGCGCCGACCCGCAAGTTCTTCGCGCGCCCGATCGCCGATTCGGCGGTGCGCGCCGGCCTGCCGGAGCGCGTCGACGACTCGGCATCGGACGCGCTGACCATCGACGACTACCTGATCGAGCGTCCGTCGCAGACGGTTCTGATCCGCGTCAAGGGCGACTCGATGATCGACGCCGGCATTCTCGAGGGCGACCTCGTCGTCGTCGAGAAGCGCCCGTCGGCGCAGAAGGGCGAGATCGTCGTGGCGATCGTCGACGGGCAATTCACGTTGAAGCGTCTCGACGTCGACCGCGGGACGTTCATCCTGCGCGCGGAGAACAAGGCCTACGCGCCGATCCGGCCGGAAGGCGCGCTGGAGATCTTCGGCGTGATGGTCGGGCTGGTCCGCAAGATCTGAGCGCGGCCGACCCGTTCCGCGCGGACCGCGACGCCCAGACGCGGCGTCAAGCGGCCATGACGCGGTTGCGTCCCATCGCCTTGGCGCGATAGAGCGCGGCGTCCGCGGCCGCGAGCATCGCCGGTCCGTCGGCGAGCCGCGTGTCCGAGCACCAGCCCAGGCTCGCCGTGATCGCGAGTCCGGGGCGCAGGCTCTCCCAGTCGTGCCGTTCGATCGCGAGCCGGACCTTCTCGCAGGCGGTGCCGGCGGACTCCTCTCCGGTCTCGACCAGCAGCAGGACGAATTCCTCCCCGCCGTAGCGCGCGACCAGGTCGGTGTGGCGCACCGAGGCCGAGAGGACGCGGCCGACCGCCTTGAGCACCTCGTCGCCGACGACGTGGGTGTAGCGATCGTTGACGTCCTTGAAGTGGTCGAGGTCGGCGATCGCGACCGTCAGCGCGCGGCCGTAGCGGGTCGCGCGCTCGAACTCCTCGACCAGCCGCTCGTCCAGGCGGCGACGATTGGCGAGTCCGGTCAGGCTGTCCTCGCGCGTCTCGCGTTCGAGCTCGATCAGCAGCCGCGACTTCTGCGCGTCGGCGGCCGCGAGGTCGACGTTGAGCGCTTCCAGGCGGGCGTTGGCGGTCGCGAGCTCCTGCTGCTTGGCGCGCAGGAGATCGGCTTCGCGTTGCGCGGCCGAGAGCTGGTAGCGGATCGACAGCGACTTGAGCTGCCGGTCCGACGCTTCCGACATCAGCGCGCGTTCGATCGCGTGACTCGCGCGCAGGTGGACGAGCGCGCGTTCGGAGGCGCCGGAGCGTTCGTGCAACGCGGCGAGCGCGTCGTGCGCCTCCGCTTCGGACGCGCGCAGGCCGTGCTGGCGGGCGGCCGCGAGCGCTGCGTCGAGCGAGGCCAGCGCCTCGGCGTCGCGTCGGGCGCGATCGCACAGCCGGCCGAGCGTCAGCGACGCGTTGACCACGCCCTCGACGTAGCCGCTCGCTCGGGCGAGCCGCAGCGCCTCGGCGAGCCGCGCCTCGGACTCCTCGTAGCGACCCATGCGCTCGAGGGTCTTGCCGAGGTTGTTGAGCGAGGCGGCCTGGCCGACCGCGTGTCCGCAGGACCGGAAACCGGCCAGCGCGGTCTCGAGGGTTGCGAGCGATTCGTCGAGCCGCCCGAGGTTCTTGAGGTTGATGCCGATGTTGTTGAGGGTGCGGCTGCGTTCGGCCGCGTCGTCGGGCGCGGTGAGTTCGAGGCTCGAGCGGTACCACTCGAGTCCGATCTCGGGGCGACCGGCGCGCGAGTGCACGACGCCGATCGTGCGCATCGTCGTCGCCTGCGAACGCTGGTCTCCCAGGGCCTCGGCGACCGCGAGGGCGCGCAGGTGGTGTGCCAACGCCTGCGGCGAGTCGCCCAACGTGTCGTAGACGTTGCCGATGCCACGCAGCGCGTCGGCGCGGCCCGCGTCGTTGCGCTCGGCCTCGAACGCCGCGAGCGCCTCGCGATAGGCTTCGAGAGCCGCGGTTTCGTCGAGCGCCGTTTCCGCGGCGCGACCTTCGAGGTAGCGCGCGCGCGCGCGGGCCCGCCGATCGTCCAGCTCGCGCGCGAGCGTCGCCGCTTCGCGGGCGAGCCGACCGGCGACCTGCGTGTCGTGGGACAGCGCGCGTTCGGCCTCGCGCAGCAGCGCGGCGAGCTGCTGGGCTCGCGCGCTGGCGGTCGCCGCGGGTTCGGGTTGCGCCATCACCGGAGCTTCGGCCTGCTCGGCATGCGCGCGCCGCCGCCGCACCGGACGTGCGTCGCGTCCGGCGAGAGACCGGCGAAGTCGGTGGGGTGCGCGGCGTTCACTGGGGGAGCGGCGAGGCCCGGTCGATTGTATGCCACCACACCCCTGGGGCGACACGCTCGGTTACCCTTCCCCCATGGGCGCGACACCGGAGGTGCGATTGAGCGACGGCACCCGGCTGCCGGCACTGGGCATGGGGACCTGGCGGATGGGCGAACGTCCCGGCGAGGCGGCCCGGGAGGCGAGGGCGCTGGTCGAAGGCATCGACCAGGGGCTCGGGTTGATCGATACCGCCGAGATGTACGCCGATGGCCGCGCGGAGACCGTGGTCGCCAGGGCGATCGCCGGGCGTCGCGATCGCGTATTCCTGGTTTCGAAGGTGCTGCCGCAGAACGCCGGGCGAACGGCCGCGGTCTCGGCGTGCGAGCGCAGCCTCGCCCGTCTGGGCACCGATCACCTCGACCTCTATCTGCTGCACTGGCGTGGTCGCGTACCGCTCGCGGAGACACTCGAGGCGTTCGAGCGCCTCGTCCAGGCCGGCAAGATCCGCCGTTGGGGCGTATCGAACTTCGACGTCGAAGATCTCGACGATCTCGCGGCCGCCGGTGGGCGTCCGGCCGTGAACCAGATCCTCTATCACCTGGCCGAGCGCGGACCGGAAACCGCCGTTCTTCCCCGGATGGCGCGGGATGCGTCCCGGGTCATGGCCTATTCGCCGCTCGACGAGGGGCGACTGGTGATGTCGGCTGCGCTCGGCGCGATCGCGCGCGAGGCCGGCACGGCGCCGGCGACCCTCGCACTCGCCTGGCTGCTGGCGCAGCCGGGTGTCATCACCATCCCCAAGGCGGTCCGGACCGGACACCGCCGAGAAGTCAGGGCCGCCGCGGACTTCGTCATCGACCGTGGATTGCGGGAACGGCTGGAGGCTGCCTTCCCGCGTCCACCGCGACGGACGTCGCTCGCCATGCTCTGACGCGCGGGCGAACCGCCGGGCGATCGCGCACCGGAGGCCCAGCGACCGTCTGTCGGGTCGATGGGAACTAAATAGCGCCGAATCAAATGGTTGAGGTTGGGCCCGGCCTCGATGGCGCGCGGGTGGCACGCTTGCTGCTCCCTTCGGGGCACGGTAGCCACCCTCGTTTCCCGACAGGAGGCCGTTGTGAACTACACGCACTACGACTATCTGGACCTCGCTCCGGGCGCGTCGCCCGCGCGTGTCGAGGCGGCGTACGCGCAGGTGCTCCAACGCTACCAGTTCGGCTGGTCGGATGCCGGCCAGGACTTGTCGGGTCTGGTGCGCATGATCCACTCGGCCTATCAGGTGCTGTCCGATCCGGTGGCGCGACGCGCCTACGACGATCAGCTCGCCCGCGAGGCCGAAGTCGCCGACGCCGAGCTCAAGGCGTCGCTCGATGCGCACGACCAGGCGCGCGTGCACTACGCCCAGGACGTTCCGCCGGCGTTGCGCGCGGTGGTCACGCCGCTCGCGGCCTGATCGGCTTCGTCGATCCGGGTCGGCCCTTTTCACGGTCGCCGAAGTTCAAGACTCCTCTCGACTGCCAACACAGCGATGCGGTCGGCGGCCGGTTTTTCTTCCATCCGCAGGAGACCCGTGGTCCGGCGTGGCCGTTCCGCGCGGACGCGGGACCGGCGGGAAGCCGCCGCGAACACGCCGCGTGCGGCGCGCGCCCGCATCCGCGACGTCTCGCGCGGTCACCGACCGGTGCGCGCGATCCCGGTCGGGTACCTGCCGCTTCGGCGGCACTAGCGAACCGCGACCGGACCGGGTGGACTCGTCCGAACGAGCGATGGCGCGTGCGGTCGAGGCTGGTCAGGCTCCGATCGGTCCGGAACACGAGCTCGACAGGGAATCACCGTGGAACGCTGCATAGACTGCCAGTACTACGACCGCAACAGCCCGAACGGGCCCGCGTCCAAGTCCGCGCACGCGGGACAGTGCCGCCGACACGCGCCGTCGCTGTCGCCGCTCAACGCCAAGGCGTACCTGATCGAGGGCGTCTGGCCGACGATCCGCGACGACGACTGGTGCGGCGAATGGAGCTCGCGTGCCCGTCGTGGCGACACCCGTGCGGCGGACGCGCTGATCGCCGCCGGCCTACCCGCGGCCGCGCGCGCCCGGGTCGCAGGCGCGGCCCTGGCGCCGGCGTCGATCGGAACCGCCTTGGCGGGCGACGACTGACCGCGGCGTCGACCGGATACGCCCCGGCGCCGCCGGGCGTCACGCGCTAGCCGTTCGCCGGAGGTCGGACCGGCGCTGGTAGAGTCGTCGCTGGCGTGGTCGCGGGTGATGCCGCGACCGCCACTCTCCGACGATTCGATGTCCGACCGTCCGCTGCCCGGTGCATTCGACGCCGGGACCATGTACGTCACGCCCAACCGCCGTCTCGCGCGGCATCTGGTCGCGGCGTACGATCGTGCGCAAGCCGACGCCGGTCTCCGGGCCTGGCCGTCGCTGCGGGCCATGCCCTGGGCCGCCTGGTGCGACGAACTCGACTCCGAGGCGACGCTCGCCGGCGAGCTGCCGGCGCGCCTGCGATTGGGCGAACACGCGCAGACCGCCGCGTGGCGCTCGATCGTGACCTCGGATCCGATGTCGGCGGGAACCGTCGACCCGGTGTCGGTCGGGCGCGCCGCCGCGGAGGCATGGGAACTCGTTCACGCTCACGGGGCGGGCGGAACCAGTTGGCGCGCCTGGGCGGGGGGCAATGACGAGCCTTCCGCGTTCGCGCGCTGGGCCGAGCAGTACACGGCCTCGCTCCGGCGCCTCGACGCCGTCGATTCCGCGACCCTGCCCGAGCGGATCGTCGCCGCGGCAGCGTCGATGCGGTCCTGGCGCGGCCGGTCGTTCAAGGTCGTCGGCTTCGTCGAGGCGACCGCGCAGCAGCGCCGCGTCTTCGCCGCGCTTCGGGCCGCGGGCGCGGGCGTCGAGGCGCACGAGATCCTGCGGGCGCGACCCGGCGAGCTGGCGCACGCGGTGGCGAGTGATCCGGGGCGCGAGATCGAGGCCGCGCTCGGTTGGGCGCGTGAACGGATCGAACGCGGGCGCGAGCGATCGGTCGCGCTCGTCGTTCCGGATCTCGAGTCGCGGCTCGCCGAGGTTCACGCCGCCGCCCACGCGATCCTCGGCGCGCCGCAAGCTTCGTCGCAGCGCGGACCGCGGGCGTGGAACGTCTCGCTCGGTTCACCGCTCTCCGAAGCGGGCGTTGTCGCCGCCGCGCTCGACCTGATCGCGCTCGGCGAGTCGTCGTTGCCGGCCGGCCGCGCCGCCGCGCTCCTGCGCTCCCCGTTCGTGCCCGGCGGGGGAACCGCGCGCTGGCTCGGACGTGCGCGGATCGAGCGGGGCTGGCTCGAGTCGTTTGTCGGGACGGTCGGCGTCTTCGATGTCGAGCGGGTGCTGCGCGCCGACGCCGATCCGCTCGCCGACCGCTTCGGCGCCATCCGAGCGTCGCCGGCGCCCGGGCGCGCGAGCCGCAGGGCCTGGGTCGATCGGTGGCGCGCGCTCCTCCGCGCGGCCGGCTGGCCCGGCGATCGTGCGTCCGACAGCCTCGACCATCAGGCGAGGGCGGCCTTCGACGACGCGCTGACGGCCTACGCGTCGCTCGACGCGACCGACGGGTCGACCCTCGAGGCTCCGACGGCGCTCGCCGGCCTGGTCGAACTCGTCGCGTCGACGACGTTCCAGCCCGAGTCGTCCGACGAGCCGGTGCAGATCCTCGGCTGGCTCGAAGCGATCGGCCTGCCGTTCGACGCGAGTTGGATCGCGGGCATGACCGACGCGACCTGGCCGCGCCCGGCGCGTCCGCACCCGCTGCTGCCGCCGGAGTGGCAGCGCGAGCGAGGTGTTCCGCGTGCCGATGCCGCGCGCGAGCTCGACTACGCGCGCAGGGCGACGGGCCTGCTGCTTCGGGGCGCGCGCGAGGTCGTGGTGAGCCGTGCCGCCGTCGTCGACGAGCGCGCGACGAACCGTTCGACGCTCTTCCCCCCGGCGCCGGCGTTTCCGGTAACGCCCCCGCGGCGACCCGCGGAGCGCGCGTTCGACGCCCGCCCGTCGCTCGAGGTGGTGCTGGACGACCGGGCGCCGGCGTTGGGCGCCACCCGGGTGCGCGGCGGTACGCGGCTGATCGAAGCGCTGAGCGCCTGTCCGTTCCAGGCGCTGGCGGCGTTGCGCTGGCACGCCGAGCCGTGGCCGGAGCCCGGAGTCGGGTTCGACGCGACCGAACGTGGATTGATGGTGCACGCGGCACTCGCCGAGTACTGGCGGCGGGTCGGCGATCAGGCGGCGCTCGTCGCGCTCCTCGACGACCCCGACCGGCATCGGTCGTTGGTGGACGAGGCCGTCGGCGCGGCGATCGCCAAGATCAACAAAGCACGGTGGAGCCGAGTCCCCGCCGCGGTCGGCGCCGGCGAGCGCGCGCGACTGGGCGCGCTGCTGGCCGGCTGGCTCGCCGAAGTCGAGGCGCGTCGCCCGCCGTTCCGGGTTACCGATGTCGAGGTCGCGGCGACGCTGGCGACCGGAGGGCTCGAGCTGGCGCTGCGGATCGACCGGATCGACGCGCTCGCCGACGGCGGGTTCGCGATCCTCGACTACAAGACCGGGCGGATCGATGCTCCCGCGGGCTGGGTGGGCGAGCGGCCGCGAACGACCCAGCTCGCGCTCTACGCGCTGGCGCGCCACCAGGCCCGTCCCGCCGACGCCACTCGTGCGGTGCTGCTCGCCCAGATCCGCCGTGGTGAGTGGCGGGCCGGGGGCATCGTCGCCGACGACGCGGCCGCCTGGCCGCCCGATACCGGGGTGTTCAAGCCGCCCGCGGCGCTCGGTGAGGCCACGATCACCGATTTCGAGTCGCTCGTCGGCCACTGGGCGCGGGTCGTCGAATCGCTCGCCGTCGAGTACGCCAACGGCGTCGCGCGCGTCGATCCGCGGGACGGCTCGGTCTGCCGGTACTGCGGCCGCGAGGCGCTCTGCCGCATCGGCGATTCCCGGCCAGAGGACGCCGACGGGGCCGGCGACGACACGGACGCCGGCCCGTGAGACCCGACGAGGAGACGAGACGCGACGAGGACGCGCGCGCGCGGGAGCGCGCGCTCGACCCCGAGCGCTCGTTCCTCGTTCAGGCGCCGGCCGGATCGGGCAAGACCGGCCTGCTGATCCAGCGCTTTCTGCGCCTGCTCGCCAGGGTCTCCCGACCCGAAGGGATCGTCGCGATCACGTTCACGCGCAAGGCGGCGGCTGAGATGCGCAGCCGCATCGTCGCCGCCCTGGTCGGCGCCCGCGACGCGACGCCGGTCGACAGCGAACACGCTCGGTTGACGCGGTCGCTGGCGCAGGCAGCGCTGATCAACGACGAGCGCCACGGCTGGTGCCTGATCGACCATTCGTCGCGGCTGGTGGTCCGCACGATCGACGCGCTGGCCAAGGCGGTCGCGACGCAGGCGCCGATCGCGAGCGGCCTGCCGATCAACCCGAGGTTCACCGAGGAGGCGGGCACGCTCTACCGCGAGGCGGTCCGCGAAGCGCTCGCGTCCGCCGGCGGGGCCGACGAACGCTGGCGGCGCCTGCTCGATCACCAGGACAACGACGCCGACCGCTTGGTGGAGATGCTGACGACGCTGGTCGCAGCGCGCGACCGGTGGAGCGCGCTCGCGTCGGCGGCGCCCGGCGGTCGTCTGCGCGAATCGATCGATCGGACCTTGGCCGCCGAAGTCGCCGGCGAACTGGGCGAGATCGCGGCGTTCTGCCGTCGGCTCGATCCGGCGGCGCTCGCGCGCCACGCCGGGTACGCGGCGCGGCGTCTGCCGCCGGACCGGGCGGCGCTCGCCGATCAGCTCGCGAGGATCGCGGCCGCGGGCGGCTGGCCCGCCGGCGCGCTGGATTCGCTCGACGCATGGCGGGCGCTGGCGGAATGGACGCTGACCCGCAAGGGCGAGGTCCGCGCGAGGCTCGCGACCGCCGATGGCTTTCCGTCGATAGGCCATGGCGCCGGAAGCGCCGAACGTCGAGCGGCCAACGAAGCCGCGGCCGCCTGGCTCGCGGAGCTCGCGCGGGAGGACGGGTACGCCGAGACGCTCGGGCTCGCGCGGCGTCTGCCCGATGCGCGGGTCGGCGACGACACCTGGGCGCGCATCGAGGCGCTGGTCACCGTGATGCCCGATCTCGCCAACGCGCTCGAGCGCGTGTTCCGCCGGCGCGGCGAGTTGGACTTCGTCCAGGGCACGATCGCGGCGCTGCGGGCGCTGGGCGACCCGGATGCTCCGTCGGATCTGCTGGTTCGGCTCGACCAGCGCATCGATCACCTGCTGATCGACGAGTTCCAGGACACCTCGTACGCGCAGCTCGACCTGGTGCGGCGATTGACCGCCGGGTGGCAACCCGGCGATGGCAGGACCCTCTTCGCGGTCGGCGATCCGATGCAGTCGATCTACCGGTTCCGCGGTGCCGAGGTGCGGGCCTTCGTCGAGGCGCAGGCGTCGGCGCGCATCGAAGGGGTGCCGGTCGATTGCCTGACGCTGCGGCGCAATTTCCGCTCGCAGCGCGCGCTGGTCGACGAGGTCAACAAGGCCTTCGCCGAGGTCCTGGGCCCGACCAGCGATCCGTGGCGCGGACGGGTGGCGTACGCCGAGGCGGTCGCCGTCCGCCCGCCCTTGCCGGGGCCGGCGTGGACGCTCGACATCGCCGGCGATCCCCGGCGCGAAGCCGCGCTCGTCGTGGCGCGCGTGCGCGAGGCGCTCGCCGACGGAGACGTGGCGATCCTCGGCCGGCGGCGCGCCGACCTGCTGCCGACGCTCGCGGCGCTGCGCGAGGCCGCCATCGAATTCTCGGTCGTCGACGTCGACACGCTCGGAGACCGCGCTTCGGTCCGCGACCTCGCCGCGCTGGCGCACGCGATCGACCAGCCAGACGATCGGCTCGCCTGGCTCGCCTGGTTGCGCTCCCCCGCCTGCGGACTTGCGCTCGCCGACCTCGATGCCCTCGTGCGCGCCGCCGACGCGACGGCGTCAGGATCGATCGCCGAAGCCCTCGCCAACCCTCCGGCGACCCTCACCGACGACGGTCACTTGCGCGTGGCGCGCGCGGCGGACGTCGTCGCGCGGGCGTGGGCGACCCGGGGACGCGCTCGGCTCGCCGACCGCGTCCGCGACGCCTGGCTCGCGTCGGGAGGTCCGGCGGCGGTCGCGGAGCCGCTCGACCTCGACGCCGCCCAAGCGTTCTTCGCGCGCTTGTCCGCGCAGGAGCGCGCCGGAACGATCGACGACTGGAGCGCGCTCGTCGACGCGCTGGACGACAAGCTCGCTCCGGCCGGGATCGCGCATGCCCGGGTGAGCGTGATGACGATGCACAAGGCGAAGGGACTCGAGTTCGACACGGTGATCGTCCCGGGCGCGGCGCGCCATCGATCGCGCGCCGACGCGACGTTGATGCGCTGGCGCGCGCGCCGTCACGGCCTGCTGATCGGCACCGCGTCGGGTCGTGGCGAGGCGCGGGATCCGGTGTCCGCGTACCTCGAGGCCCTGGAGCGCGACGAAGAGGGCGCCGAGCTCGCCCGGCTCGCGTACGTCGCGGCGACCCGCGCGCGGCGACGATTCCACCTGACGGCGACGTTGCGCCCGGATCCGGACAATCCGGCGTGGACGCGTCCGCCGGCCGGATCGCTGCTGGGGCTGCTCTGGCCGACGCTCGGCAAGCGCCTGCCGCCTTTCGATCCAGCCGACGCGATCGGCGATGCCGCCGCGACCCGCCGATCGCCGCCGCCGTGGCGCCGGCTGCCGCTCGATTGGAAACCGCCGGCCGTCAGGGCGCCGCTGGCGGGCCGGGGGCGCGACGACCGGGTCGAGGTCCGGCCCGAATTCGACTGGGCGCGCGAGCGCGCGCGACGCCAGGGCGTCGTCGTCCACCGGCTGCTCGCCCTGGTCTCGATCGACGGCGCGCCGAACTGGTCGCGCGCCCGCATCGACGAGCACTCGGCGTGGCTTGCCGCCGAGCTGCGCTCGGAAGGCGCGCTGCCGACGGAAGCGCTCGCCGAGGCGCGGGAAGCGGCCGCCTGCGTCGTCGCCGTCGTCGAGGACCAACGGGGACGATGGGTCTACGACCCGTCGCACGAGGGCGCGGCGAGCGAGTGGGCCCTGTCCGGGCTGGACGCCGGTGACGTCGTCCACGTCGTCCTCGACCGCAGCTTCGCGGCCGACGGCGTGCGCTGGATCGTCGACGTCAAGACCGGCGCGCACGAGGGAGCGGACGCGGAGGCGTTCCTGGACGCCGAGGTGGCACGCTATCGCGAGGCGCTCGAACGCTACGCACGCATCGTCTCGGCGCTCGACCCGCGTCCGATACGGCTCGCGCTCTACCATCCGCGCGTTCCCGGCGGCTGGCGCGAATGGGCCGCGGCGGGCGGGGCGGAAATCCGCTAGAATTCAATGTTTTGCCCCGCGGCCGCCGATGACGGCGGCCGCCGTCCACCGGCCTTCGATCCATGCGCCTACACCGCGGCCTGCCCGCGATCGCCGAGCGTCCGCTCGCGCTCACGGTCGGCAACTTCGACGGCGTGCACCGCGGTCACCAGGCGATGCTCGCCCGCCTCGCCGAGGCGGCCGAAGACCTCGGACTCGAGCCGGCGGTCCTGACGTTCGATCCGCACCCGCGCGAGTTCTTCTCGCGCGACCGGGCTCCGCCGCGGCTGTCGTCGTTGCGGGGCAAGATCGACGTCATCCGCCGCTTCGGCGTCGAGCGCCTGGTCGTCGCGCGCTTCGACGGCGCGCTCGCCTCGCTGGAACCGGACGCCTTCATCGACGACGTGCTGGTGCGCCGCCTCGACGCCCGCTGGGTGCTGGTCGGCGAGGATTTCCGCTTCGGCCGCGCGCGGGCCGGGGACTTGGCGCTCCTGCGACGCCGTGCGCGGTCCTTCAGCGTCGAGTCGATGGGTACCGTCGAGATCGGCGGCGAGCGGGCCAGCTCGTCGGCGGTGCGCGAAGCGCTCGCGGCCGGCGACCTGCCGCGGGCGACGCGGCTCCTCGGGCGTCCGTACACGATGGCCGGCCACGTCGCCCACGGCGACAAGCTCGGCCGTACGCTCGGCTTCCCGACGGCGAACCTCCCGCTCAAGCGTACACCGCCGATCACCGGGATCTTCGCGGTCCGCATCCACGGACTGGGACCGACGCGGCGCGGCGTGGCGAGCGTGGGCGTGCGTCCGACGGTGAAGGCCGCCGGCCGGCCGCTGCTCGAGGTCTACCTGTTCGATTTCGACGAGCCGATCTACGGACGGCGGATCGCGGTGGAGTTCCTGCGCAAGCTGCGCGACGAGGCCCGCTACCCGGATCTCGACTCGCTCGTGCGCCAGATCCGCGTCGACGCCGACCAGGCGCGCGCCTACTTCGACGGCGAGAGCGCCGTCACCTGAACCATGGCCGACGACAAGAAGCCCGACTGGAAGTCCACGCTCAACCTGCCGGACACGCCGTTCCCGATGCGCGGCGATCTGGCCAAGCGGGAGCCCGCCTGGGTCCGCGAATGGCGCGAGCGCGATGTCTACGGCGCGATCCGCCGGGCGTCGGCCGGTCGGCCCCGTTTCGTCCTGCACGACGGGCCGCCGTACGCGAACGCGGCGATCCACATCGGCCACGCGGTCAACAAGATCCTCAAGGACGTGATCGTCAAGAGCCGGACGATGGCCGGCTTCGACGCGCCGTACGTGCCCGGCTGGGACTGCCACGGCATGCCGATCGAGGTGCAGATCGAGAAGACGCACGGCAAGCACCTGCCGGTCGAGCGCACGCTCGCGCTGTGCCGCGCCTACGCCACCGAGCAGATCGCGCTGCAGAAGGAGGATTTCCGGCGGCTGGGCGTCTTGGGCGACTGGGAGCGACCGTACCTGACGATGGCGTACGGCAACGAGGCCGAGGAGATCCGCACGCTCGGCAAGCTCCTCGAGCGGGGTTTCCTCTACCGCGGATTGAAGCCGGTCAACTGGTGCTTCGATTGCGGCAGCGCGCTCGCCGAGGCCGAGGTCGAGTACGAGGACCGGCAGGACATCGCCGTCGACATCGCCTTCCCGCTCGAGGGAGAGGGCGAGCGCGCGAGGCTCGCCCGCGCGTTCTCGCTCGCCGGCGCGCCCGATGGTCCGATCGCGGCGGTGATCTGGACGACCACGCCGTGGACGATCCCGGCGAACCAGGCGTTGAACGCCCACCCTCGGTTCGTCTACGCGCTGGTCGCCACGCCGCGCGGGCACTTCGTCGTCGCCCAGGACCTGGTCGCGGCGTGCCTCGGGCGCTGGAAGCTCGCCGGCGAGGTGGTCGCGACCGCGCGCGGGGAAGCGCTCGAAGGCCTCGCCTTCCGCCACCCGTTCCACGACCGGGCCTCGCCGGTGTATCTGGGCGACTACGTTACCCTCGAGCAGGGCACCGGCATCGTGCATTCGTCGCCAGCCTACGGGATGGACGACTTCGTCTCCTGCCGCCGTTACGGCATGAAGGACGAAGAGATGCTCAATCCGGTCCAGGGCGACGGGCGGTATGCGACCGATCTGCCGTTCTTCGGCGGCATGAAGATCTGGGACGCCAATCCGAAGATCGTCGACAAGCTGCGCGAGGTCGGCGCGCTGTTGCACGCCGAGAAGTTCACGCACAGCTACATGCACTGCTGGCGGCACAAGACGCCGATCATCTACCGCGCGACGACGCAGTGGTTCGCCGGGATGGACGAGGTGCCCGGACACCGGGGCGTCAAGCCGACCCGGACGCTGCGCGAACTCGCGCTCGAGGGCATCGAGCGCACGCGCTTCTACCCGGCGTGGGGCAAGGCCCGGCTCACCGGGATGATCGCGCACCGCCCGGATTGGACGCTGTCGCGGCCGCGGCCGTGGGGCGTGCCGCTGCCGTTCTTCGTCGACCGCGAGACCGACGAGCTGCATCCGGACACCCCGGCGTTGCTCGACCTCGCGGCGGCGAAGGTCGCCGAGCGCGGGATCGAGGCCTGGTTCGAGGCGAGCTGCGAGGACTTCGGCGTCGATCCGAAGCGCTACCGCAAGCTCACCGACACGCTCGACGTCTGGTTCGACTCGGGTTCGACCCACCAGACGGTGATGGGCGGCCCCGCGGGGCGCGCCGGACGGCGCGGTTCGCACGGGACCGACACCGCCTTCCCGGCCGACCTCTACCTCGAGGGATCCGACCAGCACCGCGGCTGGTTCCATTCCTCGCTGCTGGTCTCGTGCATGCTGAACGGGACGCCACCGTACAAGGCGCTGCTCACCCACGGCTTCGTCGTCGACGGGGAAGGCAAGAAGATGTCGAAGTCGAAGGGCAACGTCGTGGCGCCGCAGAAGGTGTCCGACACGCTGGGCGCCGACATCCTGCGGCTGTGGGTCGCCGCGACCGACTATTCGGGCGACCTCAACATCTCCGACGAGATCCTCAAGCGCAACGTCGAGACCTACCGGCGCATCCGCAACACGCTGCGCTTCCTGCTCGCCAACACCTCGGACTTCGACGCGGCACGCGACGCGGTCCCGGTCGTCCGGATGGTCGAGCTGGACCGCTACGCGCTCGCCCGCCTGGCCGCGCTCGCTCGCGCCGTCGCCGCCGACTACGATCGCTACGAGTTCCACCTGGTCGTCCAGCGGCTGGTCACCTACTGCTCGGAGGAGCTGGGGGGCTTCTACCTCGACGTGTTGAAGGACCGGCTTTACACGACGCCGGCGGCCGGCCACGCGCGGCGTTCGGCGCAGACCGCGCTCGCGGCGATCCGCGACCTGCTGCTCGCGCTGCTCGCGCCGGTGCTCTCGTTCACCGCCGAGGAGGCATGGCGGATCGCGCAGCCGCAGGACCCGACGGTGTTCGTGCGGGTCTGGGGCGACCTCGTGCCCGAGGTCGACGACAGCGAGGCGCTGATCGAGCGCTGGCAGGCGATCCTGTCGGTGCGCGCGCTCGTGCAGCGGGAGATCGAGGCGGTGCGCCAGGCCGGCCGGATCGGCAGCTCGCTGCAGGCCGAGGTGACGGTGTCGGCGCCGCCGGCGGTCCGTGACGCGCTCGCGAGCCTCGGCGACGACCTGCGCTTCGTCTTCATCACCTCGGCCGCCCGCGTCGAGCACGGCGACGCGCTCGAGGTCGCGGTCAATCCGTCGGCCGGGACCAAGTGCGAGCGCTGCTGGCACTGGCGCGACGACGTCGGCGAGGACCCGGCGCACCCGTCGCTGTGCGGGCGCTGCGCGGCGAGCCTCGCCGGCACGCCCGAACCGCGGACGCATGCCTGAGACGCCGTCACCGACGGGCGCCGGGCGTCGTTGGCCGGTCCGCTGGCTCGCGATCGCCGCCGGGCTGGTCGTCGCCGACCAGGCGACGAAGGCGGCGGTGCTGGCGGCGTTCCGGCCCGGCGAAGAGCTGCCGCTCGCGCCGTTCCTGTCGCTGATCCTGACGTTCAACAAGGGGGCGGCGTTCAGCTTCCTCGCCGGCGCGGACGGCTGGCAGCGGTGGCTCTTCACCGCCACCGCGGTCGGCGCGAGTCTGCTGCTCGTGTGGCTCTTGAAGCGGGGCGGCGACCGGATCTACTGCTGGGGCCTGGCGCTGATCCTCGGCGGGGCGATCGGCAACCTGATCGACCGCGTCTGGCTCGGCGAGGTCGTCGATTTCGTGCTCGTGCACTGGCGCGGCTGGAGCTATCCGGCGTTCAACGTCGCGGACAGCGCGATCACCGTCGGCGCCGGCCTGCTGATCATCGACAGTTTCCGCCAGCGGCGCGCGGACGCGCCGGCGGCGTCCTGAATTCCGTCGGAGGCACCGATGGACATCCTGCTCGCCAATCCCCGCGGTTTCTGCGCCGGCGTCGACCGGGCGATCGCGATCGTCGAGCAGGCGCTGGCGCTGCACGGCGCGCCGATCTACGTGCGTCACGAGGTCGTCCACAACCGGTTCGTCGTCGACGACCTCAAGGGCAAGGGCGCGGTGTTCGTCGACGAGCTCGACCAGGTGCCCGAGGGCGCGACCGTCGTGTTCTCGGCGCACGGCGTGTCCAAGGCGGTTCAGGCCGAGGCGGCGGCGCGCGGGCTCAAGGTGTTCGATGCGACCTGCCCGCTGGTCACCAAGGTCCACGCCGAGATCGCCAAGATGCGCGCGCAGGGACGCGAGATCGTGATGATCGGCCACGCCGGGCACCCCGAAGTCGAGGGGACGATGGGCCAGTGCGACGGCGGCGTGCACCTGGTCGAATCGGTCGGCGACGTGGCGCGACTGACGGTGGGCGACCCGGACAAGCTCGCCTACGTCACCCAGACGACGTTGTCGGTCGACGACGCCGCGGCGATCGTCGAGGCGCTGCGGCGGCGATTCCCGGCGATCGTCGGGCCGAAGAAGGACGACATCTGCTACGCGACGCAGAACCGGCAGGACGCGGTCAAGGCGCTGGCGGGGTCGGTCGACCTCGTCATCGTCGTCGGCAGCCCGAACAGCTCGAATTCCAACCGCCTGCGCGAAGTCGCCGCGCACCGCGGCGTGCCGGCGCGCATGGTCGATCAGGCCGCCGAGCTCGACCCTTCGTGGATCCGGGGCGTTCGCCGCGTCGGCGTGACCGCCGGGGCGTCCGCGCCGGAGGTGCTGGTGCGCGAGGTGATCGACCGGCTGCGCTCACTGGGCGCCGGCAGCGTCGTCGAGCTGGACGGCCGCGTCGAGTCGGTGACCTTCGCGCTGCCGGCGGAGCTCCGCGCGACCCGCTAGATCGCTTCGTCGGTCGCGGCCTTGCGTTCGCGGCGGAACCCCGCGAGCAAGGCGACGAACGTCGTCGCCGCCAGGGCGAAGGCCACCGAAGCGACCAGCGCGTGCCGACCGCTTTCGGTCAGCGCCCTGACGATCGCTTCGGCCGCGTACCACGGCAACAGGAGCGCGAGCCACTGCCTCGCCCGTCGCCGGCCGGCGAACGCGCCCGGCAGCAGCGCGCCCAGCGGCAGCGCCTTGAGCGCGAGCCAGCGCGAACCGGTACCGATCGGCGCGAGCAGCGCCTCCCACAGGAATTCGACGGCGACGAGGGCGGCGAGGCCGGCGCGAGCGAGCCTCGCGGGCGCGGAGTTCGTCGTATTCCGACGGCCCATCACCGGGGCGGACGAGCCGTGGTCCGACGCCGCGTCCGCCGCCATCGGTGGCGAGCTCCCCTAGACCGCGACGATTTCGTAGATCTCGTACCCGGGTCCCTGGTCGACCTGCTTGGTCAGGACCGCGGTGCCGGTGCCCGAGGCGCGGTGCAGCGAGACGGCGCTTTCGAGCTGGAAGACGCCCGACGGCACGACGAGCTGCATGCCGGTCTCGTCCTCGTCGAGATCGCCATCGCCATCGCCGTCGCCGGGAAGGACGACGACCGGAGTCAACGACTTGGTCGCCAGGCCTTCGGGGGCCGCCGCCGCCGCCTCGGCCTGGTCGGCGATCAATTCGCAGCCGAACTCGAGCGCCGTGCCCTTGAGCGTGTTGCGGAACCAGCGAACGATCGCCAGCTGCAGCGACACGCGGCCTTCGACCCGCAGCGAGACGAGCTCGCCGATCCGCAACGGCGCCGGCGTCGCGTCGGTCTGGCGCAGCGCGTAGCCCGCCGGCGTGTGGTTGATGACCTGGCAATGGGTCATCGGCGGCAAACCGGTGGGTGCGTGCGCCGGCGCCACTCCCGGCGGCCGGCCCCGGCTGTACTGCCAGGCGCCGGCGAGACCCACGCACATCACGACGCGCGCGCGCGAGGGCAGACGGTTGAACTGGCGCGCCGGCGGAATCGCCCACTGCCGCAGCAGGCGCCGCAGCAGCAGCGTATACGCGGCCCGCGACGCGGGGTCGCGCCCGACGCCGTCGGGCAGCGCGCCGCCGCCTTCGATGACCCGCAATTCCTCCTGGAGGCGGATCGCGAGGTCGAAGGTGAGCAGGTAGAGTCGCGGACCCTCGACGGCGCCGCCCTTGTTCGCGGAGAACGGCGGGAAGTCGTGGCCGACCGGAACGATCGCGACCGATTTCGCCAGCCGATGGACCGGCTGCACGTCGGTGAGCTTCACCGACTGGGCGTGGGTCTGCAGGTAGGCGAGGACGATCCCGAACTGGCCGGGCAGGAATCCGTAGGGATTGGCGAGCGCGAGCAGGAGCGCCTGGACGTAGGTGCGCTCGGGGGTCGCCTCGTTGGGATCGCCGGGGATGGTCGCGAGCTGCAGACCGCGCTCGCGCGCGTACGCGTAGACGGCGTGCGCGTCGTGCCACGTATGCGCGGGCACCGGTGAATAGGACTGGTAGCTCATCGCCAGCACCCGGGCGAAGCACTGCAGGCAGCGGTGGATGAGCGCGGCGGCCAGACGCGCGCCGCCCAGCGACAGGCGCTTGCCGGCTTCGCTGGCGAGCAGGTGTTTGTAGGCGATCGACAGTTCCTGGGCGAGCGTCAGCGCCGCCTTGGCGGCCTCGAGCGCGGCGCCGGCGAGCGGATGCGATGCGGCGAGCACGGTGCGTTCGAGCAACGGCCACAGCGTCGCGGCGTGCGTCCAGTAGCTCTCCGCGAGCTCCATGCGCCGCGAATCGCTCATCGACACGCGGTTGGTCGCCGCGAGCGCGTCGCCGATCACCTGGGCGGCGGTCACCGGATCGCGGCGCGCCACCTCGGCGAGCCACGCGTTGACGCGCGAAGTCCGCGTCTCCGGAGGATTCGCGGGCTTCTGCTGGATCGGCGGCAGCGCCAGGTCGATCGGCATGGCGCTACGATTGTACGGGAAGGTCGAGGACCGACGCGCGGCGCGCGCGCCGGCACAGCGGGGTCCCGCCGCGTTCGAGGAACGCGCAGAGTTCGACGCGACGGGCCCACGCGTCGCGGTATCCCAGCCGCAGGAGCGTGCGGACGTAGCCGGGCTCGAACATCAGGTAGGACATCAGATTGGCACCGGTACCGCGCGTGCTGCCAAGACCGCCCAGCAGGTAACGGACCCCCGCGGGCAGCCGGTCGGCGTAGGGACGGGCGGCGAGGCCGAGGTCGAGGGACGGCCCGGACACCAGCGCCTCGACGCGTGCGAGCGCGAGGCCGCGCCGGGCGAGCTCGGCCGGGGACGTCGCGTCGACGAGCGCGTTGAGCTGGTCCAACCGCTCGAGGTCGGCCCCGAGGTTGTCGAGGAAGATCGTCGACAGCGCGTGTCCGGCGGTCTGCGCGAACGACGGATAGCGAGGCGTTCCTTCTCCGGCAGCGTCCGGATCGGGCGCCTGTCCGACGAATTGGCCCACCGGAACGACCAGCACGCGCCTGGCTCCGAGCCGCAACGCCGGCGCCAGCGGCGTCAGGTGCCGGACCGACCCGTCCATGAACCAGTCGTGGCCGATGCGGACTGCCGGGAACACGAACGGGATCGCCGTCGAAGCCATCAGATGCTCGACCGCGAGACGCACCGCGCGTCCTTCCCGCCGGGTCCGGTGCCAGGGCAGGAGTTCGGGAGCGCCCTGAAAATGGGTGACCGCGCGCCCGGTCGCGTACGAGGTCGCGTTGATCGCCAGCGCCCTCAACCGACCGCTCGAAATCTGCGCGTCCAGGCCCTCGAAGGCGAGCGCGCGTCGCAGCAGGCGCTCGAGCGGTGCGTTATCGAGCATCGCCGCCGCCTGGGCCGGGCCGGCCCGACCGCCCAGGACGTGGGCCAGCCAGCGCATGCCGTGGCGCGACAGCGACGCGAGGTCGGCCCGGTAGACGGCGCCGGCGTCCACGCGGCGCCACCAGCGGACCAGGCGCGCCACACCCTGACGAAAGTCGTCGGCCGCGAGCGCCAGTGTCGCCGCGTTGATCGCGCCGGCCGACGTGCCGCACAGGATCGCGAACGGCAGCGGCGCGCCTCGCGCGGTCAATCGGGCGAGGGCGCGCAAGACGCCGACCTGGTACGCGGCGCGGGCGCCGCCTCCGGGCAGTATCAGGGCGGTGGTCGGATCCGAGGCGCTCATCGGGGCCGCGGGGGGCCGGGTATCCGGTCGCGGGCATGTGTCTTGCACACGGTTCGCATGTTAGCGTGCGATCGAGTGGGCGCCGCCGGCGCGGGGGCCGGGCGTCGGCGGATCGATCGCCGGGAGCGTCCCGGGGGGGACGGGCACGACAGGGATCGGATGGCGGAATCGGGCAACGGTGAACGATCGGGGGATCGGCGTTGGCTTCGCGCCCGGTCGCTGCGCTGGTGGGGTGTCGTCGCGCTGGCGGCCTTCGAGCTGACGATCGTCGGGGTATTCGCGACCGATCGTGTCGCCGAGTTTCGTGCCGCCGAGACCGACGCGCGCCTCGCGATGCAGGGCTACGCGCGGATCGTCGCCTACGCGGTCGACCGCCAGATCCGTGAACAGCGAGCACTCCTCGAGGCGATCGCCCGTCGACCGGGCCTGATGCCGCGTCCGGGGTCGGGCTGCGCCGCGGTGTTCGCCGAATTCGCCGAGCTGAGGCCCGATCTGGGGGCGCTGGTCCTGGTCGGCGCCGACGGCGCGACTCGCTGCGCGACCTGGCCCGCGAGCCGGATCTCGCGTGAGCGCGACGCGGATTGGCTGCGTCCGATCACCGAGGGCGCATCGTTCGCCGCCGGTCGGGTCTCGTCGAGCGCCGAGGGGGGCGCCTGGGGGGTGCCGATCGCGGTCGCGGTCCGCCATCCTGATGGGCGGATCGCCGGCGCGCTGTCGGCCCGCATCGAACTTTCGAGCTTCCGCCCCGCCGACCCGGCGGCGCTGGGATTGCCGGCGTCGGCGTCGATCGATCTGGTCGACGAATCGGGTGTCGTGCTGACGCACAGTGGCGCGCCGGGTCGCGTCGGCGCCAGCGCCGGGGCCGACGAGCTCGGCCGCCTGGTCCGCGGCGAGGAGGGTTGGCGTGCCCGCGACGGTCAGGGTGTGGACATCGTGGCCGGTGCCGCGCGCCTCGAGACGATGCGCTGGCACGCGATCGCCCAGACGCCGGCGTCCTGGGCGCTGGCCGGCGCACGCGCGCGGCTGGAGGCGAACCTGGTCGTGGGCGCGCTGCTGCTCGTTCTGGGTACCGCGGTCGCCGTGCTGCTGATCCGCCGGGCTGCGCTGCCGGTGGAGGCGGTCGCCAGGATCGCCGAGGGCGTCGCCGGCGGAGACACGACGTTGCGCGTCGCCGAAACCGGGGGACCCGCCGAGCTCGCGCGCATCGAGCGCGGCTTCAACGCGATGCTCGACCGGCTGGACGCCGAGCGAGCCGCCTGGCGCGAGTCCGAGGAGCGGTTCCGGACCGTGGTCGAGGCCTCCAGCGACCCGGTGCTGGTCGTCGACCGCGACAACCGGATCCGCTTCGCCAGCCGCGCATCGGAAGCGGTGCTCGGCTGGGCGCCGGCCGACCTGGTCGGACGCGATCTGTCGGTTCTGCAGCCGGAGCGTCTGGCCGCCGTCCACCTCGAGGCGCTGCGTCGCTACGCGGCGACCGGCACCCGACGGCTGGACTGGCGTCAGCTGACCACGATCGCCGTGCACCGCGACGGACACGAGTTCCCGGTAGAGGTCGCCTTCGGCGAATTGTCGTTCGGCGGCGAGGCGGTGTACGCAGGCTTCATGCGCGACGTCACCGAGCGTCGCGCCGCGGAGCGCATGCTCCGGGAGCGCGACCATCTGCAGCGCACGCTGCTCGACGCGGCGCCGGCGATGCTGTGGACCGCCGATACCCAGGGGCGCACGACATACACGAGTCCCCGGTGGAACGAGTTCACCGGGCTGTCGTCGGCCGAGGCGCTGGGGCGCGGTTGGGCGGCGGCCGTGCATCCCGAGGATCGCGAGCGGATGCTGGCGCTGATCGATTCGCGGGCGCGCTTCGCCACCGAGTTCACCGCCGAGTACCGGCTGCGGCGCGCCGACGGACGCTACCGGTGGATCCTCGACCAGGGGGTCCCGCGCTACGCTCCGGACGGGGGCATCGAAGGCTACATCGGCTGCTGCGTCGACATCCACGCGCGGGTGGTCGCCGAGCGGCGGTTGCGACGGCAGACCTCCGCCTACGAGGTCCTCACCGACGTCAACGAGGCGATCGCCCGCGTCCGCGACGGCCCGGCGCTGATGCAGCGGGTCTGCGACTCGATCGTCGCCTACGGCGGCATGCACGCGGCGTGGGTCGGACTCGTGGACGCCGATCGGCGGGTGCTCCGGTCGGTCGCCTCGGCGGGTCAGACCTACAGCGAGTTCGACCGCATTGCCATCGACCTGGGGGGCGACGACCCGCTGGAGCGCACGCCGGCGGTGGCCGCGCTGCGCAGCGGCGAGCCGGTCGTGATCAACGACCGGGCGAGCGATCCGGCCGCCGAGGCGATCCGCGGTCGCGACTGGGCGCGCACCGTGAAGGCCTCGTGCACGCTGCCGATCCGCGAAGGCGAGCGGGTCGTCGGCGTGCTCTGCGTCTACGCGGCGGAGGTCGACGTCTTCGACGACGATCTGACGCGATTGCTCACCGTCCTCGCCGACGACCTCTCGTTCGGACTCGAATCGATGCGCGAGCAGGCCGGGCGAGCCGCGGCGGAGACCGAATTGAGGCGCCTCGCGGCAACGCTGGAGCAGAAGGTGGCCGACCGGACGCTGTCGCTCGCCGCCGCGAACCAGGAGCTCGAGGCGTTCAGCTACTCGGTCTCGCACGACCTGCGCGCACCGCTTCGCGCGGTCAACGGGTTCACGGCGCTCGCGATCGAACAGGCGGGCGCCGCGCTGGACGACGTCAGCCGCGGCTACCTCGACCGGGTCAAGGCCGCGGCGGTGCGCATGTCGGACCTGATCAACGACCTGCTCGACCTCTCGCGGGTGACGCGCGCCCAGATCCAGCGCGGTCGCGTCGACGTGACCGCGGTCGCGCGCGAGATCGTGGCCGAGCTCGCGGCCTCGGAACCGGGTCGGGTCGTCGAGGCGCGCGTCGCACCGGGGCTCACCGTCGACGCCGACCCGGGCCTGGCGCGCACGCTGCTCGCCAACCTGATCGGCAACGCCTGGAAGTTCTCGGCCGGGCGCGAGCGCGCCCGGGTCGACGTCGAGGCCGGCGAGCTCGGCGGGGCACCGGCGATCGTCGTGCGTGACAATGGGGCCGGATTCGACATGGCGCACGCCGACAAGCTGTTCACGCCGTTCCAGCGACTGCACTCGGAACGCGAGTTCCCGGGCACCGGCATCGGACTCGCCCTGGTGCGCCGGATCGTCACCCGGCACGGTGGCGAGGTCACCGTGGTGTCGGCACCGGGCGAAGGCACGATCGTCAGAGTGAGCTTCGGGTCGGCCGTCTGACGAGCGGGACGGCGGATCGGCGGCGGGGCCGGTTCCGGGCGTCGAGCCCAAGACCGGGCCGGGACCTCTAGCGCCCGACGCCGGCGATCGCGGCGGCGATCGCGCGTTCCATCATCGGCAGCAGCGCGGGCATCGCCGCCAGCAGCGCCGCCATGCCGGCGATCAGCGTGACCGGGAATCCGACCGCGAACAGGTTGAGCTGCGGCGCGGTGCGGGCGAGCAGCCCCAGCGCGAGGTTGACGATCAGCAGTGCGCCGACGACCGGCAGCGCGATTCGCAAGCCCAGCTCGAAGAGCGTCGCGCCGCTTTTCGCGAGCGCCAGCGCGTCGTTCCAGCCCGGCGCCGTCCCGACCGGCCAGCGCGAGAAGGTCTCGCCGATCGCGGCGAGCAGCATCAGGTGACCGTCCAGCGCGAGGAACACGAGCAGCACCGCGACGTTGAGGAAGCTGCCGACCAGCGGGGCCGGCTGCTGGTTCTGCGGATCGACGAACGAGGCGAACGACAGCCCCATCTGCAGACCGATCACGTCCCCGGCGAGCTGGATCGCGGCGAACACGAGCTGGAGGAAGAAGCCGATCGCGAGCCCGATGGCGACCTGCTGGACCACCAGCATCGCGCCGGCGCCGGAGGCCAGCGGCACCGCCGGCGGCGCCGGCAGCGTCGGCGCGACGAGGAGCGCGGTCGCCGCGGCGAGGCCGATGCGCGCCGGTCGCGGCAGGCTCGCGTGCGAGTAGATCGGCGCGCTCGAGAAGAGCGCCAGGATGCGCAGGAACGGCAGGAGCAGCGCCGCGACCAGCGCTTCGGCTTCGGCGGCGGTGAACGTGAACATCGCGGACGCGTCGCGGACCCGCCGCGAACCGGATCGCGTTTCGCTAGCCGATGACCTGCGGGATGCTGCCGAAGAGCCGCTGGGTGAAATCGACCAGCGTGGCGAGCATCCAGGGGCCGGCGACCACCAGCGCCGCGAACATCGCGACGAGCTTGGGGATGAACGACAGCGTCATCTCGTTGATCTGCGTGGCCGCCTGCAGCACGGCGACCACCAGGCCGACGACCAGCGTGACGAGGAGCAGCGGCGCGGACACGAGGATCGTGATCCACAGCGCCTGCTGGGTGATCGACAGGACGGTCTGGGAGGTCATCGGGGACTCTGGAATCTAGAAACTCGCGACCAGCGAACCGATCAGCAGGGTCCAGCCGTCGACGAGCACGAAGAGCATCAGCTTGAACGGGAGCGAGATCAGCACCGGCGAGAGCATCATCATCCCCATCGACATCAGCGCGCTGGCGACGACCAGGTCGATGACGAGGAAGGGAATGAACACCAGGAAACCGATCTGGAACGCGGTCTTGAGCTCGCTGGTGACGAAGGCCGGGACGAGCACGCGGAACGGAATGTCGTCGCGGGTCGCCGGCGCCTTCGCCCGCGCGAGCTTGACGAACAGCGCGATGTCCGCCTCGCGGGTCTGCTTGAGCATGAAGGCGCGCAGCGGTGCCTGCGCGCGCTCGATCGCCTCGCCGCCGCTGATCCGCTTTTCGGTGTAGGGTACGTAGGCGTCGGCGTGGATCTTGTCGACGACCGGCCCCATGACGAACACAGTGAGGAAGAGCGCGAGGCCGATGAGCACCGGATTGGGCGGCGCGCTCTGGGTTCCCAGCGCGTGCCGCAGCAGCGACAGGACGATGATGATCCGCGTGAACGAGGTCATCATCAGCAGCACCGCCGGCAGGAACGTGAGCGCGGTGAGGACGAGCAGCGTCTGGACCGGCAGCGAGTAGCTCTGTCCGCCGCCGGCGGCCGGCGCGCTGTTGAACAGCGGCAGGTCGGCGCCCTGCGCGAACGCCGGGGCGCAGGCGCAGGCGAGCGCGCCAGCGAGGGCGAGCGCGCCGAGCACGGCCGGGCGGCGGGTGCGGATCATGGGCGTTCGCCTCCGGCCCGGCGCCGGGCGCGCTCGAACAGCGCGGAGAACGCCGCCGGCCGGGCGGGTGCCGGCAGTTCGCGACGCGGCTGCTTGTCCAGCGCGCTGACCTGCCCGGGTGCGACGCCGACGACGAGCCAGTCGTCGCCGAGCTCGAGCACGACGACGCGCTCGCGGGCGCCGACCGTCTGCGAGGCGACCACCCGCAGCGGACCGCGGGGCGTGGCGAGCGGACCGGCGCGCCGGGCGATCAGGCGGCGGCGCCGATCAAGCGCCACGATCAGGACCAGCGCCAGGAAGGCCTGCAGGTAGAGTCCGGAGAACTCGGCGGGCGGGGCGGGCGCCTCGGCGGCGGCCAGCGCGGGCAGCGCGGTCGCGGCGAGGACGGCCACCAGCGCGCGGCGCACGACGCTCATCGCTTGAGCTTCCGCAGGCGCTCGGAAGGCGTGACGATGTCGGTGAGGCGGATGCCGAACTTCTCGTTGACCACGACCACCTCGCCCTGCGCGATCAGGCAGCCGTTGACCAGCACGTCCATCGGTTCGCCGGCCAGCCCGTCGAGCTCGATCACCGACCCTTGCGCGAGCTGGAGGATGTGTCGGATCGGGATGCGGGTGCGGCCGAGCTCGACCGTCATGTGGACCGGGATGTCGAGGATCAGATCGATATCGTTGGACGGCGCCGCTTCGAGCGGCTTGCCCGGCGCGAGCGCGCCGAACGTCGCCGGCTTGATCTCGGCGACAGGTGCCGGCGCGGCGGCCTGCTCGGCGAGGGCGGCGCCCCAGGCGTCGTCGGTGACGGTGTCTTCGGCCATGTCGGTCTCCGGTCGATCTGCCGGCGTCAGGGCGCCAGCGTGTCCTTCTCGGGGGGCAGGAGCTTCTCGACGCGCAGCGCGACCTGCCCGTGGTGCGTGCCGTAGCTGCACTCGAAGATCGGTACGCCGTCGACGCGCGCCTCGATGCGCGGCGGCAGGTCGATGTCCAGCACGTCGCCGACCTTGATCGCGAGGAGCTCGCGGACGGTGATCGGGCGCGAGGCGATGTCGGCGGCGAGCTCCACCTCGGCGCCCTGGACCTGCTTGGACAGCATCCGGATCCAGCGGCGGTCGGGCTCGATGTTGTCGCCCTGCAGCGGGCTGTAGATCAGGTCGCGGATCGGCTCGAGCGTCGAGTACGGGATGCAGACGTGGAAGGCGCCGCCGCCCGATCCCAGCTCGATCGAGAATGTCGAGACGACGACGACCTCGGTCGGGGAGGCGATGTTGGCGAACTGCGTGTGCATCTCCGAGCGGACGTACTCGAACTTCAGCGGGTGGACGTGCTTCCACGACGCCTCGTAGTCGGCGGTGACCACCTCGAGCATCCGGCGGATGATCCGCTGCTCGGTGGCGGTGAAGTCGCGCCCCTCGACCCGCATGTGGAAGCGTCCGTCGCCACCGAACAGGTTGTCGACGACGAGGAACACGAGCGACGGCTCGAAGACGAAGAGCCCGCTGCCCCGAAGCGGCTTGACCTGGACGATGTTGAGGTTGGTCGGAACGACGAGATTGCGGACGAACTCGCTGTACTTGATCACGCGTACCGGTCCGACCGAGATCTCCGGGCTGCGCCGCATGAAGTTGAACAGACCGACGCGCAGCATCCGCGCGAAACGGTCGTTGATGATCTCGAGCGCGGGCATGCGCCCGCGGACGATGCGCTCCTGCGTCGCCAGGTTGTACGACCGCACGCCTCCGGCCGGTTCGTCCGTCGCGGGCGAGTCGGCCTCGCCGGAGACGCCCTTGAGCAGCGCGTCGACTTCGTCCTGGGTGAGGAACTCGTTGGTCACGGCGGTCGGCGTTCGACGGTCGGTCGGGGGCCTGGATCGGGGACCGCTACTGGATGACGAACGCCGCGAGGAAGGCCTGCGAGACGCCGCGCTCGGGCGTCAGTCCCGGCACCGATTCGCGGGCGGCGGTCGCGAGGTCGGCGACGAGCTTGGTCTTGCCTTCCGGCGAGGAGATCTCGCTCGGCCGCTTCGACGAGAGCATCAGCAGGATGCGGCTGCGCAGCACCGGCATGTATGTTTTCAGGAGCTCGGTCACCTTGTCGTCGCTGACCTGGTAGACGACCGCGACCTGCAGGTAGTGGTCGCCGTTCTCCTCGAGGAGGTTCACGGTGAACGGCTCGAGATTGACGAAGATCGGCGCCTTGGGCGCGGCCGGCTTGGCTTCGGCGGCCGGCGTGGCCGGGGCGCGCTGCGAGTACCACCACCATCCGCCGGCACCGCCGGCGGCGAGCAACGCGACCAGCCCACCGACGATGATCAGGAGCTTGCCGGACTTCTTGGGCGGGGTCGCCGGAGCGGCGGCGGCGGGGGCGGCGGGTGCGGTGGCTTTGGCCATGGCGGGGTCGGGTGGCGTTGACGGGTTCAGTTTGCGGTCGCGCGGCGATGCCCGATCGGGTGAACACGCCGGGCATTCGCCCTCATTTCGGCCGGGCGCTTACGCGTAGGTATCGACCAGACCGGCGCCGGCGCGCCGCGACCACGTCGCCAGGGTGACCGGGGCCGGGTTCTCGCCTCGCCGCGGGGATGCTTCGTCGCGCGGGGGCGGGGACTGGCCGTCGCGCGAGGCGCGTCCGTCCTGGATCGACGCGCCGGACAGCGCGATGCCGGCGTCGGCGAGCAGCGCGCGCAGGCCGGGCAGCGAATTTTCCAGGGCGACGCGCGCGTCCGGGTGTGCCGCATGGACGACGAGCTGCGCTTCGCGTCCGTCGAACGACACGGCGACGTCGATCGGACCCAGCTCCGCGGGACGGACGTGCAATTCGACCCGGTCGCTGCGGATCTGGACCAGCCGCACGACCTCGTCGGCGAGGGCCGGCGCGAACGCGGCCGAGTCGATCGGGGCACCGATCGCCACCACGGGCGGCGGGGGCGCCGGCGTCGGGCCGGCGAGTGCGGCCGTTGCGATGGACGGTGTCTCGGGCGCCTTCGCCGCGACCGGCGCCGCGTCGCGCTCGGCTGACCCCGATTCCGCCGGCGAATCCGCGGCCGCGGCCAGCTCCGCCGGTTCGATACCGGCCGATGCGCCGGCGTCGGATGGCGCGGCCGCGGGGGCCGACGTCGCTGCCGGGAGCTTCGACTCGGCGGCCGCCGGGCCGATCGGCATCGAGCGTGACGCGAGCGGCGATGCGGATCGCGAGGCGAGCACCGGATCCGGGGACGGCGGCGCGGCGCCGCTGGCCGGATCGCGTACCGGCGCGATAGGGGCCATCGCCGGCAGGACCAGGCCGGCCAGCGCGACGAGCGCGTCGCGGGCGGTGCGTGCGTCGTCGAGGGGAGGCGGCGCCGATTCGTCGCGGCCGCGGTCGGCGGCGTCCGAAGCGGCGGCCGGCGAGGTCGGCGCGAGCGGCGTCCCGTCCCCCCGGAACGACGATGCCGCGCTCAACGCGGCGTCGAGCGCGGTGTCGAACAGCGCGGCGAGCAGGGCGTCGGCGTCGGCGGTCGCCCCGCCGGCGGCGTTGCGCGCCGGCGCGCCGCCGGCGGCGGACGCGGTCGCGTGCAGGGAGGCGGTGAGGGCACCGGGGGCGGTCATGGCGTTCCTATCGGGTCGGGGGGGTGAGCTTGCGCAGGCGCGAGATCGTGGCGTACTCGTCCTGGAGCTGCTGTTCGCGGCGGTTCTCCCGCTTCGCCTGCGCGCGCGCCTCGCGCTGGCCCAGCGTGTCGAAGGACTTCACCTCGCGCTGCTCGCCGCGCCACTTCTGCTGGGCGCCGTCGACCCGCTCCTGCGCGTCGACCATCTGGTCGGCCTGCTGCTCGATGGCGGCGTCGAGCTGGGCGAGGAAGCGGCGGTAGTTGCGCAGGCGCTCGGCGTCGATGCCTTCCTGCGACGCGCGCGCGAGCCGCGCCTCGTAGTCGCGGCGGTACTCGACCAGCATCTCCAGCTTCGATTGGGCGCCGTCGCGCTGGGCGGCCAGCGCGGCGAGCGCGCGTCCGGTTCCGTCGCGACGCGACTCGGCGAGTTCCTGGAGGCGCTTCCACGGTTTCTCGGTGGGCGAATTCATCGCGCGGCCTTATTCGGCGGGACCGAGGATCGCCTCGAGGTCGTGGATCGATTCGGCCGCGCCGATGCGCTCGAGCATGTCCTGCTGGAGGAAGCGCTCGAGCGTCGGGTAGATCGCGATCGCCTCGTCGAGCACCGGGTCGGATCCGGCGGTGTAGGCGCCGACGCTGATCAGGTCGCGGTTGCGCTCGTAGCGGGCCACGAGCTTCTTGAAACGGCGCACGCGCCCGTAATGCGACGACGAGACGAGTTGATGCATCGCACGGCTGATCGACTGCTCGATGTCGATCGCCGGGTAGTGGCCCTGCTCGGCCAGGTGGCGCGACAGCACGATGTGGCCGTCGAGGATCGCCCGCGCGGCGTCGGCGATCGGGTCCTGCTGGTCGTCGCCCTCGGTCAGCACCGTGTAGAACGCGGTGATCGAGCCGCCGTCGCTCTGCCCGTTGCCGGCGCGCTCGACCAGTTGCGGCAGGCGGGCGAATACCGATGGCGGGTAGCCCTTGGTCGCCGGGGGTTCGCCGACCGCCAGCGCGATTTCGCGCTGAGCCATCGCGAATCGCGTCAGCGAGTCCATCAGCAGCAGGACGTGGCGTCCCTGGTCCCGGAAGTGCTCGGCGACCGTCGTCGCGTACGCGGCGCCCTGGAGCCGCAGCAGCGCCGGCACGTCGGCGGGCGCGGCGACGACGACCGCGCGCTTCAGGCCCTCGGCGCCGAGGATGTGTTCGATGAACTCCTTGACTTCGCGACCGCGCTCGCCGATCAGGCCGACGACGATCACGTCGGCGCTGGTGTAGCGCGCCATCATGCCCAGCAGCACGCTCTTGCCCACGCCGCTGCCGGCGAACAGACCCAGCCGCTGGCCGCGCCCGACGGTGAGCAGCGCGTTGATCGCGCGCACGCCGACGTCGAGCGTCCGCTCGATCGGCGACCGCTCGATCGGATTGATCGGCCGGCTCGCGATCGAGCGGTGTTCGGCGTCGACCAGCGGGCCGCGGCCGTCCAGCGGACGGCCCGATCCGTCGACGACCCGGCCGAGCAGGGCGTCGCCGACCGGCAGCCGCTTCGCCTGATCGCTCGACCGGCGCGACGGATGCCAGCGCTGGCCCAGGCGCGGGCGGGGCGGACGGGGTTCGACGGCGCGGACCGTCGCGCCGGGCGCGATGCCGGCCAGATCGGCGATCGGCATCAGGAACAGGCGATCGCCGGAGAATCCGACGACCTCGGCTTCGATCTGACCGCCGTCGCGCTGTCCGATCGTGCAGGCGGTGCCCAGCGGCAATCGCAGGCCGACCGATTCGAGCACGAGTCCGGCGACCCGGATCAGTCGTCCGCGGGTTTCGACCGTGGGCGTGGACCGGACGCGGGCGTGGCTGTCCCGCAGCAGTTCGGCGCAGGCGGTGCCGAAGTCAGGCGGGCTCGAGCCAGTCATCGGAACGTCCCAGTCCCGCGAGCACGCGGCGCCAGCGCGTGGTGATCGTCGCGTCGATCTCCGCGTGCTCGGACTCGACGCGCACGCCGCCCGGGGCGATCGCCGGATCGGGCAGGAGGTCGCATCGTTCGCCGACGCTCTCGCGCCCGATGTAGGAGCGCACCAGCTCCACGTCGGCCGGGTTGAGCACGATCTGGACGCGTTGCGTCGACTGCGGCAGTTGCTTGAGCGCGTTGGCGACCACCGGCAGGACGAGCTCCCGGCGCACCGACAACGCCTCGCCCACCAGATGACGGGCGACGACCAGCGCCAGGTCCAGCACCTCGTCGGCGAGCCGCTGGGCGTGCGATCCGGCCTGGTCGGCGAAGGTCTCGGCGAGGCGCGTCAGGCGGGCCTGCTCGGCGGCGGCGGCGGCGCGTCCTTCGGCGTAGCCGGCACGGCGCCCGGCGTCGGCGGCCGCGTTGCGCGCCCGCTCGAGCGCCGCCTGCTGCGCCGCGGGGTCCGGCTGCTGGCCGGAGCGCGGATCGAGCGTGCCCAGCTCCCAGCGCTGCCAGGCGGACAGGCGCGTCGCGCCGGCGTCAGACGAAGGCGTCGTCACCCTTGCCTCCCAGCACGATCGTGCCCTCTTCGGCCATCCGGCGGACGATCTTCAGGATCTCCTTCTGCTCGGCCTCGACTTCGGAGACCCGCACCGGACCCTTGGCCTCGAGGTCGTCGCGCAGCATCTCGGCGGCGCGCTGCGACATGTTCTTGAAGATCTTCTCGCGCAGCTCGGCGTTGGCGCCCTTGAGCGCGATGATCAGCGACTCGGACTGCACCTCGCGCAACAGCGCCTGGATGCCCCGGTCCTCGACGTCGAGCAGGTTCTCGAAGACGAACATCTCGTCGAGGATCTTCTGCGCCAGGTCGGCGTCGTACTCGCGCACCGCGTCGATCACCGCGGTCTCGGTCGTGGCGCCCATGAAGTTCAGGATCTCGGCGGCGGTACGCACACCGCCCAACGCCTTGCGCTTCAGGTGCTCGCCGCCGGTCAGGAGCTTCGCCAGCACGTCGTTCAGCTCGCGCAGCGCGTTGGGCTGGATGCCGTCGAGCGTCGCGACGCGCAGCAGGACGTCGTTGCGCGTGCGCTCGGTCATGTGCGAGAGGACGTCGGAGGCGTGGTCGCGCTCCAGATGGACGAGGATCGAGGCGATGATCTGCGGGTGCTCGTTGCGGATCAGCTCGGCGACCGCGGCGGGGTCCATCCACTTGAGGCTCTCGATGCCCGACGAATCGCCGCCCTGGAGGATCCGGTCGAGCAGGTAGGCGGCCTTGTCGTCGCCGAGCGCGCGGGTCAGCACCGAGCGGATGTAGCCGTCGGCGTCCAGGCCGAGCGAGGTCTGCGAGGACGCCTGGTCGTGGAAGTCGGTCAGCACTTCGTCGATGCGCTCCCGGGACACGCCGGAGAGCTTGGCCATCGCGTGGCCGATCTGCTGGACCTCCTTGGGGCCGAGGTACTTGAACACCTCGGCCGCCTCCTCCTCGCCCAGCGACATGAGGAGGATGGCGCTGTTGGCGAGGCCGGCCTCATTCATCCTTGGTCACCCACGAACGCACGACGTTGGCGACGATCTTGGGATCGTCGCGCGCGACCTGCCGCGCGCGGGCGAGGGCGTCGATCGCCGGCGGCGGCGCGTGCGCCGTCGCCGGCGCCGGCGAATCGTCCGAACCGCCCGATTCGAACACCGGTTCGGCGACCGGCGTCGACGCCCGACGAAGCATCGGACGTGCCACGCCGAACCAGAGCCAGGCGAGGAGGGCGGCGTAGGCCGCGTATTTGGCGGACTCCTTCGCGGTCGCGATCGTCTCGGCCGACTTCCACCACGGCGTCTCGATCGCGGGTGCGACCTCCGGCTCGGAGAACGGCGCGTTGGCCACCGACAGGCTGTCGCCGCGTTCCTGCGAGAATCCCATCGCCTCACGCACCAGCGCCTGGATCTGCTCCATCTCCTGCGGCGTGCGCGCGGTGCTCGCCGGCTTCGCGGCGGCATCCTTGGCGTCGGCTTTCGCCTCGGCCTTCGGATCAGCCTTGGCGTCGGCGGCCGCGGGCTCACCGGCCGGAGCGCGTTTGTAGTTGACGATCACCGCGGCGGACAGCCGCCGCAGGCCGGCCGACGGGCCGCGCGTGTGCTGAATCGTCTTGTCGACTTCGTAGGCGACCGACGCGTCTTTGCGCGACGACGTCGGACCGGCGCTGGCGGGTTGGACGACCGGGGTCGCCTTGCCTTCGATCGGCGCGCTGGCGTTGGGCGGCGGCTGATTGGTGAGCGCGCCGGGGACGCCTTGCGCGCCGGCGGCGCCGGCGCCCTGCTGCGTCGACTCGGCGGTCTGCTGCGTGCGGACGGTCGAGACCTTGGGATCCTGGTTCGGCTTGTAGGTCTCGGCGACCGACTCGACGCGGCGGAAGTCGACGTCGGCGGTCACCTGCGCGCGGACGTTGCCGCGGCCGACGATCGGTTCGAGGATGTCGACGATCCGCTGGATCGTCGAGCGCTCGACTTCCTTGACGTAGGCGAGCTGCGTGGCGTCGAGACCGCCGCTGTCGCCGTCGCGCCGCTGCGACAGCAGCGCTCCGTTCTGGTCGAGCACGCTGACGCGGTCGACGGCGAGCTCGGGTACGCTGGAGGCGACCAGGTGGACGATGCCGTTGACCTGCGCGCGGTCGAGCGTGCGGCCGGCGTGGAGCGTCACCAGGACCGACGCGGTCGGGGCCGCGGTTTCGCGCGTGAACACCGACGGCTTGGGAATGGCCAGATGCACGCGCGCGCCGGCGACCGCCGCGAGCGACTGGATCGACCGGGCGAGCTCCCCTTCGAGGCCGCGCTGGAAGTTGACCTGCTCCTGGAACTGGGTGGCGCCGAATTTCTGCGCGTCGACGAGCTCGAAGCCGACGACGCTTCCCTTCGGCAGTCCCTGGGAGGCGAGCTTCAACCGGGTGTCGTGGACCTGGGCGGAGGGGACCATGATCGCGCCGCCGCCCTCGGCGATCTTGTAGGGCACGTTCATCGTGCCGAGCGCCGCGACCACGGCGCCGCCGTCGCGATCCGACAGGTTGCTGTAGAGCACGCGCCAGTCGGGCGTCTGCGCCCACATCCAGCCGCCGATCGCGAACGCGATCAGCGCCGCGAGGCCGACCATGAGGCCCACGGCCTGACGGGCCGGCAGCGACGCGATGCGGGTCACGTCGATCGGGGGGCGGGTCGCTCCGGCGCCACGGGCGGCCGCGGCGGCGGAGGGGGACGCGGTGGCGACGTTGGTGTCCACGGGCGGAAGTCGGGTTCGCGGGAGGGGGGCGGATTTCCGGGATTCGTGGCGCCGATTATCGACAGCGCGACGCAGGTCCCATCGGCGAAGCACCCGCGGAAAAGCCCCTCAGTTCCGGGCGCCGGGGCACGCGCGCGCGACGCACACTGGCCGCCATCCACCGACCGGGCGCGACGCCGTCCGGACGCCGCGGAGGAGGACACGAACCATGGATACGTCAGGCATCGACTCGCTGTTGAGCCGGCTGGCCGCCGCCCGCGAGGCGCTGGCGGCCCGCGAAGGGAAGGCGGTCGGAGGGCTGCCGTCCCGGGGTGGCGCGCCCGCGGCCGCCGCGGCGGGCTCCCTCGACTTCGGCGAATTGCTGCGCAAGGGCATCGCCAGCGTCGACGACGCCCAGCAGGGCGCCGCCGCGCTGGGGGAGCGGTTCCAGCGTGGCGACGCCTCGGTCGGGCTCGAGGACACGATGATCGCCGTCCAGAAGGCGAATCTCTCGTTCCAGCAGCTCGTTCAGGTTCGCAACCGGGTCGTGGCGGCCTACCACGACATCATGAACATGCCGATCTGACGGCGCGGGCGGGGCTGCGCGTGCGGTGCGCGGACCGGTCAGGTCCGGGCGCGCAGATCGCGCTCGACGCGGGTGATGAAGCGGCGGATCGCCACCGCGTGCAGCGACGGCAGCGCGACGAACCGCGCGCCCAGCCGGGACGCGACGCCGCTCTCGGCGATCACGTGGACGACCTCCAGGTCGACTACGATCGGGTCCTGGTCGGGTAGCAGCAGCCGGCATCGATCCAGACGGTCGCCGGGGCGCACCGTGCAGACCTTCGGCAGACCGGCGAGCGCGACCCCGCCTTCGGACAGGTCGTAGAGCCGCAGGACGGCCGCCGACTTGCCCGGCGGCGCGAACGACGGTACTTCACAGGCGGCACGGGTCGATTGGGGCACCCGCAGGCGGTAGCTCTCGCGGCGCTGGAGCCGGTAGATCGAGGTCGGTATGCGCACCCGGAAGGCCGGCGCGTCGTCGACGACGACGTGTTGCGCATGCTCGGCGGTGAAGCGCACACGGACGTGGTCCAGCGTCGTCTCGAAGGCGATGCGCGGCGAGCGCAGGACGCGTTCGGTCGCGTGGATGTCGCCCCCCCAGTCGAAGACGACCTCCTCGAATTCCGGGTTGACGCCGACGACGACGGTCACGAACGACGAACCGTCGGCGCCGGTCGCGGTGACCAGCGAGCGTCGCGCCTGCAGTTCGCGCAGCAGCTCGACCAGCTCCGCGCGGGCGGCGAGCCGGTAGCGCTCGTCGCCGAGCATGTCGACCGGGGCTTCGCAGATCTCGCTCATGTCGGCGACTCGGTCGGGGCGGTGGCGCCGGCGCGCTCGGTGTCCAGGCGGTGCACCCACGCCAGGACCTCGGCGACTGCGACGTAGAGCGCCGGCGGGATCCGCCGGTCGAGATCGACCTGCATCAGGAACGCGACCAGGTCCGACGAGGCGTGGACATGGACGCCCGCCTCGCGCGCCTTGGCCAGGATCGCCTCGGCGACCGCGCCGCGACCCTTGGCGACGACGATCGGCGCGACGTCGCCGTCGGCGTAGCGCAGCGCGACCGCGGCGGGGGGGCGCTCAGGCGGGACCATCGGTCAAGGCGAGCGCCGTGATCGGCAACTCGCGCGAGGCGAGCGCCTGGCGCAACCGCGGAAGGGCGCGATGGACGTCGCGGCGGGTGTCGCCTTCCGCCGCGGCGATGTTGAGCGCGAGCATGCCCCCGTCGAGCGAGACCGCGATCGTGAGCTCGCCCAGCGTCGGCGTGGATAGCACGAGTTTGAGGCGCCATCCCGGTGTCAGCGGAGGCCGCGAGCGACCGCTGTCGCGGGGATCGACGATCTCGATGTCGATCCGCTGTCCGGGCCAGGCTTCGCCGGCGAAACGCAGCACGCCGGTGTCGAGCAGCGCGAGCTGCGCGCTGACCCGTTCGGCGGCCGCGGGCACGGTCTCGTGCGGCGCGTCGGGCATCCCCGACGACGCGCGCATCGCCGTCGATCCGGCGGCGGCCGACTCGTCGACCGGCGAATCCTGCGCGGCGGACTCGACGCGGATTCTCTCGGTCGGTCGGTCGCCGGCGATCCACTGCGCGAGGTGCGCCTCGTAGAAGAGCCCGCTGTCTTCGATCGCCCGGGCGAGCGCGGACGACAGGGCGCGCACATCGGCCGGCAGCGGCGGACCGCCGCTCAGCGGGGCGGAGACGTGGACCAGGGCGCCACGGGCCGGGGCGTCCGCCCCGGCGGTGGCGCTGAGGAGCGCGCGTGCCACCGGCGACAGATCGAGGGGCGCGCTGGACGCCGGGGTCGAGCGCGTCGACGCGGGCGCGCCGTACGCCGCGGCCGCGGCGATCGCAGCGATCGGGGAGGCGGCCCCGCGGCTGCCGCCGCGTGCCGTTGCTGGCAGGTCGCCACCGGCGTCGAGCTCGGACGCGACCGATGGCAACGGGCGCTCGGCGCGCCGGTTCATCGGCGCCGGGCGATCGGCGCCCGGAGTCGCCTGGGGCCAGGTCTCGATTCCGCGTTCGACGACCGCCCGGGCGGCGAGCGGAGCGAGCGCCGCCTGCGTCGTGCTGCGCACGGTTTCCACGCGCTCGCGGGCGCGCGGCAGCGGATCGATCGGCGGCACCGGGAGCATCGTCGCTCTCCGTGCGGGTCGGTATCGTCTAGCCGGAGCCGCGGCCCAGCGCGCCGAACGGGCGCCGGCCGAGCCAGACGTCCAGCGACGGGGACCAGGGCTCGATCGAATCGCGGATCCGGGCGTCGTGCGCCAGGATCCTCGACAGCAGGGCGAAACGCGCGCGCCGTTCGGCCGGTCCGAGCGACACGTCGTCGTCGGGATCGACCGGCGGCAGCGTGGCGATCGTGCTCTCGACGTCGCGATGGACGCGCTGGAAGCGCGCCCAGTCACCGCGTTCGGCCGCGTCGGCCATCGAACCGACCAGGTCTTCGATCACACGATAGCCGTCGATCAGCGACCGACCGGGGGTGCGGATGTCGTTCACGTCGTCGCGTCGCAGGATCGCCAGCGGGGGGGTGGTCATGCGGCACGCTCCGTGGCCGCACGGGCGTCGGCGACGGTCTGCCAGGCCTCGCGGATCTCGCCCAACAGCGAGGCGGATTCGACCAGTCCGGCCGGATCGTTGCTGGCGTTCGCCTGCAGCAGGCGACGCGTCACGTAGTCGTAGAGCGCGTCGAGCTGCGAGGCGATGGCCCCGCCGCGCGACAAATCGAGCGCCGGCTTGAGGCCGCTCTCGACGATCGCGATCGCGCGGGACACCGCCCGACCCTTGTCGGACATCCGGCCCGCCGCGAGGTGGTGGCGGGCCTTGGCGATGCTGTCGAGGACGCCGTCGTAGAGCATCAGCACGAGGCGATGCGGATCGGCCGAGGCGACGCCGGTTTCGACGCCGATCCGGGAATAGGCCTGGGCTGCACGGAGGTTGACCATGGGGAGGAGGCTCGCTGACGTTGGGTCCTCTCCCAGTATCGGCCGCGGGCGGCCGGGATTGAGCCCCGTCTGCGCCCGGCGCGCGGGGCGCGGACGGGCGGCGAGCGGTACGATCATGTCGACGAGACCTTGGGCAGGTTCGCGAGCTGTTGCGTCAGGTAGGTGCTCGTCGCGTTGAGCGAAGACACCGTGCTGTCGAGCGTGAGGAACTGCGCACGGTAGGTCGCCTCGACCAGCGCCAGGCGCCGGTCGATGGCGTCGCGTCGCTGCGCCAGCGCGTCGAGGTTCTTCTGCATGCTCGAGGTCCTGGAATCCAGGACGCCGTCGCGATCGAGCAGCAGCGCGAGCCTCGAGCCGAACTGCGTGGCGGCGCCGTGCGACACGACGACGCTGCCGCGCGCTCCCAGCGCGCCGCCGTCGACGACGAGCTTCAGGCCGGCGGCCGGCGTGCCGTCGGCCGCGGCGAGCGTACCGCCTGTGCCGGTGGCGACGATGCCGCCGATCGTGCCGGCGACGTCGCGCCCGGTCGTGGTGACCGGCGCGCCGCCGAGGAGCGTGGCCACCGCGTTGCCGCCGACTGCGACCGACGACGACGAACCCAGGTTCGCCGATTCGATTCGCAGCAGTCCGCCGCTGGCGGACACGACGACGCGGCCGGCGGCACCGGCCTGGGCGAGCGCCCCGTTGAGTTTCGAGGAGACGTCGGCCACGAGCGCGGTCGCGCTCGCGTACGAGGAGGCGAGCGTGACGCTGACGTTCGCCCCGTCGATCGAGGCGCTCAGCGTGTCGTCGACGCCGGCCGTGTACGTCAGCGCCGCCACGGCGTTGCCGTCGAGGCGGGCGGCGCGGGCGAGCTGGGTGACTTCCACCGCGTAGGTGCCGGCGGTCATCGTCCGGGTCGTCGCGCCGATGCCGATCCGGGCGTCGCTCGCCTGGGCGACGGTGGCGAACAGGCGCTCGACCGCCGAGGGGTCGCTCGCGAGCGTCGAAGTCAGTCGCGACGAGTCGAAGGCGAGCTTGCCGTCGCGCTGGAACGAGACGCCGGCGTCGGCGAGCGATCGACCAGGCACGACCGACGCCGCCGCGGTGAGCAGTCCGCGCAACTGGGTCTGGAGCGTGCGAGCGGTCGCGTCCCCGGTGAGCGTCGAGGCCTTGCGCGTCGCCGGGTCGAATTTGGTCAGGCCGTCGATCACCGCTTGGGCGTCGTTGTAGGCCTTGACGAATCCGGCGACCGCCGCCGAGACCGCCGGCGTGTTCGCCGCGAGCGTCACCGTCGCGGGCGCGCCGGCGTTGGTCTTGGCGAGCGTCAGCGTGACGCCGCCGATCGCGCCGGTGACGACGTTGGACGACGAGCTGACGGCGATGCCGTCGATCGTCAGCGCGGCGTTCTGCGCCGCGAGCTTCTGTTCGAGGTTGCGGCCGGCGCCGGCCGATCCGGCCGGGTCGTACGCGAGGCGCGAGAGACCGGCGGCGTCGGTCGAGTTGGCGTCGTCGTCGGCGACGGTGACACGCAGGCTGCGGGCGGCGCCCGGAGTGTCGGAGGTGAGCACGAGCCGCTTGCCGGTCGCGCTCCCGTCGTCGACGATCGTCGCCGACACGCCGATCTTCGCGGCGTTGATCGCGTCGCGTACGCCGGCGAGGGAATCCTGGCCGGCGCCGATGGTCACCGTGCGGGCGCCGACGCTGCCGTCGGGCGTGAACGTCGAGCCGGATGTCGTCCCGAACTCGAAGGTGATCGTGCCGGTCCCGACCGCGTCGGTGGTCGCCGCGAATCCGGTTGAGGCGAGCTTGTGCTGCTGGGCCAGCGCCGTGACCTCCACGGCGTAGCGGCCGGCGGTCGCGCCCGAGCCCGCCGTGGCGGACAGCACCGAGAGGTCGGAGACCTGGGCGGAATAGGAACGGAAGGCGGCCGGATCGGCCAGCGTGTCGGCGGCGGCGCGGAAGGCCGCGAGCGCGCTCTTGATCGCTCCGAACGCGGAGATCCGCGACTGCGTCGTCGCCTCCTGCTTGGAGATCTGGTCGAGCGGCTTGCGCTCGACGCTCATCAGCTTCTCGACGATCGCGTTGACGTCGAGGCCCGAGCCCAGGCCAGGGGAGGCGAGTGTCGTGGTCAAGGGGTGTCCGGGAGGATCGTCAGGCGCGCTGGTTGACCAGGAGTCCGCGCACGCGGTCGAGCGCGCGCGCGATCGCGAGCATCTCCTCGGAGGGCACCTGCCGGAGCACGCGGTGGTCCTGGCGGTCGACCAGACGGATCACGACCCGGTTCAGTTCCGGGTCGACCTGGAATTCGAGGGCGGGAGTCAGCTCCGAGAGCGCCTGGTTGGCGCGCGAGACCGACGCCTCGAGCGCCTCGCGCGTCGGCGGGGCCTCGGGGGCGTTTTCGACGGCGGCGGTGCGCCCGGATTCCTGAACGGGAGCGCCCCCGACGGCGGTGGCCATCGGGGGAGCGGTGCTGTCGAGCGATCGCAACGATGTCACGGCGACTCCCGGCGGGCTTCATGGGCCCGGTACACCCCGGCCGGCACCCGCCGACCGGGGCTTTGCTGGGCGATCAACCGCGCAGCAGCGTGAGAACGTTGTTCGGCAGCGCGTTCGCCTGCGCGAGCATCGCGGTGCCGGCCTGCTGCAGGATCTGCGCGCGGGTCAGGTTCGCGGTTTCGCTGGCGAAGTCCGCGTCCTGGATCCGGCTGCGCGACGCCGACAGGTTCTCGCTCGCCGTCTGGAGGTTCGTCACCACCGACTGGAAGCGGTTCTGCACGGCGCCCAACGACGCCCGGGCGCTGTTGACCGTCGACAGGGCGCTGTCGACCTGCTGGATCGCGAGCTGCGACGACGCGTAGCTCGTGACCGACAGCGAGCCGATGCCGGTCGTCGTCGTCACCGAACCGACCGCGCCGTTCGCCCAGCCGGCGATCGTCGCGTCGTTGGTCGTGCCGGCGAAGGTCACGGCGGTCGCGCTGATCAGCGTCATCTGGCCGGTCGCGGTGTTGTAGGTCGCGCCCACGCCGGTCTGAGCCGACACGTTGTTGATCGCGTTGACGAGTTGTCCCGCGCGCTCGGCGGTGCTCGACGCGGCGCCGATCGCACCGATGTTGATCGGACCACCGGAACCGGTGATGGTCACTCCGCCGGAGGCGATCGCCGTACCGTAGCCGGTCAGCGTCGAGGCCGCGACCGACAGCGCGCCGCCGGTGGCCTGCGACACCGAGCCGAGCGCGGCGACGTTGGCGTCGGTGATCGACGTGACGGTGATCGATTCGCCGGCGTTCGCGCCGACCTGGAACACCGCGCCCGAGAACGAACCGTCGAGGAGCTTGACGCCGTTGAAGCTGGTCTGGTCGGCGACGCGGTCGATTTCGTTCAGCAGCTGCGTGACTTCGGTCTGCAGCGCGGTGCGGTCCGAGTTGCTGTTGGTCGCGTTCGACGACTGGACGCCCAGCTCGCGGATACGCTGCAGGTTCGAACCGATCTCGGCGAGCGCGCCTTCGGCGGTCTGCGCGAGCGAGATGCCGTCGTTGGCGTTGCGCGCCGCCTGGTTCAGACCGCGGATCTGCGCGGTGAACCGCTCGGAGATCGCCAGACCGGCGGCGTCGTCCTTGGCGCTGTTGATGCGCAGGCCCGAGGACAGACGCTGCAGGGAGACGTTGAGCGCGGTTTGCGACGAATTGAGGTTGCGCTGCGCGTTCAGCGAAGCGATGTTGGTGTTGATGTTCTGAGGCATTTTCGTATCTCCTTAGAGAGGGATCCGGCCATGATGCCGGCCGACGATGGGTGCCTCGACCCGGAGGCTTGTGCACCGCCGTCAGAGGCGTTATCGGACCGCGGTCGGGTGAACTTGAGCTGGCGTCCCCGTGCGCGGCGAATCCCGATTGCCAACACATCGCCAGCGTAGGCGCGCGCCGGCGGCGTCGATCCGGCGAAGAGACGCCAATCCCCGGGTCACTTCGCCGGTGTGGCGGGTCCGCCGCGTGTCCACCGGCCGGCGCACGGCCCTCGCGGCGGTCCGTAAGGCCGCCCGCCGGCGCGCCCGGATCGCGGGAGGGGCGCGCGGGTCGCGACGCTCCGGCCGGCTCCGGGGCCATGGCGATCGCCCCGGCGCGGCGGGGCGAGGCCGCCCCTCGCGGCCCCCCTCGCGGCGTTGCGCAGGGTCTCGTGTCGGCGCGAAAGGCCCGGCGACAGCTTGTAGTGAACGGACGGTAGCGGGCAGTGCACGACGCGAAGCGGCACCCGCCGCACGCCGCGGATCGCGCGTCGGGCCGGATTCCCTCGGAGGAGCCGCGCACTGGCGGGGTCGGGCAGGGGCCGACGCTGCCGGTCAGATTCATGCCGATGCCATAACGTGTAGGCGCGCGGACGACATTCGTGACCGCGGGCCGCTCGCCGGGCGTCGCGGCGAGCGCTTCTATTGAGATCGTCTTGTTCAGCCGAAGATGCGAACCGTCACGAACCGAGGATGGGGAAACGAAAATGAAGGACGAAACGCTGCTCGACGAAATCCGCGAAGCCAATCTCTCCTACCTGCTGCTCGCCCAGCGGCTGCTGAGGACCGACCGGGCGGAAGCCCTCTACCGGCTCGGCATCGGCGAGGAGATCGCCGGCATCATCGACCAGCTGACGACCTCGCAGCTCGTGCGCGTCGCCGGTTCGAGCCAGCTGATGTGCCGGTTCCGCTGCGAAGACCGGCTCGTCTGGGACCTGCTCGCGACCCACTCGCGCGACCGCGGCGTCTCGGCGGCTCACGCGGCCATCGTCATGAACTCGGCGCTCGCCGAGGCCGCCTGAGCGGGGACGCCATGCGCCTGACCAGCGTCGTCGACGATGCGAAGGAAGTCGCCCGCGCGAGCGCTCTGATCGGACTGGGCGCCCGACTGCAGGTCCTCGAGGCCGAGACGCGTCTGTCGCGGGAGCGCCTGCTCAAGCTCTACAAGGAGCTCCAGGGGCGCTCGCCACCCAAGGGCATGCTGCCGTTCTCGACCGACTGGTTCGTGACCTGGATGCCCAACATCCACGCCTCGCTGCTGGTCAACATCCACCGGCGGCTCGTGGCCTGCGCGAAGCTCGATCGCGCCGACGCGCTGATCCGCACGTACCGGCTCTACCTGGAACACTGCACGGCGCACGAGCTCGAGGTCGCGCTGTCGATCACGCGGGCCTGGCGGTTGCTCAAATTCGTCGAAGCGGGGATGCTGAAGCTCACTCCCTGCACCCGCTGCGGCGGACATTACATCGTCCGCGACGGGGACCTGACCCGCCACTACGTCTGCGGCCTGTGCGACGTGCCGGCCCGGGCGGGCAAGACCCGGGCGGCGCAGCTCGCCGCCGCCTGAGCGCGGGCTTGCGGCCGAAGACCGGCGCATCGGCCTTCGGGCCGACGTCGGAACGCCGGAGGCACCGGAGGGGCGACGGTCGATAGGACGTCTTCCCCGGCGGAAGGAGGCCCTGCCGCCACCCGAGCCGGAAATTCGGCTCAAGAACTCGCCCGCCGCTGCCGACAACCGGACATGCCGGCGGCGCTCTCGTCCAGCGACGGGCGCGGCTGGGCGTCAACGGGTGGGGGCTCGCGATGCTGGTGCTGGTCGGGTATGTGATCGTGATCGGGTCGGTCCTGGGCGGATTCGTGCTGGCCGGCGGCCATCTGGGCGCCATCTACCAGCCGACCGAGCTGCTGATCATCGCCGGTGCCGCGTTCGGCGCCTTCATCGTCGGCAACCCGGTCAAGACGGTCAAGGCGACGCTCGGCGCGCTGCCGTCGCTGCTCAAGGGCCCGCGATACACCAAAGCGATGAACATGGAGCTCATGAGCCTGCTCTACGACCTCCTCAACAAGGTCCGCAAGGAAGGGCTGATGTCGATCGAGCGGGACATCGAGACGCCCGGCGAGAGCGCGCTGTTCCAGAAGTACCCGAAGGTGGCCGGCGACCATCATCTGGTCGAGTTCCTGACCGATTACCTGCGCCTGATGGTGAGCGGGAACATGAACGCCTTCGAGATCGAGGCGCTGATGGAACACGAGATCGACACCCACCACCACGAGGCCGAGGTGCCGGCGCACGCGATCCAGAAGATCGCCGATGGTCTGCCGGCGTTCGGCATCGTCGCCGCGGTCATGGGCGTCGTGCACACGATGGAGTCGGTCGGCCTGCCGCCCTCCGAGCTGGGAAAGCTGATCGCCTCGGCGCTGGTCGGCACCTTCCTCGGCATCCTGCTTTCCTACGGCATCGTCGGCCCCCTGGCCGGTCTGCTGGAACAGCGCGTCGCCGAATCGACCAAGATCCTCCACTGCATCAAGGCGACGCTGCTCGCGCAGCTGAACGGCTACGCACCGGCGATCGCCATCGAATTCGGCCGCAAGGTGCTCTACTCGAGCGACCGGCCGAGCTTCGCCGAGCTCGAGGGCCACGTGAAGGGCGCGAAGGCCTGACCGCGACCACGCGGACACGGCGACGACGGCAGACGCGACCATGAGCGGCGAAGACAAACCGGTCATCATCGTCCGGCGGATCAAGAAGGTCGCCGGCGGCGCCCACGGCGCGGCATGGAAGATCGCCTACGCCGACTTCGTCACCGCGATGATGGCGTTCTTCCTGCTCATGTGGTTGCTCGGGTCGACGACCAAGGCCGACCTGAACGGGATCGCCGAGTATTTCAAGACGCCGCTCAAGGTCGCGCTCGCCGGGGGCAGCGGCAGCGGCGACAGCTCGTCGATCCTCAAGGGCGGCGGCCAGGACCTCACCCGCACGGTCGGGCAGCGCAAGGAGGGCGAGATCCCGACCGAGAAGAAGGTCGTCAATCTGAAGGCGGCGCAGGCCGAGGTCGAGCGTATCGAGCGCCAGCGCCTGGTCGACCTCAAGGGGCGGCTCGAGGCGGCGATCGACGCGCGGGCGGTGCTGCGCAGCTTCCGCCATCAGCTCAAGCTGGATCTCACTCCCGAGGGCCTGCGCATCCAGATCGTCGACGACCAGAACCGGCCGATGTTCGACAGCGGCAGCGCCTTCCTCAAGGACTACGCGCGCGACATCCTGCGCGAGTTGGCTGGGCTGATGAACGACATTCCCAACCGGATCTCGCTCGCCGGTCACACCGATTCGAAACCCTACGCCGGCGGCGAACGGGGCTACAGCAACTGGGAGCTCTCCGCCGATCGCGCCAACGCGTCGCGCCGCGAGCTGGTCGCCGGCGGCATCGCCGAGGCGAAGCTCGTGCGCGTCGTCGGGCTGGCCGCCGCGATTCCGCTCAAGGCCGACGATCCGACCGACCCGTCGAACCGGCGGATCAGCATCACGGTGCTCCGCCCGAGCGCCGAAAGACACATCCTCGACGAAGGCGCCGCGACGCCTCCGGCCGAGGTCCAGGAAGCGGTTCCCGTCGTGGACGGCCGTGCTGCCGCCACCCCGATCCCCCCCCCATCCGACGGGGCCGGTCCGGCCGCCGCGGCGGGAACCCGCTGAACGTCCGGGAGTCGCCATGCCTTCGCACGAGAACGCCCTGCTGACGATGGTGGACCAGAAGACGAAGATCGTCGGGTCCAACAAGATGGAGCTCCTGCTCTTCTCGCTCGGCGGGAAGGAGACCTTCGGCATCAACGTGTTCAAGGTCCGCGAGGTCTGCGAGGCGCCGGAGATCACCCGCACGCCGAACATGCCGGCCGGCGTGGAGGGCATCATCTCGCTGCGCGGCGCGATCATCCCGGTCATCGACCTGGCGACGTTCGCGCACGCCGGTTCGCCACCCGGCGGCGCCGGCAAGCTCATCATCACCGAGTTCTCCAGCCACACGCAGGCCTTCCGTGTCGCCGACGTCGACCGGATCGTCCGTGTCGACTGGGAGCAGGTCCGCGCGCCCCAGGGCGTGCTGTCGCAGGGCTCGACGCTGGTGACCGCGATCACCGAACTGCCCGAGGGCCGCCTGGTCTCGATCCTCGACGTCGAGCAGATCCTGCACGACACCTTCGGCGACGAAACGGCACCGACGCTCCAGCCGGTCGCCGCCGAGCATGCGCGCAGCGTGTTCTTCGCCGACGACTCGGCGTTCGCCCGCCGCAAGATCGCCTCGGTCCTCGAGCAGCTCGGCCTGCCGCACCAGCAGGCGACCAACGGACGCGAGGCGTGGAACAAGCTTCACGCGCTGGCGAGCCAGGCGCAGCGCGACAAGGTCGCGTTGTCGTCCACGCTGGGACTGGTGCTCGTCGACGCCGAGATGCCGGAGATGGACGGCTATGTGCTCACCCGCCACATCCGCGACGATGCGCGGTTCGAAGGTATCCCGGTGGTGATGCACTCGTCGCTGTCGTCGGTCGCCAATCGCAAGATGGGCCAGACCGCCGGCGTCGACGCCTACGTCGGAAAATTCAACGTCGAGCACCTGGCCAGCACGATCGTCGGGATGCTGAACGCCCGGGAGAAAGCCGCATGAGCGCCACCGACATGAAGATCCTGATCGTCGACGACTTCTCGACCATGCGCCGGATCGTCCGCAATCTCTTGAAGGAGATCGGCTACATGAACGCCGAGGAGGCCGAGGACGGCGCCGCGGCGTTGACCAAGCTGCGCGGCTCGAAGTTCGACTTCGTCGTGTCCGACCTCAACATGCCGAACATGAACGGCTTCGAGCTCCTGCGCGAGATCCGCGCCGATCCGGCGTTGAAGGCGCTGCCGGTGCTGCTGGTCACCGCCGAGGCGAAGAAAGAGGACATCGTGACCGCCGCGCAGATCGGCGCGTCCGGTTACATCGTCAAGCCGTTCACCAAAGCGACGCTCGAGGAGAAGATGGCCAAGATCGTCGCGAAGCTGCAGCCGGCCTGAGCCGCCGGGGAGACCAGTCACCATGAGCCAAGCCGCGCTCGCCGACGAGGAAGACCTCGAGGCACTGTTCGACCGCGTCTCCGCCGAGCGGGTCACGGCCGAACCCGCCGCGCCGCCGGCGCCGTCCGGGGACGGCGAGTCGGCCCCGATCGGGGACGCCGATTCGATCCATCAGCGGCTCGGCCACCTGACGCGCACGTTGCACGACGCGCTTCGCAGCCTGGGCTACGACCGCAAGATCGCCGCCGCCGCCCAGTCGCTGCCCGACGCCCAGGACCGCCTGTCGTACATCGCGACGCTGACCGGACAGGCCGCCGAGCGCGTGCTCGCCGCGGTCGAGGTCGGGCAGCAGGAGCAGCAGGGCGTCGAGCGCGATTCGCGCGCCCTCGCCGGACGCTGGGAAGCGCTCTACGCCGGCAAGCTCTCGGTCGACGAGTTCAAGACGCTCGCCTCCGACACCCGCGCCTTCCTCGGCGGACTGCCGGCGCGCGCCGCGTCGACATCGGGTCAGCTGCACGAGATCATGATGGCGCAGGACTTCCACGACCTGTCCGGCCAGGTGATCAAGCGCGTCGGCAAGATCGCCAACGATCTCGAGTCGAGCCTGGTCGCGATCCTGGTCGAGACCAGCCCCGGCTCGCCGGCCGACGAGGGCTTCCTCACCGGCCCCAACATCAAGGGCGCCGCCGCGCCGGACCACGTCCACGGCCAGGCGCAGGTCGACGCGCTGCTCGAATCGCTCGGATTCTGAGGCCATGACCGGTTCCGAACAGCTCGAGCTCCTGCACGACTTCCTGGTCGAGGCCGGGGAGCTGCTCGAGGGCGTCGATGTCAAGCTCGTCGAGCTCGAGGGCCGGCCGGACGACAAGACGCTGCTGAACGAGATCTTCCGCGGCTTCCACACGATCAAGGGCGGAGCCGGGTTCCTCGAGGTCGCCGCGCTGGTGGACGTCTGCCACCGTACCGAGACGCTGTTCGACAGCCTGCGCAGCGGTGCGCGCCGGCTCTCGCCGGCGATGCTCGACGTGATCCTGGCCGCGACCGCGGAGGTCCGGCGGATGTTCGGCGAGCTCGCCGAGCGCGCCGCGGCGGACCCCGCCGGTGCGTCGACGCTCGAGGCGCTCGATCGGTGGATCGCCGGCGAGCCGGACGCGACCACCCCGCCGGTCGTCGCGGCGGGGCCAGCGGTCGCCGCGACGCCAGCCACGGCCGCGCCGACCGCGGTCGCCGGCGGTGGTCCGGACTGGCGGCTCCTCTACGAGGCGGTCACCGGAAAGGCTGTCGCGGCGAACGACGCACCGGCGGCGCCTCCCCGGCCCGCGGCGGCGGCCGCGCCCAAGCCCGCACCGGTCGCGCCGGTTCGAGGCGGGCCCGTGGCCGGCGGCGGCGCTCCGGACGCCGCGCTGCGCATCGACGTCGCCCGGTTCGACCAGATCCTCAACCTGTCCGGCGAGATCGGGCTGACCAAGAACCGGTTGACCTGTCTGCGCAGCGCGCTGCTGTCCGGCGACACCGGCAGCGACACGCTCAAGAGCCTCGACCGGGTGGTGAACCAGCTCGGCATGCTGGTCGCCGACCTGCAGAACGCGGTGATGAAGGCGCGGATGCAGCCGGTCGGACGGGTGTTCCACAAGTACGTGCGGCTCGCGCGCGACCTGGGACGCCAGCTCTCGAAGGACGTCGAACTCGTCCTCGAGGGCGAGGGCACCGAGATCGACAAGACGATGCTCGAGGAGCTCAACGATCCGCTGGTGCACCTGGTCCGCAACGCCATCGACCACGGGGTGGACACCCCCGACGAACGCGTCGACGCCGGCAAACCGGCGCGCGCGACGGTGCGCCTGTCCGCGCGGCAGATCGGCGACTCGATCCGCATCGAGGTCGCGGACGACGGACGCGGAATCCGCCCGGAGGTGCTGATCGCCAAGGCGCGACAGAAGGGGCTGATCAGCGACGACGAAGCCGCCGCGCTCGATTCGAGATCGGCGCTCAACCTCATCTTCCTGCCCGGATTCTCGACCAAGGACCAGGCATCGAGCGTGTCGGGCCGCGGCGTCGGCATGGATGTCGTGCGCACGAACATCCAGAAGCTCAACGGCACGATCGACATCGACTCGGTGCCGGGGCGGGGCACGCGGATCGCGATCTCGCTGCCGCTCACACTTGCCATCCTGCCGGTGCTGATGTTCCGGCTCGAGGCCCAGCCCTACGCGATCCCGCTCGCCGTCGTGCGCGAGATCGTGCGCATCCCGACCGAGGAGATCCAGTACGTCGGCGGCCGGCCGAGCCTGGTGATGCGCGGCGAGGTGCTGCCGCTGGTCGACCTGGCGGCGCTGCTGGGCCGTCCGCGCGGCGACGGTGCGATCGGCATCGTCATCCAGGCGGCGCACCAGTCGGTCATCCTGATGGTCGACAGCTTCGTCGGTCAGGACGAGGTGGTGATCAAGGCGCTGGACGCCTACAAGCCGAAGGGCGTCGCCGGTGCGACGCTCGCCAACGACGGGACGCTCGTGCTGGTGCTCGATCTGGCCGAGATCCTCCCACCGAACGCGCTCAAGGCGGCCGCGTGAAAGCGCGACCGGTGACGCCATGCCCCGAGACGACATTCCGAACCTGCCCGAGATCGCCGCGCCGCCGGCCGTCGCCAAGGCGCCGTCCCTCTTCGCCGATCCCGACGGGCTCTACCGACGCACCGAGCGCGCGTTCTTCGGGACGCTGACCCGCAAGCTCGTCGCCAATCTCGCGGTGCCGTTCGTCTTCGCCGGTGCGGCGACCATTGCCGCCGCGGTCGCGTGGGATCGCGGGGGCGCCGGCGCCTCCTCGGCGGCGCTGAGCGCGATGGTCCTCTCGTTCATCGCCATGTGCGGGACCGTCGGCGTCGGCCTGTACATGTACCACCTGATCGTCCGGCCGATCCGGCACGCCGCCGCGAGCCTCGAACGGATGGGCAATCGCGAGGGCAACCTGTCCCAGACGCTGACGCCGGAGACGCAGGACGAGCTCGCCGACCTCGCCCGCGCGTTCAACAAGCTCCAGGACCGTCTGCGCCAGCTGGTGAGCCAGACCCGCGAGTCGAGCTTCGGCGTCGCGGTCGAGAGCGTCGGCGTCGCCGGCCTGATCCGCGTCGCCGCCGACCGGGCCGGCCAGCAGTGCGCGCTCGCCGGGACGATTTTCGAGGAGTCGACGCACGCCTCCCGGGCGGTCGCCGAGGTCTCGGGGAGCGCCGAGCAGATCGCGGCGGCCTCCGCGGACCGGCTCGCGGTCGCCAATACCGCGTTCCGGGAGCTGCTCGAGGTGACGCAGCGAATCCAGGGGATCGGGTCGAGCCTCGAGGATTTCACCCGCACCGTCGGCGAGCTCGACCGCAACTCGCAGAACATCGGCCAGATCGTCAAGCTGATCAACGACATCTCGGACCAGACCAACCTCCTGGCGCTGAACGCGGCGATCGAGGCCGCCAGGGCCGGCGAGGTCGGGCGCGGATTCGCCGTGGTCGCCGACGAGGTGCGCAAGCTCGCCGAGAAAGTCAAGAAGGCGACCGACGTGATCGCCGGCAGCGTCAGCAACATGACGACGCTGGTGGCGAGCACCCACCGGGAGACCAACACGATCCGCGAGAACGTGCAGCACACGCGCGAGGTCGTCGAACGTTCTTCGCACCACTTCGAGGGGATGGTCCAGAGCTTCGAGCAGATGAAGGGGCAGGTCTCTTCGATCCACGACCGGATCCGCACGCTCGAGTCGTCGCACGGCGCGATCCACGGCCACGCCTCGTCGATCCACACGCTCGCCACCGAGGTCACCAACGGCATGGAGCGAGCGGTCGCCTCCTCGGACGAGCTCGCTCAGGCGACCGAGCGCATCCAGGCGCTGGTGGCCCGGTTCCGCACCGGCGACGGCCCGTTCGAGCGGCTGCTGGTCCGCCTGCGCGAGACGCGCGACGCGGTGGCCGGGCGCCTCGAAGGCTTGGCCGACCGTGGCGTCGACGTGTTCGACACGCGCTACCAGCGCGTCCCGGAGACCGATCCGCCCAAGTACCGGACCGCCTACGACGCCCAGGCGGAGGCCGAGCTCCAGCCGCTCTACGACGAATTGCTCGACCGGGTACCGAACGCCTCGTTCTGTCTCGCCGTCGACGTCAACGCCTACGCGCCGACGCACAACCGCCGCTACTCGCAGCGGCTCACCGGACGCAAGGAGGTCGACCTCGTCCATTCGCGCGACAAGCGGATCTTCAACGACCGGACCGGTCTGCGGGCGGCGAAGAACGAGACCGAGCTGCTGCTGCAAACCTATTGCCGCGACACCGGCGAGGTTCTCCACGACGTGTCGATGCCGATCCGGGTGCATGGCAAGCGATGGGGCGCGCTGCGGCTGGGATTCCAGCCGTCGGCGCTCAAGTCGATCTGACCGGACGCCCCGGCGGGCCGGGCCCTGGCGTCGCGCGCCGGCCCGGGGGGCGCGCCGGCACCGGACGCCGGCCTGAAGGCCGGCCCTCGACCCAGGGGATTGGGGGCGTTTCCGCCCGCTAATCCGGGCCTCGCGCAACGCCTCGCCGTTCGATGATGGCGCCATCCGATCCGGATGGCGGCCATGGCCGACGAGCACCGAGAAGACCGAACCTACGACCCGACCCCCAGACGCCTGGAACAGGCGCGGGAGGAGGGTCAGGTCGCCCGCTCGCCCGAGCTCGCCACCGCCACGCTCGCGCTATGCGCCGCGATCGCGGCCGCCCTCGCCGGACCCGCGCTCTTCCGGGCGAGCGGCGAGTTCCTCGGGGCCCGCCTGGTCATCCCGCGCGAAGCGGCCTTCGACCCGGCCGGAACCGTCCACGCGCTGGCCGAGCAGGCGAGCGCGGCGTTTCTCGGCGCGGCGCCGTGGCTCGCGCTCCTCTTCGCGGCCGCGCTGGTCGGCCCGCTGCTGCTGTCGGGCGCGGTCCTGTCGTTGAAGGCGATCGCACCCGATTTCAAGCGCATCGATCCTCTGTCCGGGCTGACGCGGATGTTCTCGTGGCGCAGCCTGACCTCTCTGGGCGTCGCGGCGGCCAAGTGCGCGGTACTGGGCGTCATCGCCTGGCTCTGCGTCACCCGGGCGCTGCCCGAACTGGCGATGGTCGGCGCCGCGGACATCCGCGGCGGCGTCGGCCGCGTCGGCGACTGGCTCGCCTTCGCCGGATTCTCGCTGACCGCGGGCATCGCGGCGATCGCGCTGGTCGACGTCCCGGCGCGCTGGTGGCGCCACCGCGCCGACCTCAAGATGACTCGCGAGGAGATCCGCGAGGAGTTGCGCGAGAGCGAAGGCGACCCGCAGCTCAAGGCCCGCATCCGCAGTCTCCAGCGCGCCGCCGCCCGCAAGCGGATGATGGCGGCGGTTCCCAAGGCGACCGTCGTGGTGACCAACCCGACCCACTACGCGGTCGCGCTCGAGTACCGCGAAGGCACGATGCGGGCCCCACGGGTCGTCGCCAAGGGCGCCGACCGGATCGCGGCGAAGATCCGCGAGATCGCGGTCGACCACCGGGTCCCGATCCTCGAGGCCCCGCCGCTCGCACGGGCGCTGTGGCGGCACACCGACATCGGCGCCGAGATCCCCCAGGCGCTCTACGCCGTCGTCGCCCGCCTGCTCGCGTGGGTCTGGCAGACCGAGCGGGCGCTCGCGCGCGGCGAAGCGCCGCCGCAGCGGCCTGACGACCTCGACGTGCCGGCCGGTCTCGACCCGGCGGTGACGGCCGGAGGGCCCGCATGACCGCCGCCGTGTTCCGCGGACCGGCCGCGAGGGCGGCGCTGGTCGGCTTCGCCGGTCCGGCGATCGTCGTGCTGATGCTCGGCATGATGGTTCTGCCGCTGCCGCCGTTCCTGCTCGACGTCCTGTTCACGTTCAACATCGCGCTGGCGCTGGTCGTGCTGCTCTCGGCGCTCTACACGGTGCGACCGCTCGACTTCGCGGTGTTCCCGACCGTGCTGCTGCTGACGACGCTGTTGCGGCTCTCGCTCAACGTCGCCTCGACGCGGGTCGTGCTGTTGAATGGCCACACCGGGCCCGACGCCGCCGGCCGTGTCATCGAGGCGTTCGGCCATTTCCTCGTCGGCGGCAACTTCACCGTCGGCCTGATCGTCTTCGCGGTGCTGGTCGTCATCAACTTCGTCGTCATCACCAAGGGCTCGGGACGCATCGCCGAGGTCAGCGCGCGCTTCACGCTCGACGCGATGCCGGGCAAGCAGATGGCGATCGACGCCGATCTCAACGCCGGGCTGATCGGCGAGGAGGAGGCGCGGCGCCGGCGCGCCGAGCTCTCCGCCGAGAGCGAGTTCTTCGGCGCGATGGACGGCGCGTCGAAATTCGTCCGCGGCGACGCGATCGCCGGCATCCTGATCCTGTTCATCAACGTCCTGGGCGGACTGGCGATCGGCATGCTGCAGCACGACCTGTCGTTCGCGACCGCGGCCAACCACTACGTGCTGCTCGCGGTCGGCGACGGCCTGGTCGCGCAGATCCCGGCGATCGTGATCTCGACCGCGGCCGGCCTCGTCGTCTCGCGCGTGGGCAAGGGCGAGGACACCGGCCGCCAGCTCGTCACCCAGCTGTTCGCGCAGCCGCAGTCGCTGATGATCGCCGCCGCGGTCCTGGGCGCGATCGGGCTGGTGCCGGGCATGCCGCACTTCGCCTTCCTCCTGCTCGCCGGCGGCATGGGCTTCCTCGCACGCTGGCTCGCCCAGCGCAAGCGCGTCCAGACGGAGGCGCCACCGGCGCCGGCGGCGGCCGCCGCCACCGAGTCCCCGGAGGTGACCTGGGACGAACTCGCACCGGTCGACGTGCTCGGCCTCGAGGTCGGCTACCGGCTGATTCCGCTGGTCGACCGCGGGCAGGATGGCGAGCTCCTGCGGCGCATCCGCGCGATCCGTCGCAAGTTCGCGCAGGACATCGGCTTCCTGCCGCCGCCGGTGCATATCCGCGACAACCTCGAGCTCGCGCCCAACGCCTACCGGATCGTCCTCAAGGGCGTGCCGATCGCCGAGGGCGAGGCCCGCACGGGGATGTTCCTCGCGATCGATCCGGGCCGCGCTTCGGCGCCGATCGAGGGCATCGCCACCCGCGACCCGGCGTTCGGCCTGCCGGCGCACTGGATCGACGCGCGGGCGCGCGACCAGGCGCAGTCGCTGGGCTACACGGTCGTCGATCCGGGTACGGTGATCGCGACCCATCTGTCGACGGTGGTCCACCAGCAGGCGGCCGCGCTGTTCGGGCGCGCCGAAGTGCAGGGTCTGCTCGACCAGGCGGCGAAATCGCTGCCCAAGCTGGTCGAGGACCTGACGCCCAAGCTGCTGCCGCTCGCCACCGTCCAGCGGGTGCTGGCGACGCTGCTCGACGAGGGCGTCCACGTGCGCGACCTGCGCACGATCCTCGAAACGCTGATCGACCACGCGCCGCGCGAGACCGAGCCGATGGCGCTCGCCGCGGCGGTCCGCGTCGCGCTGGGCCGGGCGATCGTCCAGGAGATCTACGGTTCGGCGCCGGAGCTGCCGGTCATCGTGCTCGACAGCGGCCTGGAGCGCGTGCTCTCGCAGGTCATGAACGTCGCCGGCCCCGACGCGGCCGGACTCGAGCCCGAGCTCGCGTCGACGCTCGCCCGTGAAATCGCCGCGTCGGCGCAGAACTTCGAGGCCCAGGGGATGCCGGCGGTGCTCCTGGTGCCCGACAAGCTTCGTCTCGCGCTCGCGAGACTGGCGCGGCGGGCGGCGCCGATGCTCAAGGTGCTCGCCCACGCGGAAATCCCGGACTCGCGCACGATCCGCGTGCGCGCCACGGTTGGAGGTAAGGCATGAAGCCGCGCAAATTCACCGGCACGCGCTCGCGCGACGTGCTCGAGCAGGTTCGCAACGAGCTCGGCCCCGACGCGATGATCGTGTCGAACCGGGCCACCGCCGACGGCATCGAGGTGACCGCGCTCGCGGTCGCCGAAGTCGAGACGCTGCTCGAAGCCGCCGGCGCGACTCGTCGTCCGGCGGCAGCGCCGGCGTCGGCATCGACCGCGACGCCGCCGGCGGCCGAGGAGCCGGCGGTGCGCGCCTGGCGCCCGCCTTCGGCCGAGGCGCCGGTCGCGTCCGCCGCGGCGGCCGAACCGGCGCCCCCGGCGGAGCGCGGCGCGTCCGAGTCGGGCGCCTGGCCTCGCCTGATGACCGAGGTCGCCGGTCTGCGCCGTCTGCTCGAGGAGCAACTGGGCGATCTGGCCTGGAGCGACATCATGCGTCGCCGGCCGCTCGCCGCACGGGCGCAGCGCGACCTCCTCGCCGCCGGCTACAGCGCGACGCTCGCGCGCGAGGTCGTGCGCCGGATGGGCGACGGTCTGTCGCCGGCGCAGGCGCGCCCCTGGCTCGCCGGCGTACTGGCGAAGAACCTCCGCGTCGTCGCCGACGGCGAGGACCCGGTCTCGCGCGGTGGCGTCTACGCGCTCGTCGGGCCGACCGGCGTGGGCAAGACGACGACGGTCGCCAAGCTCGCCGCGCGTTGCGCCGTGCGCTTCGGCGCCTCGAAACTCGCGCTCTTCACCACCGACAGCTACCGGGTCGGCGCCCACGACCAGCTTCGGATCTACGCGCGGATCCTGGGCGTGCCGGTGCGGGCGATCGCCGACGCCGACGACCTGGCGCAGGCGCTGGGCGCCGCGGCCGGCAAGCATCTGGTGCTGATCGACACGGTCGGCCTGTCGCAGCGCGACCGCCGGCTCGCCGACCAGGCGCGCATTCTCGACGATCCGCGGGTGACCAAGCTCGTGCTCTTGAACGCGACCTCGCAAGGGGAGACGCTCGACGAGGTCGCGACCGCCTACGGTGGCAGCGCCGGCGAGCGCCCGCCGGTCGTGCTGACCAAACTGGACGAGGCGGCGCGCATCGGCCCGGTGCTCGACGTCGCGATCCGCCGCCGCCTCTCGGTCGCCTACGTCACCCACGGCCAGCGGGTTCCGGAGGACCTGTCGCTGCCGCGCGCCGACGTGCTCGCCGACCGGTCGTTGCGCGCGCTCCCGTCGCCGGGTCCGTTCACGCTCGCCGACGACGAGCTGCCGCTGGCGATGCCGCTGGCGCTCGGGGCCGCCCATGCGTGACGACCAGGCCACCGGGCTGCGCCGGCTGTTTCCGCCGGCCGAAGCGCCGATCACCGCGATCGCCGGGCCCGACGCGGCGGCGATCGCCGTGCATCTCGCCCGGGCGCTGGCCGCCGACGGCGCTCAGGTGCTGGTCGTCGACCGCAGTGTCGGCGGCGTGGCCGCGGCGGCCGACATCCGCACCCGCTACGACCTCGCCCATGCGCTCGACGGCGACCGCTCGCCGGACGACGTCCTGTGCGACGGGCCCGACGGCATCGTCGTCCTGCCGGCGGCACGGGCGTTCGGACGCTTCGAGCGCGCCGGGGACTGGCGCGACGCGGTCGCGGCGACCACGCGCCGGCGCGGAGCGTTCGACGCCTGGATCGTCCACGGCGCGCCGCCGGCCGGTGCCTACGGGTACATCGCGCTGGCGCCTACCGCCGAGGCGATCACCGCCGCCTACGCGGCGATGAAGGAGGTCGCCCGGTCCGCGAGGGGCGCCCGACTGGGGGCGAGCGTGCACCGCGCCCCGTCGGCGGACGCGGCGAAGGAGGTCTACGCCAGCGTGTCGTCGACCGCGCGGCGCTTCCTCACGATCGACCTCTGCTACGAAGCCTTCCTGCCGGGCGGCCCCTGGGCCACGCCGGCCTCGCTCGCCTGGCCGCGGTTCGCCGCGACCGTCGCGGGCGCCGCCTACTCCGATTTGGCGCGCCGCCTGGTGGCGGCGCCGGCGCGGGCCGCCGCGCATCCGTAGGAGCAACGCCATGTATACCTCGACCGGCACGATCGACGTGTCACAACGGGTCACCGAGTTCGCACCGCTGGTGCGCCGGATGGCCCATCATCTGGCCGCGAAGCTGCCGGCGAGCGTGCAGATCGACGACATCGTCCAGGCCGGGATGATCGGCCTGATGGACGCGGCATCGCGCTACCAGGAAGGGCAGGGCAGCGCCTTCGAGACCTTCGCCTCGCAGCGGATCCGCGGCGCGATGCTGGACGAGCTGCGCGAGAGCGACTGGCTGCCGCGCAGCATGCGCAAGGCGCTGCGGCGCGTCGAGAACGCGATCTCCAAGCTCCAGCAGAAGCTCGGTCGCGCGCCGACCGAACGCGAGATCGCCGAGTCGATGGGCCTGTCGATGGCCGACTACCACGCCGAGCTGCAGGAGGCGAAGGGCTACGAGCTGCTGCACCTCGAGGACTTCTCGGCCGACGGCGGCGACGACTTCCTGGACCGCCATTGCCCGGACCGGGGCGAGGACCCGTTCGAGCGGGTGAAGGACACCCGCTTCCGCCAGGCGCTCGTCGAGGCGATCGATCACCTGCCGGAGCGCGAGAAGCTCCTGATGGGGCTCTACTACGAGCAGGAGCTCAACTTCAAGGAGATCGCCGCGGTGCTCGAGGTCTCGGAATCGCGGATCTGTCAGCTCCACGCCCAGGCGGTCGCACGGCTGCGGTCGAAGCTGCGCGACTGGTAAGGACGCTCCCGCCGCCGGGCGGCCGGCGGGAAGCGCCGCGCCAGCGGATTGCCGGATCCCGTTCGCACGCCGGCACGGGTGCGCAAACCGCCGGTTCGTGCCGATAACAGCCGGAGAGCAGCTTTTCCGGCGGACATGGATGCACTGAGCGTAGCCGGCCTGGCACTGGCGGCGGTCGCGATACTGGGCGGGCAATGGTTGGAGGGCGGCCACTTGGGCTCGCTGATCCAGCCTGCGGCGTTCCTGATCGTCGTCGGCGGAACGACCGCCGCCGTCCTGCTCCAGAGCCGGGTGTCGACCTTCGTCGAGGGGATGCGGCTGGGCGCCTGGGCGTTCAGGCCGCCGCCGATCGACCACGCCGGCCTGATCGGCCGTGTCGAGGCCTGGGCGGTCGTGGCGCGCCGGGACGGCGTGCTCGCGCTCGAGCGCGAACTCGACGCCATCGACGAGCCCTACCTGCGCAACGGCGTGCAGCTCCTGGTCGACGGGCTAGACCCCGACCGGATCCGCGAATCGCTCGAGGTCGCCGCGGACGCCTCGGAACTGCGGCTCAAGGCGGCGGCGAAAGTCTGGGAGGCCGCCGGCGGCTATTCGCCGACGATCGGCATTCTGGGCGCGGTCATGGGCCTCATCCACGTGATGGAGAACCTGTCCGACCCGGCGAAGCTGGGCGGGGGAATCGCGGTCGCGTTCGTCGCGACGATCTACGGGGTCGGGCTCGCCAACCTGGTCTTCCTGCCGCTCGCCGCCAAGCTGAAGGCGCTGATCGCCGCGCAGAGCCACTACCGGGCGATGATCGCCGACGGCCTGCTCGGCATCGCCAACGGCGACAACCCGAAGCTGATCGCGGCCCGGCTGGCCGGTCACCTGGGCTAGACCGTGGCGCGCCGCCGACCCCAGGAAGAGGAGCACGAGAATCTCGAGCGCTGGCTCGTCTCGTACGCGGATTTCATCACGCTGCTGTTCGCCTTCTTCGTCGTCATGTACGCGATCTCGACGCTGAACGAGGGCAAGTACCGGGTGCTGTCCGACGCGCTGGTCTCGGCGTTCCGCCACCAGAAATTCCAGTCCGAGCGCACCGTCGGGCCGGTGCCGATGAAATCGACCGCGCTGCCGCCGATGCCGGTGCGGGTCGCCGACCCGGTGCGGCGCCAACGCGAGCAGAAGCTCGTGGGACTCGCCGGGCGCTTGTCCGAGGTGATGCGGCCGCTGGTGTCGTCCGGCCAGGTCCGGCTCACCCAGTCTTCACGCGGCCTCGCGGTCGAGATCAACGCGAGCGTGCTGTTCGCCTCCGGCCAGGCGTCGCTGGAGCCGGGCTCGACCCAGACGCTCGCCCGGGTCGCCGAGGTCCTGGCGCAGGTCGACAACGCCATCCAGGTGGAAGGGCATACCGACAACACGCCGATTGCCGGCGCCCAGTTCCCGTCCAATTGGGAGCTCGCGGCCGCCCGCGCGAGTGCCGTGGTCAGGCTGTTCGTCGACAACGGCGTCGTCGCCTCGCGGCTGACCGCGAGCGGGCACGCCGACAACCGGCCGGTGGAGTCCAACGAGACGCCGGAAGGCCGCACCCGCAACCGGCGGGTGACGCTGATGGTGCTGACCGACACGCCGGAGTCGGCGTTGCCGCGTCCGACCGAGCGTGATATCGCCGAGCCGCGCAACCCGGCACCGCCTCAGCAGGCCGGGGCGAACACGCCGCCGGGTCCGACCTGATCCGGGAGCGCGCGCGACCGTCGACGCCCGCTCGCCACCGGGTGACAATGTCGGGTCCGGTCCGCCGATCCGAACGCGCGGTCGCCGGCGCCCCCCGAACCCGACTCTCGAGATGATCGACGCGCTCCTCCACGCAGCAGGACCGGGCCGACCGGCGGTCCCGGACGCGGACACCGGGGAACCGGCGCGCTCCGCTCGGGGACGCTCGTGAGTCCCGAGGGCATCGACGTCCTGCTCGTCGAGGACAACCCCGACGACGCCGAATTCACGCTGCGGGCGCTGCGGCGGGCCAATGTCGCGCTGCGCATCGTCCATGCCGAGGACGGCGTTACCGCGCTGGAGTACCTGTTCGGCGGAGCCGGCGGCGCGCCCCGGGGGCCGGGCAATCTGCCTCGGGTGATCCTCCTGGACCTCAAGTTGCCGCGCGTCAACGGCCTGGAGGTCCTGCAGCGGATCAAATCCGATCCGACGACGCGCGGCCTGCCGGTCGTGGTGCTGACGTCCTCGCGTGAGCGCCGCGACCTGGTCGAGAGCTACCGGCGCGGGGCCAACAGCTACGTCGTCAAGCCGGTCGAGTACGCCGAGCTGATCGCCAAGCTGGGCGAGGTGACGCGCTACTGGCTGCAGTTGAACGAGATGCCAGGGGCGGAATGAAGCGCTGCGCGGCCGCGGGTCGGCCCGCGCCGGAGGATCGAGCGGAGGGCGCTGCGGCGGCCGGCGGCCGCCGCAGACGGCTGACAGGTCAGATCGCGACCGACGCGCGCCGCCGCGCCACCGGGCGTGCGACGCCGGCGCCGTCGTAGGTGAGCTCGGCGCCGGCCGCCAGCGCCAGGGCGGCGAATGCGCCCTGGACGTAACGTTGCAGGCGTGCGACCAGTGCGCCGTTCTGGCGGTTCAGTCGCTTCGCGAGGTCGGCGTGGCGCGCGAGGTCCTCGCGGAACTCGCGTGCCTTCGCCGGCGCCAGCGCCAGCGAAAACCACAGTTCCAGTCCCTGCGCGTTGATCGGCAGACCCCGAGCGCGCATCAGCGCCTCGCGTTCACGGGCCTGCGCGTCCAGACGGGAGACATGCTCGCCCTTGCGCCGGGAGAGCGATTCGATCGTCGCGGTGTCGGCGGCCCGCAGCGCGTCCTGTTCGGCCGAGAGCAGGTCGACCAGCGCGCGCCATCCGGCGCACTCGGCGGCGATGATCTCGGCGGTGGGCTCGCGACGGGCGGGCGTCATCATTTGCCCTTGCTGAGCAAGGCGAGCGCCTGGGCCAGCATCCGGTCGGCGACCACGCCGCTGTCGACCGAGAGCGTCCCGTCGCGGATCGCGGCCTTGATCGCCTCGACCTTGGCCCGGTCGAACCCCGCTTCGGCGTTCGCCGACACGTTGCTGCCGGTGGGCGTCGACAGTGTGACCCGGTCGGCGGCCGCGGGAACCGCGGCGCTGGCCGCCCCATTGGGACGCGAGCCGCCGCTGGCCGGCGTCTGAACCGACTTCAAGAGGTCCGAGGAAGGCGGAATCTTCATTGTCGTTGTCTCCGGGCTTGCTCCGGTGCCGGCACTCCTGGCGGGTTCCAGCACCGTCGATGCGTGATTATCGGCTCCGCGCGAGAGGACTTGAGGGTTCGGGGTGCCGAATCTCGACCACCCCCCCTGGGCGCGCGACGCCGGCGAGCCCTCGGCCCGAGCCGGATCCGGCCACCGCGACCGTCACCGTCTGCCCGTCGGCGGCGGCGGTGAGCGCCTTTCCCTCGGTGCTGACGGTGAATCCTTCACCGACAAGCACGATCCGGACCGGATCGCCGGCCTGGACGACCGGTGGCGCCCGCAGCAGGTCCTGGCGCAGGGCCTCGCCGGCGGTGATCGGGCGTACCGGGATGCGACCGACGACCGCCTCCGCGGTCGAGATCTGACCCTGCGCCAGGCGGGTCAGCTCCACACGTTCGATCCGGATATCGTCGATCCCGACCGGCTTGCCCCGGGCAAGGTCCCGGGCCGCGACCGGCGCGTCGCCGTAGACGCGGATGTGGATCGGCACCCAGGCGGTCCAGCGTGCTCCGTCCACGCATCGAACCCCGACGCTGCCCTTGCCCCACAGTCGGGCGTTGGGTGGCAGGAAGGGTTCCGCGCGGGCGCAAGGGGCGAGGTTGAGGGTCGGGTCGAGGCTGCCGATCTCGATTTCGACATCGAGTCCGCCCGGACGCTCGCGGTCGAGCAGGAAGCGGATGCGTTCGGGGAGCTCCGCGATCGGGGCTGCCGAGGCCCCGGCCGCGTACGCCGGGCCCGATCCGGGCGCCAACGCGACCGCGGCGGCGAGGATCGCCGCGACGACCAGTCCGACCGCTCCGATACGCATGCCTGACGTCCTCCCCTGGGATGGCGGGGCGGCGCCCCGAAGGCGCCGCTCGACCCGCGACTTGTGGCCGACTCTACGCGCGTGCGCAACCGGCGGAGCGGACGAACAGCGGCCGATTCCACGGCCTCTTCGGTGGATCGGGTCGCGCGGACGCGAGCCACCATCGGGGCCATCGATTGAAGAACCGGGACCGCCCGCCGTGATCGACCGCCTGGACGACTTTCTGAAGCTCAACGCCGACGCGATGAAGCTGCGCGCGTACCGGCAGAGCGTCATCGCCGGGAACATCGCCAACGCCGACACGCCCGGCTACAAGGCGGTCGACTTCGACTTCGCGCGCGCGTTGGACGAGGCGCGCGGACGGCGCGGCGAGGCCCCGACGCCGCCGCTGCTCTACCGGGTGCCGGCGCAGGACGCCCTCGACGGCAACAGCGTCGAGATGGACGCCGAGCGGGCCCGTTTCGCCGACAACGCGGTGCGTTACGAGGCCGCGCTCAAGATGCTCAACGCCCAGATCCGCACGATGCTCGCGGCCATGCAGGGTTGACGACCATGAACCTGTTCAATGTCTTCGACATCGCCGGCAGCGCGCTCGCCGCGCAATCGCAGCGACTCAACGCCACCGCCTCGAACCTCGCCAACGCCGAGAGCGTCACCGGGCCGGACGGCAAGGCCTACCGGGCGAAGCAGGTGGTCTTCCGCGCCGTCGCGCCCGACAGCGGCAGCGGCCCGGCCAAGGTCGCGGTCGCCGGCGTGATCGAGGATCCCGCGCCGGGACGTCGCGTCCACCAGCCGGGCCATCCGTCGGCCGACGCCGAGGGCTTCGTGACGATGCCCAACGTCAGCATCGTCGACGAGATGGTGAACATGCTCTCGGCCTCGCGTTCCTACCAGTCGAACGTCGAGGTGATGAACACGGCGAAGAGCCTGCTCGCCAAGACGCTGCAGCTCGGCCAGTGACGCACTCCGCGACCGGAACCGCCATGATCAATCTCTCCGCACCCCTCCAGGCCGCCGCGAAGGCGCTGGCCGCCCCTGTCACCGAGGCGCTGACGTCGTCGCTGCCGCGGGACGCCGCCACCAAGGCCGACTCGTTCGCCCACGCGGCGCGCCAGGCGGCCGCCCAAGCGGCCGCCGCCCAGCCGGCGCCGCCCGGGGCGCAGGCGAAGGCGGCCGTCGTTCCGCAGGCGAAGGCCGCGACCGATCCCGCCGCCGCGACGCAGGAGGCGGCCGACCGCTTCCTCACGCTGCTGGTCACGCAGCTGCGCAATCAGGATCCGTTGAATCCGCTCGACAACGCCCAGGTGACCACGCAGCTCGCGCAGCTGTCGACGGTCACCGGCATCAACCGGATCAACGAAACCCTGGTGGCGCTGGCACAGGCGCAATCGGCCGATCGGACGCTGCAGGCGGCCGCGCTGGTCGGCCACGACGTGACGATCGACGGCAACGCGATCGCGCTCGCCGACGGCGAGGCGAGCGGCGGATTCGACCTGGCCTCGGCCGCGACCCAGGTCAGCGTGACGATCAGCGATGCCGCCGGCAATCCGGTGCGCACGCTCACGCTGGGTCCGCAGACCGCCGGCGGCGGGCGCTTCGCCTGGGACGGCAAGACCGACACCGGCGCCGCCGCGGCGCCGGGCCGCTACACGTTCAGCGTGACCGCGACCAACGCGCAGGGCGCGGTCGCGGCCACGACCTCCACTCTCGCGCGCGTCACCGGCGTCGTCGCCGGCGCCGACGGTCCGCGCCTCCTCCTGGGCAGCCTGGGCGAGGTCGCGATCGACGCGGTGCGCGCCTTCAACTGATACACGGAGCCACGCCATGGGATTCCAGCAGGGACTGTCCGGACTCAACGCCGCCGCGCGCGCGCTCGACGTCATCGGCAACAACGTCGCCAACGCCAACACCGTCGGGTTCAAGGGCTCGGAGGCGCTGTTCGCCGACGTCTACGCGAACTCGCTGGCCGCCGCCGGCGGCACCGGCGCCGGCATCGGCGTGTCGGTCGCCGCCATCCAGCCCGACTTCGTGCAGGGCAACATCCGGACGACCAGCAACCCGCTCGACCTCGCGATCAACGGCAACGGGTTCTTCCGCATCGAGCAGAACGGCGCGGTCAGCTTCTCGCGCAACGGCCAGTTCCATCTCGACAAGGACGGCTACATCGTCAACGCCGCGGGCGCGCGCCTGACCGGCTACGGCGTCGACGCCGCCGGCACGCTGCTGGTCGCCAACCCGGGACCGCTCCAGGTGTCGGCCGCGCAGCTGCAGGCCAATCCGACCACCGAAGCCGGGATCGGACTGAACCTCGACGCCGGCGAGGCGATCATCGCGCTGCCGTTCGACATCAACGATCCCAAGACCTACAACCGCGCGACCGCGATCACCGTCTACGACAGTCTGGGCAACTCGCACGCGCTGTCGACCTATTACGTCAAGACCGCCGCCAACACCTGGTCGGTGTACGGCGCGATGGACGGGACCGCGCTGCCGGCCGTGCTGGGCACGCTCAACTTCAATCCGGACGGCACGCTCAACACCGGCACGACGACGCTGCCGTTCAACGTGTCGGCGGCACTGACCAACGGGGCGACGACGCCGTTCGCGTTCACCCTCGACTACGGCGACGCGACGCAGTACGGCAGCCCGTTCTCGGTCGACGCGTTGACGCAGGACGGCTACGCGGCAGGCCAGCTCTCCGGCTACGCGGTCGGCGCCGACGGCACGATCCTCGGTCGTTACTCGAACGGCGAGTCACGCACGTTGGGGCAGGTGATGCTGGCGAGCTTCGCCAACCCGCAGGGGTTGCAGCCGCTGGGCGGAAACGCCTGGGCCGAGACCGCGGCGTCCGGACAGCCGCTGCCCGGCGTCCCCGGATCGAGCCACTTCGGTGTCCTGCAATCGGGGGCCGTGGAGGAATCGAACGTCGACCTGACGCAGGAGCTCGTCGACATGATCACCGCGCAACGGACCTACCAGGCGAACGCGCAGACGATCAAGACGCAGGACCAGGTGCTGAACACGCTGGTCAACCTCCGCTGACCTCTTCGACCGCTGATCCGACCCGCGAGCCATGGACCGCCTCGTCTACGTCGCGATGACCGGCGCGCAGCAGATCCTGCAGCAGCAGGCGGTCGCCGCGCACAACCTCGCCAACGCCTCGACTCCGGGCTACAAGGCCGACACCGTCGCCTTCCGCGTCGCCCCGCTCGTGGGGCAGGGCGCGCCGACCCGCGCCTACGCGGTCGCGACGACGCCCGGCGCCGACTTTCGCGCCGGCAACGTCGAGCGCACCGGCCGCGACCTCGATGTCGCGTTGGACGGTGGCGCGATGCTCGCGGTGCAGACCAAGGACGGCGGCGAGGCCTACACGCGCAACGGCCGGTTCGCGGTCTCGCCGGAAGGCGAGCTGAGGACGCACGGCGGGCTCGCGGTGCTGGGCGACGGCGGTCCGATCACCGTACCGGAAGGCGCGCGGATCTCGATCGCCAGGGACGGGACCGTGTCGGCGGTGGTCGAATCCCAGGGCAGCGCCAATGTCCAGGTGCTCGGGCGCCTGAAGCTCGTGTCGCCCCCCGAAGACGGCTTCGTCAAGGGCGGCGACGGCCTGTTCCGTTCGCGCGGCGGCGCGCCGCTCGACGCCGACGAGGCGGCGACGCTCACTGCCGGCGCGCTCGAAGGCAGCAACGTCAATCCGGTCTCGGCGATGGTCGACATGATCGGCTACGCCAGGCAGTTCGAAATGCAGATGAAGCTGCTGCAGAGCGCGGACGCGGACGCCCAGCGCGCCACCCAGCTGCTCGCTCCGGCCAACGGCTGACCGGCCACCACGACCCGGGAGTTCCCATGATTCGTTCGCTGTGGATCGCCAAGACCGGCCTCGACGCCCAGCAAACCCAGCTCGACGTCATCTCGAACAACCTCGCCAACGTCGGCACGACCGGCTTCAAGCGTTCGCGGGCGGTGTTCGAGGACCTGCTCTACCAGACGGTACGCCAGCCGGGCGCGTCGTCGTCGCAGCAGACGCAGCTGCCGACCGGGCTGCAGATCGGGACCGGCGTGCGTCCGGTCGCCACCGAACGCATCCACACGCAGGGCAACCTCCAGCAGACCGGCAATCCGCTCGACCTGGCGATCCGGGGGCAGGGCTTCTTCCAGGTGTCGATGCCCGACGGCACGCTCGCCTACACCCGCGACGGGTCGCTGCACACCGACGCGCAGGGCCAGCTCGTGACCTCCGGCGGCTACCCGGTCTCCCCGGCGATCACGATCCCGGCCAACGCGCAGTCGATTTCGATCGGCCGCGACGGCGTGGTCACCGTGACCCAGCCGGGACAGGCGGCGCCCACCCAGGTCGGCACGCTGCAGCTCGCGAACTTCATCAACGCGGCCGGCCTCGAGGCCCGAGGCGAGAACCTGCTGGTCGAGACCGCTTCGTCGGGCGCGCCGACGACCAACACCCCCGGCAGCAACGGCGCCGGACTGATCTCGCAGGGCTACGTCGAGACCTCGAACGTGAACGTCGTCGAGGAGCTGGTCAACATGATCCAGACCCAGCGCGCCTACGAGATCAACTCGAAGGCCGTCCAGACCACCGACCAGATGCTGCAGCGGCTCTCGCAGCTGTAGCCCGACCGGAGCGACGATGATCCCGACGCTGCGCCTCCTCGCCCTCGCGGCGCTCGCGCTTCCGCTCGCCGCCTGCAAGACCACGTCCGACGCGCTGCGCGTCGTCGAGGTCCACCAGCCGATGACCGTGCGCCCGGCGGCGCCGACGCCGCTCGCGGCCGGGGCGCAGAACGGCGCGATCTTCCAGGCGCAGCACGTCGCCTACGCGAACTACCAGCCGTTGTTCGAGGACCGGCGCGCCCGCCACGTCGGCGATACGCTGACGATCCAGATCAACGAAAAGGTCGCCGCGAGCAAGAGCGCGACCACGGCCGCCGACCGCAAGGGGGCGATGAGCTTCGTCGTGCCGGACATCCAGATCGGCAAGTGGGGCACGCCGGGCGGCAGCATCAAGGCCGACAGCAAGAACGAGTTCGAGGGCGGCGGCGACTCGGCGGCCAATAACGTCTTCACCGGCACGATCGCGGTCACGGTGATCGAGGTGCTCCCCAACGGCAACCTGCTGGTCGCCGGCGAGAAGCAGATCGGCATCAACCAGGGCTCGGAGTTCATCCGCGTCTCGGGGGTCGTCAACCCGGCCTTCATCCTGGCCGGCAACGTCGTGTCGTCGACGACGGTCGCCGACGCGCGCATCGAATACCGGGGCAGCGGCTACATCGACGAGGCGCAGACGATGGGCTGGCTCGCGCGCGTCTTCCAGTCCGTCATGCCCTTCTGAAGGCGGAGATTCCGACCATGCGCACGATCCGCGAATCGCGACCGCTCCGCGCGGCGCGTCTGCTCGCCGCGCTGGCCCTCGTCGTGCTCGCCGCGGCCCCGGTCGCGGCGGAGCGCGTCAAGGACCTCGCGAACCTCGCCGGTGCGCGCACCAACCAGCTGATCGGCTACGGCCTCGTCGTCGGGCTGGACGGTACCGGCGACCAGACGACCCAGACACCGTTCACCACGCAGAGCCTGCAGTCGATGCTCTCGCAGCTCGGCGTCAACCTGCCGCCCGGGCAGAGCCTGCAGTTGAAGAACGTCGCCGCGGTGATGGTCACCGCGCAGCTGCCGCCGTACGTTCAGCCGGGGCAGCTCCTCGACGTGACGGTCTCGTCGATGGGCAACGCCAAGAGCCTGCGGGGCGGCACGCTGCTGATGACGCCGCTCAAGGGCGCGAATGGACAGATCTACGCGATGGCGCAGGGGAACGTCGCGATCGCCGGCGCCGGCGCGTCGGCCGGCGGCAGCAAGACGCAGGTCAATCAGCTGAACGCCGGACGCATCCCCGGGGGCGCGACCGTCGAGCGGTCGGTACCGACGTCGCTGGGTTCGGCCGAGTTCGTGCAGCTCGAGCTCAAGGACGCCGACTTCGGCGTCGCCCGCTCGATGGTGGACGCGATCAACCGGCGATTCGGCACCGGCGTGGCCGCAGCGGCCGACGGTCGGGTGATCCGCGTCCGGGCGCCGGCCGGTCCCGACGAACGGGTCGCCTTCATCGCCGAGCTCGAGAACGTCAGCGTCGAGTCGGCGATGCCGGCCGCGCGGGTGGTGATCAACGCGCGGACCGGCTCGATCGTCATGAACCGGGCGGTCACGCTCGATGAATGCGCGGTCGCGCACGGGAATCTGACGGTGACGATCCAGAGCGATCCGGTGATCTCCCAGCCGGCACCCTTCTCGAAGGGCGAGACGGTCGTGACCGAGCGCGCCCAGATCGACGTCAAGCAGGAGGGCAAGAACCTCGTGGCGCTCGCGCCCGGTGCGAAGCTCGCCGACGTCGTGCGCGCGCTCAATACGCTGGGTGCGAATCCGCAGGACCTGCTCGCGATCCTGCAGGCGATGAAGTCGTCGGGCGCGCTCAAGGCCGAGCTCGAGGTGATCTGATGGCCATCCCGGCACCGCAGGGCTCGGCGCTGGCGCTCGATTCCCGGGGCCTCGACTCGCTGCGCTCGCGCGCGCGCGACGACCCGCGGGCGGCGGCGGGGGCGGCGGCGCGCGAGTTCGAGGCGTTGCTCGTCCAGCAGATGATGAAGGCGATGCGGGAGGCGATGCCTCAGGACGGACCGCTCGCGTCGGATTCGGGCCGGACCTGGGTCGGAATGTTCGACCGGGAGATCTCGCAGAAGATCGCCTCCCGCGGTATCGGCCTCGCGCAGGCGATCGAGCGCCAGCTCGCGCGCCAGGTCGGGGCCAAGGCGGTGGACGACGCAGCCGATGCCGGGCAGGGGGTGCCCGCGGGCCGGCGCGCCGAGGCGCGGGGGGCGCCCGACGCGCCGGCCCGGGTCGGGCTCGCCGCCGGACTCGAAGCCCGGCGGGCGGTGCCCGCCGCGCCGGTGGCGGCGCCGGCGCCCGCCGACGCTGCGCTCAAGGCGACGAAGGGCGGGGACGCCGATCGCCGAGCGACGTCGGGCGTCGCCGACACGGTACGCGTCTTCGCCGAGCGCATGCGACCCCACGCCGAAGCGGCCGCCAAGGCGCTCGGTGTCTCCGCCGACTGGCTGATCGGCCAGGCCGGACTGGAAACCGGCTGGGGGCGTCACCAGCCGAAGGCCGCGGATGGATCGTCGAGCAACAACCTATTCGGCATGAAGACCGGGACCCGCTGGGAAGGCTCGTCGGTGCTCGCGACCACGCTCGAAGTCGCCGGTGGCGTCGCCCGACCGGCGGTGGCCGCCTTCCGTGCCTATTCGACGGTCGGCGAGGCGTTCGCCGACTACGCGAAGGTCCTGAAATCGAGCCGCCGCTACGCCGGCGCACTCGCCGGCGCGACCGACGCCAAGAGCTGGGCCGGCGGACTCGCCCGCGCCGGCTACGCGACCGATCCGCAATACGCGCAAAAACTGGAACAGGCGATCGCCATGGTCGGGCGCCACGCGCCCGTGCCGACTCAACTTTCGCTCGCAGCCACCGATAACCAACGAGTGGCGCCGCGCAAGGCGTAAACGGATGCGTCGCGAGCAGACCCGGAACCGGCCATGAGCAACGGCATCTTCGGCATCGGACTGACCGGCCTCTACGCCGCGCAGCAGGGACTCACGACCGCCGGCCACAACATCGCCAACGTCAACACCGCCGGCTACAGCCGGCAGGAGACGATGCAGACGGCGAGCCCGGCCCTGTTCACCGGCTCGGGCTGGCTCGGCCAGGGAACCGACGTCATCGGCGTGCGGCGGGTCTACGCCGACCATCTGGTGTCGCAGCTTCGTTCCGCCACGGCGGACGGCGCCTCGCTCGACACGCTCGCCACCGAGCTCACCCGTCTCGACGACCTGTTCGGTGATCCGGCGGCGGGTCTGGCACCGGCGCTCGACGAGTTCTTCTCGGCGGTGGAGGGCCTCGCCGCCCATCCGGCCGACATCCCGTCCCGCCAGGCGCTGCTCGGGGCGAGTCGCGCGCTGGTCTCGCGATTCACCGTTCTCGACGGTCAGCTTTCCGACATCCGCACGTCCACCAACGCCCGGATCTCGACGACCGTCGACCAGATCAACGGCGACGTCGCCGAGATCGCGCGACTCAACCGGCAGATCGCGCTGGCCAACGGCGATCCGTCGCGCCCGCCCAACGACCTGCTCGACCGTCGCGACGCGATCGCCCAGCGGCTCGCCTCCTCGATCGGCATCCGGACCGCGTTCCAGACCGACGGCAGCATGAACGTCTTCCTGTCATCGGGGCAGCCGCTGGTCGTGGGCCAGGTGTCCACGCTGCTGGACGTGCGAGCGTCGATCGAGTCGCCGCAGGACCTCGAGATCGGGCTTTCCGCGTCAGGCTTCGTCGCGCTCAAGTCGGCCGATTTGTCGGGCGGCGCGCTCGGCGGGCTGCTGGCCTTCCGCGACGGCGCGCTGGTCGACGCGCAGAACGAGCTCGGCCGACTCGCCGCGTCGCTCGCCGGGGCGGTCAACGAGCAGCAGCGGCTGGGCCAGGACCTCGCCGGCGCGGCGGGCGGCGACCTTTTCACGTTGCCGACGCCGGCATCGCGCGCGCTGTCGACCAACACCGGCAGCGGCGTGCTCGCGGTGAACGTGGCCGACCCGTCGGCGCTGATGGCGAGCGACTACGAACTGCGCCGGACCGGGTCGGGCTACACGTTGACGCGGCTGTCGGACTCGGCGTCCTGGAGCTACGCGACGTTGCCGCAGACCGTCGACGGCCTGACGATATCGCTCGCCTCGGGCGCCGCGGCCTCGGGCGACCGCTTCCGGATCGAGGCGGTCCGCGGGACGGCGGGCGGGCTCGCGCTGGCGCTGGCCGATCCGTCGCTGCTGGCGGCGGCGACGCCGGTGATCGCCGGACCGGCGGCGACCAATACCGGCTCGGGAGCGCTCAACGGCACGTCGATCTCGTCGGCGTACTGGGCGACGCCGCTCGCCGCGCCGTTCACGATCACCTACAGTTCCGGAACGAACTCGATGACCGGGTTCCCGTCGGTCCCGGTGTCGGTGACCGTCGGCAGCACGACGACCGTCTATCCGGCGGCAACACCCGTTCCGTGGACCGCCGGTGCTCGAGTGTCCTTCGGTGGCGTGACGTTCACGCTCGCCGGCAACCCGACCAACGGCGACCAGTTCACCATCGGCCCCAATGTCGGCGGGGTCGGCGACAACCGCAACATCCAGACGCTCGCGGCCCTCGCCGACCGGACGCTGGTCGGCGGCAACGCGACCTTCGCCGGCGCGTACGGCGCGATGGTGTCCGACGTCGGGCAGGCGACGCACGAGGCGGTCGTCGAGCGCGACGCGCAGACCATCGTCACCGGACAGCTCGTCGCCGCGCAACAGGGCGTGTCGGGCGTGAACCTCGACGAGGAAGCGGCGAACCTCCAGCGTTACCAGCAGGCCTACCAGGCGTCCGCCAAGGTGATGGCGCTGGCGGCGTCGCTGTTCGACACCGTGCTCGACATCGCGAGAGGCTGAGATGCGCGTATCGACGTCGATGCTGCACGATCTCGCGGTCCGGTCGATGAACGACCGGACGGCGGAATTGGTCCGCACGCAGCAGCAGATCTCGACCGGCCGTCGCTTGCTGACACCGTCGGACGACCCGGTCGCCGCGTCGCAGGCGCTGGTCGTCTCGCAGGCGAAGGCGCGGACCGGACAGTTCCTCGACAACGTCGGCTCGGCGCGCGACAGCCTGGGTTTCACCGAGGCGACGCTGGCGCAGGCGACCGGGCTGCTGCAGTCGGTCCGCGATCTCGCGGTGGCGGCCGGCAACGCCGCCTACGCCGACGAGAACCGCGCCAGCCTGGCGATCGATGTGCGCGGGCGGCTCGCCGAACTGGCGACGCTCGCCAACGCGGTCGACGGCGAGGGCCGCTACCTGTTCGGCGGATTCCGCGACCAGTCGGCGCCGTTCGCGCTGGTTCCGGGTGGCGCCGTCTACAACGGCGACACCGGCCGGCGCGAGCTCGACGTCGCTCGGTCGCGATCGATGCCGGTCCGGGAGAACGGCCAGGACGTGTTCGTCGCGATCGCCGACGGCAACGGCACCTTCCGCGCCACCGCGGCGGCGACCAACACCGGCAGCGGCGTCGTCGGCAGCCTCGCCAACGCCGGCCCGACCGGGACATCGACCTACGAGGTCCGCTTCAACGTCGTCGGCTCGGTCACGACCTACGACGTCTGGAACGCCACGACCAGCGCTTACGTGACCACCGGCAATCCGTACCAGGCCGGCAGCGCGATCACCGTCGATGGACGGCAGATCACGATCGGCGGCGCGCCGGCGAACGGCGACCTGTTCACGCTGGCGCCATCATCGACCCAGAGCGTGTTCGCCACGCTCGATCGGCTCGCAGCGACGCTGGAGGCGCCGGTCAGCGGTGCCGGCGGGCGGGCGCGCCTCGCCAACGACCTCAACGACGCGTTGCTCGGCATCGACCGGGCGCTCGAGCAGATCCTCTCGGTGCGTGCCGACGTCGGCGCGCGGCTGCGCGAAGTCGATGCGCTGGCCTCGGGCCACGAGGAGTCCGCGCTCCAGCAGCAGACGACGCTCTCGCGGCTGACCGACCTCGATTACGCGAGCGCGGTCTCGACCTTCTCCCGCCAGCAAGTGGCCCTCGAAGCGTCGCAGCGTACCTACGCGCAGATGAGCCGCCTGTCGTTGTTCGACTACCTGTGACCCCGCCGAACGAACGCGGTCCGTCCGTCGCCTCGGAGCCCCAGTCCCCCGCCATGTCCGGAGTCCAGGAACTGTCCACCCCCGCCGAGCTCGCGCGAGCGACGCTCAAGGAACTGCTCGCCCGACGCCTGCCGGCGACGCCCGACAACTACACCCGCGTCTACGTCGAGATCGCGTCGCCGCGGCAACGGCCCTCGACGGTGGCTGCGAGCGCGATGCTCGTGGAGCTGGCCGAGGAGTTGGTCCGGCAGCGCGGCGAGGACGCACCGGAAACGCAGGCGCTGAAGAGCGCGGTCGGCGGCGGCGACTGGACGCAGGCCAAGCTGGCGCTCAAGCGGCTCGCGGCGCCGGCCGCGCAGATCGAACGCGGCGACGGGCACTGGGCGCCGCTGGTCCGTGAGCTTCTGACCGTCTGGGACGGGAACACGCCGGGAATCACCAAGGCGCGCAAGCGCGAGGCGCTCGATCACGTGCTGGGCGCCTTCGCCGGTTCGGACGATACGCTGGGCGTGCGACTCAAGGGTCTGCTGCGGACCTGGGCGACGATCGGGACGGCCGCACCGGCGCCGGCCGGCGACGATCCGGCGCTGCCCGACCCGCAGGCGCCCGAGACGGTCGACTCGACGGCGGTGACCGCCGAGCCGCCGCAGGCCGACCCGCTGGCGGCGGCGCTGCGCGACCTGTTCGCGCGTACGGTCCGACTCGGTCTTGCCGAGAGAAAGGTGTTCTGCGCGGAGATCCTCGGCGAGGCCTCGATGCTCGCCGGCGCGCTCGCCGAAGTGGTCGACGAGCCGACGCTCGCGCCGGCCGGCGAGCGGGCGAAGAAGCTGTGGCTCCTCCTCGAGCAACGCGGCGACGACGCCCAGGAGATCCAGCACGGGCTGCTGCGCATCCTCCACCTGGTGCTGGTCAACACCGCGGAGCTGGTGGCCGACGACCAGTGGCTGCAGGGGCAGCTCACCTCGCTCGCCTCGCTCGCCGCCGGACCGGTCAACCGCAAGACGATCGAGACGCTCGAGAAGACGCTGCGCGACATCGTGCTGAAGCAGGGACTCCTCAAGAAGAGCATCGAGGAAGCCAAGGGCGCCCTGAAGACGATGGTGACGACCTTCATCGACCGGGTCGGCACGATCGTCGAACACACCGGCGAATACCAGGACCGTCTGACCGGCTACCAGAAGAGCATCACCGGAGCGACCAGCATTCCGGAGATCTCCGACGTCGTCATGTCCCTGATGAACGACACGCGCGGGGTCCAGGCCGACCTCAAGCGAACGCATACCGAGCTCGTCGAAGCCCGGGCACGGGTCGACGCCTTCGGCGCCGAGGTCCGGCGCCTCGAGACCGAGCTCGCTGACGTGAGCCAGCGATTGCACGAGGACGCGCTCACCGAGCTCCTGAACCGGCGCGGACTCGCCCGGGCGTTCGACGGCGAGGCGGCGCGCGCCGACCGCCACGGCACGCCGATGTGCCTCGCGATCCTCGACATCGACCATTTCAAGAAGCTCAACGACACCTTCGGCCACCAGACCGGCGACGAAGCGCTGGTGCACCTGACGCGCATCGTTCGCGAGTCGATCCGTCCGTCCGACATCGTGGCGCGCTTCGGCGGCGAGGAATTCGTGATCCTGCTGCCCGACGCGCAGATCGACGAGGCGGTGGCGATCATGCAGCGGGTGCAGCGCGAGCTCACCCGGCGCATCTTCCTGCACGATCGCCAGCGTATTCTGATCACGTTTTCGGCCGGCGTCGTCCAGCGCATGCCCGGCGAGCTGCGCGACGCGATGATCGGTCGTGCCGACCGGGCGCTCTACGCGGCGAAACAGGCCGGACGCAACCGCGTCATCTCCGGCTGACCGGCGGGTGGGGAACGCGGGTCGGGCTTGAGCCCGACGACGGTTCGGATCGTGGCGCCTAGTCGAGCAAGCCGTGCTCGACCGCGTAGCGCGTCAGCTCCGCGGTCGTCGTCAGGTTGAGCTTCTGGCACAGCCGCGCACGGTAGACGGATACCGTCTTGGGCGACAGCGAGAGCGCCTCGCCGATCTCCTGCAGCTTGCGCCCCTGGGCGATCATCTTGAGCGTCTGGAACTCGCGGTCCGACAGTACATCGGGCGACGGAGCGTCGGGGTTGCGCTCGAGCCCGGTCGCCAGCGCCTCGGCCAGTTCGATCGTGATGTACTTGCGACCGGACGCGACCTGACGGATCGCATGGACGAGCTGATCGACCGCGGCCATCTTGGTGAGGTACCCGGCCGCCCCGGCCTTGAGCGCGCGGAACGCGTACTGGTCCTCGGGATACATCGACAGCATCAGCACCGGGAGCTTCGGCCACTCGTTCTTGACCTGCTTCAAGGTGTCGATGCCGCTGCGCCCGGGCATGGCGATGTCCAGCACCAGGACGTCGCAGCGGGTGTTGCGCAGCATCTGCAGCGCCTCGCCGTGGTTGGACGCCTCGGCGACGACGGTGATGTCCGGCTGCGCGGACAGGATCTGACGCAATCCCTGGCGGACGACGGCGTGGTCGTCGACGAGCGCGACGCGGATCATCGGGGGGCCTTCGGTGGTTTCATGCGCGCGGGAGCGCGACGCTCAGGTGGGTGCCCCCTTCGGGGCGGCGGGAGATCTCGACCCGGCCGCCGAGCGAGGCGGCGCGCTCGCGCATGCCGCGTACGCCGTAGCGGTCGGTCTTCTCGAGGTCCGCGCCCTCGATGCCGCGGCCGTCGTCTTCGACATCCAGCCGGATCTCGACGTCGGTGGCGTCGAAATGGACGTCGACGCGGCGCGCCTCCGCGTGCTTGGCGGCGTTGTTGAGCGCTTCCTGGCAGATGCGGAAGACGACGATGGCTTCGTCGGGCGCCAAGGCCGGCTCGTCGGGCGGGCCATGGAACACCGCGGTGATACCGATGCGCTCGCAGAACTCGCGGACCAGCCATTCGAGCGCCGGGACGACGCCGGCGTCGAGGATCGCCGGCCGCAGGTCGTGCATGATCCGCGTCGAAGCCTGGATCGCCGAGTCGACGAGCTTCTCGGTACGCTCGATATGCGTATCGAACTTCGGTTCGCCCTTCAGCTCGCCCTTGAGCCAGGCGAGCTGGAAGCGCAGGCCGGTGAGCATGCTGCCGACCTCGTCGTGCAGCTCGCGCGACAGCGCCTCGCGCTCCCGCTCGCTCACCTGGGCGAGGTGCATCGCCAGCTTGCGCAGTTCCTCCCGGGAGGCGGCGAGCGCGTGCTCGGTCCGGATCCGGGGCGTCACGTCGACGATGATCCCGTCCCAGACCACGCGATCCGGGCCGGTGCGCCGGGCGCTGGCCGAGACGTCGACCCATTCGACCGAGACGCCGTCCCGCGGGGGCAGCCGGCCGATCCAGCGGAACGGCTGGGCCGCGACGCCGGCCTCGCGCATCTCCCGGCAGAGCCGATCGGCTTCGGCGGGCGAGGCGAGTTCGAGCAGGGATTCGGGATGGCGGGTCGCCTGGTCCGGCTCGAGGCCGAACAGCCGGCGCACGCCGTCGCTCACGTACAGCAGCCGGAACCGCCCGGCGACCAGCTCGAGCTGGAAGACCACGCCCGGCAGGTTGGCCGTCAGCGCCCGGAAGCGCGCCTCGCTGTCGATCAGCGCGGTCTCGGCCTCCCTCCGCCGGCGACGCGCGGCGGCGTTGTCGAGCGCGCGGTCGAGCGCCGGGGCGAGGCGCACGAGCTCGCTCTTCATCAGGTAGTCGCTCGCGCCCTCGCGCATCGCCTCGACCGCCGTCTGCTCGCCGATCGTGCCCGAGACGATGATGAACGGGACGTCCCGGTCCCGGTCGCGCACGATGCGCAGCGCCTCGAACGACGAGAACCCCGGCAGCCGGTGGTCCGAAATCACCGCGTCGGGCAGGCGATCGGAGAGCGCCGCGCGCAGGGCGGGGCCGTCCTCGACCCGGCGGGCGTCGACACGGCGACCGCGACCGGAGAGGCTCGCGACGACGAGGTCGAAATCGTCCTCCGAATCCTCGACGACGATCAGCGTGAGCGGGGCGATCGGGGGCGACATGGTTTCGCCGGACACGCACCGGCCTGGCGGGTGCGACCGTCATTGTAGTCGTCGCCGGGCCGGGCGGTGCCGGGCCCGGTCTGTAGGCGTCGCACCGACGCATGTTGTCCGGTTTCGACTGGATCGCGCAAGACCCGTGCCTTCGACACGGCCGGCCGCTCAAGTTCACGACCGTCGGGCCGATACCGGGGCATGGCCTCCGCGCACGGAGCGGAGGCGGGGCTCGTGATATCCGGGGGGTTCTGATCTTGTCCACCACATCTACCGCAGGCGCGGCTCCCAGCGGCTGGCTGATCGCCCCGATCGGGATCGTCTCGATCGGCAGCGGCGCGTTCGCGCTCCTCGCGGGCTGGGGCGGCGGTGCCGTCGCCGCGCTGCTCGCGTCCAACCTCGTTCTGGGCGCCATCCTGGTGGCGATCGCCCGGTCCAGCGACCGCCGGGCGCGTGCCGCCTGCGACGCCCGGGTCGAGGCGATGCGCCAGGCGATGGTCCAGGCTTCGCAGCGGGGACGCGAGGCGCTCGGCGTCGGCGCCGCCGAGATCGACCAGCAGAGCGGTGCCGCCCGCGGCGAGCTCGATCGGCTGAAGGGCCTGCTCGCCGACGCGATCGGCAAGCTGATCTCGTCGTTCACGTCGTTGTCGGGATTGGCGACGCGGCAGAAGGACATCACGGTGACGATGTTGCAGGGCGGCGGCGATTCGGCCGGCCTGGACGGTTTCATCCAGCGCACGACCGCGACGCTGCAGACCTTCGTCGACAACACGACGCGCAACAGCGCCGAGGCCACCAGCCTCGTCGACAAGGTCCAGAGGATCAGCGGCGCGGTGTCGGCGGTGATCAAGGTGCTCGAGGAGATCGAAGGCATCTCGCGGCAGACCAACCTGCTGGCGCTCAACGCGGCGATCGAGGCGGCGCGCGCCGGCGAGACCGGCCGCGGCTTCGCGGTCGTCGCCGAGGAAGTCCGCGCCCTCTCGGAGCGCACCAGCCACTTCAGCCTGCAGATCCGCGGCGAGATCGGAACGGTCCACGAGTTGATCCGCGAGACCGAATCGGCGATCCACCACCTGGTGACGCAGGACCGCGAAGTCGCTACCCGGTCGAAGGACGAATTCGAGGCGGCGATGGCCAACGTGCGCGACGTCAACACCGCGTCGGCGCGCCGGATGCAGGAGCTCTCGGTGATCGTCGGCGACATCGAATCGCAGGTCGGCCAGGCGGTGACCGCGCTGCAATTCCAGGACCTGGCGTCGCAGCTGATCGGCGTCACCACCGCGCGCATCGACTCGACGCGCCAGCTCGCGGCGAACGCGCCGACCGTCGTCGACGGGATCGTCGAGGCGGCCGGCGCCCGCACCGGCACGCCGGATCCGTCGGCGGTCGCCAAGGCGCAGGCGGTGCTCAACGATCTCATCGAGCAAACCCGACACGCCACCGCCAAGCAGCCGGTCGCCCATGGCGACGTCTCGCGCGGCGAAGTCGAGCTCTTCTGATACCCCACGAACACGAGCGGCGAACATCATGGCCAAGACAGTCCTCACCGTCGACGATTCCTCCTCCATCCGTCAGATGGTCGCGCTGACGCTCAAAGGCGCGGGCTACCAGGTCGTCGAGGCGGTCGACGGCCAGGACGGGCTCGACAAGGCGAAGTCCGCCAAGGTCGACCTGGTGCTCACCGACCAGAACATGCCGCGGATGGACGGGCTCACGCTGGTGAAGTCGCTGCGCGCGACCCCGCAGTACACGGCGACGCCGATCCTGCTCCTGACCACCGAGTCCAGCGACGCGATGAAGGCCCAGGGGAAAGCGGCCGGCGCCACCGGCTGGCTCGTCAAGCCCTTCGACCCGGCGCGCCTCATGGACGTGGTCAAGAAGGTCATCGGCTGAACCCGGAGTCGAACCCATGGCCACGCCCGCGACGCCCGCGCCGATCGATCTCACCCAGTTCCATCGCGTCTTCTTCGAAGAGGCGGCGGAGCACCTGTCCGACCTCGAGCACCGGCTCGTCCAGATCGATCCGGAGTCGCCGTCGGCCGAAGAACTCAACGCGATCTTCCGCGCCGCCCACTCGATCAAGGGCGGCAGCGGCACCTTCGGTTTCCAGGACATGGCGAGCGTGACCCACGCCGCCGAATCGCTGCTCGACCGGGTCCGGCACGGCGAACTCGCGCTCTCGTCCGCGATCGTCGACGTGATCCTCGAATCCTGCGATGTGCTGAAGGCGCAGCTCGCCCACCACCGCGACGGCGCCGACCCGGCCGAGACCGACGTCGACACGATCTGCGCCCGGATTCGGGCGGTCGAGGCGGCGGCCGCCGGGACGAGCACCGCCGCGCCGGCGCGGAGCCCGGCGAAGTCACCGGCGTCCGCCGCCGCGGCGCCCCGGCAGCGCACGCTGATCATCTCCTTTCCGACGCCGCACGATGGGCGCTCCAGCGTCGACGGGCTGCAGGCGAGCCTGGCCGAATTGGGAACGCTCGAGGCGTTACCCGCTTCCGACGACGGCAGGCTGCGTTGGACATTGACGACCGACCGTCCGGACCAGGATGTCCGCGCGCTGTTCGAGTGGTCGACCTCGCCGGAGGCGGTGGAAATCGTCGAATCGGCTCCGGAGGCGGCCGACGCCGGCTGGGGGCTGTTCAGCGACGCTCCCGCCACCGCGCAACCGGCCGTCGACGCCGGCTGGGGTCTGTTCGACACCAGGGCGGCGGCGAGTCCGACCGCCGGCGGCGCTGCCAAGCCCGCGGCCGCGGCCCCCCGCAAACAGACCCCCCAGCCGGACACCTCGATTCGCGTCAGCGTCGACAAGGTGGACCAGCTGATCAACCTGGTCGGAGAGCTGGTCATCACCCAGTCGATGCTCGCGCAGAGCGCCTCGCAGCTCGATCCGGCGATCGCCGAGCGGCTGCAGGCGGGCCTCGCCCAGTTCGAACGCAACACCCGGGACTTGCAGGAAGCGGTGCTGGCGGTCCGGATGATGCCGATCGCGGTCGTCTTCAATCGCTTCCCGCGCGTCGTTCGCGATCTGACCGCCAAGCTCGGCAAGGAAGTCGAGCTGGTCATCGAAGGCGAGCACACCGAGCTCGACAAGAGCCTGATCGAGAAGCTCTCCGACCCGTTGACCCACCTCGTGCGCAACAGTCTCGACCACGGCATCGAATCGGTGGAGGCGCGTACCTCGGCCGGAAAATCAGCCAAGGGGCGGATCACGCTGTCGGCGGCGCACCGCGGCGGCAGCGTCGTCATCCGGGTCGACGACGACGGCGCCGGCCTGCATCGCGAGCGCATCCTCGCCAAGGCGCGCGAGCGCGGCATGGAGGTCTCCGACGACATGCCGGACGCGGACGTCTGGGCGCTGATCTTCGAGGCGGGCTTCTCGACGGCGAAGGAAGTGACCGAAGTCTCCGGCCGCGGCGTCGGAATGGACGTGGTCCGCCGCAACATCGAGGCGCTGGGCGGGCGCGTCGAGATCGAGTCGACCGCGGGTCTGGGCTCGCGCTTCTCGATCCGCCTGCCGCTCACCCTCGCGATCCTCGACGGCATGTCGGTCGGCATCGAAGGCGGCACCTACATTCTGCCGCTCGCCAACGTCGTCGAGTCGATGCGCGCCTCGGCCGTGGCCCGCAAGTCGATCAGCGGCGCCGGCACCGTCGTCAGCGTCCGCGGCGCCTACCTGCCGGTGGTGTCGCTGGCGAGCGTGTTCGGCGTCGCCGAACGTACCGACCGCGACGACGACGGCATCCTGGTCATCGTCGAGTCGGACGGTGTATCCGCGGCGCTCGAGGTCGACGAGCTGCTCGGACAGCACCAGGTCGTCATCAAGAGCCTCGAAACCAACTACCGCCGCGTGCCGGGTGTGTCCGGCGCGACGATCCTGGGCGACGGTCGCGTCGCCCTGATCCTCGACGCGGCCCAGATCGTGCGTCGCGGCCGCCACTGACGCGCCGGCGACACGCGGAACCCGAATCGATCCCTAGTCCAACGACACTCCAGGACACGCCGAGCATGCGCAAGAATCTCCCCGTTACCCAGGTCGAGTACCCGCTGCCCGAAGGCGCGTCGCTCGTCTCCAAGACCGACCTCAAGGGCCGGATCACCTACGCGAATCCCGCGTTCGTCGAGACCAGCGGCTTCGATCTCCCCGAGTTGATCGGAGCGCCGCACAACCTGGTGCGCCATCCGGACATGCCGGAGGCGGCGTTCGCCGACATGTGGAAGACGCTCAAGCGCGGCGAGCCCTGGACCGCGCTGGTGAAGAACCGGCGCAAGAACGGCGACCACTACTGGGTGGTGGCCAACGCGACGCCGGTGGCCGAGCACGGCCGCGTCATCGGCTACATGTCGGTGCGCACCCGCCCGACGCGCGAGCAGGTCAACGGCGCCGAGGAGCTCTACCGCCGGATGAGCGAAGGCACGTTGCGCGGCCGGGCGCTCAAGGGCGGCATGATCCGTCGCACCGGACTCCTGGGTCTGTTCGCGCATCCGGGCGACATGCCGCTGGGTCGGCGGATCGCCGCCGTCGCGGCGGCGACATTGGCCGGCGTGGCGGCGCTGACCGGCGCGGCGCTGATCGGTGCGCCGGCGACCTGGATCGGAGCGGCGGCGCTGGCGTTGCGTCGGTGGTTCTCGCCGGCAGCCTCTGGCTGTCGCGCTCGATCGCGCCGCCGCTCGCGACCGCGCTCAAGGCGGCGCGCTCGATCGCCGCCGGGCAGGTCGATTTCCGGACCGACGTCGACCGGATGGACGAGACCGGCGCGCTCTTGCGCACGCTCCAACGAGATCGCGGTCAACCTCGACGCGGTCGTTCGCGACATCCCACGGCGGCACCGGCACGATCCGCCACGTGTCGACCAACCTGGGCGACGAGATGCGCGACCTCGCGGCACGCACCGAGGAGCAGGCGGCCTCGCTCGGGAGACCGCCGCCTCGATGGAACAGCTGACCGCGACCGTCCGCCAGAACGCCGACAACGCCAAGCAGGCGAACCTGCTCGCCGACACCGCGTCGACGATCGCCGCGAAGGGCGGCGACGCGGTGTCGTCGGTGGTGTCGACGATGAACGCGATCACCGAGGCCTCGCGCAAGATCGCCGACATCATCGGGGTGATCGACGGGATCGCGTTCCAGACCAACATCCTGGCGCTCAACGCCGCGGTCGAGGCGGCGCGGGCCGGCGAGCAGGGTCGAGGGTTCGCGGTCGTCGCCTCCGAGGTGCGCGGCCTGGCGCAACGTTCGGCCGAGGCGGCGAAGGAGATCAAGGGCCTGATCGGCAACTCGGTCGACACGGTGTCGAACGGATCGCGGATGGTCGACGAGGCCGGCCGGACGATGAGCGAGGTGCTGACCGCCGTGCGTCAGGTCACCGAGCTCGTGGCCGAGATCAGCGCGGCGACCCAGGAACAGTCGAGCGGTATCGAACAGGTGAACCAGGCGGTCACGCAGATGGACCAGGTGACTCAGCAGAACGCCGCGCTCGTCCAGCAGGTGACCGCGGCGGTGGATTCGATGGAGGGCGAAGCCAAGCGGCTCACCGAGGCGGTCGAGGTGTTCAAGCTGGAAGGCGTGGTCGCCAGCGGCGGGCCGGCGCGGACGCTCGCCCGGAGCACGGCGAAGGGCAGGACGCCGACCGAAGCGGAGAACGAGGAGACGGAACTCGCGGCGTAGGCCGTACGCCGAGGGTCCAGGCCGGGTGGTGAAGCGCAGGGGATCGGACCGCGAGGTGTCGCGGACCCGTCGGAAGCGGATCTTCCGGGATCAGGGACGACAAAAGACAGAGACGACGATGAAACTCCAACTCAAACTCAAAGTCGGGCACAAGCTCGGACTGATCGTGCTGCTGGCGGCGCTCGCCGCGGTGCCGCCGCTGGCGCTCTATCTCGTGTCGGCCGGCGAGACGATCGCCACCACCCGCACCGAGCTCAGCGGCCTCGAGTCGCTCAAGATGAGCGGCGAGGTCCTGCGTCAGTTGCAGCAGCACCGCGCGGTGGCGATGACCGCGCTGGCCGGCAAGACGGCGCCGGCGGTCCAGGCGGCCAAGGCGGCGGAGGTCCAGGCGGCGATGGCGGCGCTGGACGCCGAGCTGCAGCGCCACCCGATCGCCGACAGCCTGCGGGAGGAGTGGCAGGCGGTGCGCAAGGACTGGACGGCGCTGCAATCGGCGGTCGCCGCGAAGTCGATCACCCCGGTCGACAGCTTCGCCCGCCACACCGCGCTCACGCGCGCCCAGATCGGCGTGATCTACGAGGTCGTCGACAGCTACGGACTCATTCTCGATCCGGATCGGGAGGGCTACAACCTCGTCGTCCTCGACGCGATCGAGATTCCCGAGGTGTCGGAGGCGCTGGGCCGGCTGCGCGGGCGCGGCAATGGGCTGCTCGCAACCGGGGCGATGACGCCGGACGACCGCGCTGCAATCCTGTCGATGCTCGAGCGGGCCGCCGAGAAGGAAGTCGCCCTCAAGGAAACCGCTGCCCGCGCCTTCCGCGGCGATCCGGCGTTGCGTGGTCGGATGGAAGCGGGGGCCAAGGCCGCCGCCGAGTCGATCGGCGCCGCGATCACGCTGGTGCGCAAGGAGATCCTCGAGCCGCAACGGCTCACCTACCCGGCCGCTGACTACGTCCGCAAGATGACCGAGGCGATCGACGCCCAGTTCGCGGTCGGCAAGTCGACGCACGAGGAGCTCTCGGGGTTGCTCGAGCACCGGATCGCCGAGCAGCAACGTGGCCGGATGTTCGCGCTGGGCGGCGTGGCGCTGCTGGCGCTCCTGTCCGGCGTGTTCGCCTGGGTGATCGGTCGCGGCATCGTCGGCCGCCTCAAGACCACGGTCGCGGTCGCCGACAGCATGGCTCGCGGCGAGCTGGACCGGTCGATCGACGTGCGCGGCAGCGACGAGATCGCCGACCTGACCCGCTCGATCGCCGCGACCCAGGAGCGGCTCAAGGAAGTCGTCGGCCAGATCCGCGAGGCGACCGACGCGGTGTCGACCGCGTCGGCCCAGATCGCGTCGGGCAACAGCGACCTGTCGCAGCGGACCGAGGAGCAGGCGTCGAGCCTCGAGGAGACCGCCTCGTCGATGGAAGAGCTGACCGCGACGGTCAAGCAGAACGCCGAGAACGCCAAGCAGGCGAACCAACTCGCGGCGTCCGCGTCCGACGTCGCCGTACGCGGCGGGTCCGTGGTCGGCGAGGTCGTCAAGACGATGAACGACATCAGCGCCTCGTCGTCGAAGATCGCCGACATCATCGGGGTGATCGACGGGATCGCGTTCCAGACCAACATCCTGGCGCTCAACGCCGCGGTCGAGGCGGCGCGGGCGGGCGAGCAGGGTCGAGGGTTCGCGGTCGTCGCCTCCGAGGTGCGCGGCCTGGCGCAACGTTCGGCCGAGGCGGCGAAGGAGATCAAGGGCCTGATCGGCGATTCGGTCGACAAGGTGTCGTCGGGTTCGATGCTGGTCGATCAGGCGGGCAAGACGATGGAAGAGGTCGTCACCGCGGTCAAGCGCGTGACCGACCTCATGTCCGAGATCACCGCCGCCTCGCTCGAACAGTCGAGCGGGATCGAGCAGGTGAACCAGGCGATCGTCCAGATGGACCAGGTGACCCAGCAGAACGCGGCGTTGGTCGAGGAAGCGGCGGCCGCCGCCGAATCGATGGAGGAGCAGGCCCGCGCGCTGGCCTCCGCGGTCGCGGTATTCAAGGTGTCGGGGGCGAGCGCGGTAATGGCCAAGGCGGTGATCAGCCGCGCCGCCCACAAGGGCGCGCCGGCCAAGGTGCTGCCGCATCCGGCCAAGGTCGCCAAGCCGGCCAGGGCGCTGGCGCCCCCGCGCCCGGCCCCGTCGAAGGCGCGCCCGAAGCCGGTCGCCGTCGCCAAGGCCGCGGACGACGGAGACTGGTCGGAATTCTGACCCCTGTTCGAACGATCGGACGACGCCCGCCGGCGCCACGATGCACCCGAGCGCCGGCGTGTCGTCGTCCCGGAACCCGAACCGACATGGATGACACCCGAGGCTGACATGGACCTGCAAACCCCCACCTCAACCGCGACCACCGCCGCCTCCGGCGCGCCGGCGGGCGCGCGGGAATTCCTGACCTTCCGACTGGGCGAGGAGGAGTACGGCCTCGATATCCTGAAGGTCCAGGAGATCCGCGGCTACGACGCGGTCACCACGATCGCCAACTCGCCCGCGTTCATCAAGGGCGTGATCAACCTGCGCGGCACGATCGTGCCGATCGTCGACCTGCGCATCAAGTTCGCGCTGGGCGAGCCGCGTTACGACCAGTTCACCGTGGTGATCATCCTGCGGCTCGCGTCGCGGACGGTCGGCGTCGTCGTCGACAGCGTCTCCGATGTGCTGTCGCTGACCGACGACCAGATCCGTCCGGCGCCGGAATTCTCCTCGGCGATGAACACCCGCTACCTGCGCGGACTGGGGACCGTCGACGACCGGATGCTGATTCTCGTCGACATCGAGCACCTGATGACCTCGTCCGACATGGGACTCGTCGACGAGGCCCTGCACTAGAACCGGATATCCCGGAGGCGGTATGAAGGCGATCCTGTCGAACCTGAAGCTCTGGCAGAAATTCTCGATCCTGGGCGTGGTCACCGCCGCTGCGATCGTCGCGCCGACCGCGATGTTCGCGGTCGAAGAGGCGAAGGACTACGCGGCGGTGAAGGAGGAGCTGCGGGGCATCGACCCGGTGCGCGCGACGCTGGACGTGGTCCTGCTGGCGCAGCAGCACCGCGGCCTCTCGGCGATGGTGCTGGGCGGCAACGCCGCCGGCGCCGCCGACCGCAAGGACCGCGAGACCAAGCTCGACGCCGCGTTGACGACCCTCGACTCGAAGATCGGCGGCTACGGGAACACCATCCTCGCCGCCCAGGTCGCCGGGATCCGCAAGTCCTGGGACGATCTTCGGCGCAAGGTCGGCGCTGCCTCGATCGACACGAAGGAGAGCTTCGCCTCGCACACGGCGATGATCGCCGAGGCGTTGAAGCTCGCCACCGAGATCGCCGATGCGTCCGGCTTGAGTCTGGATTCGGCGCCGCTGTCGTACTACCTGGTCGTCGGTACGATCTTCGAAGGACCGAGATTCACCGAGTCGTTGGGCCGCCTGCGCGGCATGGGCACGGGACTGCTGGCGCAGAAGTCGGTGACGCCCGAGGCGCGGGTCTCGCTGACGGCGATGATGGAAGTTTCGCGCGACCGCTACGACAACCTGATGTCGGCGTTCGGCAAGGCGGCCGCCGCAGCACCGGCGACGATGGCGCCGCTCGCCGAGCAGCGCGACGCGGCGCTCAAGCTCGGCAGCGAGGCGATGAAGCTGACAGAGAAGCACCTGCTCGCCGCCAACGCGCCGCCGCTGCAGGCTCCGGACTACTTCGCCGCCTACACCAAGGCGATCGACGCGCAGGTCAAGTTCAACCGGAACGCGATCGCGACGCTCGAGGAGGCGATCGAAGCCCGCGCCCGGTCGATGCGTACCAACATGATGCTGCTGACCGGCGGGCTGACGACACTGCTCGCGCTCTCGCTGGTCGTCAGTCTGCTGATGATCCGCTCGATCACCCGGCCGCTCGCGCAGGCGGTCGACAGCATCGACGCCGCCGCCCGCGGCGAGTTCCCGGAGCTCGACCCGGTCCACGGCACCGACGAGCCGTCCAAGCTCCTGCGGTCGCTGGCCGGCATGACCTCGACGCTGCGCTCGCTGATCAACGCCCAGAAGGACATGGCCGCGCGCCACGACGAAGGAAGAGTGAGCTACCGGATCCGCTCGCGTGAATTCCAGGGCGGATACAAGGAGATGATGGAGGGCACGAACGAACTGGTCGAGCGTCAGCTCAAGGTGATCGCCAAGACGCTCGACACGATCGAGAAGTACGCGACCGGCGATTTCACGGTCCAGATGGACCGTCTGCCGGGCGAACAGGCGAAGGTCACCGAGGCGCTCGATCGCGTCCGCGACGTTCTCAAGCAGGCCGCGCAGGACGCCTACGTCGCGCTTCGGATCAAGTACGCGCTCGACAACGCGTCGGTCAACACGATGATCGCCGACAACGACGGCAACATCGTCTACGCCAACAGCGCGGTCGAGTTGATGCTCAAGACCGCGGAGGCGGACATCCGCAAGGCGCTGCCCCGCTTCGACGCGAGCCGGATCCGCGGCGTGAACTTCGACGAATTCCACAAGAACCCGACCCACCAGCGCAACCTGCTCGCGCACCTGCGGGGCACGCACCGGACGCAGATGAAGCTCGGTGGGCGGACCTTCGCGCTCGCGGCGAACCCGATCGTCGACAGCGGCGGCCAGCGCGTCGGCACGGTCGTCGAGTGGGCCGACCGTACGGCGGAGGTCGCGGTCCAGGACGAGGTCGCCAGGGTCGTCAAGTCGGCGGCCGCGGGCGATTTCACCGGTCGCATCGTCGAGGACGGCAAAGAGGGGTTCTTCCTCGCCCTCACGCAGGCGATCAACCAGCTGCTCGGCACCGCCGACTCGGGACTCAACGAGGTCGTGCGCGTGCTGGGCGCCATGGCGAACGGCGACCTGACCGAGCGTATCGAGCAGAACTACGCCGGGACCTTCGGCCGCCTCAAGGACGACACCAACCAGACGGTCTCGCGGCTCAACGACATCGTCCGTCAGATCCGCGAGGCGACCGAGTCGATCGGCGTCGCGTCGCGCGAGATCGCCGCGGGCAACACCAATCTGTCGCAGCGGACCGAGGAGCAAGCGTCGAGTCTCGAGGAGACCGCCTCGTCGATGGAACAGCTGACCGCGACGGTCAAGCAGAACGCCGAGAACGCCAAGCAGGCGAACCAGCTGGCCGGATCGGCCTCGGACGTGGCGTCGAAGGGCGGGCAGGTCGTGTCTGCGGTGGTCGACACGATGAACGGCATCAGCGAGGCGTCCAAGAAGATCGCCGACATCATCGGGGTGATCGACGGGATCGCGTTCCAGACCAACATCCTGGCGCTCAACGCCGCGGTCGAGGCGGCGCGGGCCGGCGAGCAGGGCCGCGGCTTCGCGGTGGTCGCGAGCGAAGTTCGCAATCTGGCCCAGCGTTCGGCCGCCGCGGCGAAGGAGATCAAGGGCCTGATCGGCGATTCGACCGACAAGGTCGCCGAAGGGACCCGTCTGGTCGACCAGGCGGGGCGCACGATGGACGAAGTGGTGACGGCGGTCAAGCGGGTGACCGATCTGATGTCCGAGATCAGCGCCGCTTCGATCGAGCAGTCGAGCGGCATCGAGCAGGTCAACGACGCGGTGACGCAGATGGACCAGACCACGCAGCAGAACGCCGCGCTGGTCGAGGAGGCGGCCGCCGCGGCGGCGTCGATGGAGCAGCAGGCGTCGCGGCTCGCGTCGTCGGTCGCCCAATTCAAGCTCTCGCAGGCCGAGGCGATCGCCCATGCGGTGGTCGAGAAGGCCGCCAAGGGCCGACCGGTCGCGACGAGCGCCGGTGACGCGCCGGGGGCGACGCCTGCGGCCGCGGATTCCGGCGCGACCCGGCGCAAGCCCAAGGTCGATTCCAAGGACAACGAGTGGTCGGAGTTCTGAGCCCTTCGAGATCCTCGCCTCGGCCCGCGCGCCGCGGGCGGGATGCGTCCGCGACACCCGACCATCCGACGAAACCACCGAACATGCCCGACGACTCGAGACACGCCGAACCGGCCGACGCGACCGGAGAAGGCCTAGACTTCGAATTCACCAACGCCGACTTCGCCCGGGTCTGCCGGCTGATCCACGAACAGGCGGGTATTTCGCTCGGTCCGTCGAAGCGGCACATGGTCTACAGCCGCCTCGGTCGCCGGCTGCGCCAGCGTCGGTTGAAACGCTTCAGCGACTACCTGGACCTGGTCGAGAAGGGAGGGGCGGAGGAGCGCACCGCGTTCGTCAACTCGCTGACCACCAACCTCACCTCGTTCTTCCGCGAAGCGCACCACTTCCCGACGCTGGCCACGTTGCTGCGGGAGCACGCCGCGCAGGCGCCGCTGACGATCTGGTGCACGGCGGCGTCGACCGGCGAAGAGCCGTACTCGCTCGCGATCACGGCTTGCGAAGCCTTCTCTTCGCTGGCGCCACCGGTGAAGATCCTGGCCACCGACATCGACACCGAGGTCCTGGCCACCGGCGCCGCCGGCGTCTACCCGCTCGAGCGTCTCGATCCGCTGACGCCCGAGAAGCGCCGCGCCTGGTTCCTCCGCGGACGCGGAGCGCAGGAGGGTTTCGCGCGGGTGAGGCCCGAGCTGCAAGCGCTCATCGAGTTCCGCCGGGTGAACCTGCTCGAACCGAACTGGAACGTGCCGTCCGGACTGACCGCGATCTTCTGCCGCAACGTCATGATCTACTTCGATCATCCGACGCAGGCGGCGATCCTCAAGCGCTTCGCGCCGCTGCTCGCGCCGGGCGGGAGGCTGTTCGCCGGACATTCGGAGAGCTTCGCCCACTCGGCCAACGTGTTCCGGTTGCTCGGCCGCACCGTCTACGCGCCGGTGGGGACATGAGCCTCGCCGCGCGCGCCGATCCGGCGGGCGGAAGGTCGGTGGCGATGCGCGCGCCGTCGACCTACATCTGCCCCCATTTCCGGGTCGAGGCGGCGAAGATACTCCCCGGCGAATTCCACGTCACCGCCGAGGACATCGCCCTGGTGACGGTCCTCGGCAGTTGCGTGTCCGCCTGCATCCGGGACGCCAGGACCCGGGTCGGCGGCATGAACCACTTCATGCTGCCCGACGGCGGCGACTCGCGCTCCGATCCGCTGGGTTCGCCGGCCCGCTACGGCATCCACGCGATGGAGATGCTGATCAACGAACTGCTCAAGTCCGGCGCCCGCCGTGCCGATCTCCAAGCCAAGGTGTTTGGGGGCGGGGCGGTGATGCCGGGTCTGGCGAGCTCGCAGGTCGGCGAGCGCAACGCGGCGTTCGTCCTCTCGTACCTCAAGGACGAAAACATCCCGGTGCTCGCTTCCGATCTGCTCGACATCTTCCCGCGCAAGCTCTATTTCTGGCCGCGATCCGGCCAGGCGCGGGTCAAACGGCTGGCCGCGCAATCCGACCCGGTCGTGCGCACTGAACTCGATTATCGCGCTCGCCTCGCGGCGACGCGTATGGACGGCGATGTCGATCTCTTCACCTGAACCCGGCGGCGCGCGGCAGCGGACCAAGGTCCTGATCGTCGACGACTCGGCGCTGGTCCGCCAACTGCTGACCGGCATCTTCCAGCGTGAGCGGGACTTCGAGGTCGTCGGCGCGGCGGCGAACCCGCTTCAGGCGCGGGAGATGATCCGCGCCACCAATCCGGACGTGCTGACGCTCGACATCGAGATGCCGCAGATGGACGGCCTCGATTTCCTCGAGCGGCTGATGCGGTTGCGGCCGATGCCGGTGGTCATGGTCTCGACGCTGACCGCGCGCGGGTCCGAGGCGACGCTGCGCGCGCTCGAACTGGGCGCGGTCGACTTCGTGGCCAAACCCAAGCTCGGGATCGCCCAGGGCATCGAGGCGTACGCCGAGGACATCGTCGCCAAGGTGCGTGCCGCCGCCCGGGTGCGCTTCGCCCCGCGGGCGGCCAAGTCCGCGCCGGCGCCGTTGCCGGCGTTGTCGAACCGGCGGCTGTCGACCGAACAGCTGATCTTCATCGGCGCCTCCACCGGCGGCACCGAGGCGATCCGCGAGGTGATCGAGCGCCTGCCACCCGACACGCCGGCGATCCTGATCACCCAGCACATGCCGCCCGGATTCACCCGCACGTTCGCCGCCCGTCTCGACACGCTGTCGCGGATGGCGGTCTGCGAGGCGTCCGACGGCCAGCGCGTGCTGCCCGGCCACGTCTACATCGCGCCGGGCGACCGGCACCTTCGGATCGCGCGCAGCGGCTCGGACTACGTCGTCGCGCTCGACGACACCGCGCCGGTCAATCGCCACCGGCCGTCGGTCGAGGTGCTGTTCCGGTCGGCGGCCCAGATCGCCGGCCGCAACGCCATCGGCGTCATGCTGACCGGCATGGGCAAGGACGGCGCCGCCGCAATGCGCGAGATGCACGACGCCGGCGCGCACACGGTGGCGCAGAACGAGGCGAGCTGCGTGGTGTTCGGCATGCCCAAGGAAGCGATCGCGGCCGGCGGCGTCGACGACGTGCTGCCGCTTTCCGAGATCGGCCCGCACCTGCTCCGGCAGGTCGCGGCCCGGGGCGGCGCGACCGCGCACCGCGTATGACGCTCGACCTCGCGCCATCCGCGCCGGCCGTCGCCATGCCGGCGATCGACACCGACACCGTCTATCTCGCGCGCCAGCCGATCCTCGACGCGAAGCAGGAACTCGCAGGCTACGAATTGCTGTTCCGATCGGCGGTGACCAACGCCGTCGAGATTCCCGACGATGTCGAAGCGACGTCGGCCGTCATCGCGCACGCGTTCGTCGACATGGGCCTCGATCGGGTCGTCGGTCCGCTCGACGGGTTCCTGAACGTGGACGTCGACTTCCTCCACAGCGACCTGATCGAGTCGCTGCCGCCGCGCCGGATCGTGCTCGAACTGCTCGAGCGACGCCTGGTCGACTCGCACACCGCCGAACGCTGCGCCGAATTGCGGGCGCGCGGCTTCCGGATCGCGGTCAAGAACTTCATCGGCAACTTCGACACGCTCGAGACGCTGGGCCCGTCGATCGACCTGGTCAAGATCGATTTCCTGCGTCTCGATCCGCTGCTCGTCCCCGAGATCGTGCGGATGCTGAAGCCGCTCAAGGTGACGCTGGTCGCCGAGAAGGTCGAGACCGCCGCGCAGTTCGATCAGGCGAGGCTGCTGGGCTTCCCGCTGTTCGAGGGCTACCATTTCGCGCGACCCCAGGTGCTGACCAGCCGCCGGGCGCAACCCGCCTACGTGGCGCTGACGCGGCTCCTGTCGCTCGCGGTGCGCGACGCCGAGGTCAAGGACATCGAGGCGGAGTTCAAGCACCACCCGAACCTGGCGGTCAACCTGCTGCGCCTGGTCAATTCCGCCGCGCTCACCCGCGGCCAGACGATCACCTCGTTGCGCCACGCGCTGGTGCTGCTCGGCCGGCGCCAGCTCCGCATCTGGCTGCAACTGCTGATCTACACGTCCGATCGCGGCAACCGGGCGCTCAGCAGCCCGCTGCTGCAGCTCGCCGCGACGCGCGGCAAGCTGATGGAGATCCTCGCCGAGCACATGCCGGGAGTCGGGCGCGACGGCAGCGAGTCCGCGTTCATGACCGGCATCCTGTCGCTGATGGACGCCTTGCTCCAGTCGCCGCTCACCGAGATCGTCGGTCCGCTCAACCTGCCGGCGCCGGTCCGCGACGCGCTGCTCAAGCGGTCCGGGCCGATCGGGACGCTGCTCAAGCTCGCCGCGTCCGTCGAGCAGGCCGACGGCTCCGAAGTCGCCGCGGTCCTGGACGTGCTGCCGGGCGTCGATCGCACGGCGCTGCTGGACGCCCAGCTGCAGGCGATGCAGTGGGCCAACGAGCTGGCGGCCGCCGCCTGACGAGGTCCCGTCCGTCGGCCTGAGGCCGGGAGGTCGCGTCGATCGATCCGACGGGCGGCGGGTCGAACGTGTTGTCCGGTCGCGACGCGCCGGCTATTGTCTCGCCGTCGGGGTTCGGTGGACGGTTCTGCCGACCGGGGGGGCGATTGGACGGTCGGATTGCCGGGGAATTGGCTGGTCGCGGCCGCAGCGCGATGCGCGGCGCGCTCCGGGTCCGGCGGGTGGCAATCGCCGCCGCGCTGGCGCTCGCCCCGGCGATCTGCCCGGCGTCGTCGCCGGCGCCGTCTTCATCCGACGACTGGCAGTACCGGATCGTTCCGGGCGACACGCTGATCGGCATCCATGCGCGCTGGATGCGCGCGGAGACGAGTTGGCGCGTCGTCCAGCGGCTCAACCGAATCGCCGATCCGCGACGACTGCGCCCCGGCTCGCTGCTCCGGATTCCCTATTCGATGCTCCGCGGAAGCGCGGAAGCGGCGGAAGTGGTGCACGTGCACGGCGAGGTCGTCATCGAGCGGGCGAGCGGAACGACCGAAGCGGCGCGAGCGGCGATGCGACTGGCGGCCGGCGACACGATCACGACCGGCAGGCGCTCGTCCGCGTCGATCCGGTTCGCCGACGGTTCGCGGGCGCTGGTGGCGCCGGAAGCCCGCGTGACCATCGACCGTCATGCGCGCCTGGGCGGCAGCGGGGTCGTCGACACCCGACTCGGCCTCGTCCGCGGCGGGCTGGACGCCCAGGTTCCGGCCGCGTCGCCGCCTTCGCGCTTCGAGCTGAGCTCGCCGGTCGTCAACCTCGGCGTGCGCGGCACCGAGTTCCGCGGTCGCGTGAGCGGCGAGCGGACGTTCGCCGAGGTGCTCGAAGGCCGGGTCGCGGTCGGCGACCGCACGCTGGACGCCGGAACCGGCGTCGTGGCGACATCGTCGGGTGTGGGCCCGACGCGGACGCTGCCCGGCACGCCGGACCTCGCCGCGGTCCCGTCGGTCATCGCGCGCGTGCCGCTGTCGGTCGCCTTCGCCCCGCTCGCCGGTGCCAGCGCGTACCGGGTGCGCGTCGTCGCGGCCGCGGATCCCGAACGGACGATTGTCGACGGCCGTTTCGAGCGCGCGGCGGCCGCCTGGGACGAACCGGTTCCCGACGGAGAGTACCGCCTGCAGGTCCGGGCGATCGACGCCGAGGGACTCGAAGGCAGGGTCGCCGACGCGCCATTCACGCTGAAGGCCCGGCCCGAACCGCCGTTCCAGCTCAGGCCTCGGGCCGGGGATCGAATCGCGTCGCCGGCGGTGCCGATCGCGTGGACGCGGCAGCCGGAGGCGGCCCGCTACCGGATCCAGGTCTCCGCCGATCCGTCGTTCACCGCCGCTCGCGTCGACCGGGCGGATATCGACCGCACCGAGATCGAGGTCGCACTGGCGCCCGGCCGCTACGCCTGGCGGGTCGCGAGCATCCGGGACACCGGCGACGTCGGTCCGTGGAGCGATCCGGTGGCCTTCGAAGTCGTCGAACCGCCGCCGCCACCACCACCGGCCGCGAGCGCGACGCCGATCGCGGCGGTCGGATCGTCGGCCGAGACCGGCGACGAAGGCCTGGTTTTCCGCTGGCGGGCGGTTCCGATCGAGGGCGTCCGCTACCAGGTGCAGGTCGCCCAAGACCCGCAATTCCGGGAGATCATCGTCGACGACACGACCTCGGCGACCGAACGGCGGCTGGCCGATCCGCGACCCGGTGCCTACCATGTCCGCGTGCGCGCGATCGGACCGGATGGACGTATCGGCGAGTACGGCGCGCCTCAGTCGGTCGAGGTCCCGGCGCGTCGCGGCTGGTTGCTGTTGTTCCCGCTGATCCTGCTGTTGTTCGTCCTTTGAACGCCGACCGGCGATCGCGCAGCGGGTTGGCCGGGGCCGGCGCGCTCGCGATCGGCGCAGCGATCCTGTTCACACCGCTGAACGCGATCCTGTCGCGACCGATGGTCGACTGGCAACTGCGCCGGCTCGCGCCCGCCGGCGCGCCCGAGGGAGTCGTCGTCGTCGACATCGACGACCCGTCGATCGCCCGATTGCAGGACCGCTTCGGGACCTGGCCCTATCGACGTGACGTGTACGCGCTCGCGGTCGAGACGCTGCGCGACCTCGGGGCGAGCGCGATCGTCTTCGATCTGGTCTTCGCCGATGCGCTGCCGGGCGACGAGGCGCTGGCGAGGACGATGGCGCGCCCCGGCGCTCCGGTCGTGCTCGCGGCCGCCGGACTTCGCCATCGCAGCGACGAGCGCGCGTCGGAGACCGCGTGGGCACGGCCGGGCGGGGCCTTGGAGGCGCTGCGCGCCTCCGGGTCGGCGACCCCGGCCTACGGATGGCCGGCGATCGCGCTACCGTCGACGAGCGTCAGGCCGGACGCGACGTCGCCGCCGGCGCTCGGCGTGATCACGACGCCCGTCGACGACGACGGGATCCTGCGCGGGGTTCCGTTGTGGCACGAGTCGGGAGGACAACGCTGGCCCTGGTCGGCGCTGGCGTTGCTCGACCGCGTCGCGCCGTCGTCGATGGGATCGATGCCGTCCGATCCGAGCGGACTCCTGCGCGTGGCGTTCGCCGGGCCGAGCGCGGCGCCGGCGACCGTGGCGTTCTGGGAGGTGATCGGCGAGGCCGGTGCCGACCCCCGCCGTTCATCGTTGCGTCGTCTGATCGACGGGCGGGTCGTCTTCGTCGGCAGCTCCGCGTTGCTCGCCGACGCGGTGATGACGGTCCAGGGACAGTCGACCGGAACCTCGGCGCTCGTGCAGACCTATGTCGCGATGCGCGACCGCACGTGGGTCCGGCCGCCGAGCCGCTGGGCCGACGGACTCCTGATCGCGTTCGCCTGGCTGCCGCTGTCGCCGATGGCGCGCCGCGGCCGCGCGGCACGCCGCCGCGACACCGTCTGGACCGTCGGCGCCGCGCTCGGGGCCGCCGCGTTCGCCGCCGTCTGCCTGCTGGTCCTGCGGCTGCCGACCTCGTGGGCGGCGGCGCTGGCCACCGCCCTGATCGGTTTCGCGCTGGCGACGGCGCTGCAATTCCAGGCACGCGCGCTGGAGCGACGGCGGCTCGCGCACGCGCTCACGGTCGCCGACGAGCGCGCGCGCGCGCGCAGCGAGTTCGTCGCTCAGGTGAGCCACGAGATCCGCACGCCGCTCAACGCGCTGCTGGGCGTCGCCGAGCTCCTCGCCGACAGCGACCTCGCGCCGGCCCAGCGACGGCAGGTCCGGCTGTTCCAGGAAGCCGGCGGCACGCTGCGACGGCTGGTCGACGATCTGCTCGACTTGTCACGGCTCGAAGCGGGCGGCTTCGCGATCGAGCGCACGCCGTTCTCGTTGCGCGAGGTCGTCGGGGCGGTCGTCGACTTGCTGGCGACTCGGGCGCAGGCGCGACAGCTGGATCTGGCGCTCGAATGGCGGGCCGACGCGCCCGATCGGGTCGTCGGCGATCCCAAGCGTCTCGAGCAGGTCCTCTACAACCTGGTCGGAAACGCGCTCAAGTACACGCAGCGTGGGCGCGTCACCGTGTCGGTGGCGACCGACGCGACGCCCGCGACGGGCGTCGTGATCGAGGTCGCCGACACCGGCATCGGGATTCCGACCGACGAGCTGGACCGCATCTTCGAGCCGTTCGCGCGAGCCCGCACCGCGACCGACGGCGCGGTCGGTGGCACCGGGCTGGGGCTGGCGATCGCGCGGCGGATCGTCCAGCGGATGGGCGGTTCGATCCAGGTGCGCAGCCAAGCCGGGCAGGGCAGTCGGTTCACGTTGCGGCTCCCGTTGCCGCCGTCCGGCGCGGTCGCGTCGCCGCCGGCGAGAGTGGGGTCGGGGGGAGCGGCGGATGCGCCGATCGCGGACGACACTCCGGCATCGCCGGCCGCCGGTCCCCGCGACCCGGTCGGTCGCGACGGGACCGCCGATCCCGGCAGGCTGCGCGTCCTGCTGGCGGAGGACGACGAGGCCAACGCCTATGTCTTCGAGGCGCTGCTGCAGCGGAGCGGCCCGGGCATCCGGGTCGACGTCGCCATCGACGGCCAAGCGGCGCTCGATGCGTTGCTCGACCACCGCTATCAGATCGCGTTCGTGGATCTGCAGATGCCCCGCTTGGACGGGCTCGCCGTGACCCGTGAATTCCGCCGGCGCGAGGCGTCTAACCGGTGGCCGCGAACGCCGATCGTCGCGCTGAGCGGCAACGCGCTGCCGGAAGACGTGGCCGCGTGCCTCGCCGCCGGCTGCGATCGGCACATCGCCAAGCCGTTCGAGAAGGCGCAGATCCTCGCGGCGATCGCCGACCTGGTGCCGGCCGCCCGGGACCGGTCCTGACCCGGTTCGGTATCGGGGTTCAGCGCGATCGATCCGGGCCGGCCGGTCCGTCGCGCGGGCGCGGTATCGGGTGCGGGTCGTCGATCGAGCCGAGGTAGGACTCCAGTCTCGACTCGACGCGCCGCAAGGCGTCGGCGAGCGCCGGCGCGTCGGCGAGTGCGCCCGCCGGATCGACGCGGGCGAGTGCTTCGAGCCGGCGGGCCTGCGCCGCGACCTCGAGTCCCCCGAACATCAGACTGCTCGATTTGAACTTGTGCGCGATCTGCGCGAGCGGCGCGGTATCGCCGCCGGCGACGCACGCGCCGATGTCGTTGCGGGCCGAACGTGCCGAACCGAGGAAGACGCGCAGCGCCTCCTCGAAGGTCGCGCGGCCGAGCTCCTCGTGGAGTTGCCGCAGGACGCTTTCGTCGAGGATCGTCAAGTACCGGGTACTCCGGACAGAGGTGTGCCGCCGTCGGTGGCGGCGGGGGCTGCGGCGGGCCGACGCTCCCGGTGGCGTCGTACGTGGTCGCCGCCGACGCGCGAGGGACGACGCGTGCCGTCGACAGCGCGACGGTATCACGGGCGGCGTCGGGCGTGGCGGCAACGGAGGGCTCTCAGGCGCGAACGCCCAGCTTCGACAGCGACGCGGCGAGCGCCTGCGCGTCGACCGGCTTCTCCAGGACGTCGTCGAAGGCGGCGAACTCGGGCCCGCGCGGGTCGGGCGGATCGCCGGAGCAGAGGATCACGATCGTGCGACCGTCGCCGCCACGCTCGTCGCGCCATCGGCGCGCCAGCTCGCCGCCGTCGACCCCGGGCATGCGCCGATCGGTGACGAGGATCCGGGCGCGGTGGCGGCGACCGGCCTCGAGCGCCTCGGCGGCTGTCGCGGCTTCGACGCCGACCAGTCCATGCGCCTCGAGCCGCCGGACGAGCAGCATGCGCGTCGCCGCATCGTCGTCGCAGACAACGATCGTCGCGCCGGCGTCGCCGATCGGCACGGCGTCGACCCGCGGGTCGGGCGAGAGCGGCATCCGGAACTCGGCGCGGGTCCCGCCGGCGACGCCGGCGCCGAGCACGAGCGAAGCGCCCATCAGGTCGGCGATCCGCTTGGACACGTACAGTCCCAGGCCCAGGCTCGCGCGTCCGCCGGCATCCGATCCGTCGCGTCCCAGCGTCTCGTAGGGTTCGTAGAGCCGCTCGAGCGCGTCGGGTGCGATTCCCACGCCCGAGTCCGACACCGCGAACACGATCTCCCTTTCGGTGCGCGTGACGTCGAGGCCGAATTCGCCGCGGTCGGTGTATTTGTGCGCGTTGCTGAGCAGATTGTCGAGCACCTGGCGGACCCGCACCGGATCGCCGACGATGCGTCGCGGCACCGTGTCGTCGACGGCGACCGCGAAGCGCAGCCCCTTCTCGCCGGCGGCGGTCCGCCAGCTCTCGCCCAGCTCGGCGAGCAGCGTCGTCAGGTCGAACTCCTCCGAGCGCAGGCGCAGGCCGCCACCGTCGACGCGGGCGGCGTCGAGCACGTCGGCCAACAGGCCGGTGAGCGTGCGGGCCGCCGACTGCGCGATCCGCACCGCGCTGGAGGACTCTCGGGGCAGATCCGGCGCGGCGACCGAATCGAGCGCCAGGAGCAGGTTGTTGGCGGGGGCGCGCAGCTCGTGGCTCGCCGAGGCCAGCAGCAGGTGGCGCCCCTGGGCGTCGCGACGGATCCGCTCCTGGAGCTCGCGCTCGGGGCTCACGTCCACGACATAGCCGGTCCACACGGCCGCGTCGGCGTCGACCCGCGTGCGTTCCGCCTCGAGGTGCAGCCAGCGCGGGGCCGGCGCGTCCGGCCGGCGCAACGCGACGGTGAGCTTGAGCCGCTGCCCGGTCCTCAGGCACTGCGCTTCGGCCGCCAGCGCCGCGTCACGCTCGTCGTCGGCGATCGCCGGCGCGATCGCCGCCAGCAGCGTGCGCCGGGGATCGAGCGGCAGACCGAGGAAGGCGCGGGCGCCAGGCGTGAAATAGTGCTGGCGCAGCGCGCCATCCGGTCCCAACACATAGCGGAAGGCGACGCCCGGCACCGACCGGGCCACGTCGTTCAACAGCTCGTCGGAGCGACGGCGCGCCGCAATTTCCCGACGCAGCCGCGCCATCCACCAGGCGGTCCCGGCGACGATGACGAGCAGGCTCGCAGCGCCGATCAGCAACGCCGGCCGATAGCGGCGCCACGGAAAGGCCGGCTGCAGGTCGATCGCGACCCAGCGGCGGAGCATGCGCGTGCGCTCCGGGTCGGGAATGTCGGCGAGCGCGGCGTCGATCAGCGGCAGAAGCTCGCGTCGGGCCGGCCCGGTGGCGAAGTGGAACTGCGCCGGGAGATCGTCGACGACGGTGGTTGCCCTGAGCGCGCCGTCGTTGTCGCCGTTGATGCGGACGTTGGCGAACATCTTGACCTCGACCGCCGCATCGGCCTCGCCGGCGGCCACGCGGTCCATCGCCTCGTTGCCGTTGGCGGCGTCGACGATCGAGATCGCCGGATAGCGCGTCGCGAGCACCTCGCGCAACGGGTGCTCGCGCGCGAGCGCGAGTCGCCTGCCGGCGAGCGAATCGAGCGACCAGTAGATCGGCGCGTCGCTGCGCGCGACGAGCATGTACGGCATCTCCAGGTAAGGGGTCGAGAAGACGAACTCGCGCTCGCGTCCCTCGGTCCGGGTGAGGAACGGCACGACATCGATGTCACCGCGCCGTAACCCGTCGAGCATGGCGGCGACGCTGTCGAAGCCGACGACCCGGACGGCGATACCCAGCCGGCGCGCCACTTCCTCGGTGTACTCGGCGGCGATGCCGGCGTGGACGCCGTTGGCGTCGACCTCGTTCAGCTGCTTCAGGCCGCGGACCGCGCCGACGCGCCAGAGCGGGTGCTTCGCGAGGACCGCCAGCGCGTCGGTGTCCAGCGGCAGCGGCGGGCGGGGCCGCAGTGCTTCCGGCAACGTCGCGAACACCGTCCGGTGCGCGGTTCCGGCGTCCGATCGATAGGCCTGGATGCCTTTGTTGAGGATGCCCGCCAGCGGCGCCCAGTCGCTGCGCACGCCGAAGTGGTAGTAGCCGGTCCCGTAGTTGTGCAGGCGCACCGCCTCGACGCCGCCGACCGGATGGCGCGAGAGCCAGTCGCTGGCCTCGAGCAGGCTGCCCAGGTAGTAGTCGGCCCGCCGATCGGCGACCGCGGCCAGCGCGTCGGCGACGGTCTCCACGGTCAGGATCGACGCGTTCGGATATTGCCGCCGGACGTGGTCGTTGGCGAGGTAGTTCCGCTCGAGGGCGAATCGCGCGGCGGCGAGGTCGATCGGCGGGGCACCCGATCGCGCGTAGAGCGCCCCGACCAGCGGTGTGGCACCGAGCGTGAACGCGAGATAGCGCATCCGCTCGTCGGTGACGCCGAGCGTCATCACGACATCGACCCGGCGTTCGCGCGCCGCCGCCAGCGCCTCGGTCCAGCTGGGCAGGCCGACCGGAACGAGGCGGATGCCGAACGCGTTGCCGAGCGCGACCAGCAGATCGGCGTGGATGCCGGAAACGACGCCGTCGGCGTCGACGAACTCGTAGGGACGCGGCGGCGGGAGCGGGATCGCCACTCGGACCGGCGGCAGCGCCGCGACGAACGCCCGTTCCTCGTCGGTCAGCAGGTTGCGGCTCGCGCCGAATTGCGTCGTGGCCGAGGGCAGCCGGAATCGCGGATGCTCGGGAATCGCCTCGGCGGCGACGGCCCGCGAACCGGCGAGCGCCACGAGCACGACCAACGACCATGCCGCTGCGACGCGTCGTGCCGCCATCGGGCCAGACCGCAAACCGCCTCCGCTTTCCGGACGGCGATCATTCTATCGACTCGATACGGACCGGGCCACCTTCGCGCGCGCCGCCGACCGGCGGTCGCGCCGTCGCCCCGGCGTCAGGCGGCGACCGGCTCGGCGCGCGACCAATCCGGGTCGAACGGGACCGCGCCGGTGCCGGCGGCGAGGCGGGAAATGACCGTCGCCGGTCCGGCGGGGCCGAAGAGGAAACCCTGGACGCGGTCGACCTCGAGTCCGGCGAGCAACTCGTACTGTTCGACGGTCTCGACCCCCTCGGCGACCGTCTCCAGCCGCAGCGTCTTGGCCAGCGCGACGATCGTGCGCACGATCGCCTGGTTGTCGCTGTTGACGCCGACGTCGGAGAGGAAACTGCGATCGATCTTGAGGATGTCGATCGGCAACCGCCGCAGGTAGGACAGCGATGAATAGACGGTGCCGAAGTCGTCGATCGAGATCGACACGCCGATCGACTTCAGGCGCCGCAGCGCCTCGACCGCCGCGTTCGCGTCCTGCATCACCGCGGTCTCGGTGATCTCGAGCTCGAGCCGTTCGCCGGGGAGCCCGGCGCTGGCGAGTGCGTGCAGGACCTCGTCGGCGAAATCCGCGCGCCGGAACTGCGACGGCGAGACGTTGACGGCGAGCCGGAAGCCCGGGATGTCGTCCTCGATCCAGCGGCGCGCCTGGCGCGCCGCCGCCTCGAGCACGAACCGGCCGATCTCGTTCTGCATGCCGAGCTCCTCGGCGAGCGGCAGGAACCGTTCGGGGGAGAGGACGCCGAGCTGAGGGTGGCGCCAGCGGATCAGCGCCTCGGCGCCGGCGAGCCGGCGCGACGCGGTCGCCACCAGAGGCTGGTAGAGGAGGAAGAACTCGTCGCGCGCCGCGGCCTGGCGCAGCGCGCCTTCCAGACGCACGGTGGTCGCCACCCGAGGCGAGCGCGCGCCCTGGCAGCGCCGCACGCTCCCCGGACCGCAGAGCTTGGCCTCGTGCATCGCCCGCTCCGCGGCGTGGACCAGCTCGACCGGATCCGACTCGTCGTCCGGATAGAGCGCGACCCCGATCGTGGCGGTGATCGACAACTCTTCGCCGCCGACACGGAATACGTCGGCGAACGTCCGACCCACGCCATCGGCGTGACGCATCACGTCGTCGGCCCCGGCGACACCGGTGAACAGGAGCCCGAAGGTGTCTTCCGACACCCGCACGACGGTCGCGGCGTCGGCGTAATGCGCCGACAGGCGGCTGCCGACGGCGACCAGCAGGCGGTCGCCGGCAGCGTGCCCCAGCGAATCGTTGATCCGGCGGAACCGGTCGATGTCGAGCAGGACCAGGCCGAGGCTGCGGCTGGTCCCGAGCTCGGTCTCGGCGCTGTGCTCGATCAGCCGGACCAGCATGTCCCGGTTCGCGAGTCCGGTGAGCGGGTCGTGGTAGGTGAGGTGGACGAGGCTCTTCTCGATGTCGCGCTTGACCCGCCGGAGGCTGGCGTTGCGCAATTCGCGCTCGACGACCGGCAGCAGGCGCACCCGGTTCGACTTGTCGATGAAGTCCTGGGCGCCGAGGCCCATGGCGGCGGCGGCGGCCGACTCGGGCAGCGTACCGCTCATGATGATGAAGGGCGCCTCCGACCCGCTGGCGCGCAGCGTCTGCAGCGCCCGCAGCGAATCGAACTGCGGCAGCCGGTGGTCCGAGATCACCAGGTCCCATGCGCGCTCCGACAGGGCCGAGCGCATGTCGTCGCCGGTCTCGACGCGGCGGAACGACAGCGGGCGGTCGAGCCGGGACAGGTCCGCCATCAGCAGGGCGGCGTCGTCCTCGCTGTCCTCGACGAGCAGGATGTGCTGTAACGGCTCGGGCATCGGTAGGGGATCGGAGCCGGGTCGGTCGAGGAGGCGCACGCCGAACTCATGGCGCGCGCAATGGCGGATGTTCCGTATTTCGGCCCGGCGATGAAAAAATTGAGGCGGCCGGCCGACCGCGGAGCCCTCAGCCGCCGGGCGGCACTGAGAGTCGGCCCGAGTGCACCGGAATGGGGCGCTGGCATCGGTTTGTCCAGGTCATCCCGGCCTATCCGTTGCTTGCCCGGGTCCGGACACCCCGACTCTCCGGATTCCGCGTGACATCCTCGAATTCACCCTCAAGTTTTTCGCCGCGCGTCCGACATGGGCTCATGTACTCCGACGCTTCGGGAGGCATCGCCGGCGCCCCGCCGTCGACCGGCGGCAGATCGTTCGCCGCCCCGGTGCAGCTGGCCGAACGCATCGGCCCCACGCTGCTGCTCGGCGCCTTCACGATCGCGCTCCTGATCGCGGTCTGGGGCTTCACCGTGGTCCGCCTGGTGACCGAGCGCGACGCGGCGCTCGAGAACGCGCGCCGCGACGTCCAGAACTACGCCCGCTCGTTCGAGGAGCACATCCACCGGACCATCCAATCGGCGGACCAGGCGGTGCTGTTCGTACGCCATCAGTACCTCCAGCAGGGGAGCCGCTTCGACATTCCGGCGCTCATCGGCACCGGGACGATCCTCGGCAACATCTTCAACCTGATCTCGGTCACCGACGAGCGGGGGACGATGATGTTGTCCAGCCAGCCGTTCGCCGCCGGCATGAACCTCGCCGACCGCGAGCACATCAACGTCCATTTCGGACAGGACACCGGTCGGCTCTTCATCAGCAAGCCGGTGCTCGGACGCGTCTCCGGCAAGTGGTCGATGCAGATGACCCGCCGGATCAACCGCCCGGACGGCAGCATGGCCGGCGTCGTCGTGGTCTCGATGGATCCGTACTATTTCACGCGGTTCTACCAGGACGTCGATCTGGGGCGGCACGGGCTGGTCGCGCTGATCGGCGACGACGGCGTCGTGCGGGCTCGCCAGAGCGGCGGCGAGACCTCGCTGGGGCAGAACCTCCGCGACAGCGGTGTGTTCGAAGTGATGATGTCGAACCGCGTCGGCGTCGAGACCTTCCTGTCGCCGACCGACAAGGTCGAGCGGATCGTCGGGTTCCGCCATCTCGAGCACTATCCGCTGTCGGTGGCCGTCGGCATGGCGACCGACGAGGTCCTCCAGGACTACAACACCGCCCGGACGCAGCTGCTCGTGCTCGCGGCGTTGATGACCGCCGTCATCCTCCTGTTCGCCGCCGTGCTGTTGCGGACGATCCGACGACTCGAGGTCGCGCGACGTGGCGCGCTGGCCGCCAGCTCGGCGAAGTCGGAGTTCCTCGCCAACATGTCGCATGAGCTGCGCACGCCGCTGAACGGGATCCTCGGGTACGCCGAGCTCCTCGAGGAAGACCTGTCCAGCTGCAAGTCCGGCGACCTGGTCGCCGATCCCTGCGCCGGTTGCCGCGCCAAAGGAGAAGTGGGCGCGATCCGGCAGAGCGGACGGCATCTGCTGCGGCTGGTCAACGACGTGCTCGACATCGGCCGGGTCGAGGCCGGCCGGATCGTGCCGCACCCGACCCGCGAGTCGCTGACCTCGGTGATCGAGGAGGCGGCGGAGGCGCACCGCGCGTCGGCCCGGCTCAAGAACATCGCGCTGGTCACCCGTCTCGAGGCCGGCGCGCCCGACGACGTCGTCGTCGACCGGACGCTGCTGATCCGGATCCTCAACAACCTGCTGTCCAACGCGGTGAAATTCACGTCCTCGGGCACGATCACGGTGTCGGCGTCCGCGGCCGACGCGGGTCGCTACGCGCTGTCGGTTTGCGATACCGGGCCGGGGATGTCCGAGGAGCTACGCTCGCGGATCTTCGTCGAGCGATTCGTCCAGGGGGACTCGTCGGTCCAGCGCGACCACGAAGGAACCGGGCTGGGTCTCTCGTTGTGCGCCGGCCTGGCCGAGGCGATGGGCGGGAACATCGTCTGCGAATCCGCACCGGGCGTCGGGTCGACATTCACGATCACGCTGCCGGTGGCGAGCGCGCCGGCGAGACCCTGAGGCGATCATGGCCCGCATCCTCGTCGTCGACGACAACCCGCTGAACGCCAACCTCGCGCGGCTGCAGCTCGAACGCGCGGGACACTCGGTCGACACCGCGCCGGGCGCCCGACCGGCGCTCGCCCGACTGGAACCGGACAGCCACGACCTGGTGCTGACCGACATCAGCATGCCGGGCATGAGCGGCTTCGATCTGCTCGCGGCGATCCGCGCCCGGACCGAGCTGTCGCGCCTTCGGGTGCTCGCCCACACCGCGTTCGCGATGCCGGCGCAGCATCAGGAGTTCCAGCGCGCGGGGTTCGACGCCATAATCGTCAAGCCGGCCTCCCGCGAGGCGCTGGTCCGGGCGGTCGGCGAGGCGCTCGCGCGCGAGCGGGAGGAGGTCCGGCAGTGACCGCGGCCGCGCCTTCCTGCGACCCGCGACCGTTCCTCGAGGCGATCGACGACGACCGGGTCGCCTACGCCGAAATGGTCGACCTGTTCCGCGACACCGGACGCGCGCAGATCGAGCGCCTGGTCGCGGCGTCGCGTGACGGCGATCTGGGCCGTCTGCGCGAATCGCTGCACGCGCTCAACGGGTCGCTGGCCATCGTCAACGCCGGCCCGGCGCTCGCGCTGACGCGCCGCCTGCACTTGGCGCTCGGCGGCGGGGACCGGCGCGAGTTGATCGCGCTGGCCGAGCGGCTCGGTCCGGAGTTCGAGCGCGTCTGCCGGGAGCTCGATCGATGGTGTCCGGCGTACGCGGTGGGGGAGCGACCATGAGCGAACCGATGCCGCAGGCCACCGTTCCGGTGAAGCATCGGATCATGATCGTCGACGACGAACCGTTCGTCGTGCGCGCCCTCGCGACGCTGCTCGAGACGCAGCTCCGGCACGACGCGGTCAAGGTCGAGGCGTTCACCGATCCCAAGGCCGCGCTCGCGCGAGCCGCGCACATCCGCTACGACGTCGCGATCTCCGACTACCGGATGCGTCCGGTCGACGGCATCGAGTTCCTGAAGCGGCTGCGCCACCTCCAGCCCGGATGCGTGCGCCTCATGCTGTCGGCGACCCACGAGATGGCGACCGTCGTCAAGGCGGTGAACGACGCCGGCGTCTACAAGTACATCCCCAAGCCCTGGCCGCGCGACGTGGCGACGTTGATCCGCGACGCGATCGTGCGCCACGACGAGCAGGCCGAGGAACAGCGGCTCGCCGACGAGCGGCGCCGCGAGGTCGGGACGCTGAGCGACGCCGAGCTCGAGCGGCGCCGGCTCGAGGCCGAGGAACCCGGCATCACGAGGGTCCGCTTCGCACCGGACGGTTCGCTCAGGCTCGAGGACCTCTGATCCGACCGCTGTCAGCGGTTCGGCTCGTCGCGCAGCGTCCGGTCGAGGATCATCAGCATCGCCGCGGTGGCGCCCCAGATGTAGCGCTCGCGCCAGGGGATCGCCCAATAGTCGCGCCGCATCGTTCCCAGCATCCGCTGGTGGCGTTGCTGGTGCGCCGGATTCATCAGGAAGGCGAGCGGCACCTCGAACACGTCGGCCACCTCGACCGGATCGGGAGCAAGGTCGAATGGCGGTTGAACCCAGCCGACCACCGGCGTCACGCGATAGCCGGTGACCGTCTCGTAGTGCGGCAGCTCGCCGAGCAACGTCACCCGGGAGCCCGGCAGGCCGACCTCCTCGTGGGTCTCGCGCAGCGCCGCCGCGGCGGCGTCCCGGTCCTCGCTCTCGATCCGACCGCCCGGAAAGCTGATCTGGCCCGGGTGATCGGGCAGGGCGGCGCTGCGCTGGGTGAGGAGCACGGTAAGGCCGTCGTCTCGGTCGACCAGCGGGACCAGCACCGCGGCCGGCGTCGGCGGGCCCTCCCGGCCCGGGAGCCGGAATCCATCGCTCATGCCCCGGGCGTTCGAAGGCGCCGGACGCGCGAGACGTTCGCGGATCCACTCCGATTGCGATGCGCGCGGGAGACGGAACAGGGGCAACGGCATGACCGACGTTCGAGGAGTTCGTGCGGGACGCGTCCCGGGCGGGGCGAGGGCCACGACCGTCCATGATACTGCGCGGCGACCGGGACGCCGTCGCCGACCCGGAATGGACGCGACGCACCTCGTATAATCGTCCGATGTCGCGACGCGGCGTCATCCTCTTCGCCCACGGCGCGCGGGATCCGCGCTGGTCGGAGCCGTTCGAGCGCCTCGCGGGCCGCCTCGGTCGACTGGGATCCGAACTCGCGGTGTCGCTCGCGTTCCTCGAGTTCATGACGCCCAATCTCGAGTGCGCCGCGCGGCTGCTGGTCGAGCAGGGCTGCCGCACGATCACGATCGTGCCGGTGTTCCTGGGCGTCGGCGGCCACGTGCGACGCGACGTACCGGCGCTGGTCGATCGCATCGCCGCCGAGCACCCGGACGTCGAGGTCCGCGTCGCGCCGTCGATCGGCGACGACGACACCGTCCTCGATGCGATCGCCGGCGTCTGTCTCGCCGCGGCCCGAACGTAGTCGCCGCCCGACCCGCGCGAAGCCCGCCGTGCGCCTCCTCGGATGCATGATCGTCCGCGACGAGGCCGACATCGTCGAGCTCTGCATCCGTCACAACCTGGCGCTGCTCGACGGGATCGCCGTCATCGATCACGGGTCGGTCGACGGCAGCCGCGAGATCCTCGCTGCACTCGGCGCCGAAGGAATCGGCGTGTCGGTCAGCGACGATCCTCTGCCGGCGTTCGAACAGATGGATCGGATCAACGCGCTCGCCCGCCACGTCTTCGCGACCACCGACGTCGACTGGGTGTTCCCGATCGACGCCGACGAGTTTCTCTACGCGCCGTCGCGCGACGCCCTCGAGGAGGCGCTGGCCGCGGTCCCGCCGGGGCGGGCGGCGGGATTCGCCTCGCCGACGGTCGTTCCGTCGTTCGACCCGAACCGCACGCTGGTCGAGCGCCTCGACGACGCGCGCTGGCAGACCGGGCCGCAGTGTCCTTGGTCGAAGGTCGCGGTGCCGAGGGCGGCGCTCGCGCGCCCCGACGTCGCGATCGGACACGGTCAGCACTCGCTCGTCGCGCTGGCGCCGGCGGCGAGCGTTGCGCAGCCGGTGGCGCTACCCGACAACTACGCGTATCTCCACGTTCCGATCCGTTCGCAGCCCCAATTCGTCGGCAAGTTCGGTTCGGGCTGGTTGTCGATCGTCGCCAAGGACCGGCGTCGGCCGACGTTCTCCGGACACTGGGGCGCCGCCTTCGACCGCCTGACCGGCGGCGAGCCGCTGGACCACGCGTGGCTCGCCCGGTTCGCGGCGAACTACGGACACCTGCCGGCCGATTGGCGCATCGATGCGGACACGCTCGGCGCCGCACCGCGTTTCCTGCGGGCGAGCGAGTTGCGCTACCAGCGCTACGCGCGCGGCGACCCGTTGCCGCGGATCCTGGCGCAGGCCGAACGGCTCCTGCTCTCCCGGCACTAACGCTGGATGCGGTGGCGCTGCGAGCGCTGGTAGACGCCGCGCGCGTCGACGAACATCACGTCGAGGCTGATCGTGCCCGGCTTGTCGTCGATCGTCAGCCGGGTCTTGAGCTCGGTGAGCTTCGCCCGGCAGGTACCGGAGGTCTTCTCGATCGCCACCGTGACGTAGAGATGGCGGTCGGTCGGCAGGTCGAGCTTGGGATCCGGCATCCCCTGGCGGGCGGAGAGGATGCGCCAGCAGTCCTCCTGGGCCTGGTAGAGCACCCGTACATGGACTTTGCCGTGCCCGTCGGCGATGACGATCGTTCCCGGATAGTCGAGGTCCTCCTGGGTGACCGGGCGATGGTCGGCGAGGGCCGGTAGCGCCAGCGCAGCCCAGAGCAGGGCCGCGCCCAGCGACGCGGGAACGAGGGCGGTGCGCAGGTCGATCATCCGGGGAGCCAAGGCGCGGAAGAGTGCCCCGAGCATAGCGCAGCCGGACGATTCGCCGATGCCGACCGGCGTTCTCATGGCTTGGACGAAACGTAGCGCCGAACGGGCCCGTCGATGACCATGCTGCCCCGGCCGCGGTGATGGATGAACCGGGGCCGCTTCTGCGCCGGGTCGGTCCAGGCGGCGACGACCTCGAGAATGAAAAGGTCGTACCGGGCGACGAGCGTCGTGTCGTGGACGCGGCATTCGAGGTTGGCGTAACACTCGGCGATTCTCGGCGCGTCCACCTCCGTGCCCTCGATCGGGGTCAAGTCGAAGGTTCGGAACTTGTCGACGTCGCGCCCCGACGTGTTGCCGATCTTGACGACCAGCGGTGCGAGCCGGTGCGACGGGATGGCGATGACGCATTCCCCCGACGCGAGCAGCGCCTTGCGGCTGTGATTGGCACGGCTGACGACACAGGCGACCAGCGGCGGGACGAATTCGACCATCGTCTGCCAGGACATCGCCATCACGTTCAGCCGCCCCGCAGCGGCGGTCGTGAGCAGGACCACCGGCCCGGGTTCGAGGAGCCGGTAGACCGACGACAGGGGGAGGCGCCGCAGGCGGACCGGCGTTCGGCGGGTCCGGCGTGGGCGACGGTCGGGACGGGTTGTCATTCTGCCGATGGTGCGTTTAACATAATCACAATTACACGCAATGATACGGCCAAGATCCGCAGAGGACCGCGGACCCGCCGCCCGGCCCGCCCCTGCCTAGGACAACCACCGCAGCAGCGTCCGGTAGAGCACAGCCGGATCGACCGGCTTGGCCAGGAAATCGTTCATCCCGGCCTCGTCGCAGCGTACCCGGTCCTCGGCGAACGCGTTGGCGGTCATCGCGATGATCGGGACGTTCGAATGGCGGGAACCGGATCGAATCCGGCGGGTCGCCTCGAGACCGTCCATCGTCGGCATCTGCATGTCCATCAGGACCAGGTCGAAGCGCTCGCGGCTCGCCAGCGCGACGGCCTCCTCGCCGTTGGCTGCGGCCTCGACCGACAGGCCGGCATCGCCCAGGAGCAGCGTCGCCACCTCCCGGTTGATCGGTTCATCCTCGACCAGGAGGATCCGGCGACCCGAGTGGCAGCGGGCCAGCACCGCCTGGGCCGGCTCGCCCGGCGCGATCGCCCTCGTCGCCGGCGATCCGGCCGGCGCCTTCGCGAGCCGGGCGGTGAACCAGAACCGGCTGCCGACACCCGGGGTGCTGGCGACGCCGACCGAGCCGCCCATCAGGGAGGCGAGCCGCTTGTTGATCGCGAGCCCCAGTCCGGTGCCGCCGTAGCGGCGGGTCATCGAGTTGTCCGCCTGCTCGAACGCCGTGAACAACCGCGGAATCGCCTCCGCGGCGATTCCAACGCCGGTGTCCTCGACCTCGAAGCGCAGCAGCGCCTCCCGCGCGTCCTCGGCATCGACGAGAACCCGGATCACGATCCGGCCTCTCTCGGTGAACTTGATCGCGTTCGAAGCGTAGTTGAGCAACGCCTGCTGAAGCCGCGTGGCGTCGCCGACCAGGCATTCGGGCAACCGCGAGGACTCGACGCGCAGCTCGAGTCCCTTCTCCCGGGCCCGGTCCGCCAGCATCGAGACGACGTTGGCGACGATCGCCTCGGGACGCAGCTCGGCGAGGTCGAGGTCGACCTTGTCGGCCTCGATCTTGGACAGCTCGAGGATCGCGTTGATGATGTTGAGCAGGTGAGCGCTCGCCCGCTCGAGCTTGTCGAGCTGTTCTGCCTGCCGCGGCGCGAGCCCCGCGCGCCGAATGAGGTGCGCCATCCCGGTGATCGCGTTGAGCGGCGTGCGGATCTCGTGGCTCATGTTGGCCAGGAACGCGCTCTTGGCGACGTTCGCCGCTTCGGCCGCCGACTTGGCCTCGGCGAGCTGGCGGGTGCGGCTTTCGACCAGTTCCTCGAGGTGCGCCCGGTGGGCGTCGAGCTCTTCGGACAGTCGCTTGCGGTCGGTGATGTCGCGCCAGACGACGTGCAGCAACCGCCGGTCCTTCTGCAGGATCGGCGTCAGCATCACCTCGGCCAGGAACGGCTTGCCGCGCGGACCCACGTGCAGCCATTCGAACAGGTGGCTGCCGCGCTCGAACGCGGTGGCGATCATCTCGCGGGCCTTCTCGTCGGACCGGCGGCCGTCCGGCTGGAGCTCCGGGGAGATCTCCGACGGCGGCACGTTGCGGATCTGATCGCGCGACTCTAGCCCGAGCATCGCCTGCGCCGCCCGGTTGCAGTCGATGAAGCGGTCGTTCTCGAGGATCAGCGTCGCTTCCGCCGAGTCCTCGAACAGCTTCCTGAACCGCGTCTCGCTCTCGGCCAGCGCCTGTTCGGCCGCCTTGCGCTTCGTGATGTCGATCGAAATGCCGCACAGGGCGTAGAGCGTGCCGTCGGCGCGCCGCAGCGGCAGCTTGGTCGTCTGGAAGACATGCAGGCCCTCGCGGCCGATGACGGTGATGCGTTCCTCCGCGTGGACCGTCTCGCCGCGCTCGAAGACCGCGGCGTCGTTGCGGCGGATCGTCTCGCAGCTCGCCGCGTCGAAGAACCGCGAGTCGTCGGCGCCGATCGCCTCCTCGAGCGACGCCCGCCACAGCTCGCGGACCGGCCGGTTCACGTAGACGTAGCGGCCCTGCGGGTCTTTCAGGAATACGCAGCCGTCCAGGTTGTCGAGGATCGTGAGGAGCCTCGCTTCGCTCGCCCGCAGCGCCTCCTCGGCGCGCTGGCGCGCCGTGACGTCGTGCATGACCGCCAGGACGTGCGGGCCGGTGCCGTCGGCGTCGACGTCGGCGGTGTGAACCTGAACCGTGCGCCGCTCGCCGTCCTTGCGGGTGATGGCCCATTCCTCGCCGTCGAGATGCTCGCCGTCCCGCACCTTCGCCATTCGCGCCCGGGTTCGTTCCCGGGTATCGGGATCGGCGCAGACCGTCTGGTACCAGCCACGGCGATTGATCTCGTCCTGGTCGTAGCCGGTCAGCTCGACCATCGCCCGGTTCCAGACGGTGAACCGGACGTGCGGAGGTTCGCTGATCTTGTGGTAGACGGCGATGCCGTCGGCTTCGGCGTCGATCACCGACTGCGTGAACGCGGCGTCGCGGATGAGCCGCTCCTCGAGCGCCTTGCGCTCGGTCAGATCGACGTGGGTGCCGACGATCCGCCGTGGCGACAACAGCGCGCCGCGCCGGTCGCGGGCGAGCGCCGCGCGCGAGAGCACGTGCAACCAACGGCCGTCCTTGTGCCGCATCCGGAACTCGGTCTCGAAGCGATCGCTGTTGCCGTCGATGTAGTCGCGGGCCTTGGCCAGCGTGGAATCGCGCTCGTCGGGGTGGACGAGCGAGGCCCAGGTGTCCAGCCGGTTGGGGAGCTCGTCGTCGGTGTAGCCCAACATCGACTTCCAGCGCGGCGAGTAGTGGACCTCGTCGGTTTCGAGGTTCCAGTCCCACAGTCCGTCGGTGCTCCCCTGCACCGCCCGGTCGAGCCGGCTCTCGCTGACGCGCAGCGCCGCCTCGGACCGGCGCAGTCGATCGTAGGCCAACGCGCCCTGGATCGCGGTGGCGAGCTTCGCGCACACGCCGCGCAGTTGCTCGAGCTTCCTCGGCGTGAAGACGTCGCGCACCGCCGATCGCATCAACAGCACGCCGTGATCGCCCAGCGGCACCAGCGCGCAGGTCGCGTCCGGCGCGCTGGCGTCGCAACCGAGCATCGGAAGCTCCGGTGCGCAGGCGAGCGTCTTCGCGGTCCCGCCGTCGCGCAGCGTCCAGAGCGGGTGGGTGAGCGGCAGCGGCGCGTCGTCGACGCCGGCATGGGGGATCGCCGCCAGCATCGTCAGCCGGTCGCTCGGCCCGGCCTCCTCGTCCTCCTCCCGCCACCAGATCGCCGCCCCGGTGAGATCGCGGCGGGCGACCAGCGTGCGCAGGAAGTCGCGCGCGGTCACCCGTGCGTCGAGCGACTGACCGACCGACAGCGCGAGCTCGTAGAGCCAGGCCAGGCTGCCGACGACATCCAGACCGGGCTCCATCGCCGGACTCACCGGTGGATCAGCGCCACCACGAACGTCTTGTTGTAGAGCTCGAATCGGTGGCGGCCGGCGGCGGCCAGCTCCCCCAGCGCCAGGACGCCTTCCGGTGTCGCATCGGTGAAGCGGCGCATCGCCGCGGCGGCGACGGCCAGCTCGCGGCCGAAGCCGTCCCCCAGCGCGAACGTGCGCGAGTAGCAGTCCGACACGAAGCAGGTTTCGACATCGTCGGGCGTGCCGCAGGCCTCGACCGCCTCGCGCGCCGCGCGGACCAGCAGTTCGGGGTCGCCGTGGGCGAGGTACAGCACGCAGTTCTCCGGGACGTCCGACAGCGTCGCGATGCCGCCGGACTCGGTGACCCGGATCGGGTCGCGAACGACGTCCTCTCCCCCCTCCTTCGCGAGGCATAGCGGGTAGAGCGCGTTCATGTCCGGGAAGACCGAACGGCCGGCCAGCGACGGGGCTTCCCCGGCGACGAGGCTCAGGTAGCGGGCGCCAGCCGGCTCCCAGTCGATCTGCTCGATGACGTTGCCGTCGGTACGCGACGCGACGAACGGTCCCTGCACCCGCTTCCAGCCGTGTCGGACCGCGACCGTCGTGCGCCGGGGAATCGACACGAGCAGCGCGGCGTGCGCGACGAACTCGGCTCCGGCGAAGACCGTCGGCCCGGCGCGCAGGTCCTGGTACCCGGTGCCGGCGCCGGCGAGGTGCACGCCGGGGCCGAAGCGATCGTAGAGATCCTCGAGCAGGTTCGCGACGCCCGGCGAGAGGCAATCGACGAAGAGGAACAGACTCGCGGTCGTGCCGGCGGAAGGCGCGGATGCCGGCGGCCGACCCCAACGCACTTCGGAGGGCGCCAGCGTCCCGAGGCTCGCCTGCGATCCTCCCGGCAAGCCGATCGCGATCATTCCACGATCGACCCGGTTCTCGCCGTGGATCAGGCCGGGAAACACTCCGCCGCAGACCTCGATGCCCGCCGCCCGGGCGGCGGCCAGCAACGCCGGGATCTTGGGCGCGTCAGCGTCCGCGACGCAGAGCAGCCAGAGCGTCGCCGGCTGTTTCGATTCGGCGCGCAGCACTGCGACGGCCGTTTCGGCGTTTTGCAGCGGGATATGCATCGCGGACTCTCGACGATGATGAACGCGCAAGAGGTCCGGTGGTTTGACCGGAGTTAAGCGGGACAGGCTCAGGGGCTGCCCTTAGACCTGATCGGCAACCCGGGGCTCGAACTTGAGGAGGCCGACGAATCAGCCCGACCGGAGCCAGGCGATCGCCCGCTCGATTCGTTCCAGGGCGACGATTTCGACGCCGGCGATCGGTTGCTTGGGTTGATTCGCGGCTGGGCAGATCACGGTCCGGAAGCCGAGCTTCGCGGCTTCCCGGATTCGTTCCTGGCCGCGCTGGACCGGCCGGATCTCGCCGGCAAGGCCGACCTCACCGAATACAAGAAGTTTAGCTGGCAGAGGCCTGTTTTTCAACGATGAATCGATGGCAAGAAGTACAGCGAGATCGACGGCCGGCTCGTCGATCCGGACGCCTCCGACCGCATTGACGAACACATCATAACCACCGATGTCGACGCCTCCGTGGCGGTGCAGGACCGCGAGCAGGAGCGCCAGGCGCTGGGGGTCGAGGCCGACGGCCAGCCGCCGGGGAGCCCCCGACGACACCGGATCGACCAGCGCCTGGATCTCGACCAGGAGGGGCCGCGATCCCTCGAGCGTCGCGACCACCGCACTGCCGGCCACCGGTTCGCCATGCTGCGACAGGAACAGCGCCGACGGATTCGCGACGCCCTTGAGACCGCGCTCGGTCATGCCGAACACGCCGAGCTCGTTGGCCGCCCCGAACCGGTTCTTGATCGCGCGAACCAGTCGGAACGCCGAATGCGGATCGCCTTCGAAGTAGAGCACCGTGTCGACGATATGCTCGAGCACGCGGGGGCCGGCGATCGCGCCCTCCTTGGTGACGTGGCCGACGAGCACGACGACCACGCCGCGCTCTTTGGCCAGGCGCGTCAGCTGCGCGGCGCACTCGCGGACCTGCGAGACGCTGCCCGGGGCGCTCGCGAGCGCACCGGTGTAGACGGTCTGGATCGAGTCGACGACGACGATCTCGGGCTTCGACTCGCCGATCGCGGCGACGATCGACTCGAGTTCCACTTCGGCCAGGATCTCGACCGGTGCGTTGACCAGTCCGAGGCGCTCGGCGCGCAGCGCGATCTGTTCCGGAGATTCCTCGCCGGAGACGTAGAGCACCTTGTGTGCGGCGCCCAGCGTCGCGCCCGCCTGCAACAGCAGCGTCGACTTGCCGATGCCGGGGTCGCCACCCAGGAGCACGACGCCTCCGGGCACGAGCCCACCGCCCAGGACCCGGTCGAATTCGGCGAGGCCGGTCGCGATCCGCGGGTTCTCGCGGGCGGTGATCGATCCCAGCGGCCGGACGGTCGAGCGGGCACCGGCGAGCGGGCGGAACCGCGTCGTCGCCGGCGTCGCGGCGCTCTCGACCAACGTGTTCCAGGCGCCGCAGCCGGGACACTGTCCCTGCCATTTCGGGGCGGTCGCCCCGCATTCGGTGCAGGCGTGGACCGTCCTGGCTCTGGACTTCGAAGTCGCCATCAGCGGCTCCCGTTCGCGACCAGCGCCCAGGCTTCGCCCAGCGTCCGCAGCCCCGGGAAGTAATGACCGAACGCCCATCCGGCTGCGATCACCACGCCCAGCAGGATCAGCAGGATCACGACCGTCGATCGCAACACCCGACCGTCCCAGTCCGGCCCGGCGGCGCGCTTGAGTCCGGGCACGGCTCCGGCCGTCAGCAGCGCGGCGAACGCGGCGTCGGTCAGGAGCTCCGGGGCGATCCAGACGAGGTGGATCGCACCACCGACCAGCGCGACGACCAGCGCCAGGACGATGAGCCCGAGGACGATCGGCAGGCATCCGTCGTCCCCCAGCCCGTCGAGCAGGCTCCCGCCTCCGCCCCCTCCTCCGCCGCCGGACTTCCCCAGGCCGCTCAGGAATCCCCGTCCGGCCGATCCGGTCGGTGTCGAGCCGCCCGACGGACCGAAGCTCGCACTGGCGCCGGCCCCACCCGACGAACCGCCGCCGCCGCGGAACGGCAGGTCGAACGAGGACGCGCCGGAGCCGCCCGAGCCGGCCGACGGGAGGTCGAATCCCGAACCGACGTCATCGACCGCACGGCGCGCACCCGGTCCGAACGGCCGGATGCCGACGTAGGCGAGCCACAGGCGGACCAGGACGAAGAAGGCGGCATAGCCGACGAGCACCGCCAGTGGCCAGCGCACGACCGCGGCGTGGACCGGCACCCGCAGCAGCAGGAAGTTGGCGGCGAAGCCTGCGCCGAAGGTCGCCGAGACGATCACGCTGGCGTGCCAGCGCAGCCAGAACCGGCCGGAGAGTGAACGTTCCAATGCCTCCCGGCGGGCGTCGAGCGCGGACGCGCCCGAGGATGGGGCAGGCGTCGGCGGCGCCACGGTCAGACGAGCTCGTCGGGAAGGACGACCGCTGTGCCGAGCTTGCCGACGACCACGCCGGCGGCCTCGTTGGCGATGCGCACCGCGTCGGCGAGCGGCGCCCCCGCGGCGAGCAGCGCGGCGATCGTCGCGATCACCGTGTCCCCGGCGCCGGAGACGTCGTAGACCTCGCGCGCGACCGCCGGAATGTGCAACGTCCCCTGTTCGGCGTAGAGGCTCATCCCCTCCTCCGAACGCGTGACCAGCAGCGCCTCGAGATCGAGCGCGCGGCGCAGTCGCGTCGCGCGCGCTTCCAGATCCGCTTCCGAGGACCAGCGGCCGGCGACGTCGCGCAGCTCGGAGCGGTTGGGCGTGACGATCGTGGCGCCCCGGTACTTCGCCCAGTCGTCGCCCTTGGGATCGACCAGGACACGACGGCCGGCGGCGCGGGCGGCGGCGATCATCGTGGCGATGTGCTCGAGGCCGCCCTTGCCGTAATCGGAGAGGACGACGACGTCGGTGCGGGCGAGATGCTCGGAGAACTCGGCGAGCTTGGCGGCCAGCACCTCCTGCGACGGCCGCGTCTCGAAATCGATCCGCAGCAGCTGCTGCTGGCGCGCGATCACGCGCAGCTTGACCGTCGTCGGCAGCGCCGGGTCGCGGTGCAGCGACGCGACGATTCCGTCGATCGCGACCAGCCGTTCCAGCGCCGAGCCCGCCTCGTCGGCACCCACGACCGACAGCAGCGCGGTGCGCGAGCCCAGCGCGGCGGCGTTGCGGGCGACGTTGGCGGCCCCACCGGGGCGCTCCTCGGTTCGCGCGACGCGCACGACCGGCACCGGCGCTTCCGGCGAGATCCGGTCGACCTCGCCGAACCAGTAGCGGTCGAGCATCACGTCGCCGACGACCAGCACGCGGCCGGCGCGGACCCGGTCACGCCAGGCGGCGAACAGCCGGCGGTTCTCGGCGGTCAAGGCCCCTCCCCGGTCAGCGGCGTCCGATCGCGAAGTGCTCGAGACCGGCCGCCCGCACGAGCGCCGGATCGTAGAGGTTGCGGCCGTCGAACACCAGCGGCTGGCGCAGACGACGCTTCAACTCGTCGAAGTCGGGGCTGCGGAATTCCTTCCACTCGGTGACCACGACCAGCGCGTCGGCGCCCGCGACCGCGGACATCGGCGCCGACGCGTATTCGAGCCGTTCGCGCGGCCCGATCGAGCGCTTCGCCTCGTCGATCGCGACCGGGTCGTAGGCGACGATCGTCGCGCCTCGCCCGAGCAAGGCCTCGATGATCACCCGGGAAGGCGCCTCGCGCATGTCGTCGGTGTTGGGCTTGAACGCGAGTCCCCACAGCGCGAACCGCCGCCCGGACAGGTCCGCTCCCAGCCGCGCGACGATCTTGTCGACCAGCACGCGCTTCTGCGCCTCGTTGACCGCCTCGACCGCCCCGAGGAGCGCGAGCGGCAGGCCGGCCGCGGTCGCGGTGTGCTGCAGCGCCTTGACGTCCTTGGGGAAACAACTGCCGCCGTAGCCGACGCCCGGATAGAGGAAGTGCCAGCCGATGCGCGGATCCGAGCCGATTCCGTGGCGGACGTGCTCGATGTCGGCGCCCAACCGGTCCGCCAGGTTCGCGAGTTCGTTCATGAACGAGATCCGCGTCGCGAGCATCGCGTTCGCCGCGTATTTCGTGAGTTCGGCCGAACGCACGTCCATGACGATCAGGCGCTCGTGGTTGCGCTGGAACGGGGCGTACACGGCGCGCAGCACCTGGATCGCCCGCTCGTCGTCGGCGCCGATGACGATGCGGTCGGGCTTCATGAAATCCTCGACCGCCGCCCCCTCCTTGAGGAACTCCGGATTGGACACGACCGCGTAGGGTACGTCGACGCCGCGGGCGTCGAGCTCGGCGCGGATCGCCGCGCGGACCCGGTCGGCGGTCCCGACCGGAACGGTCGACTTGTCGACGACGATCTTCCAGTCGGTCATCCGCCGGCCGATGTTGCGCGCGGCCTCGATCACGTACTGCATGTCGGCCGAGCCATCCTCGTCGGGCGGCGTTCCGACCGCGATGAACTGCAGCGTGCCGTGGCGGACCGCCGCGTCCACGTCGGTGGTGAACCGCAGGCGGCCGGCGGCGACGTTGCGCCGGATCGCCGCCTCCAGCCCCGGCTCGTGGATCGGGACACCGCCTCCGTTCAGGATCGCGATCTTGCGCGCGTCCACATCGAGGCAGAGCACGTCGTTGCCGACCTCGGCGAGGCAAGTCCCGGTGACCAGGCCCACGTAGCCGGTCCCGATCATCGTGATCTTCAAGCGCGTCCTCCGGGGCCGATCGCGCCGGCGATCGAGGCGTTGATCGAGTCGAGCGCCGCGAGCGGGTCCGCCGCCCCGGTGATCGGGCGACCGATGACGAGCCAGTCGGCGCCCGCCGCGATCGCGTCGGCCGGTGTCGTCACGCGCACCTGGTCGTTCGCGTCGCTGCCGGCCGGCCGGATGCCCGGCGTGATCAGACGGAACCGCGGACCGCAGGCGCGCCGCAGCGCCGCCGCCTCGCGGGCAGAGCAGACGACACCGTCGAGTCCCTCGCCTTGGGCGAGCTTCGCCAGCCGCAGCGCCTGCTCCTCGGGCGTCGCCCGCAAGCCCAGCTCCGCGAGGTCGTCGGCGGACAGGCTGGTGAGCACCGTCACCGCGATCAGCAGCGGAGGCCGCGTGCCCGACCCGGCCGCCGCGCGGCCGACCGCGTCGCGCGCCGCGGCCATCATAGGGCGCCCGCCCGACGCGTGCACGTTGAGCATCCAGACGCCCAGCCGGGTCGCCGCCGCGCAGGCCTGCGCCACCGTGTTGGGAATGTCGTGGAACTTGAGGTCCAGGAAGACCCGGTAGCCGCGTCCGACGAGCTCGCGCACCAGCGAAGGACCGGCGGCGGTGAACAGCTCCTTGCCGACCTTGACCGCGCAGCGGGCCGGATCGAGTCGCGCCACCAGCGCGGTCGCCGCGCCTCCGTCCGGGGCGTCCAGTGCGACGATCACCCGCGGCGCCGCGTCGGGCGTCGTGTCGGGCCGATCGCCCGGGGTCCGGGCCGGCACGCTCACGCGTACCCCTCCGGCGTCTCGGTCCGCCGCGGCGGATAGGTCTCCCACTTCTGGCAGCCGGGACAGCGCCAGTAGTACTGGCGCGCTCGGAAGCCGCAGTGGTCGCACTTGTACATGCCCAGGCGCTTGATGTGCTGACTGACGAGTCCGCGCACCAGTTCCAGGTCGTGTCGCCGATCGGGTGGCGCCGATCGGATCTGCGCCTCGAGCAGGCGGTCGAGTCCGAGCAACGTCGGATTGCGCGCGAGCTCGCCCTTGATCAGCACGGCCGCCGCGTCGGCGCCCTCGACTTCGAGGACCAGCGAGAACAGCGCGTTCAGGATGTCGAGCGACGGCGTCTCGGCATGCCAGGCCTTGAGGAGCCGGATCGCGCGCGCGCCTTCGCCGCTCTTGCGGCAGGCGTCGGCCACCCGGTCGGCGACCAGCGCGAGGAACGCCGGCTGCTGCGATTCGATCCGCTGCCAGATCTCCACCGCGTCCGCCGCGCGTCCCTCCTGAAGCGCGGCCTCGCCGGCGACGATCGTGGCCCGCACGCAGCCGCGGTGCGCGGCGAGCGCGCGCTCGATCTCGGCGCGCGCCGAGGGGATGTCGGAGCGCAAGAGCGCCGCCTGGGCGAGTTCGCAGTGGTACTGCGCGATCTCGCGGTCCGCCGGCGCACCGCCGCCCGCGCTCAGCCGCGTCGTCGCCTCGATCGCCTTCGCCCAGTCCTTCTCCTGTTCGTAGATCGACACCAGGTGGGTGTGCGCCTGCGCCTCCCACGGCGAGCCCTCCAGCTTCGCGAACAGCGCCTCGGCGCGGTCGAGCATGCCGGCCCGCAGAAAATCCTGCGCGAGCTCGTAGGTCGCCATCGTACGCCGCTCGGGCGGCAGGTCGGGACGGTCGAGGAGGTTCTGGTGCATCCGGATCGCCCGCTCGTGCTCGCCCTGGCGGCGGAACAGGTTTCCGAGCGCGAAGTGCAGATCGATCGTCTGCGGATCGACCTTGACGACCTCGATGAACGATTCGATCGCCTTGTCCGGCTGCTCGTTGAGCAGGAAGTTGAGGCCGCGGAAATACGACAGCGGCAGGGCGCGCGACTCGGTCAGCAGGTGCTTGATGTCGATGCGCGCCGCGACCCAGCCCAAGGCGAAGAACACCGCCGGTATCGGCAGCAGCCACCACAGATCGATGTCCATCGCTAGGCCCCGCCGGGTGGCGGCGAGCGGCCGGTCCCGGGCGCGGCGCCATGCGGCGCCGGGGCGGAGGCGGCGACCGGAGCCTCGCGCCGGGCCCGTCGAAGCTGCCGCTTGAGACGGGCGATGCGCAACGCGCCTGCGGCGAGTCCGATCGTGACGCCGAGCACGAACGCGACGAATACGACCAGGACGAGCGGCGCCTCGACGCGGGCGACGCGGAAGAACTTCAGCGCCACCACTTCGGCGTTGTCGAGCGAGACGAACAGCAGCGCCAGGAACAGCGCCGCGCCGACCAGCCAGCGGACGACGCCCATCACCGGCGCCGCCTCCGACCGGCCGGGCCGGGATCCCCGTGCGCCTCCCCGGGGCGTCGCGGCCGCGGGTCGTACCGGGGGAACGACCCCGTCACGGCGACTTCTTGAAATCGACCCGCTCGCGCAGCTCCTTGCCGGCCTTGAAGTGCGGAACGCGCTTCTCGGGCACGTGCACCTTCTCCCCGGACTTCGGGTTGCGGCCCGTGCGCGGCGGCCGGTGGTTGAGGCCGAAGCTGCCGAACCCGCGGATCTCGATGCGCTCCCCCTTCGCGAGGCTCTCGGCCATCGCGTCGAGGATCATCTTGACCGCGAGCTCGGCGTCCTTGGCGACCAGTTGCGGGAACTGCGCCGCCAGGCGGTCGATCAGCTCCGATTTGGTCATCGGCGACGCGCCTCCGGTCAACCGTTCGACTTGCTGTCGGAGAGCTTCGCCTTGAGCAGCGCGCCCAGGTTGGTCGTGCCCGTGTTGGCGCCAGAGTTCTCCTGCGACATGCGGTTCATCGCCGCTCTCGTCGGCATGGTCTTTCTGCTTGATCGACAGGTTGATGCCGCGGTTCTTGCGGTCGACGTTGATGATCATCGCCGTCACCTTCTCGCCTTCGCGAAGGTGCTGGCGGATGTCCTCGACGCGGTCGCGGGGAGACTTCGGAGGCCCGCAGGTAGCCCTCGACCGATCCGTCGGCAGGCGCGATCACCGCGCCCTTGGCGTCGAGGCTCTTGACCGTCGAGGGCTTGATCGCGCCCTTGTCGTTGAGCGCCACGAAGTTGCTGAACGGATCGCCCTCGAGCTGCTTGATGCCGAGCGGGATGCGTTCGCGCTCGACGTCGATCGCCAGCACCACCGCGTCGACGTCCTGGCCCTTCTTGTAGTCGCGCACCGCTTGCTCGCCGGCGAGCGTCCACGAAGATCGAACAGGTACACGAAGGCCGTCGTACCGCCGAGGCGATCGACGAACACGCCGAAGTCGGTGATCGACGATCGTGCCGTGCACGCGATCGCCCTTCTTGTGGTTCATCGAGAACTCGTCCCACGGGTTCGGCATGCACTGCTTCATGCCGAGCGAGATCCGGCGGCGGTCCTCGTCGATCTCGAGGATCGGCATCACCTCGACCTCGTCGCTGGGTGCACGACCTTGGTCGGATGGATGTTCTTGTTGGTCCAGTCCATCTCCGAGACGTGGACCAGCCCCTCGATGCCGGCCTCGATCTCGACGAACGCGCCGTAGTCGGTGATGTTGGTGACCTTGCCGAACAACCGCGTGCCGGGCGGGTAGCGGCGCGCGAGGCCGACCCACGGGTCCTCGCCGAGCTGCTTCAAGGCCCAGCGAGACGCAGTTCTTCTCCTGATCGAACTTGAGGACCTTCACGGTCACCTCGTCGCCGACCGAGAGCACCTCGGACAGGTGCTGACCCGCCGCCAGGCGAGATCGGTGATGTGCAGCAGGCCGTCGATGCCGCCCAGATCGACGAACGCGCCGTAGTCGGTGATGTTCTTGACGATGCCCTTGACGGTCGCGCCTTCCTGCAGCGTCGCGAGCAGCTTCTCGCGCTCCTCGCCGAGGCTCTCCTCGAGCACCGCGCGCCGGGAGACGACGACGTTGTTGCGCTTGCGGTCGAGTTTGATGACCTTGAAGTCGAGTTGCTTGCCCTCGTAGGGCGAGGTGTCCTTGACCGGACGGATGTCGACCAGCGACCCGGGGAGGAAGGCGCGGATGCCGTTGATCATCACCGTGAGACCGCCCTTGACCTTGCTGGTCACGAGCCCCTGGACCACCGACCCTTGCTCCATCGAGCTCTCGAGGTCGTGCCAGGCCTTGAGCCGCTTCGCCTTGTCGCGCGACAGCTTGGTCGTGCCGTAGCCGTCCTCGATCGACTCGATCGCGACGGTGACGAAGTCGCCGGCCTTGACCTCGACCTCGCCGTTGTCGTTCTTGAATTCCTCGATCGGGATGAACGATTCGGACTTGAGTCCGGCGTTGACGACGACGACGTTGAAGTCGACGCGGGTGACCTCGGCGGTGATGAGCTCGCCGGGACGCATCTCCTGGCGTCCGAGCGACTCCTCGAACAGCGCGGCGAAATTCTCGACGGGGGAATGGGTTGCGGACATCGGGGTGGCGGTCGCCATGGGTTTGCCTCGGTTCGTTCGTCTGCCGCCGCGCGCGAGAACCCTGTATCTCGCGCGCACGCGGGCCGGTTGGACACTCCGTCCGCGGACGCCGGCTGTTAGCGCCTCAGCGGACGACCCTTTGCAGGCTCGCGGCGCTCGCCCCCGCGCCCGGAGCGGCTAGCCCTGCCGCGCGGGCGCGGCTCTGGCGTACCGGTCGAGCACGTAGGCGACCGCCTCGTCGATCGTCAGGTCGGTCGTGTCCAGGACCGCGGCGTCGCGTGCGGGCTTGAGCGGCGCGGCCGCCCGGTGCGCGTCGCGGGCATCGCGGGCCCGGATCTCATGCAAAAGACTATCCATGTTAGCGGATATTCCTTTTTCGATCAACTGTTTATGCCGGCGCGCCGCACGGGCCTCCGGCGAGGCGGTCACGAACACCTTGGTTCCGGCGTCCGGGAACACCACCGTCCCCATGTCGCGCCCGTCGGCGACGAGTCCCGGGGGCCGGCGGAACGCCCTCTGCCGCTCCAGGAGCGCCGCCCGGACCTCGGGGTGCACGGCGATCCGCGAGGCCGCCTCCGAGACGGATTCGTCCCGGATCGCCAGGGTCACGTCGGCGCCGTCCAGCTCGACGCGGTCGCCCAGGAACCGGGCGTCCAGGTCCGCGGCGATCTCGGCCAGTCGCGGCCGATCGCCGGTGGCGACCTCGCCCAGCAGCGCTTCCAGCGCGACCAGCCGGTAGAGCGCCCCGCTGTCGAGCAGGTGGAAGCCCAGGGTGGCAGCCACGCGGGCGGCGACCGTGCCCTTGCCCGAGGCCGCCGGTCCGTCGATCGCGATCACCGGTATCGCGCTCATCGCACCCCCTCGGCGGCACCGGCGGTGATCGCCTGGAACGCGTCGAAATAGCGTGGGAAGGTCTTGCGAACGCATTGCGGGTCGCGGATGGTGACTTCGGTCCCCAGGAGCGAGACGAGCGAGAAGCACATCGCCATCCGGTGGTCGTCGTAGGTGTCGATCCGCGCCGGGACGAGCCGGTCGGCCGGGTACACGGTCAGCCGATCGTCGCCGGGCTCGGTCGCCACGCCCAGCTTGCGCAGCTCGGTCGACATCGCGGCGATCCGGTCGGTCTCCTTCACCCGCCAGCTGGCGATCCCGGTCAGCGTCGTCGGCTCGCGCGCCGCGAGCGCGGTGATCGCGAGCGTCATCGCCGCGTCGGGGATCGCCGTGCAGTCGATCGTTCCGCCGGCGAGCCGCCCCGCCCCTCGACGGGCTTCGATCCAGTCGGCTCCGAAACGGACATCGGCTCCCAGCCGCGCCAGCACATCGGCGAACGAGACGTCGCCCTGGATCGACTCGCGGCCCACGCCGCTGACCCGGACGGGTCCGCCGCCGATCGCGCCGGCGGCGAGGAAATACGAGGCCGCCGACGCGTCGCCTTCCACGGTGATCCGCCCGGGAGAACGGTAGGCGGCACCGGCCGGCACGACGAAGGTCGACGGGTCCGGAGCAGCGACCTCCACGCCGAAGCGGCGCATCAGGTTGGTCGTGATCTCGACGTACGGACGGGAAACGAGCGGCGTGGTCACCGCGACGCGCGTCGCCGCCGCCGCGGCCCCGCGGGCGAGCGGCAGGGCGATCAGCAGCGCCGAGAGGAACTGGCTCGACACGTCGCCGCGGACCGGGATCGTGCCGCCGGCCGTCATGCCCGAGCCGCCGATGGCGAGCGGCGGATAACGGTCCGCCCCGGTGTAGCGGATCTCGGCGCCGGCGTGGCGGAGCGCGTCGACGAGGTCGCCGACCGGGCGTTCGCGCATTCGCGCGACGCCGTCGAGCCGATAGTCGCCGCCGAGCGCCGCGAGCACCGCGGTCAGCGGCCGGAAAGCGGTTCCGGCGTTGCCCAGCGAGAGCGTCGCGCGGCGGTTGGCGAAGCGACCGCCGACGCCCACGACGCGGCAGCGCCGGGTCGCCGGGTCGCGATCGATCCGAACGCCGAGCGCTCCTAGCGCCTCGACCATGCGATCGGTGTCGTCGGCGTCGAGCACTCCGTCGACGTCGGTCGTGCCGGTCGACAGCGCCGCCAACAGCAGCACGCGGTTGGAAATGCTCTTCGAACCGGGCAGTGTCACCACGCCGGTCGCCCGGGCGCATGGTGGGAGGACGAGGTCGGCGTCGGTCATCGGACTACTCGGCCAGCGGGACGCCGGGCCGGGCGGCCGGCGAGGTCTCGGCCCAGCGGCGCCGCGCGTCGCTGGCGCGCGCGAACAGCCGCTCGAGCCGCCCGCCGTCGCCGGTGGCGATCGCCTCGCGCATGTCGGAGAGCATCCGGGAGTAGTCGTCGATCGCCTCGACCAGCGCGCCGCGGTTGGCCAGCGCGATGTCGCGCCACATCTCCGGCGAGCTCGCGGCGATCCGGGTGAAATCGCGGAAGCCGCTCGCCGCGTGCGCGAACAGCCGCTCGGCGTCCGGCCGCGCGGCCAACTCGGCGACCAGCGCGAACGCCAGCACGTGCGGCAGGTGCGAAACCGCGGCGAACGTGCGGTCGTGTGTCGCCGGATCGAGGCGCACGATTCGCGCGCCGCAGCCCGCCCACATCGAGGCGACCGTGGAGAGCGCCGCCGGATCGGTCTCCGGCAGCGGCGCCACGACCGTCGTGCGGCCGCGGAACAGCGCGGCGAACGCGGCGGCAGCGCCCGAGTGTTCGGTCCCGGCGATCGGGTGGGCCGGGACGAAGCGCGCGAACGACGATGCGTCGAAGGCGGCGCGCGCGGCGGCCACCACGTCTTCTTTGGTCGAGCCGGCGTCGGTGACGATCGTGCGCGGTCCGATGTGGCGCGCCAGGACGGCGAAGATCGACGGGAACTGCGCCACCGGCGCCGCGACCAGGACGACATCGGCGTCGGCGACCGCGCCGCTCCAGTCCTCGTCGAAGGTGAACGCCCGATCGACGATTCCCCGCGCGAGCGCCTGGTCGAGGTTGGCGCGGCCGCGACCGACGCCGACGATGTCGACGACCGCTCCGGCCTCCTTGAGCGCCAGCGCGCACGACCCGCCGATCAATCCGACGCCGACGACGGCGAGCCGGCGGATCGGCGATGCCGGAACGACGGGGCGACCGGCGGGCGGATCGCCGGCGGCGCTCGCCCGGCTCATGCGCCGGCGCGCGACGCGGGCAACGCGCGGGCGAGCGCGTCGAGGAAGCGGGTGTTCTCCGACGCCAACCCGACGGTGACCCGCAGCCAGGCGGGCAGGCCGTAGCCGGCGACCGGGCGAACGATGACGCCGTCGCGCAGCAGCGCCGCGTACACGGCCGCGCCGTCGCCGACGTGCACCAACACGAAGTTGCCGTGCGACCGGATGAATCGCAGCCCCAGCGCCCGGAACCCCTCCTCGAGCCGGCCCATGCCCTCGCGGTTCAGGCGGGCGCTTTCCTCGACGTAGTCGACGTCCTCGAGCGCCGCCACCGCCGCCGCCTGCGCGAGCGCGTTGACGTTGAACGGCTGGCGGACCCGGTTCATCAGGTCGGCGACCGACGGATCGGCGATCGCGTAGCCGATGCGCAGCGCCGCGAGGCCGTAGGCCTTCGAGAAGGTCCGCGAGACGAGCAGGTTCGGGTGCTTCGCGACCAGCGCGACCGCCCGCGAGCGATCGGCAGCGGGCAGGTACTCGTCGTAGGCCTCGTCGAGGACGACGACGACCTCGCGCGGGATCCGGCCGACGAACCGCTCGATCGCCGCGGGCTCGAGCCAGGTGCCGGTCGGATTGTTCGGGTTGGCGACGAAGACGACGCGGGTCCGCGGCCCGATCGCCGCCGCCATCGCGTCGAGGTCGTGGCCGTACTCGCGCGCCGGCACGACCACGCCCTTCGCGCCGCGGGCGTGGGTCGCGAGCGGGTAGACCGCGAACGCATGCTCGGCGTAGACCGCCTCGTCGCCCGGTGTCAGGAACGCCTGGGTGACGAGCTCGAGAATGTCGTTGCTGCCGTTGCCCAGCACCAGGCTCTCGGGTCGCACGCCGTGCCGCCGGGCGAGCGCTTGGCGCAGGACGAATCCGGTGCCGTCCGGATATCGCGTCGCGTCCGCCGCCGCCGCCGCGATCGCGGCGAGCACCCGCGGTCCCGGTCCGCGCGGGTTCTCGTTCGACGCGAGCTTGACGATCGACGCCGGGTCGAGTCCCAGCTCCCGGGCGAGCTCCTCGATCGGCTTGCCGGGAACGTAGGGGGCGATGTCCCGGATCCAGGCGGGCGCATGCGCGGCGGGTTCGGCGGCGGGGCTCATCGTGAGGTATCGCGGGCGGCCGGGTACGAACCCAGCAGTTTGAGGAACGGCGCCCGCGCGGCCAGCTCGGCGAGCGCCGCCTTGAGCGGCGGGTCGTCGCGATGGCCGGCGACGTCGATGAAGAACAGGTACTCCCACAGACCGGTGCGCGCGGGGCGCGATTCGAAGCGGGTCATCGACACCCCGTGGCGCGCCAACGGTTCGAGCAGCGCGTGCACGGCGCCCGGCCGGTTGGGCGCCGAGCAGACCAACGAAGTCTCGTCGTCGCCGGTCGGCGCGACCGCCTGGCGGCCCAGCACCCAGAAGCGCGTCGTGTTGTTGGGCTCGTCCTCGATGTGGGCGACCAGGATCGGCACCTCGTAGGTCGTCGCCGCGATCTCGCCGGCGATCGCCGCCGCGCCGGGCTCCTGCGCGGCCATCCGGGCCGCCTCGGCGTTGCTGGCAACGACCACTCGCGGGACCGCCGGCAGGTGCCGCGCCAGCCACTGCGTGCACTGCGCGAACGACTGGGCGTGCGAATAGACGCGCGCGACGCCGTCCAGCGCGGCGGCGCGCGTCATCAGGTTCTGCTGGACCCGCAGCTTGACCTCGCCAACGACCGACAGCCCGGTCTGGCACATGCAGTCGAGCGTGCGTCCGACCGCGCCTTCGGTGGAATTCTCGACCGGCACGACCGCGTAGTCGGCGCGCCCCGATTCGGCGGCGCGGAACACTTCGTCGATCGTGGCTTCCGGGACGCCGTCGACGAAAGCGCCGAACTGCCGTGCGACCGCCGCATGCGAGAAGGTCCCGGGGGGGCCCAGGTAGGCGATCGACAGCCGCCGCTCGAGCGCCCGGCAGGCCGACATGATCTGGCGGAACACCCCGGCCACCGCGTCGCCGGGCAGCGGGCCGGGATTGTCGTGGACGACGCGCGCGAGCACCTGCGCCTCGCGTTCGGGCCGGTACGCGGGCGACCCGTCGCCGGCCTTGAGCTCGCCGATCGCCCGCGCCTCCCGCGCGCGGCGCGACAGCCGGTCGAGGATCTCGGCGTCGAGCGCGTCGATCGCCTCGCGGTGGCGCCGGATGTCGGCTTCGCGGTCCACGCCCATCACGGCTCCGGAGGACCTACGCGTCCTCGTCGTCGCGTTCGAGCACGCGCTCGAGTCCGGCGAGTTTCTCGCCCTCCGACAGGTTGATGAGCGTGACCCCCTGGGTCGACCGGCCCATCTCGCGGATCGATTTCACCTGGGTTCGGATCAGCACGCCGCCGGTGGAGATCAGCATGACCTCGTCGTCGGGCGACACCAGCGCCGCCGCGACGACCTTGCCGTTGCGGCTCGACTGCTGGATCGCGATCATCCCCTTGGTACCGCGGCCGTGCCGGGTGTATTCGACGATCGGCGTGCGCTTGCCGTAGCCGTTCTCGGTCGCGGTCAGCACCGCCTGGTCCTCGCTCTCGGCGACCAGCAGCGCGATCACCTTCTGTCCCTTGTCGAGCGCCATTCCGCGAACGCCGTGCACGTTGCGGCCCATCGGACGCACGTCGTTCTCGTCGAACCGGACCGCCTTGCCGCCGGAGCTGAACAGCATCACGTCGTGCTGGCCGTCGGTGAGCGCCACGCCGATCAGACGGTCGCCGTCGGCCAGGTCGACGGCGATGATCCCGGACGGGCGCGGCCGCGAGAAATCGGCGAGCGGCGTCTTCTTGACCGTGCCCATCGCGGTGGCCATGAACACGTACTGGGTCTCGGTGAACTCCTTGACTGGCAGGATCGCGGTGATCTTCTGCTGGTCGGCGAGCGGCACCAGGTTGACGATCGGCTTGCCGCGCGAGTTGCGGCTCGCGGGACGTTGTAGACCTTGAGCCAGTAGACGCGACCGCGTTGGATAGTTGGACAGGATGAAGTCGTGCGCGTTGGCGATGAACATCCGCTCGACGAAATCGTCCTCCTTGGTCGCGGTCGCCTGCTTGCCGCGGCCGCCGCGACGCTGCGCCCGGTACTCGCCGACCGGCTGCGCCTTCATGTAGCCGCCGGGACATCGTCACGACCATGTCCTGCTGCGCGATCAGGTCTTCGATCGACAGGTCCTCTCCCTGCGCGACGATCTCGGAGCGGCGCTTGTCGCCGAACTCCCCGCCGATCGCCCTGGAGCTCGTCGGCGACGATCGCGTGACGCGTTCCGGCTTGGCAAGGATGTCGGCCAGGTCGGCGATCAGCGCCATCACCTCGCGGTACTCGCCGGGTGATCTTGTCCTGCTCGAGGCCGGTCAGGCGCTGCAGACGCATCTCCAGGATCGCCTGGGCTTGGGCGTCGGAGAGCCGGTAGCCGTCGCGCGTGCGTCCGAAGCCCGCGGCCAGCCCGTCGGGACGGGCGAGCGCCGGATCGGCGCGCTCGAGCATCGCGTCGACCAGCGCGCTCTTCCAGGCGCGCGCCATCAGCGCGGACTTCGCCTCCGGCGGCGTCGGCGAGGCCTTGATCAGCGCGATCATCTCGTCGACGTTGGCGAGCGCGACCGCGAGGCCCTCCAGGATGTGGCCCCGCTCCCGCGCCTTGGCCAGGTCGTGGCGGGTGCGACGGACGACGACCTCGCGCCGGTGCTGCAGGAAGTACTCGATGAACTGCTTCAGGTCGAGCAGCCGGGGCTGGCCGTCGACCAGCGCGACCATGTTCATGCCGAAGCTGTCCTGCAGCTGCGTCAGCTTGAACAGGTTGTTCTGGACGATCTCGGAACTCCGCCGCGCTTCAACTCGATGACCACGCGCATGCCGGACTTGTCCGACTCGTCGCGCAGATCGAGATGCCCTCGAGCTTCTTGTCGCGCACGAGCTCGCCGATCCTGGAGAGCAGGTTCGCCTTGTTCACCTGGTAGGGGATCTCGTCGACGACGATCGCCTGGCGATTGCCCTTGTCGAGGTCCTCGATGTGGGTGCGCGCGCGGATCACGACGCGGCCTCGGCCGGTCCGGTAGCCCTCGCGCACGCCCTCGAGGCCGTAGATGATCCCGGCGGTCGGGAAGTCGGGCGCCGGGATGATCTCCATCAGCTCGTCGACGGTGATCGACGGGTTGCCGAGGACCGCGAGGCAGCCGGCGATCGTCTCGGTCAGGTTGTGGGGGGGGATGTTGGTCGCCATCCCGACCGCGATCCCCGACGATCCGTTGACGAGCAGGTTGGGCAGCCGCGACGGCAGGACCGAGGGCTCCTCCTCCTTGCCGTCGTAGTTGGGGACGAAATCGACGGTCGACTTGTCGATGTCGGCGGTGAGTTCGTTGGCGATCTTCTCCAGCCGGCATTCGGTGTAGCGCATCGCTGCCGCGTTGTCGCCATCGACCGAGCCGAAATTGCCCTGTCCGTCGACCAGCGGGTAGCGCAGGCTGAAGTCCTGCGCCATGCGCACCAGCGTGTCGTAGATCGCCATGTCGCCGTGAGGGTGGTATTTCCCCATGACGTCGCCGACGACTCTCGCGCATTTGACGTACGGCCGATTCCACACGATGTTCGCCTCCGCCATCGCGTAGAGGACGCGGCGGTGGACCGGCTTGAGCCCGTCACGGACATCGGGCAGCGCCCGCCCGACGATCACGCTCATCGCGTAATCGAGGTAGCTGTGGCGCATCTCGGCCTCGAGGCTGACCGGTAGGGTTTCTTTGGCGAAAGTGTCCATGCGGTTGTAATCAGTCCTGCGGTTTTGCGGCTCGGCGGACGCCCGTGCGGGCCGGACCGCACACGCCGGTGGATTCGGGTCGACGCCGCCGCGGGTCCGCTCCCGGAGCCCCGGCGGGTTCGCTCACATGCGCAGCGCCGTGGCGGAGGCCATTGATATGTTTGGATTTTAGCATGCCGTTGCAGCGGCGCGACACGATCGATCGGGGTCCTCGATGTCCTATCTTGGTGCTTTGCGCGTCGAAGAACGGCTGTGCTATAGTCGAAAGAAAACAAAGGTCGCGGCGCGTCAAGCAGTTAGGCCCGCGCGAGGCCCACGCGACAGCCCGCCAAACCGGACAAAACATCTCGAAAACCAAAGCCAGAGGGGTGAAACAATGACTCGTCTTCTTTCCGCCGCCACCGCCGGTCTGTTCGCAACCGCTCTGGCTGGAATCGCCGGTGCGCAGACCGGTGGGTACGTTCCGGGCGTCGCGGGCTGCAGCACGACCAATTGCGGCTACGCGCTGTCGGCCACCGGCACGCCGGACAACAACGTGGTGCGGAGCGCCGTGTACAACGGCACGAAAGGCATGGCGGGCAACCTCTGCTACCGGACCGGCTTCTGGGCGCCGTCGATGGCGATCGCCGCCTGCGATCCGGATCTGGTCGCGCGGCCCGGCGTCGCCGGCGCTGCGCCTGGCGCACCCGGTTCCAGCGCTGCTGCGGCCGCGGCGGCCGGCACGGCCGCGGGGCCGGGCGCTCCCCGCGCGGCGGCTCCCGGCGCCGCCCTGCGTCCGGCGGCTTTCGCTGGCACCGGCGGCGGCCGGTGCGTCGGGCGCTCCCGGCTGCTCCTGGCGCTCCCGCCTCGGCTCCCGCCGCTGCGGCCGGCGTGCAGAAGATCACGCTCGCTTCGAAGGCGCTGTTCGACTTCGACAAGGCGATCCTGAAACCGGACGGCAAGGCGGCCATCGACAGCGAGATCATCTCCAAGTTGTCGCAGGTCCAGAAGCTCGAGCTCGTTCTCGTCACCGGTCATACCGACCGGATCGGCACGCAGGCCTACAACCAGAAGCTCTCCGAGCGTCGCGCCGACGCGGTTCGCGACTACCTGGTGAGCAAGGGCGTCGCCAAGGACAAGATCGAAACGCTGGGCATGGGCAAGACCCAGCCGGTCCCGGGCGTCAAGTGCGAGATGAAGGCGATGAAGGAGCTGATCGCCTGCCTGGCGCCGAACCGCCGCGTCGAAGTCGAGGTCAAGGGCGAGGCCGTCCGCCGCTGACCCGACGGTATTGTCGAGCGACGAGCCCCGCCACCGGCGGGGCTTTTCGTTTCTGCCGCCCGCCCGACCCGATGAACGCACCGCAGCGCGGCTCCGCAGTCGACCTCGTCGTCCACGCCCGCTGGGTGGTGCCGGTCGAACCGGCCGGGGCGCTCGACCACCACGCGGTGGTCGTCGACCGTGGCCGCATCGTCGCCGTCGTTCCCTCGTCCGAGGCGAAGTCGCGCTACGCCGCGCGTTCGGTCGTCGAGCGGCCGAACCATGTGCTGATGCCGGGACTCGTCAACGCGCACGCGCACTCGGCGATGGCGCTGATGCGCGGGATCGCCGACGATCTGCCGCTGCGCGTCTGGCTCGAGGAGCGGATCTGGCCCCGGGAGGGCCGGCACGTGTCGCCCGAGTTCGTCCGCGACGGGACGCTGCTCGCCTGCGCCGAAATGCTCGCCGGCGGCGTCACGACGGTCAACGAGATGTACTTCTATCCGGACGCGATCGCGCGAGCCTGCGACGACGCCGGCATCCGTGCGGTCGTCGGCTTGCCGGTGCTCGACTTCGCCACCCCCTACGCCGCCGACGCCGACGGCTACCTGGAGGCGGGCCTCGCGGCCCGCGACGCCTGGAAGAAGACCCCGCGGATCTCCTTCTCGCTCGCGCCGCACGCGCCGTACACGGTCGGCGACGCGACCTTCGCCCGGATCGTCACCTACGCGCGCCAGCTCGACCTGCCGATCCAGACGCACGTCCAGGAGACGCGGTCAGAGACCGACGAGGCGATCGGCCGCGACGGGGTCTCCCCGCTCGCCCGTCTCGACCGGCTGGGCGTCACCGGCCCGGGCTTCGTCGCGATCCATGCGGTGCATCCGGTCGCCGGCGACCTCGAGCGGCTCGCCGCCCAGGGTTGCGGTGTCGTCCATTGCCCCGCCTCGAATCTCAAGCTCGCGAGCGGCATCGCGCCGGTCGGGCGCTATATCGACGCCGGCGTTCCGGTCGGACTGGGGACCGACGGCGCGGCGTCCAACAACCGGCTCGACCTGTTCGCTGAGATGCGGCTCGCTTCGCTGATCGCCAAGGCCGCGACCGGCGACGCCTCGGCGATCCCGGCGGCGAGCGCGCTGGCGCTGGCGACGATCGGGGGCGCGCGGGTGCTGGGCCTCGACACGCAGGTCGGTTCGCTCGTGCCCGGCAAGCAGGCCGACCTGGTCGCCGTCGACTTCTCTTCCTGCGCCACCTCGCCCTGCTACGATCCGGTCTCGCACCTCGTGCATGCGGCGGGACGCGAGCAGGTGACCGACGTGTGGATCGACGGCGAGGCGCGGCTCGTCGACCGGGTGCTCACGCGTCTGGATGCGCCGACGATCGCCGCGCGCGCCGCCGTGTGGCGCGAGCGACTCGCATGATTCCACCGTCGACCGTCCGCCGATGACCGAAACAACCCGCTCCGCCGCACCCGATCGCAACGTCGATGCGGGCGAGCTTGCGAAATTCGCCGCGCTGGCCCACCGCTGGTGGGACCCGGAAAGCGAATTCAAGCCGCTGCACGAGATCAACCCGCTGCGCGTCGACTGGATCGACCGGACCTGCGGCGGACTGACCGGGAAGCGAATCGTCGACGTCGGTTGCGGCGGCGGCATCCTGGCCGAGGCGATGGCGGTCCGCGGCGCCGAGGTCACCGGCATCGACCTGGGCGAGCGGCCGCTGTCGGTGGCGAAGCTCCACGGCCTCGAGTCCGGCGTCCGGGTCGATTACCGGCTCGTCTCCGCCGAGACCTATGCGCGCGAGACGCCGGCGTCCTTCGACGTGGTCACCTGCATGGAGATGCTGGAGCACGTGCCAGACCCGGCGTCGACGATCGCGGCCTGCGCGGCGCTGGTACGGCCTGGCGGCGTCGTCGCGGTCTCGACGATCAACCGCAACCCCAAGTCCTGGCTCTTCGCGATCCTGGGGGCCGAATACGTCCTCGGCCTGCTGCCCCGCGGAACCCACGACTGGTCGCGCTTCCTGGCGCCGTCCGAGGTCGCGCGCCACGCCCGCAGCGCCGGTCTCGATCTCGTGGACCTGACCGGCATGAGCTACAACCCGCTGACGCGCACCTATCGGCTGGGCGCCGACACTTCGGTCAATTACCTCGCCGCGTTCCGTCGCGCGGCCGCGACCGCTTGATCCGATCGTCTCCGGCGCCGCTCGCGATCGACGCGGTGCTCTTCGACCTCGACGGGACGCTCGCCGATACCGCCGGCGATCTCGCGCAGGCGCTCAACCGCGTCCTGGCCGATCGGGGGCTCGATCCGCTGCCGCTCGAGCAGCTGCGCCGGCACGCGAGCGCGGGTGCACGCGGGCTCCTCGGCGCGGGACTGGGACTGGGACCCGAAGACGCCGGATTCGCCGACGCGCGCGACGCGTTCCTGCGCCACTACGAGGCCGGGCTCACCCGCACCACGCGGCTCTTCGACGATGTCGAGCGCGTGCTGGCGGCGATCGAGGACCGCGGACTCTCCTGGGGGATCGTCACCAACAAGGCGGAGCGCTACACCGGCCCGGTCGTGCTGGCGTTGGGACTCGCGCACCGCGCCGGCACGATCGTGTGCGGCGACACGACCCCGCACGCCAAGCCGCATCCGGCGCCGCTGTTGCACGCGGCCTCCGCGTTGCGGCTGCCGCCGTCTCGCTGCGTCTATGTCGGCGACGACCGGCGCGATGTCGAAGCGGGAAACGCTGCGGGCATGCCGACGCTGGTCGCCGGCTGGGGCTATCTGGGCAACGGTGGTCCGCCGGACGACTGGCCGGCGAACGGCTGGCTCGACGCGCCGGCCGACCTGGTGGGCTGGCTGCCCGGCTGAGCGGCGCCGCGCGCGTCAGGGACAGGCGCCGGCGTTCTGCAGCAGGACGTCGCGGGGACGGCCGGCGCGTTGCCCGATGAGACGCACCGGCTGGCTCGCCGCCAATGGTCGCATCACCGCGACGATCACGTCGTCGACCTCGCGTAGCGCCACACCGTTGGCCTGGGCGATGCGATCGCCCCGCGCCAGACCGAGCAGCGCCGCGAACCCCCCGTCCTCGCGCACGACAAGCGCACCGCCCTCCGGGGCCAGCAGCGTCCGCCAGGTCTCGGGCTGAGCGATCATGCCTTCGACCAGCTCGGCGTGCAGTTTCAGAATCGAGCCGGCGTATCCCTGGGGCACCGCGCAGGCGGGGTTGGCCGGCCGCGCCGGACCGCGTGCCGCCGTCTCGCGCTTCGCGCCCGACGGCGCGGGCTCGCGCCTGAGTTCGAGCGTCCGTTCGCCGGACGCATCGCGCACGCGCACACCATTCGGGTCGACGCCGACGAGCGTCGTTCCGGACACGACCTCGTCACCGGTCGCGATGACGCGCGCACCGTCCCTGGTGCGGAAAACGCCCCACCCGCGTCCGTCACGCCCGGCCATGACGCCCAGCAGCGAAAACTCCCCCGATGCCGGCGACGCCGGAGCGGACTTCGACGGAGGCGGATCCGACGTCGCCGCCGCGAAAAGGCCGGACGCGACGATCGCCGTGGCGGGATCGGCGGGCGTCGGGCGCGGTGCCGGCGCCGGTGACGGCGCGAGCGCGCGCCAGGTCCAATGCGCGACGACCCAGGCGAACACCGAGAAGGCCGCCAGCGTCGCCAGCCTGGCGAGCATTCCGGTCCCGGCCGGGAGCGATCGCGTCGGCGTCGGGCTCATGTCATGAGGTTCGCGGCCGGAGTTCCCGCGTCGATATAATCGGCGGACCGCATCGGTGGTGACCGCTCCCTTGAATCCGCGCCTCGACCTGACCCACCCGTATCCGTTCGAGCGGCTGCGCGCGCTCCTGGCGGCGAACCAACCACCGAAGGACCGGCCGGCGATCAACCTCTCGATCGGGGAGCCGCGGCATCCGACGCCGCGCCTGCTGCTCGACGCGCTGGTCGCCGGAGGTTCCGGGCTCGCGCATTATCCCATGACGATCGGCCCGGCACCGTTGCGCGAGGCGATCGCCGGCTGGCTCGGTCGGCGCCACGCGATGGCGCCGCCCGATCCGTCGACACAGGTGCTGCCGGTGTTGGGCAGCCGCGAGGCCCTCTTCGCCTTCGCGCAGACCGTCGTCGACGCGAGCCGGCCGGGTGCGACCGTCGTCATGCCCAATCCGTTCTACCAGATCTACGAGGGGGCGGCGTTGCTCGCGGGCGCCACGCCCTGGTTCGTGAACGCCGATCCGAACGCCGGTGGACGCCACGATTGGGCCGGCGTCCCGGCGCAGGTCTGGGCGCGCACGCAGCTCCTTTACGTGTGCACGCCGGACAACCCGACCGGTCGCGTGTTCGACCTCGACGAATGGCGCACGCTCTACGCGCTGGCCGACCGCTACGGATTCGTCATCGCCAGCGACGAGTGCTACTCGGAGATCTATTTCGACGAGGCGCACCCTCCGTTGGGCGCGCTGAGTGCCGCGACCGCGCTCGGCCGAACCGGCTTCCCCGGCGTCGTCGTGTTCGGGAGCCTCTCCAAGCGCTCGAACGCGCCGGGCTTGCGATCGGGCTACGTCGCCGGCGACGCCAGGCTCGTCGCCGCGTTCCTCAAGTACCGGACCTACCATGGCTCGGCGATGTCGCCGGCGGTGGCCACCGCGAGCCTCGCGGCCTGGAACGACGAGGCTCACGTCCGCGAAAACCGTGCGCTCTACGCGACGAAATTCGACCGCCTCGCGCCGGGGCTCGCCGCGGCGCTGCCCTGCGACCGGCCGCAAGCGGCCTTCTACCTCTGGGCGCGCACGCCGATCGACGACGTCGAATTCACCCGGCGCCTGCACGCGGAGCACAACGTCACCGTGCTGCCCGGCAGCTACCTCGCCCGGGAGGCCCACGGCGAGCATCCGGGGCGCGGGCGCGTGCGCATCGCGCTGGTCGCCGACCTCGCCGAATGTACCGAGGGTGTCGGGCGCATTCTCGCCCTCGCCCACTCGCTGTAGGGCCCGAAAGCGCTCGACGCGGCCGGACGCCCGGTCGGCGCCCCGTGCGTCCCGGGCCGGGCCGGCGGCGCTTCGTCGGCCGACCACCGGGCGCCCGGACGTGCGCCTAGAATCCGTCGCCATGACGCCAAGTGTCCCCGATTCGCACGCCACCGGCTTTGCCCGCCCGACGATCGGCGCGACGCTCGCGCGCGGCCTGTCGGCGTCGTGGCAGACGATCGCGCTGATCGCCGCGATCAACACCGGCATCGCCGGCGTTCTGTGGATCGAGGACCCGCGCCCGTTCTGGCACCCGCTGGTCACCGTCCAGATCTACGGCTTCCTGATCGCCTATTGCGTCAACGTCGCCGCGCCCTGGGACCGGGAGCGCCCGATGAAGCGGCTGCTGGCCGCGGTGGCGATCGGCACGCTGCTGGGCGTGGTGCTGGTGATCCTGGTCAAGGGATACAGCTGGCAGTACGTTGTCGAGCGGCGCAGCAATTTCGGATTCAACGTCTTCTGGGCGTTCGTCAACGGTCTGTTCGTCAGCCTGTTCTTCCTCGTCAAACTGGCCGGCGCCCGCGCGCAGGCGGCCCTCGCCCGTGCCGAGGCCGACCGCCATCTGCTGTCGAAGCAGGCGGTCGAGGCGGAACTGAAGCTGATGCAGGCGCAGGTCGAGCCGCATTTCCTCTTCAATACGCTGGCGTCGGTCCAGTTCCTGACCGAAACCGATCCGCCGGCGGCGAACCGGCTGCTCGGCCACCTGATCGCCTATCTGCGGGCGGCGCTCCCGCAGCTGCGCGCGGCGTCGACGACGCTGGGCAAGGAGGTCGAGCTCGCCGAGGCCTACCTCAACATCCTGCGCACGCGCATCGGCCCCCGGCTCGAATTCGCGATCGACGTGCCTCAGTCGCTGCGCGGACAGCCGTTCCCGCCGAACCTGCTGATCTCGCTGGTCGAGAACGCGATCAAGCACGGCATCGAGCCGTCCGCCGACGGCGGCACGGTGACGCTCGTCGCCAGAGAGGAAGACGCCCGCCTGGTCGTCGAGGTCCGCGACAGCGGTCGCGGGATCGCCGGCAGTTCCACCGAGCGCGGCGGCGGCGTCGGCCTCGCGAACGTGCGCGAGCGCCTCGAGGCCTTGTACGGCTCGCGCGCGAGGTTCACACTCGCGCCGCTCGAGCCGCGCGGCGCCTGCGCCCGGCTCGAGATTCCGTCGACACCGATCCGCTGACCGTGCCCACCGCGCTCATCGCCGAGGACGAGCCGCTGCTCAGGTCCCAGCTCAAGGCCCGACTCGCCGAGGCCTGGCCGGAGCTCGCGATCGTCGCCGAGGCCGAGAACGGCGAAGAGGCGCTGATGCTGGCGCGGGAGGAGCGCCCCGACATCGTCTTCCTGGACATCCGCATGCCGGTGGTCGACGGCATCGCGGTCGCACGCGCGCTGGCCGGCGGACCGCACGTGGTCTTCGTCACCGCCTACGACGAATACGCGGTCGCCGCCTTCGAGGAGGGGGCCGTCGACTACGTCCTGAAGCCGGCGACCCCGGACCGGATCGCCAAGGTCGTCGCGCGCCTTCAGTCGCGCCTGCGCGCCCCGCCGGTCGACCTGGCGGCGTTGCTCGACCGGCTCGCCGCGCGCGAGGCGGCTTCTTCGACGTTGCGCTGGATCCGCGCGTCGCTGGGCGCCACGCTCAAGATGATCGCGGTCGACGAGGTGCTCTACTTCCAGTCCGAGGACAAGTACACGAAGGTCGCGACCGCCGAGGGCGACGCCCTGATCCGCAAACCGATCAAGGAGCTCTACGACGAGCTCGACCACGAGCAGTTCTGGCAGGTGCACCGCGGCACGATCGTCAATCTTCGCGCGATCGCCAAGGTCGAGCGCGACTGGCGCGACCAGCCGGTGCTGACGCTCAGGAACCGCAGCGAGAAACTCGTCGTGTCGCGCACGTTCGCGCACCTGTTCAAGGCGATGTGATCGAGGCTCGGGTCGCGCCGGCGTACACTGCGCCGCGTGCGACCGCTCGCCTACGCCGGACGTCACGCGACCGCGGTCATGGCCGCCGGCGTGCTCCTGGGCCTCGTCGTGCCGCCGCTCGCGAGCCTCGCCCGGCCGCTGCTCCTGCCGACCGTGCTCGTCCCTTTCACCCTCGCGCTGGTGCGCCTGGACTGGTCCGCCGCGTTGGCCTGGCGCCGCCGGCCCGCGCTCCTCGCCCTCCTGGTCGTCTGGGTCCTGGGCGCCTCGCCGCTGCTGGTGTGGGCGGTGACGCAGGCGATGCTTCCGGCCGGCTTCCCCGACCCATTGGCCCGGGCGCTGGTCCTGGCGGCCGCCGCCTCGCCGATCGTGTCGAGCGTCGTCTTCGCGCTGTTCCTGCGGCTCGACGCCGCGCTCGCGGTGGTCGTGGTGCTCGCCTGCACGGCGCTCGTGCCATTCACGCTGCCGCCGATCGCCGGGGCGCTCGCCGGCGTCGCGATCGGCATGCCGGTCGCCGAGCTCGCGCTGCGGCTGGGCGGGCTGGTCGGCGTGTCCTTCGCCGCCGCGGCGCTGGTGCGCCGGCTGGCCTCGCCAGCCGCGCTCGAGGCGCGGCGGGAGACCCTCGACGGAATCGCCGTGCTGAACCTGCTCGTCTTCGGATTGGCGGTCATGGACGGGGTGACCGCCTACGCGATCGAGCGTCCCGGCTTCGTCGCGGTGGCGATCGTGGCCGCCTACGGATTCAACCTGCTGCTCCAGGGTGTCGGGGCGCTGGTGTTCGCCGCGCTCGGCCGCGCCCGCGCGCTCACCGTGGCGCTGGTCTCGGGCAACTGCAACATGGGACTCGTCCTGGTCGCGCTGGAAGGGCGGGCGGATTTCGAGACGACCGTGTTCTTCGCGCTGGGACAACTCCCGATGTACACGCTTCCGGCGCTCCTCGGGCCGGTCTACCGGCGGTTCGCCTTGGGGCCGGGACCGGCACGGTAGAATGCGCGGTTTGCGACCCGGGAAACACGCGATGAGCCTTGAATCCACGATCGAGCGCGCCTTCGACGAGCGCGCCTCGCTGTCGCCGGCCTCCGCACCGTCGGAGGTGCGCGAGGCGGTCGCCCATGTCATCGCCGAGCTCGACGCCGGCCGCCTGCGCGTGGCCGAGAAGCGCGCGGGGACCTGGGTCACGCACCAGTGGATCAAGAAGGCGGTGCTGCTCTCGTTCCGGCTCGCCGACAGCGCGCCGATCGGTCCGCCGCCGGAACGCGCGCCGTTCCGTTTCTACGACAAGGTCCCGACCAAGTTCGCCCGCTGGGACGATGCCGCGTTCGCCGCGGCCGGCGTTCGGGTCGTGCCGCCGGCCGTCGCCCGGCGCGGCGCCTACGTCGCCCGGAACGTCGTGCTGATGCCCTCCTACGTCAACATCGGCGCGTACGTCGACGAGGGCACGATGGTCGATACCTGGGCGACGGTCGGGTCCTGCGCCCAGATCGGCAAGAACGTCCACCTGTCGGGCGGCGTCGGCATCGGTGGCGTGCTGGAACCGGTGCAGGCCGGGCCGACGATCATCGAGGACAATTGCTTCATCGGCGCGCGCTCCGAGGTGGTCGAGGGCGTCGTCGTCGAGGAGAATTCGGTTCTCGGCATGGGGGTCTACGTCGGCCAGAGCACCAAGATCTACGACCGGGCGACCGGACAGGTGAGCTACGGACGCATCCCGGCCGGCTCGGTGGTGGTCGCGGGCAGCCTTCCGGCGGCCGACGGCAGCCACAGCCTCTATTGCGCGGTGATCGTCAAGCGCGTCGACGAGAAGACGCGGGCCAAGACCGCGATCAACGAGCTGCTGCGCTCATGACCGGTCCCGCGTTCGCGCTCCCGGCGGCCGCCGGGGGGGCCTGACCCTTGCGCGCACCTCTGCCCATGTCCGTCCAGATCAAGTCCGCCGAGGACATCGCCGGCATGCGGGTGGCCGGCCGGCTCGCCGCCGAACTGCTCGACCACCTCGCTCCGCACATCGTTCCGGGCGTCGCCACGCGCGAGATCGACCGACTGGCGCACGACTACATGGTCGACGTGCAGGGGACGGTGCCGGCGACCCTCAACTACGCGCCGCCCGGGCACACGCCGTATCCGGCGTCGCTGTGCACGTCGGTCAACCACGTCGTCTGCCACGGGATCCCCGGCGATCGCAAGCTCAAGCCCGGCGACATCGTCAATGTCGACGTGACCGTGATCAAGGACGGCTATCACGGCGATTCGAGCCGGATGTTCTGCGTCGGTCCGCCGTCGATCCAGGCGCGGCGCCTGTGCGAGACCACCTACGAGGCGATGTGGAAGGGCATCCGGGCGGTCCGCCCGGGCGCTCACCTGGGCGACATCGGCCACGCGGTGCAGCGGCACGCCGAATCGCACGGCTATTCGATCGTCCGGGAGTTCTGCGGCCACGGCATCGGCCGCAATTTCCACGAGGAGCCGCAGGTCCTCCATTACGGACGGCCGGGCACCGGCCTCAAGCTCGCCGCCGGGATGATCTTCACGATCGAGCCGATGGTGAACGCCGGGCGCCCCGGTATCCGCTGCCTCGCCGACGGCTGGACGATCGTCACCGCCGACCACTCGCTCTCGGCGCAGTGGGAGCACACGATCCTGGTCACCGCGGACGGCTTCGAGATCCTGACGCGGTCGAGCGGGACGCCACCCCCGCCGGATTGACGTGCCGGACGCCGCCGCGCCGCTGGCGATTCCCGGTGAAGCGCTCGCCGCGTGGCGGGCGCAGCTGCGCGACGGACGCGAGGCGCTCAAACACGGTTTCCTCGCCCGCCCCGATACGACCAGGCTGCTCCGCGGCCACGCTCGGCTCGTCGACGCGGTGATCCGGGAAGTCTGGGTCGCCGCGGGTTGCCCGGCTCGGGCGGCGCTGGTCGCCGTCGGCGGCTACGGCCGCGGACAGCTCTACCCGCACTCCGACGTCGATCTGCTGATCCTGCTCCCGGAGTCCGGCGAGTCCGACGGGGCGCCGATCGAGCGCTTCCTGGCCGCGCTATGGGACGTCGGCATCGAGGTCGGACATTCGGCGCGCAGCGTGCGCCAGTGCCTCTCCGAGATGGCCGCCGACGCGACGATCCGCACGAGCCTGCTCGAGCACCGCCATCTCGCCGGCGACCGCGCGCTCTACCGCGAATACTCGAAGGCCTACGCCGCGGCGATGGACGCGCGGGACTTCTACGACGCGAAGACGCTCGAACAGCAGCAACGGCATCTGAAGTACCACGACGCCGCCTACAACCTGGAACCGAACCTGAAGGAGAGTCCCGGAGGACTGCGCGATCTGCAGACCGTCGTCTGGATCGCGCGCGCCGCCGGTCTGGGCCGCTCGTGGTCCGAGCTCGCCCGCGCGGGGCTGATGACCGCCGTCGAGGCGCGGTCGATCGCTCGGCAGGAACGCCTGATCGGCGCGTTGCGCGCCCGGCTGCACTACCTCGCCGGGCGCCGCGAGGACCGGCTGGTCTTCGACCTGCAGACCGCGCTCGCCCGCGAGATCGGGCTCGCCGATACGCCGACGCGCCGGGCGAGCGAGCTCCTGATGCAGCGCTACTACCGGGCCGCCAAGACGGTGCGGCAGGTCAATACGATCCTCCTGCAGAACCTGCACGCGCGGCTGTTCCCGATCCCGCGCGACCCGGTGCCGATCAGCGACGACTATTGCGCGATCGACGAGCTGCTGCACGTGGCCTCGGAGGATCTCTACGACCGCAAGCCGTCGGCGATGCTCGACGCCTTCCTGCTGATGGAGCGCCACCCGGAACTCAAGGGCATGAGCGCGCGGACGTTGCGCGCGCTGTGGCGCTGGCGCCACCGGATCGACGCCCGGTTCCGGCGCGACCACGGCAACCGCGAGCGCTTCGTCGCCCTGTTCCGCGAACCGCGCGGCATCACCCACGAGCTGCGCCGGATGAACCTCTACGGCATCCTCGGCGCCTATCTGCCGGCGTTCGGCCGAATCGTCGGCCAGATGCAGCACGACCTCTTCCACGTTTACACGGTGGACGAGCACATCCTGATGGTGATCCGCAATCTGCGGCGTTTCACCGAGCCTCAGCACGCGCACGAGTATCCGCTCTGCTCGCGGTTGATCGCCGATCTGCCGCGCAAGGACGTGCTCTACCTCGCCGGGCTCTTCCACGACATCGCCAAGGGCCGCGGCGGCGACCATTCGGCGCTGGGTGCGCGCGACGCGCGCCGCTTCTGCCGCGAACACGGGCTGCCGCCCGCCGACGCCGACGACGTCGCCTGGCTGGTCGAGCACCACCTGACGATGTCGGCGACCGCGCAGAAGCAGGACCTGTCCGATCCCGAGGTCGTCGCGGCGTTCGCCGCGAAGGTGGGTCGCGAAGAACGTCTCGTGCTCCTCTATCTGCTGACGGTCGCCGACATCCGCGGGACGAGTCCGCGCGTGTGGAACGCGTGGAAGGCCCAGCTGCTCGAGGACCTGTTCCACGCCACACGGCGCGTGCTCGGCGGCGGCGACGCGAAGCGCACGCTCGGCGACTCGCTGCAGGCGAGGCAGGCCGAGGCGCAGCGGCTCCTGCGGCTGCGCGCGGTGCCCGACGGGGCCGAGCAGGCGCTGTGGCGGCACCTCGACACGCCCTACTTCCAGCGGCATACGGCCGACGAGATCGCCTGGCACGCCCGCAACCTCTGGTGGCGCGTCGAGCGCGTCGCGCCGGTCGTCAAGGCCCGGATCGCCCGCACCGGAACCGGGCTGCAGGTGCTCGTCTACGTGCCCGACCAGAAGGCGCTGTTCGCCCGCATCTGCGGCACGATCGGCCGCGCCGGCCTGACGATCATGGACGCGAAGGTGCACACGACCCGCCACGGCTGGGCGCTCGACACGTTCGCCGTTCAGGACCCCAACGCACCGGACGAGGCGCTGCGGGAGACCTGCCAGCGCCTGGAGCACGACCTGGTCGAGACGCTGGCGAGCGAAGCGCCGATCCCGGCGGCAACGGCCGGGCGTGTGCCTCGCCAGCTCAAGCACTTCCCCCTCACGCCGGAGGTGAGCCTCTACCCGGACGACAAGGGGACGCACTACATCCTCGAGATCGTCGCCGGCGATCGTCCGGGGCTGCTCGCCCGGATCGCGACGGTGCTCGCCAACGCCAACGTCAATGTCGCGAGTGCCAAGATCAACACGCTGGGCGATCGCGCCGAAGACGTCTTCCTGATCGACGGCGCCCGCCTGCACGACGAGCAGGCGTTGCTGCGGCTCGAGCACGCGCTCTACGACCAGCTGCGCGTCTGAGCGGCGCGCGGTCAGCGAACGACGTCGTCGGCGCGCCGGAGCAGCGCCGCCGGAATCGGGATCCCCAGCGCCGCGGCCGCCGCCGGATTGACGACGAGCTCGAAGCGCGTCGGCTGCTCGATCGGCAGATCCCCCGGACGCGCTCCCTTGAGGATGCGGTCGACGAACGACGCCGCGCGGCGGAAATTCTGGGCCACGTTGGAGCCGTAGGCGACGAGTCCGCCCTCGTCGACGAATTCGCGTTGCCAGAAGATCGACGGCAGTCGGTGTTGCCTGATCAGGCGCACGACGTCCACGCGCCCGGTGTAGGCCAGAGGGTCCGGCAGCACCCAGACCGCGTCGACCCGCTCGCGCGCGATCTCGGCGAACGCCTGATCCAGCCCATCGCGCGACCGCAGTTCCACGACGTGCAGGGCCAGGCCGGCACGCGCGGCGGCCGCGGCGGCCGCGGCGCGGTACGTGCCGGCCCCCGAGGGTACCGGGTTCCAGAGCAGCGCGACGCGACGCGCACCGGGCAGGAGCTCGCGCAGGATCTCCACGTGCTTGCCGATGGCCTCGGGCGCCGGATCGGTGACCAGACCGGTGATGTTCCGCCCGGGGCGCGCGTAGCTCGCGACGTATCCGGCGCCGACCGCGTCGCGTCCGGTGGTCATGACGACCGGAATCGTCGTCGTCGCGTCGCGCACCGCATCGACGACCGGATTGGCCCCGGTCACGATGACGTCGGGCTTGAGCGAAACGAGCGCGGCGGCCAGCGCCGGCAGCCGTTCGGTCCGTCCATCCGCGTAGCGGCGCTCGTAGACGACGTTGCGCCCCTCGACGTAGCCGAGCTCCCGCATCGCCTCTTCGAACGCGCGCGTGAGGTGGGCCTGTTCGGTGGCGGATGCGACGATGAGGTAACCGACGCGATGCACGTTGGCCGGCTGCGCCAGCGCGGCGCCCGCCCAGGCGGCGGCCACGAGCGCCGAGTACGCCAGGAGCCGCCCGCGTGCACCGTGGGCAATCGCGCCGGCGGCTCGCGACATGGAGCGGGTCATGGCGTCAGTCCCGATCGGGGCGTCGCCCGATCACCCGATCGCGTCGTCTGCGCACGCGCGCCGGACGACCCCGCTCTCCCGGGCCGGTCGAGGGCGGGTTGCGACCCTCGCCGGACATCGCGATCGGCCCGGACGACGGCGCCATCCTCGTCGCCGACCGGCGGTCGCCGTCGTGGTCGAGATCGTCATTCTTCGCCCTCCGCGTCCGGAAACAGGATGTCGGTGTATCCGAACCGGCGCATGTCGGTCATGCGCATCGGGTAGAGGACGCCGTCCAGGTGATCGCACTCATGCTGGACCACACGGGCGTGGAAGCCGTCGACCTCGCGCCGGATCGGATGCCCGCGCGGATCGAATCCTTCGACCCGCAGGCGGCTGTAGCGGGCCACCACGCCGCGCAGGCCGGGCACCGACAGACAGCCTTCCCAGCCTTCTTCCGTCTCGTCGGACAGCGGCGTCAGCACCGGGTTGACGAGCTCGGTATAGGGTATCGGCGGGGCGTCGGGGTAGCGGGGATTGGCCTCGACGCCGAAGACGACCACGCGCAGCGGCACCCCGATCTGCGGCGCGGCGAGCCCGGCGCCGTTGGCGGCCCGCATCGTGTCGCGCAGGTCGACGAGGAGCGCCTCGAGCGCCGGGTCGGCGAAGCGCTCCACCGGCGCACTGACCCGCCACAACCGCGGGTCGCCCATCCTCAGGATCTCCCGGATCATGGTCCTTCGAGACTCCCGTCGATCGGCTCGAGGTGGTCGAGCAGCGCCCGGACCTCGGCCATGCCGGCGTCGAGCGTGCGCGCGAGCGCGTCCAGCGGAATCGAGCTCGTGCTGTCACCTCGGCCGGCCGCGTGGTTCACGACGACGCAGATCGCCGCGTAGGGAAGGCCGAGCTCCCGGGCGAGCACCGCTTCCGGCATTCCGGTCATGCCGACCAGCGTCGCCCCGTCGCGGTCCATCCGGTCGATCTCCGCCGCGGTCTCGAGCCGCGGTCCGCTGACCGCACCGTAGACGCCCCCGTCGATCGCGCGCAGGCCGCAGGACCGCGCCGCCGCCAGGCAACGCTCGCGCAGCCACGGCGTGTAAGGACGCGTGAAGTCGACGTGGACGACTTTCGCCTCCTCCCCGTCGTAATAGGTCGCCGCGCGGCCGTGCGTGTAATCGATGATCTGGGCGGGTACGACGAGGTCCCCCGGGGCGCAGTCGCGGATGCCGCCGACCGACGCCACCGCGACGACTGCGCTCGCCCCCCGGTCCTTGAGCGCCCGCAGATTGGCGCGGTAGTTGACCCGGTGGGGGGGGATCGTGTGGCCGTGGCCGTGGCGCGCCAGGAACAACGCCTCCTGGCGGGCGATCCGACCGCGCACCAGCGGCGCCGACGGTTCGCCCCAGGGAGTGCGGACGATCTCGCGCGAGGCCACCGCGAGGGTCGACAATTGCGTGAGGCCGCTGCCTCCGATGATCGCCAGCATGCAGGTCAGCCCTGGGGCGCGGGCCGCCGGGTTGGCCGCGCGCCCGGAATCATGACATCATCATTGGGGCGCCGCCGTCCGGGCCGGCGCGAAGACCGTTCATTGTAGCCGCGGGTGCCGACCATGTACCTCGATCGCCTGTTCAAGCTGATGGCCGAGAAGCAGGCCTCGGACATCTTCATCTCCTGCGGTGCGCCGATCAACATCAAGATCAATGGCGTCGTCTCGCCGGTATCGACGCAGCCGATGGACCCGGAGACGGTCCGCAAGATCGCCTACGAGCTGATGTCGAAGGAGCAGGCCCGGATCTTCGAGAACGAGCTCGAGATGAACCTGTCGCATCTCGATCGCGCGGTCGGCAACTTCCGGATCAACATCTTCCGCCAGCGCGGCACGATCGCGCTGGTGATCCGCTACGTGCGCAGCCGCGTCCCGCCGTTCGCGCAGCTCCGGCTGCCGTCGGTGCTGCTCGACCTGGTGATGGCCAAGCGCGGGCTCGTGCTGGTCGCCGGCGCGACCGGTTCGGGCAAGTCGACCACGCTCGCGGCGATGATCGACCACCGCAACTCCGGCCGATCCGGGCACATCCTGACGATCGAGGATCCGATCGAGTACCTGTTCGAACACCGCAAGAGCCTGGTCAACCAGCGCGAGATCGGCATCGACACGCACAACTACCAGCTCTCGCTGCAGAACGCGCTGCGCGAAGCTCCCGACCTGATCATGATCGGCGAGGTCCGGGACAAGGAGACGATGCAGTCGGCGCTGCTGCATACGCTGACCGGGCACCTGTGCCTGACGACGATCCACGCCAACAACAGCTACCACGCGTTGTCGCGGATCATCAACATGTTCCCCTACGACGCCCGGTCCGCCGTGCTATCCGACCTGTCGATCGGGTTGCGCGCGATCATCTCGCAGCGCCTGGTGCGCAATGTCGAGGGCGACCAGCAACCGGCCTGCGAGATCCTGATGAACACCTCGCTGATCGCCGAGCTGATCAAGAGCGGCGAGTTCTCGCAGATCAAGGAGGCGATGGAGCAATCGCTCTACCCGGGGTCGCAGACCTTCGAACAGTCGCTGTGCCGGCTCTACCTCGACGGGGCGATCGGCTACGACGAGGCGATGTCGGCGTCCGATTCGCCGACCAACCTCGCCTGGCTCATCAACCAGAGCAACCCGAGCGCGCGCGTGGAGAGCGTCGAGTCGGAGACCGGCGCGGCGAAGCCGCGACGGCCCGGAGCCGACTTCACGTCGATGACGATCGACCCGGCGATGCTGGAGCACCACCAGCCGCTCTAGGCGGGCGCCACGCGGGCCGTGGCACGGCATCGGCGGGACCGGTCGGCGCACCGCGGGCGCCGGTGGTGCCCGGGAGCGCTCTGCTACCATCGGCCGGATGGATACGCGCGCCCGGCCGACCCTCGCCCTCACCCGCGAGCTGATCGCCCGCCCGTCGGTGACCCCCGACGACGCCGGCTGCCAGGCGCTGATCGCCGCCCGATTGGCTCCGCTGGGCTTTCGCGCCGAGTCGATCGCCTCCGGCGGCGTCGTCAATCTCTGGGCGCGCCGCGGTCACGTTCGCCCGCTGGTGTGTTTCGCCGGGCACACCGACGTCGTCCCGACCGGCCCCCGCGAGGCCTGGACGAGCGACCCGTTCGTCCCGGTCGAGCGCGACGGCTATCTGTACGGTCGGGGTGCCGCCGACATGAAGGGCTCGCTCGCGGCGTTCGTCACCGCCATCGAATCGCTGCTCGCGTCGAGACCGGCGCCGGTCGGTTCGATCGCGGTGCTCCTCACCTCCGACGAGGAGGGGCCGGCGACCGACGGTACGGTGAAGGTCGTCGAAGCGCTCGCCGCGCGCGGCGAGTCGATCGACTATTGCCTGATCGGCGAGCCGTCGTCGGTCGAGCGTCTCGGCGACACGATCAAGAACGGCCGGCGCGGTTCGCTCAACGGCGTCCTCACGGTGCGAGGCGTCCAGGGCCATGTCGCCTACCCGCAGCTCGCGCGCAACCCGATCCACGAGGTCGCGCCGGCGCTCGCCGAACTCGCGGCGCTGCGCTGGGACGATGGCAACGACTACTTCCCGCCGACGACCTGGCAGTGCTCGAACATCCGCTCCGGTACCGGAGCCACCAATGTCGTTCCCGGGACGCTGGAGCTGACGTTCAACTGGCGCTATTCGACGGCGAGCACCCGCCAGGGACTGATCGACCGGCTGCGCGCGGTGCTCGACCGGCACGACCTCGATTACGCGCTCGAATTTCCGTCGGAAGGGCTGCCGTTCCTCACGCCGCGCGGGCGGCTGGTCGACGTCGTCGGCGAGACGATCCGCGCGCTGCGCGGCGCGACACCCGAGCTGTCGTGCAGCGGCGGCACCTCGGACGGCCGCTTCATCGCCTCGATCTGCCGCGAACTGGTCGAACTGGGACCGGTGAACGCGACGATCCACCAGGTGAACGAGCGCGTGCGCATCGACGACCTCGAGGACTTGTCGTCGATCTACCGCGGCGTGCTCGAGCGGCTCCTCGCTCCGCAATCGGCTCCGGAGGCGCACGCGACATGAGCGTGCCGATCCACGAACTCGAGACGGTCCGCGACTGGCTCCGCTGGGCGGTCACCCGATTCACCGAGGCGAAGCTCGCGTTCGGTCACGGCACCGACAACGCCTGGGACGAGGCCGCCTACCTCGTCCTGCACACGTTGTCGCTCCCCCTGGACCGGCTGGAACCGTTCCTGGACGCCCGGGTCACGCAGGCCGAGCGCGCCAGACTGGCGGAAATCCTCGCCCGTCGCATCGACGCCCGCGTCCCGGCGGCCTACCTCACCCGCGAAGCCTGGCTGGGCGAGTTCCGGTTCACCGTCGACGAGCGCGTGATCGTCCCCCGCTCCCACATCGCCGGACTGCTCCCGGACGCGCTCGCGCCCTGGATACCCGACCCGGAGGCGGTCGAGAGCGCGCTCGACCTTTGCACCGGCTCCGGCTGCCTCGCCATCGTCCTCGCGCACGCCTACCCGCGGGCCGACGTCGACGCGGCCGACCTGTCGTCCGACGCGCTCGCGGTCGCCCAGCGAAATGTCGCCGACTACGGGCTCCACGACAGGATCAACCTGATCCGGTCCGACCTGTATTCGAACCTGGTCGAGAAGAGCTACGCCCTGATCATCAGCAACCCACCGTACGTCACCGACCGGGCGATGGAGACGCTGCCGGCCGAATACCGGCACGAACCGCCGCTCGCGCTCGCCGGCGGCGAAGACGGGCTCGACGCGGTCCGCGGCATCGTGCGCGACGCGCCGCGCTTCCTCGATCCCGGCGGCCTCCTGGTCGTCGAGATCGGGCACGGCCGCGCGGCGGTCGAGAGCGCCTGGCCGCGGATGCCCTTCGTCTGGCTCGCCGCGGGGGGCGCGGACGACGCGGTGTTCGCGATCACGCGCGAGGACCTGATCGCCGGGCGGTGAGCGCGAAAGGGCCGGCGTCGCGGGCCCACGGCGGGCAGTCCCCGGCGCGCGACCGGCCGGCGACCGGTCAGGCGGCCAGTCCGAAGAAGTCGCGGATCTTGCGGACCATCTCGGCGGCCGCCGATACCGCATGGCGCGCGCGCTGCTCGGCGTCGAGCTGCTGCAGCGTCGCCTGGTTCGCCGCCTGCCGCTTGGCGAGCACCTCGGACAGCGAGACCGCGAGCTCCGGGCGCGCTTTGATGACCGCGTCGAAGCCGCGCTTGTCGAGCTGGTAGCAGACCACCTCGCCCGACGCGAGCACGGTGGCACCCCGCGGTGCGCCGAGGAGCAATCCCATTTCGCCGAAGTACGCCGGCGCGTGCAGCGTGGCGAACTTGTGCCGGGTGAGGCCGTCGGCCGCCTCGGCGACGACGTGGACCGTTCCCCTGGCGAGGATGAACAGGGAATCCGCGGGCTCGCCCTGCCGGCAGACGACGTCGTCGGTGACGTAGGGCGCGAACAACAGTCGCCGCGCCAGCGAGTCCTTCTCGTCGGCCGTCAGCGGTGCGAACAACTCGGCCTCGTCGAGCAGCGCCCGCTTCTGCGCCAGCTCCAGGCGCTCGGCCTGGGCGCGCGGATCCTCCCGCAGTTCGACGACCTGGCGCGGGAACGGGATCGGCATGTCGCCGCGCGCCAGCGCCGCGAACACGTGGGTCAGGACCTCGGACTTGGTCGACCAGTCGCGACGCGGGTCGGTCAGCATGTAGACGGCGGAGTAGCGCGCCCCGCTGTCCTCGAACGCGTCGCAGACGCAGACGGGCTTGGGATCGCGGGCGACGCAGGTGAGCTCCGCCCGCTGCAGCGCCTCCGAAACGACCGCGCAGACCCGCACCGGCGGCAGGTCGTAGTCGACCTGGAACGTGACGCTGCGCCGCCAGGGCGCACGTTCCTCGCCGTGGCGGGCGATCACCGTCACCTTGTCCTTCATCAGCTGCGAGTTGGGGATGATGATCGTCTCGTTGTTGGTCGTGGCGATCTGCATCGAACGCCAGCGGATGCCGACCACCTGTCCGGTCGCGTTCTCGACGCGGATCCAGTCGCCCAGACGCAGCGTGTTCTCGAGCTGCAGCGAGATGCCCGCCCACAGGTTGCCGAGCATCTCCTGCGCCGAGAAGGCGAGCGCGCCGGTGATCACCGCCGAGGTCGTGACCACGCCGGCGAGGTTGACCCCGACCGCGGAGAGGCGGAACAGCGCGTAGCCGATCAACAGCAGCGCGAGCAGGAACTCCGAGAGGATTCTCGGCACCGCGAGCCGGGCGAGCAGCGTCTGCAGGACGAAGATCATGAACACCCGGATCACGGCGAAGGCGATCACCGCGAGGATCAGCTCGCGCAGGATCGTCGGTATCGTGCGCGATCCGGGATCGGCGATCACCTGCGAATAGCCGTAGAGGCCGGCGACGCCGATCGTCGCCACGATCGCCATCGCCAGCAACCCGCGCCGGCGTTCGGCCGGGAACAGGAAGGCGACGAGGACGACGACCAGCGCCGCGCTGCCGAACAGCGTGGCGTCGTGAAGGGTCGCGGGGGAGACGATCGGCGCGGTCGGCATGTCGGCGGCGGCTCCTCGGCCGTACCGCGGCGATTATAGGCGGACTGACCGGTCCGTTCGCGTGGAATCCTCGCCCCGACCGGGTTCCGGGGCCGCGCAGGGCTCGGCGATCGCGGTGGCAAGGGAGACCGGCGTCCGGCCGACACCTCGGGCTGCGGCTCCCCGGCAGCACCGGCTCTCGCGCGGGCCGACACGGCGTATGCTGCGCGGACGGCTTCCGCTGCGACCGCCATGACCTTCAACGCCCTCTCGCGCCCGACGAGGTGCGCGTTCGCCCTCGCCGTCCTCGTCTCGCTCGCCGTTCTCGCCGCCGGCTGCGGCACTCGGTACGCGACGGTCAAGGACCGCGACGGCGAGGACCTGATGCTGCTGGGCCACGATCCGGTGGCCTATTTCGCGGTGGGGAAGGCGATACGCGGCGATCCGCGGCTCGCCTTCCGTCACGATGGCGTGACCTACTATTTCGCGACCGACGAGCATCGCCGCCGGTTCGTCGCCGACCCGGCGGCCTACGTTCCCCGCTACGGCGGTTTCTGCGCCAGCGGCGCCGCCTACGGCGTGAAGCTCGGCAGCGACCCCACCGAGTGGCGGATCGTCGATGGACGTTTGTACGTGTTCGGCGACGTGCTGGGCCGCGAGTACTGGTTGCTCGACCCGCGGTGGAACATCGAGAAGGCCGACGAACTCTGGCCCGAGGCGGGGGCGAACGGCCATCGCTGGCAATCGCTCAAGCGCTTCGTCGACCGCGTGCCCTGGTACAAAGACGGACCGACGATCCATTCGGAGTGGCAGCGGGCCCATCCCGGCAAGCGGATCGACTACGATCCTGGCGGCGTGTTCCTGAACCTGTTCGTCAAGTATCCGGGATGGCGGGCCCGAGAAGGGCACCAGCAGCCGGCGCTGGGGCTCGTGGGCGTCGACCCGTGCCCACCGGCTTGCGCCGGGGCCGAATCCCGCGGCTACGGCGAGGCGCCATGAGTCCCGGCGAGGTCGCGCGACGGCGGCGAACCGGGGTCGCCGCGGTCCGGTGACGATGGTCCGGATCGAGCCGGGGCGGGTGGTCCGCGACGCGAACGGCACCCCGTACTCTCCGCGCTACGGCGATGTGTATCACAGCGCCGCATCGGGCCGCGGTCAGGCGGACCACGTCTTCCTGAGCGGCAACGGGCTGCCGCAGCGGTGGGCCGGCCGGCGACGATTCACGATCCTCGAGACCGGGTTCGGTCTGGGCACCAATTTTCTGGCGACCCTCGCCGCGTGGCGGCGCGATGCCCGCCGGCCTGTGCGCCTGCACTACTTCGCGGTCGAGAAGCACCCGCTGTCCCGCGAAGACCTGCGCACGTTCCTCGCCGATGTCGAACCGGCGATCGATGCGAAGGCGCTCGGGGACGCGTGGCCGTTGCCGCTCCCCGGAACTCACCGTCGCGAATTCGTCGACGGCGCGGTCACCCTGACCCTCGTTTTCGCCGATGCCGAGCGGGCGTTGGGTACCGCGATCGTCGCCGCCGACGCGATCTTCCTCGATGGCTTCGCACCCGATCGCAATCCGGAACTGTGGACGCCGGCGCTGATGCGGGCGGTCGCCCGACTCGCGGCCCCGGGGGCGACCTGCGCGACCTACACGGTCGCCGGGCCCGTGAGAGCCGCGCTCGACGCAGCCGGCTTCGAGGTCGAGATCCGCCCCGGCTACGCGCGCAAGCGCGAGATGCTCGCCGGGCGCTTGCGCGATCGGCCCCGACGCCGCGACGCGCCGCTCCTCACCCTGCCCGAACACGGGGACCGTCGGGCGATCGTCGTCGGAGGCGGGGTCGCCGGCACCGCGATCGCCTGGCGACTCGCACGGCGCGGCTGGCGCTCGACAGTGATCGAGAAGGCGCCGACGATCGCCCGCGGCGGGTCTTCGATCCACGCCGGCACGTTCCATCCGCTGCTCGCGCGAGACGACAGTCGCCTCGCTCGGCTGTCCCGGGCCGGCTGTCTGTACGCGCTGGAGTATTGGCGCGAACTCGCCTGGCTCGGACACCCGGTGGCTCACGAGACCTGCGGCGTCCTGCAACTCGCGCGTCGCGTCGAAGACGACGGTGCGTGGTGCTCGACGCCGGAGGTGCTGGGCTATCCGGCGCAGTTCGCCGAGGCGGTCGAGGCGGCGCAAGCCGACGAGCGCTGCGGTCTGGCGATCGGGCGGCCAGGCGTGTGGTTCGCCGGCGCCGGCTGGGCGCGGGCCTCCGCCCTCGCGAGCGCGCAGCTGGCGGCGGCCACGGCGCGATCCGCGGCGACGCTCGTCGCCGCCACCCGGGTGGCGGCGCTCGGTCACGACGGGCGGAACTGGTCGGCGATCGGCGATGGCGGCGAAACGATCGCCCGCGGCGATATCGTCGTGCTGGCGAACGCCGCCGATCTCCAGCGCCTCGCACCGCTGGGCGCGCTCCTGCGAACCGTACGGGGCCAGGCGACCTACCTCGACGCTCCGTCCGACGCCGCGCCGCGCTCGGTCGTCATCGGCAATGGCTACGTTCTGCCGCCGGTCGACGGACGGGTCGTCGTCGGCGCGAGCTACGACTTGGGGTCCGACGACCCGAATCCGAGCGCGGAGTCCGATGCGGGGAACCTCAACCGGCTGCGCGCGCTGCTGCCCGGCACCGCGCTCGGCGACGCGTCGCGCATCGTCGGCGCCGGGGTCGGCTTCCGAGCAGTGGCGCCCGACCGGATGCCGGTCGTCGGACCGCTGGTCCCGCTGCTCCCGGCGGCGGCCGCTGCCGGAACCAGCGCCGCTACGGCGCCATCGACCGGGCTCTACGCGCTCGGGGCGTTCGCGTCGCGCGGTCTGGTGTGGGCCGGGGTCCTGGCCGAGACCCTGGCGTCGATGATCGAAGGCGAGCCGTCGCCGATCGAATCCGACCTCGCGGCGTCGATCGCACCGTCCCGCCTCGGACGGCGCGCGCGCCGGATCGAGGGTCCCGGGAACCTGACGGCGGGTCGTCCGAGCTGAGCTGCGGTGCTCCTCGCGTTGCCGGTTGCGACCTGACAACCGTCGAGGTTCCGGCTAGCATCGCCGCGGAGCGTCGCGCCGTGAACCCCTGGACCCTCCCCGTCCCTCCGGCCGTGCCCGACGAGACCCCGGCGCGCGACCCCGTCCGCCCGTTGTGGCGACGCGCCGGCGACCGCCCCGGATTCGTCTTCGCCCTCGCGATCGCCTTCATCGTCGGCTACCTGGCGCTCGACCGGTTGAGCTACGTCTATCCGTTCCGGGCGCTCAACATCACCCCCTGGAGTCCTCAGGCGGCCCTCGCCGTGGCGCTGTTGATGACCCGCGGCCGGCGCTGGTTCCCCTGGGTGCTGGCGACGATCATCGTCGCCGACCTGGCGTTGCGCGATTTCCCGGCACCGCGGGGCGTCGGGCTCGCGCTGGCCGTCATTCAGGCCGCGAGCTACGCGACCATCGGCTGGCTGCTGAACGGCCCGATGCGCCTGGGGCCGGACTTGTCGCGCCAGCGCGACCTCGTCAACCTGTTGGCCGCGTCGACCCTGGGGGCCGCCGGGGGAGGCACGCTCGCGGCCGCGGTCCTCGCCGCGAGCGGCATCGTCTCGCCGCGGGAGGTCGCCGACCTGTTCGTCCGCTACTGGATCGGCGATACGCTGGGTCTGATCGTCACGCTGCCGCTGATCCTGCTGCTGATCCACCTCCCCCGTCGCCGCGAGGTCTGGCGCGTCGCCCGCAATCCCGAGTTCCTGTTCCAGATCGCGCTGACCGGGGGGATGATGGCGGTGATCCTGTCCGGGGGCGAGGTCGAGCCGTTCAAGTACTTCTACCTGCTCTTCCTGCCGCTGATCTGGGTGGCCGTCCGCCATCGGCTCGCCGGCGCGGTGCTCGCCCTCTCGCTGATCCAGCTGGGCCTGGTCGTGGCGGCGACCGGCGCCGGCTACCGCGCGCTCGCGGTGATCGAGCTGCAGGCGCTGGTGCTGTCGCTGGCGATCACCGGCCTGTTCCTCGGCATCGCCGTCGATCAATGGGCGGCGACCGCCGACCGGCTGCAGCGCACCCGTCGGCTGACCGCGGCCGGCGAGACCGCGACCGCGCTGGCCCACGAGCTCAACCAGCCGCTCTCGGCGCTCGCGACCTACGCCGACGCGATCCGGATGCAGCTTTCGCAGGACTCGGCGAACGCCGAACCGGTCCTCGCGACCGCCGCCCACATCCGCCGACTCTCCGAGCGGGCCTCGGCGATCGTCGCCCGGTTCCGCGAGTTGTCGCAGGCCCCGCCCGAGACCTCGCCGATCGAGATCACCGTACCCTTGGAAATCGCGCTGTCGCGACTGCGGGAACGGGCCGAACGCGAAGGCGTGCTCATGACGATCGACGTTCCCGCCCCGGCGCCGGTCGTCCGGATGGACCGGGAGCGGATCGCGCTCGCTTTCGAGAACCTGATCGCCAACGCGATCGACGCCGCGATCGCCAACGATCGCACGCCGCGCGAACTCGGCGTGGAAATCCGGCGCGACCTGCGCGGAATCGTCCACGTGACCATCGCCGATTCCGGCGGCGGCGTCTCGCCGGAGGCCGCCGAGCGGATCTTCGAACCGTTCGTCAGCGGCAAGTCCGGCGGCCTCGGGCTGGGCCTGCCGATCACCCGCTCGATCGTCGAGGCGCACGGCGGGGCCATCTGGGCGCGCGCCGCCGACCGTGGCATCATGGAGTTTTGGCTGCCCACATGACACCCGACACCCTCGAATCGTTGCGTGAGCGGTTGACCGTGTTCGTCGTGGACGACGACGCCGACGTCCGCGACTCGCTGTCGCTGCTCCTCGGCTTGCACGGATACCGGACGTCGGTCTTCGCCAGCGCCGAGGACTTCCTCCTCGCGCTCAAGCCCTGGTTCGCCGGCTGTCTCGTGACCGACATCCGGATGCCGGGCCTGAGCGGTATCGAATTGCAGCAGGCGCTCGCGGTGCGCGCCTGTCCGCTCCCGGTGGTCGTCCTCACCGGCCATGGCGACATTCCGTCGGCACGCGCGGCGCTCAAGGCCCGCGCCGTCGATTTCCTGACCAAGCCGTTCGCGGAGCGCGACCTGATCGAGGCGGTCGAGACGGCGTACGGTCGCGAGGTGCGCCGGCTCGCCGATGCCGACGTCGGCGCGAGCGACGACGCCCGCGTGGCCACGCTGACACCGCGGGAGCGCGAGGTCATGCTGCTGCTCGCCGAGGGCGCGACCAACGTCGAGATCGCCAAGCGACTGACGATCAGCCCTCGAACCGTCGAAGTCCACAAGGCGCGTGTTCTGGACAAGCTCCGCACACCAACGCTCGCGGACCTGGTTCGGCTCGTCGACCGGGTCACCCACAAGGGCTAGCCGAGATGGCTCGTCTCGCGGCCCGATCGCTCCCGGCGGCGGCGCCGCCCCGGGAACGATCGGCGGCCCGGATTCCGTGACGCGGTGATCCCCCGCGCCGCCGCGATCGCCCGCCAGGCGTTCGCCGACTCGCCGCTCAAGCACCCGCGGTACCGGTACTTCTATCTGGGCTCGGTCGCCACGGCGATCGGGTACACGATGCAGGCGACGGTCGCCGCGTGGCTGATGGCCACGCTGACGACCTCGACGCTGATGGTCGCGCTGGTTCAGACCGCCAGCACGGCTCCGACACTGGTGTTCGGATTCGCCGCCGGCACGCTTTCCGACATCGTCGACCGGCGGCGCGTCATCATCGCGACGCAGGCCGGCCTGTTCAGCTGCGCGGCGCTCTTGGGCGCCGCGGCGCTGCTCGACATCGTCGTGCCGGTGCTCCTGCTCCTGCTGGTGTTCGCGACCGGCGCCTGCTTCACCTTCTACCAACCCGCGCAGCAGTCGAGCATCAACGAGCTGGTCGGCCGCAGCGAGTTGCCCAAAGCGGTCGCGTTGAACGCGGTGGCGTTCAACGTGGCGCGCGCGATCGGCCCGGCGCTCGCGGGTCTGATGGCGGCGACGCTCTCGTCGGGCAACGCGTTGGCGGTGTCGGCGGCGTTCTTCGTGCCGATGGGGCTCGCGATGCTGCGCACGAGCTACCGCGCGAAGGCGTTGCCCGGCGTCCCCGAAACGCTCTGGTCCGGGATCCAGGCGGGCCTGCGCTACGCACGACACTCGCCGGCGATGCGGGCGTTCGTCTTCCGCAATCTCGCATTCGCGCTGTGCGCGAGCGTCTTCTGGGCGCTGCTGCCGCTGATCGCACGCGATCTGCTCAAGACCGACGCCGGCGGGTTCGGTCTGCTGTCGGCGACCTTCGGCCTGGGAGCGGTCAGCGGCGCGCTGTCGATCCCCAGGCTCCTCAAGTCGCAATCGCTCGATTCGATCGCGACCACCGCCGGACTCCTGTTCGTCGCCGCCGCGGGTCTGCTGGCGACGACCCACCTCGTCTCGCTGGCGCTGCTCGGAGCGTTCTGCACCGGCATGTCGTGGACGACGGTGTTCGCGACCCTGTCGGCCGGCACCCAGAGCACGGCGCCGGCGTGGGTGCGGGCGCGCGCGGTGGCGATCAACTTCGTCGCCGTGCAGACCGCGATCGCCCTGGGCAGCGTCGGCTGGGGCCTGGTCGCGGCGCTGGCCGGGCTGCGCTGGACGCTCGCCGGCGCGGCGGCGCTCGGCATCGTCTTCCACCTGTTCAACCGCCGGTTCCCGGTCGCGATGGGCACCGAAGCGGACGTGACGCCGGGCGCGCGGTTGCCGGACATGGCGCTCAGCGTCGAGCCGCTGCCCGACGACGGACCGGTCCTGATCCAGATCGAGTACCGGATCGACGCGCAGAACCGCGACGCGTTCCTCGCGGCGATCCAGGAGGCGGGCCCGACCCGGCGTCGCAACGGCGCCACGAGCTGGCGTGTGTTTCGCGACCTGGCCGAGGACGGGCGCTACGTCGAGCGGTTCGTGATCGCCTCCTGGGCCGAGTTCCTGCGGCTGCGCTCGCGGATGACGGTCGCCGACCGGGCGCTGCAGGAGCGCGCCGAGTCGCTGCAGCGGGCCGACGTGCCGATCCGCATCTCGCGGCTGCTCGGCGTCAAGCTCGTCGACGCGGACTGAAGCGCCTCCCGGGCGCGGGCGCGTTCCCGCGCCGATTCACAGGTAGAGCACGTCGACCTGGAAGATCTTCTCGAGATCGCGCAGGTACCGCTTGTCGCCGAGGAGCAGGATCACATGGTCGTCGGACTCGATGCGCGTCTCGCCGGAGGCCATCATCACCTTCGTCCCGCGCACGATGGCGGCGAAGCTCGCCGTCGGCGGCAGCGCGACTTCGGCCACCGTCCTCCCGGCGACTCTCGACGTCTTCAGGTCTCCGTGGACGACCGCCTCGAGCGCCTCGGACACGCCGCCACGCAGCGAATGGGCGACCACCACGTCGCCGCGCCGCACGTGCGGCAGGATCGCGCCCATCGTGATGAGCTGCGGAGCGACGACCACGTCGATCGCGCTGTCCGCCATCAGCTCGACGTAGGTCGGCCGGTTGATCAGCGCGATGGTCCGGCGCGCGCCCAGGCGACGCGCCATCAGCGCCGCCATGATGTTGTCCTCGTCGTCGTTGGTCAGCGCGCAGAACACGTCGACCTTCTCGATGTCCTCGTCGGCCAGGAGCGACTTGTCGGTCGCGTCGCCGTTGAGCACCACCGCGTCGTCGAGGGCCTCGGCCAGGTACTCGGCCCGCGCCCGGTTGTGCTCGATCACCTTGACCGTCGCCGCGCCTTCGAGCGCCTGCGCCAGCCCCATGCCGACATGCCCGCCCCCGGCGATCAGGACGCGGCGGCAGGGCAGCGCCAACTCGCGGAACTCCGAGGCGAGGCGGCGGATCTGATCCGGGACGGTCACGAGGAACACATCGTCGTCCGCTTCGATGACCGTCGGCCCGTCGATGGCGACCGCTGCCTTCCCCCGGTACACGGCGACCACCCGGAACGGCACGCCCGGCAGGCGGTCGGCGAGGCCGCCGACCGATCGACCGACCGCCGGGCTTCCGGCGGCCGCGCGGATCTCCACCAGAACCGCCCGCCCGCCGGCGAACTCGCGGACCTGGATCGCCGACGGGTACTCGATCAGCAGCCGGATGTGGCGGGTGACGAGCTGTTCCGGGCTGATCATCACGTCGATCGGTATCCCGCCCTCCTTGAACAGCGCCGGATAGGCGAGGTAATCGGACGACCGGATGCGCGCGATCAACGTCGGCACCCGGAACAGCGAGTGGGCGACCTGGCAGGCGAGCATGTTGGTCTCGTCGCTGTTGGTCGCCGCGAGCAGCAAGTCGGCGTTGCCGGCGCCGGCTTCCTCCAGCACCCGCGGGCTCGACGCCGGACCGATCACCGTCCGGATATCGAGCTGCTCCTGGAGCGCCTGAAGCGGCCCGGGTTCGATGTCGACGACGGTGATGTCGTTCTGCTCGTCGGCGAGGCTGTGCGCGACGGTGCTCCCGACCTGGCCCGAGCCGAGGATGATGATGTTCATCGTCGCCGCCGTCTTCAGTGACGCCAGAACTCCGGCGTGAACAGCACGAGCAGGGGAAACACCTCGAGCCGACCGACGAGCATTCCGAACACCGCCAGCCACTTGACCGTCGCGTCGACGCCGGCGAAGTTGCTCGCGACCTCGCCCAGGCCCGGCCCCAGCAGGTTGATCGAGGCGATCACGGCCCCGAGCGACGAGACGGTGTCGAGGCCCGCCGCGAGGAAGCCCATCATCAGCGCCAGCGCGGTCACGATGTAGAGCGCGTAGTAGCCCAACACCGCGTAGACAACCTCCTCCGGCACACGGCGTTGTCCGAGCTTGATCAGCGCGACCGAGCGGGTGTGCACCAGCACCGCCATCTGCCGCAACCCCATCTTGGCGAGCAGGACGACGCGAACGACCTTGATGCCGCCGGCCGTCGAGCCGGCGCAACCGCCGACGAACGAAAGGAGCACGAGCGTCATCGGCAGGTGCAGCGGCCAGGCGGCGAAGTCCACGGTCGTGAAACCGGTGCTGGTCATGACCGAGGCGACCTGGAACACCGACAGGCGCAACGCGGCGTCGCCGCCGAGGTCGTCACGGGTCAGCGCGAGGCTCGCCGCGACGAACACCGTCGCGACGACGAAGATCGCGACGTAGATCCGGGTCTCCGGATCGCGCACGTAGGCGAGCGGGTTGCGCCGGCGCCAGACGAGGAAGTGGATGGCGAAATTCACACCGCCCAGCAGCATGAAGACGATGCAGATCGTCTCGATGGCCGGGCTCGAGAAGTGCGCGATGCTGGCGTCGTGGGTCGAGAATCCGGCGGTGGCGACGGTGGCGTAGGCGTGTCCGATCGCATCGAACGCGCTCATGCCGGCGAGCCAGTAGGCGATGCCGCAGGCGACGGTGAGCCCGACGTAGATCGCCCACAGCGCCCGGGCGGTATGCGCGATCCGGGGCGTGAGCTTGTCGTCCTTGGTGATCCCGGAAGCCTCGGCCCTGTAGAGCTGCATGCCGCCGATACCCAGGACGGGCAGGATCGCCAGCGCCAGCACGACGACGCCCATGCCGCCCAGCCACTGGATCTGCTGGCGATGGTAGAGGATCGAGCGCGGCAGCCCGTCCAGGCCGACGATCACCGTCGCCCCGGTCGTCGAAAAGCCCGAAACCGCCTCGAAGATCGCGTCGGTGAGTGTGAGATGCAGGCCGAGGATGAACGGAATCGCGCCGACCACGCCCAGCACCGCCCAGAACAGCGTCACCACGAGGAAGCCGTCGCGCACCTTGAGCTCGCCCCGATCGCGCCGCACCGGCAGCCAGATCGCGAGGCCGACCGCCGCGGTCGACGCCATCGCTTCGGCGAAGTGGGCCGCCTCCCCGTCCCCGTAGTAGAGCGACACGCCCAGCGACGGCAGGAAGCTCAGGCTGTAGAACGCCAGCAGCACGCCCAGAAGACGCAGGACGGTCCGCCAATTCACCGCGCGCTCCGATCGGCGGTCGGCCGGCCGTCGGTCGCGACCGGGTCTGAACCGCCAGGCGTTCGTCTACCCACGTGGGCGTCTCCCGGGCGGTATCGACCCCTCCCCGGACCGGCCGCCCGCGCGCATCCTGCCACAATTCGACGCATCGAGAGGCGCCCGCCCGCCGTCCATCGCACGAGGCTCAAGTCCGCGTCCGCCGTGCCGTAAGGAACGAATACGCGAAGTCATCGACCCACCCGACCATGCCAACGCCGGCCCGCGACCTCGAATCCTGGGTGCACCACCTGTCCCGGGTGGACATCCCGGTCCTCAAGGCGACCGCGCGCGAACTCGCGCGCCTGCGCGACGATGCGCCCGACCTGCTCGATCCCCGGCATGTCGCGCAGGTGCTCGCCCGCGACCCGATGATGACGGTCAAGCTCCTGCGCCACTTGCAGCGGCACCGGTTCCACGGCCGCCGGGTCGACATCGTCCATGTCGAGCAGGCGCTGATGATGCTCGGCATGGACCCCTTCTTCGCCTCGGTTCCGGCGGAGCCGCTGGTCGAGGAGGCGCTCGCCGCGCATCCCGAGGCGCTGCTGGCGATGCTCAAGGTCGTCCGCCGCGCCCAGCGGGCGTCGTCGTGGGCGATGGACTGGGCGGCGCGGCGCCAGGACGTGCATTTCGACGAAGTCCGGATCGCGGCGCTGCTCCACGATCTGGCCGAGATGCTGATGTGGTGTTTCGAGCCGGCGCGGATGCTCGAAATCCGGTCGCGACAGGACCGCGACCGGACGCTGCGCAGCCGCGACGCGCAGCAGCTGGTGCTGGGCTTCACGTTGGCCGATCTCCAACGCTCGCTCGCGAGGGAATGGGTGCTCCCCGAACTGCTGCTGCGCCTGATGGACGACGACTCGCGCGGACAGGACCGCGTACGCAACGTGGCGCTGGCGGTGGATCTGGCCCGCCACTCGGCGCATGGCTGGGACGACGCGGCGCTGCCGGACGACTACCGCGGCATCGCCGAGTTCCTGCACGTGAAACCCGAGGCGGTACCGGCGCTGGTCGGCGCTCCGGTGGGCGACGGGCAACCTCCGTCCTAGGACCAACACCCCGCCGGTCAGGAGCCCGGGCCTTTGCGCGCCCGCGCGCCATTCGTGGTGGCGACGCCGACGCAGTTTCCTCCCCGGCGCTTGGCCTCGTAGAGCGCCCGATCCGCGGCCTTCAGCAGTTCCTCGTGCGAGTTCATCGCCGGCCGCGCCGACGCGACGCCGATGCTGATCGACGCCGGCCAATGTCCGTCGACGACCGGAACCCGCATGCCCGACACCTCGTAGCGGACGTGCTCGGCGGCCTTCGCGGCGCCGTCGAGCGGGGTCGCCGGGCAGACGATCAGGAACTCGTCGCCGCCCATCCGGCAGACGACGTCGTCGCTGCGCACCGACTCGCGCAGACGGTGGGCAATCGCCTGCAGGACCGCGTCGCCGGCGTCGTGCCCGTAGGTGTCGTTGACCGGCTTGAATCCGTCGAGGTCGAGGATCATCACCGACAGTGGCGAGCGGCCGCGGGCGTCGTCCACCGACCATTCCGCTTCGAGCCGCGACAGCGCGTGCCGGCGGTTGGGCAGCGAGGTCAGCGCGTCGGTCATCGCCCACTGCTCGAGGCGGCGGTTCGCCTCCGACAGCTCGCGGGTGCGCTCCTCGACCCGGGTTTCGAGCAGACGGTTCGCCCGGACCAGCGCCCGGTTGCGCTGCGAGACTTCGCGGAACAGTCCGTGCAGGGCCCGGACCATCGGCTCGATCGAATCGTCGACGCCCTGGGTGTGCCGGTCGTACGCGATCGTCGGGCTGATCCCGCCCCGGATCGCGGCGACCTGGCGGGCCATCGCCTTGTCTTCGCCGAGGATGTGGTAGGCGAGCCAGTCGACGAGGAACCGGTGCAGGCGTTCCGCCGCGGTGTTCGCGTCGTTGGATTCTTCCTCCCAGAGGGTCTCGATCTCGCGGCAGAACTCCGCGTGGCTCGCGCGCTGCTCGGTCAGCGTGCGCTTGTCGACGCGCGCCTCCTCCATCAGCGTCTCTTCGGCCCGGAAATGGAAACGCGCGTAGGCGTTGAGTTCGCCGAAGACCACGCGCGTCGCATCCGGCGTCTCGACGCTCGACGCGCCCAGCGCGTCGCCGAACCGGTTGATCAGGTCGACGAGCGCGCGATGCTGGTCGTCGATCTCGGCCAGGCCGGTCTCGAAGTGGCTGTCCCACTGGAAAGATCGCATCGGATGCCTGGATCGTCGCGGCCGGCCCGGAGGATGCGCCGGCCGCGGTGAAGGATGCACGGCATCGGGACGCTTTCCATCGATCCAGGTCAACTTCGGGCGATTTCGGCGACGGCGGGAGCGCCGTTCAGTGTCCATGGACAGTCGCGGCGTTCGCCTCGACAAAACCCCCGGGCCTTGACGGCGGCGTCCCGGCGTGGACGATGGCGGTCGACCGGCAGCGCCGGCCGAGCGTCCCGACGCCGATGATCGATCGCTACACCTTGTTGATGTGGGTCGCGCTCCTGTCCGGCCGCGCCGCGGCCCAGACCGAGCCACAGCCGTCCCCGCACGCGATCGACATCCCGCGCTGGTTCTCCGAGACCTTCCTCGATTTCCGGGAGGACATCGCCGACGCCGCCCGTGAGGGCAAGCGCGCACTCGTCTACATCGGCCAGGACGGATGCCCGTACTGTCGCCGGCTGATGGCGGTGAATTTCTCGCAACCGGCGATCGTCGACAAGACGAGGCGCCACTTCGTCGCGATCGCGCTCAACCTGTGGGGTGATCGCGAGACGACCTGGATCGACGGCCGGACGATGTCCGAGAAGGCGCTGGCGCGCGCGCTCGACGTCCAGTTCACGCCGACGGTGTTGTTCCTCGATGAACGCGGCGGCATCGTGGCGCGCCTCGACGGCTACTGGCCGCCGTCACGCTTCGAGGCGGTGCTCGACTACGTCGCCACGCGTCAGGAGCGCCGCGAGTCGCTGGCGAGCTGGCTCGCCCGGGAGGCGAAGGAGCCGGCGAGCCCGCGGTTGCACGACCAGCCGTTCTTCCTCGGCGCGCCGTTCGACCTGCGCCGCTCGGCGGCGGGCAAGCCGCTGGCGGTCCTCTTCGAAACGGTCGATTGCTCGGCCTGCGACGAGATGCACGACGAGGGATTCCGCCGCCCCGAGGTTCTGGCGCAGATCCGACGGTTCGACGTCGCCCGGTTCCACCTCGGCGCCCCGATGCCGGTCGTCACCCCCGACGGGCGCGCGACCACCGCGGATGCCTGGGCGCGCGACCTGCGGATCGAATGGACGCCGTCGGTCGTGTTCTTCGCCGACGGCGGTCGCGAGGTGTTCCGGATCTCGGCGTACCTGCGCCCCTTCCACCTGGCCGGATCGTTCGCCTACGTCGCCGACCGCGGCTACGCGGCGGAACCGTCGTTCCAGCGGTGGCTGCAGGCGCGCGCCGAGCAGGCGCGCTCGCGCGGCGAACGCGTCGAGATGTGGGAGTGATCCGGGAATGGCGGGGATCGGCGATCCGTCGAAGCTCGATCGACTCGTCGCGCAGGCGCGCATCGCCGCGACCGAACGGGAGGCCGGCTACCGCGAACAGGCGCTCAAGATCTATCCGTGGGTCTGCGGCCGCTGCGCGCGCACGTTCACGCGCGAGAACCTGCGCGAACTGACCGTGCACCACCGCAACCACGACCACGACGACAACCCGTCCGACGGCAGCAACTGGGAGCTCCTCTGCCTCTACTGCCACGACAACGAGCATCAGCGGCGGCTCGAGGCCGGCGCCGGCGGCACGGCCGCCCGGGGATCCTCGTCGCCCGGAGCCACGCACTCGCCGTTCGCCGACCTCAAGGCGATGATGGAACGCAAGCGCGACCGCGGATGACGATCCCGGCCGGCTGATCGCCGGCGCGGCCGGCGGCGACTCAGAGGATGCCGTGCCGCGCGAAGACGTCGGCGAGCTTCGCACCCGCTTCGAGCTCGGCGCGGGTGTCGTTCTCGCCGGACACCTTCTCGAACGCGAGCTTGAGCACTTGGTCCTCGACCTCCCGGGGGACGACGACCACGCCGTCGGCGTCGCCGACGACCAGATCGCCCGGATGGATCAATACGCCGGCGCATCGGATCGGCACGTCGATCGCCGCCACCTTGCCTCGCCCTTTGGAGTCGAGGGGCGCGACGCCGCCGTGGAAGACCGGATAGCGGAGCGCCCGGATCTGCCGGATGTCCCGGACGAAGCCGTCGGTCACACAACCGGCCGCACCGCGCGCCCGTGCCGCGGTCGACAGCAGCTCCCCCCACGGTGCGATGCGCTGCGAGCCGCCGCAACCGAACACGACGACCTCGTCGGGCCCAAGCGCGTCGACCAGCGCGATCTCGAGCTCGTAGGGGTTCTCGCCGGCCTCGACGTGGTAGACCTCCCGGTACGCGCCGGTGCGCGCGTATCCGGCCATGACCAGCGATTCGTCCAGCGGCCGGATCGCCGGGGCCATCGCCTGGTTGCGGTAGCCGCAGGCGTCGAGCACGTCGGACAGCACCGCCGAGTACAGCCGCGCCCGGATCGCTTCGAGGTGGGTGGGGGCCTGTGTTCCGACTGACATCGGTCGTCTCCGGCTTCGCGTGCGCGCGATACGCGTCCGCCTGCGGACATCCTATCCGCGGGTCCGCGTCTTGACCAGAACCTATCTCACCATCAGGCGCATGATGCGTTGCCGCCGGTAAAACCGGCGGCCGGGCGCGAGGACGCGCCGTCGCACCCCGGCGCGACGACGAGCAACGCCGCCGGCCTTTTCTGGCCGGCAACCCGTCGGGACGGGTGCCCGATCGTGAGGTCGGTTCTGGGTTCTAGCGTCCCCGGAACTGCGGGTCGCGTTTCTCCAGGAACGCCGAGATCCCCTCCCGGCGATCCTCGGTGCCGTAGACCGCGGTGACGAGGAAGCGCTCGTACTCGATCGCCGACGCCATGTCCATCTGCAAGCCGGCCCGCACCGCCCGCTTCGCGAACGCGAGACTCAACGGCGCCCGCTTCTCGTAGCCCTTTACCATCTTCTTGGCCTCGGCGAGCGCGCCCCCCTTCGGAACTAGGCGATTGACCGCGCCGATCCGGTAGGCCTCCTTCGCGTCGATCGGCTCGGCCGAGAAGTGGATCTCGAGGGCTCGGCCCAGACCGACGTCCCTCGGAAGGCGCTGGGTCCCTCCCCCACCGGGCACGGTGCCGATACGCGAGCCGGTGAGCATGAAGCTCGCGCCCTCGGCTGCGACGCGGATGTCGCAGGCCATCGCGAACTCCCACGCTCCGGTGATGCAGAAGCCCTCGATCGCGGCGATCACCGGCTTCTGCAGCTGCTCGGCGGTGGTCGCGAGCGTCTCCCACTGCTTCATGTGATTGAACGCGTCCATGAAGGTCTTGATCGCCAGCGCCTCGTTGAGATCGGCGCCCGAAGAGAAGAACTCCGAACCGCCGGTGACGATGACGCCGCGGACCGCGGGGTCGGCTTCCGCCTGTTTCATCGCGTCGATGAGATCGCGCGTCATCTGGATGCTCATCGCGTTGCGCCGGGCGGGCCGGTTCAGCGTGAGGACTTGGGCGACGCCGTCGCGTTCGGTCAATATCGTCTCGTAGGTCATGGCACTCGGGGTCCTTGATTCGGCGGGAATCGGCAATCGGGAATCGGGGTTCGGGCCGGCGAACGGCGGGCGTTCACCGGTCGCGGCGCGGCTTGAGGAAATCTCCGGCCTGCATCGACGGGTGGGCCCGCTCGTACTGGCGGGGATAGGAGAACTCGTCGCCGAGCTCGACCGCGGCGTGCCACGGCCAACGCGGATCGTAGAGCATCCGGCGGGCGAGACCGACGATGTCGGCACGTCCGTCGCGCAGGATCTCCTCCGCCTGTCGCGGTTCGGTGATGAGGCCCACGGCGACCGTGCACAGCCCGGTCTCCCGGCGGATCGCCTCGGCGAAGGGCACCTGGTACCCGGGTCCGACGACGATCTTCTGCTCGGGCACCGCGCCGCCGCTCGACGCGGTCAGGTAGTCGCAACCGGCTTCCTTAAGCGCCGCCGCGAACGCGATGCTGTCGTCGAGCGACCAGCCACCGTCGACCCAGTCGACCGCCGAGATCCGCACGCCGATCGGCTTGCTCTCGGGCCAGGTGTCGCGAATCGCCCGGAAGACCTCGAGCGGAAATCGCATCCGGTTCGCCAGCGACCCGCCGTAGCGATCGGTGCGGACGTTGGTGAGCGGCGAGAGGAAATTGTGCAGCAGATAGCCGTGCGCCGCGTGAAGTTCCAGGAAATCGATGCCGAGACGGTCGGCGCGCCGGACCGACGCCACGAACGCGTCGACGATCCGCCGCAGGCCGGCGTCGTCGAGGACGATCGGCGCCGTCCGCCCCGGATAGGGCGCCGCCGAGGGTGCCAGCGGGACCCACCCGCCCCGATCGACGCCGAGCGCATGGTGCCCTTCCCAGGCGACGCAGACCGAGCCCTTGCGTCCGCTGTGGTTGAGCTGCATCCCCAGGCGCGCCGCGCCATGCTCGCGGCAAAACGCGAGGATCGGCGCGAATGCCTCCTCGTTCGCGTCGCACCACAGGCCGGGATCCCCCGGGGAAAGCCTCCCTTCGGGCGTCACCGCGGTCGCTTCGATCACGAGCATGCCGGCGCCGGAGATCGCGAGCGAGCCCAGATGCATCAGGTGCCACGCGCCCATGCAGCCGTCGCGCGACGAGTACTGCCCCATCGGACCGACCATGATCCGGTTGGGCAGCGTGAGACCGCGCAGCGTCAGCGGTGTGAACAGTCGGGAGGTCATCGCCGGCCCGATCCGGGCCCGCGGTAGCCGAGCTCCCATTCGCCGATGATCTGTTGGTGCATCTCGTTCGCGCCGTCGTAGATCTGCATGACCTTCGCGTCGCGGAAATAGCGGCCGACCTTGTATTCCTCGGCGACGCCGTAGGCGCCGTGGATCTGGTAGGCGTCCAGCGCACAGCGCATCAGCGTGTCGGTCGTGTAGAGCTTCGCCACCGACGCCTCCTTCTGCGCGCGCTCGGTGCCCTGGTCCAGCGTCCAGGCCAGGTGGCGGACCAGCAGGCGCGAGGTGTCGAGTCCCACGCGCATGCCGGCGATCTTCGCCTGGACGAGCTCGTAGCGCCCGATCGGCTGGCCGAACACCTCGCGTTCGCGGGCGTAGGCGACGGCGGCGTCCAGGCAGGCGCGGATCTGGCCGGTGGCGCGCGCCGCGCAGGCGAGGCGGCCGATCTCGGTTCCGCACATCAGCGACTTGTAGCCCTCCCCTTCGGGCAGCAGGCGGTTGCCGGCCGGCACGCGCAGTTCCTCGAAGTAGAGCTGGGCGGTGTCCTGACCTCGCGAACCGGTCTTGTTGCGGATCGGCGTCATCGACAGGCCGGGGGTTCCGGCGTCGACGATGAACGCGCAGATGCCTCGCATGCCGAGGGTCTTGTCGAGCGTCGCGTAGGTGAGGAAGAAGTCGGCGTTGCTCGCGTTGCTGATCCAGGTCTTGGTTCCGTTGAGCACGTACGCATCGCCGTCACGCCGCGCCGTGGTCTCGAGCCGGCGGACGATGTCGGTGCCCGAATGCGGCTCGGTCACCGCGTGCGCGCCGAAGATCTTCCCCTGACACAGCGGCGCGAGGTAGCGGCGCTTGTGCTCGTCGGTACCGTACAGGAGGATCGGGCGGCCCAGCGAGCAGCTCGGCCATCCGGCGAGCACCGCCGCGGTCACGTCGACGTAGGCGAGCTCCTCGAGCAGCAGCGCCAGCGTCAGGTAATCGAGGCCCAGACCGCCGTGTTCCTCGGGGACCGTCCCGCCGAGCAGTCCCAGTTCCCCCATCCGTGCGGCGAGCTCCCGGGGGAAGCGCTCGTCGCGTTCGAACTCGGCGACCCGCGGTGCGATCTCGTTGCGCGCGAATTCGGCCGCGAGGTCGACGAGCGCCTGCTGGTCCCTGCTGATGGCGAAGTCCATGGCTGCTCCGTGCGATGCCCGACCGGCGGCCGATCAGGCGATGACCCCGGCCGCGCGCAGCTCCGCGAGCTCCGCGCGATGTCCGAGGAGATCGCCGAGGATCTCCTCGTTGTCCTGGCCCAGCGTCGGTTGGAAGCGATACGGTCCGCTGCGGGCGCGGCCGGCGATCGCGAGGGGGGTGTCGATCAGCGGCAGGCGACCGTACGCCGGATGCTCGACTTCGTGCACCATCGCGCGCCGCGCGAGCAGCGGCGATGTCGACACCTGCGCCAGGTCAAGCACCGGCGCCGCGGGGACGCCGCCCGACTGGAGCCGTTCGACGGCTTGTGCGGCGCGCTGCGCCCCGAGCCAAGACGACAGCGCGGCGTCGATGTCGGCGCGGTGCGCGACCCGCGTCGCGCAATCCCAAGCGGCCGGCCGATCGAGCCATCCGGCCAGCGGCCGCCACTGGGCGTCGCGGGTGACGGCGACCATCACCCGCCCGTCGGCGCAGGCGTAGTCGCCGAACGGCGCGTGCAGCGGATGGCCGTTGCCCAGACTGTGGACGGCGGCGGGCGCATCGGGGTCACGGGCGAGCGGCCATAGCGGCAAGGTCGCGAAGGCGCCCATGTCGAAGAGGGCGGTGTCGATCAGCCGCCCGTCGCGGCCGTCGCGTGCGACCAGCGCGGCGGCGGCGGCCATCGAGGAGACCGCGGCGCCGAGCAGGTCGCATACCGACGGCCCGGCCTTGAGCGGCGGACTCCCGGCCTCGCCGGTTGCGTCCATCAAACCCGAAAGGGCCTGTGTCACGGTGTCGAACGCCCGGCGGAAACGCATCGGACCGCTCTCCCCGAAGCCCTTGACCGAGACGTAGACGACGGCGGGGTTCGTCCGGCGGCAGGCCTCGTAACCGATGCCCCAGCGGTCCATCGTGCCGATGGCGAAATTCTCGATGACGACATCGCTCTTCGCGACGAGCTCGAGGAAGAGGTCCCGGCCGCGCGGGTGCTGGACCTTGAGCGTGACGCTGCGCTTGTTGTAGTTGTTGACGTGGTACAGATACCCGGTCCGCCCGTACTGCTGCCCGAGCGAGCGGGTGTTCTCGCCATCCAGAGGCTCGACTTTCACGACTTCGGCGCCGAGATCGCCCAACAGTCGCGCCGCGTAGGGACCGGCGGTGCTGATCCCGATGTCGACCACCCGCAGTCCCTCAAGCGGCCGGCGCACGCGCGTACCCCTTCTCGTCCCGGAGGTCTCCGGCGTCGATCCAGCGCTCGTAGTCCGCCACCGACAGGCCGCAACGGCCGACCAGGATCTCGCGGGTGGCCGCGCCGGGTCGCCAGCGCGTTTCGGCGACCGCCAGCGGCTCGCGGTCGGCGTGGAAGACACCGCCGGCCCGCCGGCGATCGGATCGCGCGTCGAGCAGGTTGCGTTCGAGGAACTGCGGATGGCGCAGCACGTCGGAAAGCGGCAGGATCGACCCGGCGGCGATCGCGCCGGCGTCGAAAGCCGCTTCGACCTCGTGGACCGGTCGCACGCCGGTCCAGGCCGTGATTTCCGCTTCCAGCGCGTCGACGTTCGCGATCCGGTCCTCCTGCGTCGCGTACCGAGGATCGGCGAGGAGATCGGGGCGTCCGATCGTCTCGCACAAGCGGACCCAGTTCGGATGGTTGCCGCCGCAGACGATGACCCAGCCGTCGGCGCAGCGGAACGAATTCCACGGCGCCGACATGCTGTGCCGGTTGCCGATGCCCCGTGGTGGCTTCCCGCTCAGCGTGTAGACCGGAAGCGAGGCGCTCTGGAAGGCGATCGCCGCGTCGACCGCGGCGACGTCGAGGAAACCGCCGACGGCCCCCCGGCGCTTGGCCGCGACATCGGCGAGCATCGAGGTGACCGCGAACATCGACGTGGCCAGGGTGAACGGGGCGCCCGCGACACGGGTCGCCGGGCCGTCCTGGTGACCGGTGATCGACATGATGCCGCTCACCGCCTGGACGATCTCCTCGCCACCCGCCCAGGCGGCCATCGGTCCGTCGACACCGAACCAGGTGCAGGCGCAGAGCGTCAGCGCCGGGTAGCGGTCGGCCAGCGAACGCGCCCCGGCGAACTCGCGCAGGCGCTCGAGGCCGTCGCGGTCGACGATCGCGATCTCCGCACGACCGAGGAGCGCGTCGAGCGCCGCATCGCCTCCGGACGTCGCGCGCGACAATCCCACCGAGTGCTTGCCGCGGGTGACCAGTTCGAAGAGGTCGCGATCGCCGCGGGTCGGCCACGTGTCTCGCTGATCGTCTTCGTCGACGCGGACCACCACCGAACCCAGGTCGGCCAGGTGTTTGGCGGCGAGGGTCGCCGGGCCGAACCCGGACGACACCTCGACGACGAGCCAGGAGCGGGCTTCAGCGAACGTCGACACGGTCGCCGGCCGTCGTCGTCGGGGCACGGTATTCGGCGTTCGCCTCGCCGACCGCCGGGGGCCCGCGCCGCAGCGCGAACGCGTCCGCCCCGTCCGAGTGGGTCATCCGGAACGGAAATCCGAGCTGGGGGATTTCCATGTCGAGCGCCTCCGAGCGAACCGACAGGAACTGGTCCCGGGCCTGAGCCTGCGGCGTGCCCGGCAGTTCTTCGGGCGCGAGAATCGGGCAGACCGGGATCGAACGGGCCATGAGCTCGGCCACCCAGTCGTCACGGTCCCGGGTCGCGAAAGCACGTTCGAGGAACTCGCGGTAGCTCGCGCTGCGCGCTCCATGCGAGCTCAACCGGTCGGCCGGCGTTTCGTCCGGGTTGATCAGGTCCTCGCGTCCCTGGAGGCGGCAGAAGGCATCCCAGTACTTCTTCTCGAGCAGCGACACCGTGACGAACTTGCGGTCGCGGGTCCGGTAGATGCCGTAGCGCGGATTGCCGCCCCAGCCTTCGACCGCGCCGCCGGCCGACGGGTCGACGCGCGCGGCGAACGCGCTCGTGAGCTGGACGGTGTTCCAGGTCACCAGCGCGTCGAGCATCGACACGTCGATGAACGCGCCACGACCGTGGCGAGCGCGGTCGACCAGCGCCGCCATCACCGCGACGACGACCATCGTCGAGCCGGCGTAGTCGCCCATCAGCACCCCGGGCATCGCCGGCGTCTCACCCGCGCCGTGCACGAGCAGGCCGCTCATCCCGGCGATGTTGAGATCGTGGCCGGCGAGATCGGCGAGCGGGCCGGTCTGACCGAATCCGGAGAGCGCGCAGTAGACGATGTCCGGGCGCAGCTCCCGAAGAGTCGCGTAGCCGATGCCGAGCCGGTCGGCGGATCCGGGCCGGGAACTGTCGACGACGACATCGAACAACGGGACCAGTCGCAGGAACTCCGCGCGGTCGGACGGCGCCTTGAGATCGAGGGTGATGCTGCGCTTGTTTCGGTTGTTGTTGCAGAAGTAGACGCTCTCCGAGGATCCGCGCCCCTGGTACCGGGGCTGCGCATGGCGCGCGGGATCGCCGCCGGTGCCGGGATGCTCGACCTTGACCACCTCGGCGCCGAGGTCGGCGAGCAACATCGTCGCCCAGGGTCCGGGGAGCAGGCGCGTGAGGTCGAGGACCCGGATGCCGGTCAACGGCTGTACGGCTGCGGCCGCGTTCACCGCAGGATCTCGTCGCTGTGTTCGCCCAGCGCCGGCGCACCGCGTCTGAACGGCGGGCGGATCCCGTCGAACGAGACCGGCAGGCCGAGCAGCGTTTCCGAGCCGTCCGGGGAGCGCTGGAAGACGCCGAGCGCACGCGTCTGCGGATCGTCCACCACCTGATCGATCGTGTTGATCGGGCTGCAGGGCACGCCGGCCGCGCCCAGTCGCTCGAGCCAGATCGCGGCGGTCGCCTTCGCGAATTCGGCCTCGAGCATCGGGATCAGGATCGATCGGTTCGCGACACGGTCCTTGTTCGCGGCGAAACGCGGGTCCGACGAGAGCTGCGGCAGCCCCAGCGCCCCGCAGAGCTTGCGGAAGATGCCGTCGTTGCCGGCGGCGACCATCAGATAGCTGTCCGCGGTCGCGAACGCCTGGTAGGGCACGATCTGGGCGAGTCCGGAGCCCTCGCGCCTGGGCAGCCGACCGGAGACGAAATAGGAGCTGAAGTGGTAGGCGAGCCACCCCAGTCCGGTCTCCACCAGCGACGTGTCGACGACACCGCCCCGCCCGGTCCGGGTTCGCTCGATCAGCGCCGCCTGGATGCCGATCGCCGACCACAGTCCCGCGGCCATGTCGGTGATCGACACGCCGACGCGCACCGGCGCCCGCCCGTCCTCGCCCATGATGCTCATCAGACCGCTGAACGCCTGCACCAGCGGATCGTAGCCCGGACGGTCCCGGTTCGGGCCGACGGCACCGAACGCGCCGATATTGCAATAGACGAGCGACGGCTTGCGCGCGAGCAGGTCGTCGGCGCCGAAACCGAGCTTCGCCATCGCCCCGAACTTGAGGTTGTGGACCAGCACGTCGCCGCGTTCGAGCACGAAGCCGCGCAGGCGCTCCGCCTGCGCCGCATCGGCGAGGTCGATCGCGATGCTGCGCTTGTTGCGGTTGAGAGCCTGGAAGACCGCCGACTTGCCGTCGCGGAACGGCGGCATGCCGCGCGAATAGTCGCCGCTGCCGGGCGACTCGACCTTGACGACGTCGGCGCCCAGCTCGGCGAGGATCATCCCGGCGTACGGCGCGGCGACCGTATGTCCGACCTCGACGACGGTGATGCCCTTCAGGGGATTCGCGCTGGACATGGAGATCCTGGCGTGCGGATGGGGCGAGCGGCGGGGGGCGCGCTCAGCGCCGACCCGGGTCCTCTCTGACTTCGGGGATGTGGCGCAGCGCCGGCGCGTGCGCGCGCTTCCAGACCATGACGCTGCGCGTGTAGTCGATGACCACGGTGCCGTCCTGTTTGACGCCTCGGGTGCGGAACTTGACGATCCCCTGTTTGGGCCGTGACGTCGACTCCCGGATCTCGACGACTTCGCTGATCGAGTAGACGGTGTCGCCCTCGTACAACGGATGGGGCAGCTTGATCTGGTCCCAGCCGAGCGCGAACCCGTTCTCGCTGGTGTCGGCGACGCCCAGGCCGGCGACGACGGCGATGGTCATCGCGCTGTTGACCAGCGGCCTGCCGAATTCGGTCTGCTCGGCGTAGTGCTGGTTGAAATGGATCTGGTTGGTGTTGTTGGTGAGCAGCGTGAACCAGATGTTGTCGGCCTGCGTGATCGTGCGGCCGATCCGGCTCCGGTAGACGTCGCCGACCGTGAAGTCCTCGAAGAAGCGCCCTTCCCACCCGCTCTTGGTCGTCATCGTCATCGCCCCTTGTTCAATCGGATGGCGCGCTCACGCCGCGGGCCGCGCACGGCGCGAGACCACGAGTTCGTGCGAGCGCAGGACCTGCCTGGCCCGGTCGAGGATCGGCTGCTCGACGACCTGACCGCCGAGCATCACGCAGCCCAGTCCGGCGCCCGCGGCGCGCTCGAACGCCTGCACGACCGCGGTCGCGTGCGCGACCTCCTCGGGTGTCGGGCTGAAGACCTCGTTGATGATCGCCACCTGGCTCGGGTGGATCGCGCACTTGCCGGTGAACCCGAGCGCGCGGCTCGCGATCGCGTCACGCCGCTCGGCCTCCAGGTCGCGGAAATTCATGTGCACCTGGTCCATCGTCATCAGCCGGCCGATCGCAGCGGCGTTGACCAGCGTCGAGCGGGCGAACACGAGATCCCACCCCGGACCGCTACGGACCACCGGCAGCCCGAGGTCCCGCGCGTAGTCCTCGGCGCCGAACATGAGGCCGCGCAATCGGGGGCTCGACAACGCGATCTCGACGCACCCGTGGATCGCCCGGGCGCTCTCGATCGCGGCGATCAGGCCGATCGCCCCCGGAGCGAGCCCGCGTGCGCGCTCCAGCTCGCCGACCAGGCGGTCGGCCGCATCGACCTCGTCGGGCCGCTCGACCTTCGGCAAGAGGATCGCCGCGAGTTGCGGGCCGACGATCGCCCCGATGTCCGCCTCCTGACGCCCGGTGGCGGCGGAATTGACGCGGACGATGCAGGCCGGGCCGTCAGCGGCGTGCGGCCGCTTCAGGGCCGAGGCGACCAGGTCGCGGGCGAGGTCCTTCTGGTCGGGCGGAACCGCGTCCTCGAAGTCGAACAGCAAGGCATCGGGCCCGGCAGCGCCCAGGGCGAGCGCCTTGTCGATCATCGCCTGGCGCTGCCCGGGGGTGAACATCAGCGATCGCAGCAGTCGCACCGGTCCTCCGATCCAGGAATCGTCGTTCATCGGTGGCTCATCCCGCCGCGAGCCCCGGCCGGCGGCGGCCAGCCACCGAAACCGCCCTCGCCCGCTGCGGCGGCCGACGCGCCGCCCGCGACGACGGCTGCCGGACCAGGGTCGGCAGGCGCCGCAGCGACGCCACCGTGTCGAGGTCGACGAGCGCCCCGTAGAGCCGCTCCGCCGAGCGCGGCGCGAGCCGGCGGGTGCAATCGCGGAACTTCGCTTCGAGCTCGTCGCTGGAAAGCGGCCGCTTCGCGTTCCCGCGCGGGAAGCGGATCGGACCCGAATCGAGCCGCCGGCCGTCGGCCAGCGTCACGACCACCCGATCGGTCAGTGCGAACACCGGCTCGATCGGACAGCGGGAGTCGACGATGTCGATGCGCACCCGATCCATCAGCCGCCGGACCCGAGCGTCGCCGACGAACCCGTCGTCCAGTTCCTTCAATCCGACACCTCCGGCGATCACCGCCGCGGCGACGGCGAATTCGGCGCTGAACTTCGCCTCGAGCGCGGTGACCGGCGCATGATTGCGCAGCATCGCCGCGGCCGCGGGGCCGAGCGTCAGGCGGACCTCGCGGACGTCGTCCGCCCGCAGGCGCTCCCGGGCGGCCAGGTCGAGAACGCCGTCGATCGCGCGGTGCGCCGAGTAGCAGACCGGATAGCGCTTGATCGACAGGCCGGCCTCGCGGATGCGCAGCTGCGAGCCGATCGGGGCAGCCGGAGGACTGCGATCCGCGCGGCCACGCGGCGACAGGGCGCCCAGATAGCCCGACGGATGCTCGATCGCGTCGACCGCGCCGGTGAGCCCCGCGATCGCCAGGCGCACCGCGTCGATCGCGCCGCATGCCGCACGCCCGGCGTGCAGCGGCTTGGCCATCGTACCGAAGTTGGCGACCAGCCCGCTCGCCATGCTCGACGCGAGCGCCAGCGCATGGACGCCGATCGCCGCCGGCAGGCGCCTCAGATGGGCGATCGCCGCCGCCGCCGCCACCGTCCCCAGCACCGCGGTCGGATGCCAGCCCTTCTCGTGGTAGGCGTCGGGCTCGCGCGCGGCGAGCTCGGCCCAGGTCTCGTAGCCGACGAGGTAGGCGGCGATGGCGTCGGCGCCGCTCGCGTCGATCGCCTCGCCTTCGGCCAGGATCGCCGGAACCAGGACCGCGCTCGGGTGCCCGCCGAGCGCGACGTCGTCGTAATCGAGCGCGTGCGTGGCGGTCGCGTTCACCAGCGCCGCGTCCGCGCTGGCGACGCGGCTGCGACCGAGCAGCACCCTCGCCTCGCGCGCCGAGGATTCGCGCGCCGAGACGAATCGCCGGACGATCGCCACCGCCGGCTCGTCGCGACCGGCCACCATCGTCGCCACGGCGTCGACGAACCCGCGCTTGACGATCGGCGCGACGTCGTCCGGAACCGGGCGAGGCGCCGCGCAGAACTCGGCCAGCCGTCGGGTGAGTCCGCTCATGTCGGTCGATGCGCCCGGGCGGATGAGCGCTCAGTACGAGCGAGGCAGTCCCAGGACGTGCTCGGCGATGTAGGAGAGCACGAGGTTGGTCGAGACCGGCGCGATCTGGAACAGGCGGGTCTCGCGCCACTTGCGCTCGACGTCGTACTCGCGGGCGAAGCCGAAACCGCCGTGGGACTGCATGCACGCCTCCGCCGCGTGCCATGCCGCCTCGGACGCGAGCAGCTTGGCGATGTTCACCGCGTCGCCGCACGGTCGGCCGGCCTGGAACAGCGCGGCCGCCTTGCGCAGCAGGAGGTCGGCGGCCTCGATCTCGGCGTGCGCGCGCGCGATCGGGAACTGGACGCCCTGGTTCTGGCCGATCGGACGGTCGAAGACGACGCGTTCGCGCGCGTAGGCGACCGCCTTGCGCGTGAACCAGCGGCCGTCGCCGATCGCCTCCGACGACACGAGGATGCGCTCGGCGTTGAGTCCGTCGAGGATGTACCCGAAACCCCGACCCTCCTCGCCGATCAGGTTCGCAGCCGGAACCCGGACGCCGTCGAAGAACACCTCGGTGGTGTTGTGGTTGATCATCGCCGGCAGCGGCCGGATCTCGAGGCCCTTGCCGAGGTTCTCGTGGATGTCCACCAGGAACACCGAGAGGCCCTGGGTCTTCTTCGCCACCGCGTCGAGCGGCGTCGTGCGCGCGAGCACGAGCATCAGATCCGAATGGAGCGCGCGCGAGGTCCACACCTTCTGCCCGTGCAGGACGTAGTGGTCCCCGTCCCGGACCGCCCGGGTCTTCAACCGGGTCGTGTCGGTTCCGGTGGTCGGTTCGGTGACGCCGAAGGCCTGCAGCCGCGTTTCGCCCGAGGCGATCTTCGGCAGGTAGCGACGCTTCTGAGCGTCGCTGCCGTGTCGCAGCAGCGTTCCCATGATGTACATCTGCGCGTGGCAGGCGCCGGCGTTGCAGCCCGACGAGTGGATCTCCTCGAGGATCACCGCCGCCGCCCGCAGCGGCAGCCCGGCGCCGCCGAATTCCTCCGGGATCAGCGCCGCGAGGTAACCCGCCTGCGTGAGCGCGCGCACGAAGGCGGTCGGATACTCCGAGCGCGTCTCGAGGTCGCGCCAGTAGGCGCCCGGAAAGTCGGCGCAGATGCGACGCACGGCGTCGCGGATCTCGGCGTGGTCGTCGCCCAGGCGGACGACGACATCGTCGACCGACGCGCTCATCCGCGTCGCCCGTCGCGCCAGCGCGCGGCGTCCGGCGATCCGTCTTTGATGATGAAACGATTCATCGCCAAAGAGCTTACGGCCAACGCGGGCGTTTGGCAACTGGCCGAGCGGGCCCGAAGGCGAGGCATCGGACCACACGCGGATCGCAGTCGGCCATGGACTCCGCTTTGAAACGTTTCATTGACAATCGGTCGGCGGGCCTCGTAGACTGCCGCCGGCGAGTCGCCGCGTTCGCGACGACACGCCCGTTTCCAGCGCGAGGTCGGCACCGATGGGAGTACTCGACGGATTGGTGGCCCTGGTGACCGGCGCGGCGAGCCGCCGCGGCATCGGTCGCGGCATCGCGATGGCGATGGCCGCCGCCGGGGCCGACATCGTGGTCACCGACATCGGCCGCCGCAGCCTCGTCGCCCGCGCCGAGCCGGACGACTGGCGCGGTCTCGATTCGGTGGTCGACGAGGCGCGCGCGCTCGGCCGGCGCGCGCTCGGGCTCGAGCTCGATGTCCGCCGCGAAGCCGACGTCCGGGCGGCCGTCGACCAGGCGCTGCGCACCCTCGGCCGGATCGACATCGTGGTCAACAACGCCGCCGCGCCGCAGGAGCCGACGGTCGCCGCCGGCTGGGAGATCACGCTGGCGGACTGGGAGGCGCAGTTCGCGGTCAATCTGACCGGTGCGTTCCTGGTCTGCCGCAACGTGATTCCGCACCTGGTCGGTCGGGGCAGCGGCGCGATCATCAACATGTCGTCGGTGGCCGGCAAACGTCCGCTGCCGCGGCGCCCGGCCTATTGCGCGACCAAGCACGGCATCATCGGTCTCACCCGGTCGCTCGCCGCCGACCTCGCCGCCCACGGGGTCACGGCCAACGCGATCTGTCCGGGGATCATCGACACCGATCGCGGGCACGCCCGCGAGCAACCGATGCAGCGGGTCGACGCGCTCGGTCGTCCGGTCTCCGCCGAAGAATGGGCGAAACGCGAGGTCCCCGCCGGACACCGGGGCACGCCGGCGGACATCGCCAACCTCGCGGTGTTCCTGGCTTCGCCCGCCAGCCGATACGTGACCGGACAGGCGATCAACGTCGATGGCGGCTGGTACATGGCGTAGCGTTCGTCGAGCCGAGCCGTACGCGCGCCGGCGGCGGACGCGGGCGGTCGAGGACGAACTAGCGGAGGACCGATGGCGGACCTGACGATCGGCATGGCGGGCATGGGCAATCTCGGCGGTCCGATCGCCGAGCGCCTCGCCGAGAAATTCCCGGTGCTGGGCTACGATCCGGCACCGGCCGATCCGGCGGCGACGAGCGCGGTCACCCGTGTCGCCGCGCCCGGCGAACTCGCCCGCCGCGCCGACATCGTCGCCCTGTGCCTGCCGACGCCCGAAGCGGTGCTCGCCACGGTCGAATCGCTCGCCGCGGTTCCGCCGGCGCTGCGGCGCACGCGCACGGTGGTCGATCTGTCGACCGTCGGCGTGCCGACCGCCGAGCGGGCCGCCCGAATCGCCGAGGCCGCCGGCCTCGCCTACGTCGACTCGCCGGTCAGCGGCGGCGTGCCGCGGGCGCGCAACGGCACGCTCGCGGTCATGTGCGCCGGCGATCCGGCGGCGATCGCCGCGGCCGAACCGCTGCAACGCCAGATCGCGACGCGCGTCTTCGTCATGGGTTCGCGGCCCGGTCTGGGTCAGGCGATGAAACTCGCCAACAACATCATCAGCGCCGCGGCGCTCGCCGTGACCAGCGAAGCGCTGATCTTCGGCGGGCGGCTCGGACTCGATCCGCGCCAGATGATCGACGTGATCAACGTGTCGACCGGTCGCACCGAGGTCAGCGAAATCAAGTTCGTGCAGACGATCCTGCCGCGCAACTACCGGGGCGCGTACGCCCGGGTGATGGGCAAGGACGTGTCGCTGTTCCTCGACAGCGCCCGCAGCGCCGGATTGGAAGCGCCGGTCGCGTCGCGCACCGGCGATGTCTGGTCGCGATTCGTCGCCGACGCGCCGCTCGCCGACTTCCAGTTCATCTACGAGTACCTGCGCGACCGGGCCGGGTGACGGACGGCGGGTCCACCATCGACGACATCGTGCACCGGTACGACCAGCGGCCGTCGAACCCCGGCAACCTCCGCGGCGAGCGGAATCTCGGATCGTTCCGGCAGACCTTCGGCGACCGCGCCTGTTCGGACCGTCGGGCCGGTGCGCGGGGTTCGAGCGACGTCCGCGTGGCGCCGCGAGGCGTCGGGAACTGACCGTGGACGAGACCGGTCGGCGAATCGTCGACATCGTCGGCCGCGCTTTCGCCGACCCCCTTCCGGCGCGTGCGCGCGAGGCGGCGCGTCGCCATCTGCTCGACAGCCTGGGCTGCACGTTGGGCGGCCTGTCGAGTCCGCCGGCTCTGATCGCCCGCGACCTCGCCCGCCGGGTCGCAGCGACACGGCCGGCGCGGGTGTTCGCCGGCGGATTCGCGACATCGCCGGAGATGGCCGCGTTCGCCAACACCGTGGCGTTGCGCTACCTCGATTTCAACGACACCTACATCTCCAAGTCGGGGCTCCACCCGAGCGACGCGATCCCCGCCCTGGTCGCGCTCGCGGAGTGCCACGGCGCCACCGGCGCCGCCCTGATCGCCGCGATCGTCGCGGCGTACGATGTCCTGGGCGCGATCGCCGATGCAACCGACATCCGCGAACGCGGCTGGGATCAGGGCATCCTGATCTCGATCGCGGTCGCCGCGGCGGGGACTCGGCTCGCCGGAGGCGACGATCCGGTCGTCGGGCACGCCGCGTCGATTGCCGCGGTCAGCGACGTGCCGACGCGCCAGACCCGGGTCGGCGAGCTGTCGATGTGGAAAGGTTGCGCGACCGCGGCGGCGGCCCGCAACGGCGTGTTCGCCGCCGAACTGGCGCTGGCCGGCATGACCGCGCCGCCGGCGCCGTTCGACGGCTACCACGGTCTGGGCGAGCTTGTCACCGGACCGCTGGACCTGCGGGTTCCGACGGAACCGGGCACCGCCCTCGCGCGCACCAGCCTCAAGTTCCACCCCAGCGAGTACCACTCGCAGGCTCCGCTCGACCTGCTCGCCCGCATCCGGCCGGGGCTCGATGTCGACGCGATCGAGGCGATCCGGATCGCCAGCTACTGGGTCGTCGTCGACGAGATCGCCGAACCGGCGAAATGGGCGCCGGCGAGCCGCGAAACCGCGGACCACAGCCTGCCCTACCTGGTCGCGACGATGCTCGTCCACGGCGATGTCTGGGTCGATTCCTACGGGCCCGATCGCCTCGCCGACGGGCGCGTGCGGGCGCTGATGGCGAAGATCCGGATCGAAGAGCGGGCCGAGTTCACCGCCGCCTATCCCGGCGAGCTCCTGACCGAGTTCGAGTTCACCTTCCGGGACGCGCCGCGGCGCATCGAGCGGGTCGCCGCCCCGCGCGGACATCCGGGCAATCCGATGAGCTGGAACGACGTCGAGCGCAAGTTCGACCGCCTGGCCCGTTCCGGTCCGGGCGAACAGCGGGGCGCCGCGATCCGGGACGCGATCGACGCGCTGGAACGCGGGACCGTCGGCGAGCTCGTCGACACGCTGGCGCCCGCGCGATGAAAGGTGGCTACTGCGGCACGCTGCTCGCGGTCGACCTTTCGGCGGGCACGGTCCGCAAGCGCGCGCTGCCGCCGGAACCGGTGTTGCGCAAGTACATCGGCGGCGCGGGACTCGGGCTCCATCTGCTGTCGCAGCGACTGCGTCCGGGCCTGCGGTTCACCGACGCCGACGCGCCGATCATCGTCGCGACCGGCCCGCTCACCGGCACGAAGGCGCCGAGCGCCTCCGACTGGACCGTGGTGACTCTGCACGGCGCGATCGACTACGCGCCGGCGGTCAGCCACGCGCACGGACACTTCGGCGCGCGCCTCAAGCACGCCGGCGTCGACGTGATCGTCTTCGACGGGATCTCGCCCGAGCCGGTGTACCTGTGGATCGACGACGATCGGGTCGAACTGCGCGATGCCCGTTCGCTCTGGGGCAAGGACACCTTCGAGACGCCGCACGCGATCGCGACAGCCCACGGGGATTGCGAGCGCATCAGCGTCGCCTGCATCGGCCCGGCGGGCGAGGAACAGATGCGTGGCGCGTCGGTGCGCGCCGACGGCAGCTACGGCGCGAGCAAGGGCGGTTGCGGTGTCGTCTGGGGATCGAAGCGGCTCAAGGCGATCGCGGTGCGAGGGACCCGTCCGGTGCCGCTCGCCGATCCCGCCCGGTTCATCGACGTGTGCACCCGCTGGCGGGAAGCGGCACGCGGAATCCACGACGAAGCCGAGATGAAGTCGATGGGGAAGTTCGCCCGGATGGGACTCGTTCCCGGCCGCAACTACACCGATCCGAATTTCCAGACCGAGTGGGGGCGGCGTTACGACGAGGCGCTGCGCCACTGGAAGGTCACTCCGGTCGGATCCTGGGAGTGCGACTACAAGTGCCATAGCGACACGTTGATCACCACCGGCCCTTTCGCCGGTACCCGGGTCGTCGGTTACGTCGCCGAGGTGATCGAGGACGGCGCGACTCTGATCGGCATCGACGACCCCGGCACCGGGGTCGCGATGGCCAACTTCTACGACGCGATGGGCGCCGATCCGGCCGAGTCCGGCCGCCTGATCGCGATGGCGTTCGAACTCTACAACCGCGGTCTCATCACCCGCGAACAGACCGGCGGGCTCGACCTCACCTGGGGCAACGACGCCGCGGCGCGCGAGCTGTTCGTGCAGATGCTCTACCGGCAGGAACCGCTTGGGCGCATCCTCGCCGACGGGCCCAAGGCGGCGATCGCCGCGCTCGGCCACGGGACCTTCGTCCACATCAAGGGCGCCGGATTCAACAGCCACGACCTGCGCGGCTTCGGCATCGGGCGCCTGTTCGGCAACATCGTCGCCGGCGCCGGCCCGGGCTGGCAGGGCGTGGGCGTGGAGTCGACGCCGGAGCCGGACATCGGCTACGACCGTACGATGGATCGCTCGAGCGCGGACGGCAAGGCGGAAGCGGCCTACCGCACCGGCGTCAAGAAGCTCTGGGAGGATTCGATCGGCGTCTGCTGGTTCGCCTGCCGCGGCGTGCGGAACATCTCGTCGTTTGTCCCCGACGCGGTGTCGTCGGCGACCGGGTGGGACCTCGACTGGGCGGAAGCGTTGGCGGTCGGTGATCGGCTGATCCAGCTGATGCGCCTGATCGCGGTTTCGCGCGGATTCCGCAAGTCCGACGAGACCGACATCTCCGAGCGGGTATTGGACGACCCGGGTTCGGGCCCGGCGGCCGGTCGGACGCTGGGCCCCCATCTCGCGCGAATGCTCGACGAATACTACGATCTCGCCGGCTGGGACCGCGACACCGGCGTGCCGCTGCCCGAACGGCTGGCGCGGGTCGGCTTGCCCGAGGCGGGCTCGCCACTCGAGGCGGCGCTGGCACGATGACTCGCCGGGGCGTTCGCCGCGGACGCGCCTCGCCGGGGGCGACATGCGGAAACGTCGCAGGATCGCGGCGAAGGACGAGGAAGGACCGATGGCGATAAGAGATGTGGCGGTGCTGTTCAAGGTCGTGCCCGATCCCGAAGGCGTGTTCATCGCCGGAGGCGGCGATGCCGCGCTGGGACGCGACCTGCCCCAGGTCCCCAGCGTGTTCGATGAGAACGCCGTCGAGGCGGCGGTACAGCTGAAGGAATCGACCGGCTGCCGGGTGACGGTGTTCTGCGTCGGGCCGGCCGATGCCGAACCCATGCTGCGCCGGACGCTGGCGATGGGGGCGGACGAAGCGGTGCTGATCGAGCGCGACCTGCACTGGGACAGCCTCGCCGCGGCCCGGGCGCTCGCCGCCGCCCTGAGCGCGCGCCCGCGGTTCGATCTCGTGCTTTGCGGTCGCGAGGCGGCCGACACCGGTGCGGGACTCGTGGGGCCGTATGTGGCGCAGATGCTGGGGATCGGATTCCTGACGCTGGTCACGAGCCTGCGATCGGACGGCGACACGCTCGTCGTCGAACGCGTCTGCGACGGCGGGCACGACGTCTTCCGCTGCCAGCCTCCGCTGCTGCTGACGATCACCGGGGAAGCGAATCGCCCGCGGATGCCTTCGGTGATCAAGGTCCTGCAGGCGAAGAAGGCGACCATCGCCCGTGCGGGCGTCGATCCGGACACGGTCCCCGCCGCGCCTGGTCCGCGGTCCGCCCGGCTGGGCGAGCGGACCACGCCGACGACGACCGGCCGCTGCTCGTTCCTCGAGGGCGCGAACGCGTCCGACCAGGCCTTGGCGCTGGTCGACGCGCTGCGCCGCGAAGGAGCGCTGTGATGTCCGCGAACATCCTGGTGGTCCTCGACGGTGGCCGCGACTCGCTCACCGGCTCGGCGCGCGAGCTCCTCTCGCTCGCACGCTCGCTCGCCGACGCCGCCGGCGGCTCGGTGGACGCGATCGTCTTCGGCGGCGACGCCGGTGCGTTCGCGCGCGAGCTGGGCGTCGCGGGGGCCGACCGGGTTGTCGCCGACGCCGCCGCTGCGCGCCGCGGTTACCATCCGGAGGCCTTTGCCGATGTCGCGCTGCGGGCGGCGCGGGAGCTCGATGCACGCGCGGTGCTGCTCGGACACGGCGCCTTCGGTGTCGATCTCGCGCCGAGGATCGCCTTCGGCTGGGGAGCGCGGTGGGCGACGCAATGCGTGGCGGTGTCCGCCGACGGGGCCTCGCTGCACTGCACGCGCAACGAAGTCGGCGGCAAGGTCCAGGTCGTCGAGACGATCGACGGCCCGGCGGTGATCACGCTGCGTCCGAAGAGCGTCGAGCCGGCGTCGCCGCGGCCGCAGCGCGAGATCTCGATCGTTCCGCTGTCGACTCGACCCGCGGCCGCCTCGACCTCGATCGCGTTCGTCGAGCGACACACACGGTCCGCCGGCGCCGCCGACGAACTCGATCAGGCGCCGGTCGTGGTCGCCGGTGGCCTCGGCGTCGGTTCGGCCGACGCGTTCCAGACCTTGCAGCGTCTCGCCACCGCGCTCAACGGTGCGCTGGCCGGATCGAAGCAGGCGGTGGACCGCGGCTGGATTCCAGCCGACCGCCAGGTCGGTCTCACGGGAACGACGGTCGCTCCGAAGCTCTACCTCGCCGTCGGCATCTCCGGCGCGCTGCAACACATGGCCGGGTGCCAGAAGTCGCGGACGATCGTCGCGATCAACACCGATCGCGACGCGCCGATCTTCCAGTTCGCGCGCTACGGAATCGTCGGCAAGTGGGAGGAGCTGGTGCCGGCGTTGATCGAGCGTCTGACCGTCCGCTGACGCGCCGACGATGACCATCGGCCGATGACCGGGACACCGCCGAAGCGCGCCGTGCGCGAACCGGACCGACGATGAACCCCGCCACCGGTATTTCGTCGGCGACCCGGGTCGTCTACTGGAACATCGCCCACCCGGAGCTCGTCTACGTCGTCGCGGCGCTCGCGTTCCTGGCGTTCGGCTGGGGCGTCTACCGGCGGGTGCGTGTCTGGCGCGCGCTCGGCCGCCCGACCGCGCCGCTCGCCGACCGACCGGCGCGCCTGGCGAACCTCGCGCGGCGGTTCTTCCGCCACGACCGCCTGCTGCGCGATCCCGCGGCCGGCTGGATGCACGCCACCATCGTCGCCAGTCTGGGACTGCTGTTCGTCGGCACGCTCGTCGTGCTCGTGCACGTCGACCTCGGACTGCCGCTGATGCGAGGCTGGTTCTATCTCGTGTTCCAGAAGCTCGTCCTCTCGATCGCCGGGATCGCGCTCGCGCTCGCCTGCACGGTCGCGCTCGTGCGTCGCTACGCGATCCGCGTGCCGCGGCTGCGATCGGACCGTCCCGGCGCACGCGCCGACACCAGCGACTGGCTGGCGGCGGGATTTCCGTTGGTTCTCGTCCTGCAGGGGTTCGCGCTGCAGGCGATCCGGCTCGCGGCCCGGCCCGATCCGCACGCGGTCTGGTCGCCGGTCGGATACGCGCTGTCCGCGGCGCTCGGCGGCTTCGATCCCGCGGCGTTGACCACGATCTACCCGGTCGTCTGGTGGATCCACCTGCTGACCGCCGCCGCCTGGATCGCGTGGCTGCCCTACGGACGGATGCTGCACGTCGTCACCGCACCGCTCAACGTCTACGCGTCCGATCCTTCGCCGCTGCCGCGCCGTCCCGACCCGATCGACTTCGAGGGTCCCGGTCCGTTCGGCGTCGCCCGGATCACCGATTTCCGCTGGAAGGACCTGCTCGACCTGGATGCCTGCACCGCCTGCGGGCGTTGCGAAGCGGCGTGTCCGGCCCGGGCCGCCGGAACGCCGCTGAGCCCGCGCCGGGTGATCCTCGATCTGCGCGACCATCTCCGGGCGCACGCCAGCGCCCTGCTCGACGATCCCGACCGCTCGACCAGCGCGCCCAAGCTCGTCCCCGAGACGATCGACGACGCCTCGCTGTGGTCGTGCACGACCTGCGGCGCCTGCGTGCGCGAATGTCCGGTCTCGATCGAGCCGGCGCCCAAGATCCTCGATCTGCGGCGCCAGCTCGTCATGGAGGAGACGCGCCTGCCGGCGACGATGGAAGCGGCGCTCAAGTCGATCGAAGACCGTTCCCATCCGTACAAAGGCGCGGGCGGCGATCGCACCCAATGGAGCGCCGGCCTCGACATTCCGCTCGCACAGGCCGGCGGCGACTACGACGTCCTCTACTGGGTCGGTTGCACGGCGGCCTTCGATCCGCGCGCCCGCCAGGTCGCCCGCGCGCTGGTCGTGCTCCTGCGTCGCGCCGGCCTGCGTGTCGCGGTGCTGGGCAACGACGAGCCGTGCTGCGGCGATCCGGCACGGCGCATCGGCCACGAATTGCTCTACGACCAGCTCGCCCGGACCAACGTCGAGCTGCTCCGCTCGATCGCACCCCGACGCATCGTCACCGCCTGCCCGCACTGCCGCAACGCGCTGGGCACCGAGTACCGGCCGTTCGGGGCCGACTTCGACGTCGTCCACCACACGACGCTGCTGGCCGAGTTGGTGGCCGACGGCCGGCTCGCGCCGGTGGCCTCGGTCGACGCCGGAGTCACGTACCACGATCCGTGCTATCTGGGGCGCTACGCCGGGGAATTCGAGGCGCCGCGCCGCCTGATCGAGGCGTCCGCGTCCGCGCTGACCGAGATGCCCCGGTCGCGATCGACCAGTTTCTGCTGCGGCGGCGGCGGCGGGCAGGCCTGGATGCCGGGCGCCGGTTCGACCGAGCAACGGATCAACGTGATGCGCGTCCGCGAGGCGATCGCGACCGGCGCGCGCACGCTCGCGGTGGCCTGCCCGTTCTGCATCCGGATGCTGGACGATGGCGTCAAGGCCTCCGGCGGGGAGGCGCAGATCGCGGTTCGCGATGTCGCGGAGTTGCTCCTCGACGCGACCGCGCCACAGCGATGATCGCGACGGACGCGACGGGCCCCCGCCCGTCGACGACGTCGCCGGCATGAAGGAGACCGAGATGTCGGGTGGATACATGGGCAAGCTGTTGCGCGTCGACCTCACGCGCGGAACCGTCGACAAGGTCCCCCTGCCCGGCGAGGAAGTCCGCCGCGACTGGATCGGGGGGATCGGCCTGGGGCTGCACATGCTCTTCCAGACGATCCGGACCGACGCCGGGCCGGACGATCCGGACACGCCGATGATCCTGATGACCGGCCCCCTGACCGGTACCAAGGCGCCGAGCTCGTCGGACTGGAAGATCATCACGCTGCGCTCCGACCTGCCGTTCCACCCGGCGGTGACCCAGGCGCACGGCTACTTCGGCGCGCGTCTCAAGCACGCCGGCTACGACGGCGTGATCCTGCTCGGCCACTCGCCGCAGCCGGTCTACCTGTGGATCGACGACGACCGCGTCGAACTGCGCTCCGCGGCGAAGTACTGGGGCATGGATACGTTCGAGACCCAGGACGCCCTGCAGAAGGATCTCGGCGACACCGCGAACATCAGCGTCGCCTGTATCGGTCCCGCCGGCGAGGCGCAGATGCGCGGCGCGTCGATCCGCAACGACCGCTCCTACGGGTGCAGCAAGGGCAGCGTCGGCGCGATCTGGGGCGCGCGCCGGCTGAAGGCGATCGCGGTTCGCGGCACCGGCGAGGTGCCGATCCACGACCCGGCGGGGTTCATGGCCGTCTGCGACGAGTGGCGCGAGGGGATCAAGGACCTGCAGGCGCGCTACCCGCGCAGAACGGCGCCGACGATCCAGGCGGTCGCGACCTTCTGCAAGATGGGGCGGGTGCCGGCGAAGAATTTCACCGACCACGAGTTCCAGGAGCGCTTCGGCCGACGCTTCGCCGAGGACATGCCGAAGTGGAAGATCGAGCCGGTCGGTTCGTGGGAGTGCACGATCCGCTGCCACAACGACACGCTGGTCACCACCGGTCCGTTCGCCGGGACCCGCAGCACCGGCTTCACCGTCGAGGTGTTCGAGGGCGCCGGAACGCTGATCGGCATCGAGGATCCGGGCACGACGATCGCGATGGCGAATTTCTACGACGCGATGGGCGCCGATCCCGCCGAGGCCGGCCGCCTGATCGCCTTGTGCTTCGAGATGTACAACGAAGGACTGCTGACCAAGGAAGACACCGGCGGACTCGACCTCACCTGGGGCAACGACGAGGCCGCGCGCGAGCTCTTCGTGCTGATCATGCAGCGCGAGGGACTGGGCGCCAAGCTCGCCTGCTCGTTCCGCGAGGCCTGCGCCAATCTGGGTCGCGGCGCCGACCAGCGCATCCAGCACATCAAGGGCGTCGGCTTCAACGACCACGAGCAGCGCGGCTGGGGGCTCGCGTTCCTGTTCGGCCAGCTCGTCTCCGGCGCCGGTCCGACCTGGCAGACGTTCGGGTCCGAGGCGATCAACGAACCCGACCTGGGCTACGCCGAAGTGCTCGATCCGGCCTCCCCGGAGGGGAAGGCCGAGATGACCTTCAAGACGCAGACCAAGAAGATGTGGGAGGACTGCCTCGGCGTCTGCGTCTTCGCCTGCTGGGGCGTCAAGGGCATCACCGGGATCACGCCGCGGGCGCTCGCCGCGGCGACCGGCTTCGCGATGGACTGGAACGGGGCCCGCGCGCTCGGCGAGCGGATCATCCACCTGCAGCGGCTGTTCGCGATCTCGCGCGGATACCGCCGCGAGCTCGATCTCGACATCTCGCCGCGGATGCTCGAGCCGATTCCGAACGGTCCGATCGCCGGCCGGGCGCTCGGTCCCCACCTCGTCCGGATGCTCGACGAGTACTACACGCTGCTCGATTGGGACCTGCGCACCGGCGCTCCGTCCGAGGCCGTGTTGAAGAAGTTCGGCCTCGATCGCTACCGCTTCGGACGACAGACCCCGGCACCGGCCACCGCATCGCCCGCTTGACCACACCTCGAAGGAGCCCGCCCATGTCCCGATACCTCGCCTTCGCCGCCGCGCTGGTCCTCGCGGTCGCGCCGTTCGCGGCCCCGGCGCAGACCTACCCGGCGAAGCCGGTCCGCATCCTCGTGCCCTACGCGCCCGGTGGCGGCACCGATGTCCTGACCCGGGTGCTCGCCAAGCAGCTGTCGGAGGCGACCGGTCAGTCGTTCGTCGTCGAGAACCACGGCGGCGCCAGCGCGACGATCGGTCCGGCGATGGCGGCGAAGGCGGCCCCCGACGGCTACACGCTGGTCGCGATCTCCGGCGTCCCCTACCTGATCAACCAGTTCATGTTCAAGTCGCTGCCGTACGACACGGTGGCCGACTTCGAACCGGTGAGTCGCTTCGCCTCGGTACCGATGCTGCTCGTGACCCACCCGTCGTTCGCGCCGGACACGGCGGCCAAGTTCATCGCCTACGCCCGCGAAAACCCGGGCAAGGTGAACTTCGGCGCCTCGGACGAGATGACGCACCTGGCGATGACGATCATCACCCAGGGCACCAACTCGAAGGTGACGATCGTTCCCTACAAGGGCGCCGGTCCGGCGATCACCGATCTGCTCGGCGGGCACATCCCGGCGATGCTGTCGAGCAGCAGCGCGATCATGCCGCACGTCAAGGAGAACCGGGTCCGGGTCCTCGCGATCACGACCCGGTCGCGGTGGTCGGCGCTGCCTGCCGTGCCGACCGTCGACGAGTCGATCCTGCCGGGGTTCGAATTGAACGCCTGGTTCGCGGTCCTCGCGCCGGCGAAGACGCCGCGCGAGATCGTCAACTACCTGCACGGCGAGATCGCCAAGGCCGTCCGCGTCCCGGAGGTCGCCTCGCGATTCGAAGGCCTGGGCGCGAGTCCGATCGAGATGCTGACGCCGACCGATTTCGCCGCGTACCTGCGGGCCGAGCGCGAGCGCTGGGGCAAGGCGTTCCGCGATTCGGGCATGCAGTCGCAGTAGCCGCGCCGCCGGCGATCGCCGCCCCGCGAGCTCCCTTCAGGCGCGCGGCGGGTCGCGGGTCAGCGACGCGAAACCGTCGAGCCTCGCGCGCGCCGGCAGGCCGCGGATGTCGCGCAGCAGTGCCTGCGCGTTCCATCCCGCACCGGAGTACTCGACGGCCCGCAGGAACTTGGCGTCGAGCTCGTCTTCGCCAAGCGGTCGCCGGCAATCGCCGCGCGGAACGTCGACCCGCTCCCGGTACACCCGCCCGCCGGCGGCGACCTCGAGCACCGCGTAGGCGAAATCCCACGAACGATCGCCGATCGGAGGAACCGGCGATTCGCGCAACTCGACCCGGCGGACGAGCTCCTGGATACGCGGCCGGCGCACCGCGTCGTCGCGGAACGACATCAGCGACACCTCCCCGTCGACCAGACCCGCCGCGACCACGTATTCGGCGCTGAACTTGCCTTGCAGGCCGGTCGTCGGCCGGTGATGGATCAGCGGGTCGGTCCCCGACGGCTGCAGCGTCAGTGTCACCTTGTCGATCGAGGCCCTCGCCGCCGCGGGCATCGCCGCGGCGAGCGCGATCGCCGCGTCCGCGGACCGGTGGGTGTTGTAGCAGCACGGGTACTTCTTGAAGCTCAGGCCGTCGCGCAGCAGCGCGTAGGGTTCTTCGAGGCTGCGATGCAGCGCGTCGAGGTCGCTCGCGACGCCGAAGGTCGCGAAGTAGCCGAGCGGCTTCTCCCATTGGTCGGGGTCGGCGGTGAATCCCTCCTCGGCGAGACGGGTCGCCAACACCGCGCTCATGCTCGACGATCCCGGGTGCAACGGCTTGGTCATCGTTCCGAAATTCTGCCGGCTGCTGCCGACGTGGGACGCCGCGATCCCGAGCGCATGGCGGATTCGTGTCGGATCGAGCCCGACGAGGCGGCACAAGGCGGCGGTCGCCGACAGCACGCCGATCGACGCGGTCGCGTGCCAGCCGCGATCGAAGTGCGCCTTGACCGGCAGCGCCTGCGCGATCGCGACCGCGACATCGAAGCCGATGTTGTAGGCCTCGACCAGCGCACGACCGGAGAGGCCGCGCGCCTCGGCCACCGCGAGCAACGGCGGCACGATCGTCACCGTCGGATGGCCGTAGAGCGCGTCCGCGACGTCGTCGTAGTCGAGGGCGTGCCCGGCGGCACCATTCAACAGCGCCGCCATCGCCGGCGTCGTCCGCTCGCCGGTCGCCAGCACCGTGCAAGGCCCTTCCTTCGACTCGCCGGCGACGACCCGGCGGAGGACGCCGAATCCCGGATCCTCGCGGGCGGCGATCGTTGCCGCGACCAGGTCGACGATCGCCCGGCCGGTCTGCCGCTCGAGCTCCGGCGGCGCGGCCGCGAATCCGGTCTCGGCGATGTAATGGGCGACCCGCTCGGTCGGCCCTCTCCTCCCGGTCATCGACCCGTCTCCCCCGCCTCCCCCGTCTCCCCCGGCGTCGCCGGATCCTCGCGACGCAGCCGCCGCACGCAACCGGCGAGTATCGCCGACGACGCGAGCGCGACCAACGCGGAGGCGGCCCACGCCGGGCCGTAGCCGATCCGTTCGACGATCTGCCCGAAGACCAGCGGCCAGACGATCCCACCGACCGACATTCCGATCATCGTCATTCCGGTCGCGGTCCCCGGATTGCGCCGGTTCATCGAGGTCACCGCGTGGTTGAACGCGCCGTTCCATCCCCATCCGGCGCCGAAAGCGACCACGCTGCCGGCCACGAACACCACGCGCTCCCCGGTCGCCATCGCCGCGTATCCGACCGAGCCGGCGAGCAACAGCGAGGCGATGATGCCGAAACCCGCGCGTCCGCGACGATCGACCAGCCAGCCGGCCGCGAGTCGCACCGCGATGCTCGTCAGGCTGCCGGCGGCGAGCATCGTCGCCGCGGCAGCCACGCCGATGCCGTGATGGACGGCCGAGGCGACCACGAAAGCCCCCAGCGTCGCCGACGTGCCCGATGCGCCGCCGTAGGCCACGGCGATCGCAGCCAGCATCGCCCAGCGGGTCGGTGCCCCGCCGTCCGCCCGACGGTGGTCGCGCGCCAGCGGCAGGCGGCGCGCGAGCAGCGCCGCGAGCAGCGGGACCAACGCGAGCGCGATCGCGTACGACCACCGCCAGCCGAAGGTCAGCGCGAAGGCCGGAACGGCCAGTCCTGAGAGCAGACTCGACGAAGGGACCGCGGATTGCTTGATCCCGAACGCCAGGCCCTGTCGCGCCGAACCGACGCCGGCGGCCAGCGCCAGATTGCCGCCGACCTGCGCGAAAGCGTTGCCCACGCCGGCGATCACCAGGAACACGAGGACCGAGTTCCAGTCGCGCGCCACCCCACCGATGCCGGCGAGCGCCACGGCGCTGGCGAGCGTCGCGACCGCGAGGCTCACCCGGGGGCCTTGGCGGTCCGAAATCCGACCGGCGAGCCAGGCGACCACGCCGTAGGCGGCGAAGAACACCGCGACCGCCATGCCGAGTTCGGCGGCGTCGAAGCGCAGCTCCTCGCGCATCAGGACCGCCGACGCGCCCAGCAGGTGCAACGGCAGCATCGTGAGGGCTGCGGCCATCGCGGCGGCGAGCAGCACCCTCATCGCTGGACGCCCGCGAACCTGTCGGTCCGATCGGATCGAGCGCGACCGCGTGACCCGATGCCGACGCGGCCGCGGGTCACGGATGTCCGCCGGCCGCCGACACCTGGTGCGCCGGCGGCTCGCCCCGCAACGCGGCCGCGACGTTCGCAGCGACCGCGGCGACCTCGTCGAGAAGCTCGGTGCGCGTCCCCCCGGCGACATGCGGCGTCAGGACGGCGTTGGACAATCGGACCAACCGGCTGGACGGCGACAACGGCTCGTGTGCGTAGACGTCGAGGCCGGCACCGGCGATGCGCCCTCGCTCGAGCGCGTCGGCGAGCGCGGACTCGTCGATCAACGATCCGCGGGCGACATTGACGACGATCGACGTCGGGCGCATCCGCGCGAGCTCCTGTGCGCCGATGACCGCCACCCCGTCCGCCGGCGGCGTCGCCGCGACGATCAGCGCGTCGACCTCGGCGAGCAGCGCGTCGAGCGATCGGAATTCGACCTGCAGTTCCCGCTCGCGCTCCGGGTCGAGCCGCCGGCGGTTGCAGTAGAGCACTTCGGCGCCCAACCCACCGAGCAGACGGGCCAAATCGGCGCCGACCTCGCCCAGTCCGAGGATGCCGATGCGGCTGGTACGAATCAGACCGGTCGCCGGCGCGCCGGTCCAGTTGTAGGTGACCGGATCCGATGTCGGGCGGTCGACGCGCGCGAGACGGCCCGCACGGGTCGCCGCGTCGAGTTCGCGCAGACGGCGCCGGACGGCGAACAGCAGCGCGATCGTGTGCTCGGCGACCGACGCGAGACTCGGCCGCGGAAATACGCACACGGCGATGCGACGCGCGCTGATCGCAGCCGCCGTGGCCGCGTCGATGCCCGGCGTCCGAGCGCCGAAGCGCTGGATGATCCGCAGCCGGGGAAGCGCGTCGACGAGCGCACGATCGACCACGCCACGGCGGAAGACGATCGCCTCGATCGAGTCGCGAACCTCGGGGGGGGCGTTCACCGGATCGGCGAGGTGGACACCGGTCGCGTCGCAGGGCCAGCCGATCGAGCGGCGGATCGCCCCGAAGCGCGTCCCGGGATCCGGCGGCGGCTCGGGCCAGAAATAGGCGGGCAGCCAGTCGCGGATGGCCGCGGGCAACGGCGCCGATACCAGCGCGCGGACGAGCCGCACCGCCGGATCGTCGTCGAGGAAGACGACCGAGCGAGGCGCCCGGGTGGCGCTCGGCACGCCTAGCCGCCCTTCGCCGGAGCCTCGGTGTCGCCTTCGAGGTCGCGGAACAGCGCCTGTCCGACCCGGTTCGCCGACACCGCGGCGGGAAAGCCCGCGTAGACGCCGACCTGGATGATCGCCTCCTCCATCTCGGCCTTGGTCAGGCCGTTGCGCAGGCCGCCGTGCAGGTGCATCCGCAACTCGTCCGGCCGATGCAGCGCGGCGAGCACCGCGATCGTGACCAGGCTGCGGTCGCGCAGCGACAAGCCGGGCCGGCTCCACACGCCTCCCCAGGCGAATGCGGTCACGACCTTCTGGAATTCGGCGCCGAAACGGGCGGCGACCCGTTTCGCGCCATCGACGTAGGCGTCGCCCAGCACCTTGCGTCGCATCGCGTCACCGCGTCCCTTGAGCGGGCCGTAGTCCTCGTCCATCGTCTCGTCTCCGTCGTTCCGGTGGTGGTCGCGGGCGGTCGCTCGACCCCCGCCGTCAATGTCGGTGCGCCCGCAGGGCGGGCATCACCTCCTCGGTGAAAAGCCGCATCGAGCGCAATGCATCGTCGACCGGCATGCCCGGCGTCTGCATCCGCATGATCAAGTGGGTCGCGCCCAATTCGCGCTCGAGCCGGCCGATCGCCTCGACGCAATCGTCTGGGCCGCCGATGATGAATCGGTCGCGGGCGAGTTCTTCGAACGCCGCGGTGAAGGTGTCGTCCGCGGGCAGGACCTTGTCCTGGCCCCAGTCGACGTAGGCGCCGTACTTGCGCTCCAGATGCGGCCGGCAGAGGCGGACGGCCTCCTCGCGCGTCCGCCCGACGTAGACTTCCTTGATGATCGGCACCTCTTCCGCCGGCGCGAGTCCGAGCCGTCGCCGCTCCTCTCGGAACACCGGCAACTGCCTCGCGATCTCGCTGGTCCGGGCGTGCGGGTTCAGGATCCACGCGTCACCGATCCGGGCCGCGCGGCGGACCGCCGCGTCCGAATTGGCGGCGATCCACACCGGCGGTCGAGGTCGCTGGACCGGCAGCGTCGCGAGGCGCGCGCCGGCCAGGCGGCACCAGGGGAGATCGCAGTCCACCGACTCGCCGCGCCACAACGCGGTCACGACCTCGAGATTGCGTTCGAAGCGCTCGACCTTCGAGCCCCAGGCGCCCAGTGCTTCGTCCTCGACCTTGCGGTAGCCCAGGCCGGCGCAATAGACGACGCGTCCGCCGCTGATCACGTCGAGCGAGGCGATCTCTTCGGCGACCACCAGCGGATTGAGGAGCGACAGGAGCTGCGCCGCCAGTCCGAGGCGCAGGTGTCCGGACTCGGCGGCGAGTCGGGCCAGGTACGGAACCGGTTGGAGCTGGCTGAGCGAGTCGGTGAGGAAGTGTTGTCCGGCCCACGCCGAATCCCAGCCGTGGTCGCGCGCGTACCGCAGGCAGGCCAGTTGCTCGGCGAGCCCGGCCACCATGTCCGACCCGCGGGGGTATTGGTTGGTGAGGTGGATGCCGAACCGCAGGCTCACTGGGCCACCTGCCCGGCGGAGGCGCCCCGGGAGAACGCGAGCACCGTACAGACGACCGCGAACGAAATGGCGCCGACGACGCAGGCGATCGCCGCGAGCGAAGAGTACGTCGCACTGTTGAAGATGTCGTAGATGATGAACCCGACCACCGGATTCGCGTTGGTCGCGAGCAGCGCGGACGCGGTCAGATCGCCGACGATCATGACGAACAGCAGCGCCCAGCCGGCCGCGAGCGCCGGCCTCATCAACGGCAACGTGACGCGGAAGAACGTCCGCGACTGCGACGCCCCCGCGACAGCGGACGCCTCGAGGAGCTCGCCGCCGACCTGATCGAGCCCCGATCCGGTCGACACCGCCGCCTGCGGCATGTAGATGACGAGGTAGGCGATCAGCAGGATCGTCAGCGTTCCCGCCAGATGGAACGGGGATCCGGTCAGGGCGATCACCATCGCCAGCCCGATCACCGTATGCGAAACCGCGCTCGGAGCCTTCGCCGCCGCGTCGACGATCTTCGGAAACACGCCCTGCCGCTGGCGGACGTAGAGCATCAGCATCGTCGCCAGCAGGATGCTGATCGTGGCGCCGACGACTCCCAGCCCCAGGCTCGTCTGCAGCGCCTTGCGCGTCAGACTCTCCTCGGCGAACAACGCCTTGAGCACGTCGAAGGTGAACGACTGCGCCGTCAGGTGCGACGACCAGAAGCGTTGCAGCGACACGAAGAAGAGCCCGAGCAGCGGGACCGCCGAGGCCGCGGCGATGTAGGCGACCATGACCGCGCGCGCCGGCCACTTCCAGCGCCCGAGCGGAATCCGCGTCGCATGGACGCCCTTGCCGCCGATGACGACGTGCCGCTTGCGGGAGCTGACCTGCCGTTGCAGCCAGAAGAGCAGCGCGACGGCGGCGACCACGAACACGCTGAGCACCACCGCCTCGTCGACCCGCGGCGGATAGGCGTCGCGCACCATGCGCACGATGCGCACCGACAGGACGTCGATCCGGGCGGCGGTCCCGATGATGACCGGTATCGAGAAGTTGCTCAGGGCGGTGACGCCGACCAGGAACACCGCGGCGGCGATCGCCGGCAGGATGCCCGGAGCCGAGACGTGCAGGAAGGTCCGCCAGGCGCCGGCACCCGCGACGCGCGACGCTTCCTCCAGCGACGAATCGAAATTCCGGAAGGCGGCCGCGACCAGCAGGTAGGCGAACGGCACGAGGTAGAGCGTGTAGACGAAAACGAGGCCGGCCCAGGACGCGATGTGGAACGGCCCCCGCTCGACCCACCAGTCGAGGCCGGCGAGTCCGGCCAGTCCGCGCATCGCGACGTTGAGGAGCCCGGCGCGCTCGTGGGCGAGGAAGAACCAGCCGGTCGACAACGCGATCGCCGGGAGCATCAGCGGCACGAGCGGCAGCAGCCGCGAAGCCCAGCCCATCGAGGCGTCGGTGCGCTCGTTCAGCCAGGCGAAGAACGTCGCGATCGCCAGGGCGAGCACACTGCTCAGCACGACGACCAGCGTCGTGTCCAGCAGCAGCGGGCCGAGTTCGGGGTCGGCGAAGGTCTCGGCGATCGCCGCGGTCGAGAACTCCCCCTTCTTGACGAAGGCGACCATCAGCATCCGCGCGAGCGGGTACGCGAAGAAGAACAGGAACGCGACGGCGACCAGCCCGGTCGCGAAGCCGAAGGCGCGGTAGCGCAGCGTCTCGAGCGGTCCCCCGCCGTGGTCGATCCGGCCCGGCGCCAGCGGGCCGCTCACCGATCCTCCTTCTCCGGGAAGACGTAGACCGCCACCGGATCGATCGCGATCGCCACCTCGGTTCCTTCCGCGAGGATGCCGCGGTTCTCGGACCGCACATGCAGCAGCAAGGGTCCGGCGCGCACGCGGTACTCGACATGGGCGCCCGAGAACATCACGACCTCGATCGTGCCGCGCAGCGCGTTCTGGCCGGCCGGCGCCGCCGCCGCGAGGGGTCTCAGGTCCTCCGGGCGCACGACCAGGCGGACCCGCTCACCGATGGCCGGCGTCCATTCGCGCGCATGCGCGGCGACCAGCGTTCCGACCGGCGTGGCGACGACGACCTCGCGGCCATCGGCCCGCACCTCGGAGACGGTGGCGTCCAGCTCGTTGGCCTGTCCGACGAAGCAGGCGACGTACCGGGAGACCGGATTGCGGTAGATCCCGATCGGCGCGTCGAGCTGGACGATCCGGCCGTTGTTCATGATCGCCATGCGGTCGGCGAGCTGCATCGCCTCGAGCTGATCGTGCGTGACGTACACGCCGGCGAAGCGGACCGCCCGCTGCATCGACACCAGTTCCTGGCGCAGCTGATCGCGGACCTTGGCGTCGACGTTCGACAGCGGCTCGTCGAAGAGCACGACCGGCGGGTCGACCGCGAGCGAGCGAGCCAGCGCGACGCGCTGCTGCTGACCGCCGCTCATCTGCGCCGGAAACTGGTCGCGCAGGTGGGCGATGCCGACCTGGGTCAGCGCGCGGGTGACGCGGCCCTCGACGTCGCCGGGAGCGCCCCGGGAGCGGACCGCGTATTCGACGTTCTTGTAGGCGGTCATGTGCGGCCACAGCGCGTACGACTGGAACATCATGCTGACCGAGCGATGCTCCGGAGCGACCCGGATTCCCTCGGCCGAGTCGAAGACGCACTTGCCGTTGATCTCGATGCGCCCCTCGTCGGGATGCTCGAGGCCGGCGATACAGCGCAGCAGCGTGGTCTTGCCGCAACCGCTCGGTCCGAGCAGCACCACGAGCTTGCCCGGGGCGATCGTCAGGCTGACGTCGTTGACCGCGGTGACCTGCTCGCCGCCGCGACGCTGGAACCCCTTCTTCAGGTTCCAGACCCGGACCATCGCGCCGTCGCCGGCGCCGCTCATCGCCGGCTCGCTCGCAAGCGGCGCTGGCGCGGGCGACCCGAACCGACGAGATCGGGACTGCGACGGTCGGCGCCCGAGCCCGCGGCGGCGAACCGCCGCCGGCTCGTCGACCGGGAGACGATCACAGCGGCTTCAGTCCCAGCCACGGCAGGTACTTGGCCTGCCAGGCCTTGTCCGAATAGACGCGGTAGTCGGTCTTGATGTAGTTGGGCGGCGCGGCCGGCTCGCAGCCGGGCAATTCGCCGAGCGGCGAGGTCGATCCGCGCGCCAGGCACATGACGCGCTGCCCCTCCTCGCTGATGCGCCACGCGGCGTACAACCGGGCCGCATTGGGGTTCTTCGACCCCGCGGACAACGCGAGCAGGTTGTCGACGCCGGTCGCCGGGTCGAGTACCGGCCGGTACTTGACCGGGCCGCCGGCGGCGATCACCGACTGCGCGTTGTTCGGGAAATTGCCGATCATCACCTTGTTCGCGCCGGCCGCGACCTGCTGGACGCCCGGCGACGAGCTGGCCGCGATCGCCACGCCACGTTCCATCAGCTTCTTGAAGAAGTCCTCGCCGTACCGCTCGACCAGGATCTTGAAGAGGTTCATCGCCGACGGCGTGGCCCGCGGATCGGCGTAGACGATGCTGCCCTTCGACGCGAACGCCGGATTGTTGATCAGGTCGAGGTAGTTGGCGGGTTCGTCGGCCGGCTTCACCAGGTTGGTGTTCCAGGAGATGCCGATGACGTTGTAGTTCATCACCAGGTGGTGCGCGCCACGGGCGGCGGCGGGATAGCGGTCGTAACCGGGGATGTTCGCCTCGCTCAGGGCCTGCCACCAGGACGGGTTGTCGGTGACGAAGGGCTCGTTCGCGACGACGATCGCATCGGCGACCACGGTGCCGCCCTGCCGCTCGCCGGCGTAGCGCGATGTCACCGCGCCGCCGACCAGGCGCGTGCCGCGGACCTTGATCCCGTACTTCGCCTCGAAGGCCTTGTTCGTGTCCGCCATCTGCTTGTCGGATTCCGACGAGTAGAGGACGAACTCGCCTTCCTTCTTCGCCGCCGCGATCAGCGCGTCCATCGGCGACTGCGCCTGGATCGCCGTGGATCCGAGGCCGAGGGTGAACCCGAGCCCGAGCGCCACGCCGCCCCCCGCCAGGACCGCCGCCACCGTCCTGCGACGTCCGCGAATCCGGCCGTGTCCCGCTCCGCGGGTCGCCGGGTCTCGTCCGTCACCGCTCGTCATCGCCATGGTCTCCTCCGTCGTCGGCCGGGTCGGGGTCGCTCGCTCGCGCCCTCCGCGTCGAGCATCGCCACGCGGACCGTTCTCGTCACACGCGGCGCCGCCGCGCGTCCCCTGTGCTCGGGATGGCGGCGCGGACGCGCTCGCGCGCCCCGCGACGACCACCGGAATCCGCTCGGCGGCAGTCTAAGGGCCGCGTCCGGCGCTTGTCAATGAAACGTTTCAACGGTGCTACACTGCGCTCCGCCGGGAGCTCCTGGGAGCCCGGTCCGGACCATGAGACGCCGAGGCGACCACACGATTCGCGATGTCGCGAAGGAGGCCCGCGTCTCCCTCGGAACCGTCTCGCGCGTCCTCAACGGCCACGAATCGGTGAGCCCGGAGATCCGCGCCCGCGTCGAGCGCGCGATCCGCACGCTGGGCTACGCGCCCAACGCCGTCGCCCAGAGCATGCGCAACAAACAGACGCGGACGGTCGGCTGCATCATCCGCGACATCAATCTCCCGGCGCTCGCCGCCTTCGTGCGTGCGGCGCACGACGTCCTCTTCCAGGCGGGCTACGCGCTGCTGCTCACCAACTCCGAGGGCCGCCGCGAACGCGAGTTCGAGCTCGTTTCGCTCCTCGCGAGCCGCAAGGCCGACGCGCTGATCCTCGCGCATCATTCCGAAGAGGACGTCGAATTGCACCGGATGCTCGAAGCCACCGGCATGCCGGTCGTCCTCTTCGACCGCGAACGGCCGGAGTGGGCCGACGCGGTGATGGTCGACCACCGCGGCGGCGTGCGACGCGCCACCGAGCAGCTGCTGCAGCTCGGCCACCGCCGCATCGCGCTGATCACCGGCCATCCGGCGCTCTACCCCGCCCGCGCCCGGATCGCCGGGTTCGAGGCCGCGCACAAGGCGTACGGTGTCCGCCTCGCACCGGACCTCGTTCGCACCGAGAGCTTCCTCGCCGACTACGCGTTCCAGCAGACCTCGATCCTGGTCGCGTCGAAATCGCCGCCGACCGCGATCATCGCCGGCGGCATCGACGTCCTGCCCGGCGTCCTGAGGGCGCTGCGGATGCGCGGACTGGAGATTCCCCGGGACCTGTCGCTGGTCGCCGCCAGCGATTCCGACCTCGCGCAACTCTCGGTACCGCCGATCACCGTCGAGAGCTGGGACTACGCCGAAGTCGGCCGGATCGCCGCCCAGCTCGTGCTGGAGCGGATCGGATCGACCGCCGGAACCGAACCGCGGCGCGTCCTGGTGCCCGCCGAGCTGATCCAGCGCGGTTCCTGCGGACCGGTCCCGGCCACCCGCCGGCGCCGCCGTTGACGACGACCGCGTCGATCGATCCGATGTCGAGTCCGGACCCCGCTCCCGAAGCGCAGGTCGCCGCGATCGAAGCCTCCGGGCTCGTCCGGCGGACCCCGTCCGGCGAAGGCCTGATGACCTGGCATTCGTTCGGCCGGGGACGCCCGCTGGTGCTGCTCCACGGAGGCATGGGTTCGTGGATGCACTGGATGCGCAACATCGCCAGGCTCGCCACCACACACCGGCTCCTGGTGCCGGACATCCCCGGTCACCTCGACTCGGCGTTGCCGGCGGGACCGTACACGCCGGACAGCGTCGCCGCCGTCCTCTCCGACGGCATCGCGACGTTGATCGGTTCCGACGCGAGCTATGCGCTCGCCGGCTTCTCGTTCGGGTCGGTCATCGCCGGCCATCTCGCGCGCCACGACGCACGACGCGTGGACCGCCTGGTCCTGGTGTCGCCGAGCGGAACCGGACTTGCGCGCGGCGCCGGCGGCGAGGTGCGCAAATGGCGCCACCTCGTCGATCCGGCCGAGCGCCTCGCCGTCCATCGCGGCAACCTGATGGCTTCGATGATCGCCGATCCGACGCACGTCGACGACCTGGCCGTCTACATCCACGCCTTCAGCACCGAGCGTGCCAAGCCGGTCTCGGCGCCGATCTCGCTCGGAGACACGATGCGCGCCTGCCTGCCGCAGGTCACGGCGCCGCTGGCCGCGATCTGGGGAGCGCAGGATCCGGTATCCGCTCCGTTCATGGCCGAGCGGCGCGCGTTCTTCAAGGCGATCCAGGCGGATGTCCGGCTCGAGGTGATCGACGGCGCGTCCCACTGGGTCCAGTACGAGGCGGCGCCGGCGTTCGACGCCTTGCTGCTCGACCTGTGCGCCGCCCGGTGATGAAACGATTCCAAGCCCGCACCGGCGCGGAGCGCGCCGCGGCGCGGCCGGCCCCCGGAGCGGTCCTGCCCGACGGTTCGCGTCAGATCGTACTGGCGAGCTGGCGCAGCCCGTAGATCCGATCGATCGCCCACAAGGCGATCACCGCGATCGCGAGCTGGAAGGTGCTGAGCGCGGCGATCGACGGGTCGAAGCTGGTCTCCAGGTAGCTCAACATGACCACCGGCAGCGTGTTCGTGGTGGCGCTGCCGAAGAAATACGAAACCGGCAGGTTGTCCAGCGAGATCAGGATCGACAGCAGCGAACCGCCGAAGATGCCCGGTCGGATCAGCGGAAACGTGATGTGGCGGAAGGTCTGCCAGCGGGTGGCGCCGTGGATTTCCGCCGCCTCCTCGAACTGGGTGTTGACGCCTCGATAGACGCCGACGACGGTGCGCACGATGTAGGGCAGGCTGACCACCGTGTGGCCGATCAGCAGCGAAACGAACGATACGCCGAGGCCCAGCGCCGACAGGTAGAACAGCAGCGCGAAGCCGAGCACGATCAGCGGAATCGACAACGGGCTCAACAGGAAGGTCATGACCAGATCGGCGCGCCGCGAGCGGCTGCGCACGATCGCGAGCGCCGCCGGGACGCCGAGCACCGCGGCCAGGAACGCGGCGGCGAAGGCGATCTCGAAACTCACGATCAGCGAATCGAGGAACGGCTCGTACTCGACGATGCGCACGAACCACTTCATCGACAGCGAGGTGATCGGAAAGGCGATGTAGTTGGCCGACTGGAAGGAGATCAGCACGACGATCGCGATCGGCGCGATGATGAAGGCGAAGAACCCGATCACCAGCGCCGGCAGCACCCAGGATTTCAGCCGATCGGTCATGTCCGCGCCGCTCAGCCGATGCCCTTGCGCTTGATGACGCGCAGCTGCAGGTACAGACAGGCCACCGCGATCAGGAGCAGGATCACGCTCATGCCGGCCGCGAGCGGGAAGTTCCGGGTCGTGCTGAACTGCTGGTAGATCAGCAGCGGCAACGTCTGTACGCTGCCGCCTCCGAGGAACAGCAGCGTGACGAAGCTGCCGGTGGCGACCATGAAGACGATTACCGAACCGGTGGCGACGCCGTCGAGGCTCAACGGAAACACGACCTTCCAGAACACCTGCGCGCCGGTGGCGCCGAGCATCTCGGCCGCCTCCTCGAGCCGCCGGTCGATTCCCTGCAACACGGTCGCGATCGACAGGACCATGAACGGCACCAGCACGTGGACGAGCCCGATGACGACCGCGGCGAACCCGTTCAGCAGATCGATCGGCCGGTCGATGAGGCCCAGGTCGAGCAGGTAGGTGTTGATGAGTCCGCGGCGGGCGAGCAGGATCCGCCAGCCGTAGGTCCGCATCACGATCGACGTGAGCAGCGGGCTCACCAGCAGGAAGATGATCAGCGGCGCGCTGCGAACCGCCCGGCGGACCAGGTAGTAGGCGACCGGGTAGCCGACGATGACGCACAAGAGGGTCACGACCGCGCTCAGCAGCAGCGTCTGGCCGGTCACCCCGACGTAGTAGAGATCGGTGGTCAGGCGGACATAATGAGCCAGCGACAGCCCCCCCTTGCCGTCGCCGAAGCTCAGCGCCGCGTTGTTGACCAGCGGGACGACGAAGAACGCGAGCAGGAACAGGGCGGCCGGGATCGCCAGACCCCAGCGTTGCAGCAGCGATTCGCGGCCGCCCATGTCGTCGACGGTCCTAGCCGCGCATCTCGCGGTTCCAGCGGTCGACCCAGCCGGGAATCACGGTCATCAGCTTGGCGAACGGAGGCAGGCGCGCCTTGTTCCAGGGCGTGAAGCGCTCGCGGAGCTCCGGCGGATAGACGACGCGCTGGTTGGTGACCGGGTAGTTCTGCAGCTTGGCGAAGGCGAGCTGCGGCTCCGGATCGAGCATCGAATTGACGTACTCCCAGGCGATGTCGGGCGAATTCACCGCCTTCACCACCGCGGTCGGGATCATCGCCCCGCCCTCCTCCGGCGTGATCATGCCCAGCCACTTGGCCCCGCCGTCGTAGGCGTCCCAGATGCGTCCGTCGAACCACATCCCGAGGTCGGCTTCACCGGTCTGCAGCAGGCTCGGGAATTCGGTGACGCTGTTCCAGAAGACCACGTTGGACCGGATCTTCTTCAACACCTCGAACGCCGGCGTCACGTTGTCGACACCGCCGCCGTAGATGTCGGCGAGCGACCAGAGCAGGATCGTGGGGGTGAACGGGTATCCGCCGCCCGGCAGCGCCAGGCGGAATTCGCCCTTGGCCGCGCGGTCGATCATCTCCTTGAAACTCTTCGGCGGGTTCTTGACCCGGTCCTTGTGGTACCCGATCGGGGCGGCGCCGTAGTTCGCGCAGGCGCCGTAGCCTTCGAGGATGTCGACGTACTGCTGCGGAATGTCCTTCAGGTTCGGGACCTTCGCCACCGTCGGCTTCTCGAAGAGCCCCTTGCGCCCACCCTCGATCGCCAGTTCGACCGACATGACGCTGACGTGGATCGGCGGGCGCTGGCGGTTCGACTCGATCTGCGCCAGCCACTGCGGCGGCCCTCCGAGCACGACATCGACGCCGACGCCGGTCTTGCGGGTGAAGAACGCGCCGTAGATCTCCCGGACCGCCTTCTCCCAGGTGCCGCCGTAGCTGGTGACCGTGATCCGGCTGGGCGTCTGCGCCAGCGCGGAGCGCGTCGCCATCGGCGCCATCCCGACCACGCCGGCGGATGCCGCGGCCTGCAACAACGAACGTCTGGTGATGCTCATGGGTGGTTCTCCTCCAAGAAAGTCGACAGGCATCGTGACAGGACCGGGCGGACGCTGGTCGGCCACCCGTCGGAACGCTTACGGGGCAGCGGGCTGCGCGCTGCGCGGGGTCGACGGACGATCGCCGGCCAATCCGTCGACGATGGCCTCGACCTCGGCGCGTTTCGCCGCCACCGCCGCGCGGTCGAGCGTCCCGGCGGCGAGAAGCGGCAGCACCGGCGCGTAGACCCGTCGGCGGGCGGCGCGGCGCGCCGCCGGAGGCAGCGCCGCCAGACCGCGGTGGATCCGGGCGACGAGCTCGTCGTCGAAGGCCGACTCCCACGCGCGACGATGCGCTCCCAGTTCGAACGTCGCGGATCCGACCACCGTGTACTCGTCGACCGTGCCCGCCGACTGACGCCGACGTCGCAGCGCGTCGGTCGCCTCGACGTCGGCGACACCGTCGCGGATCACCACCGCGTAGTCGCGCTGCGCCGATTCGACGCCGACGAGGCCGCGCTGAACGTCGCGCACGACCAGGTCGACCGGGCGTTCGAGCGGATTCACCGTAGCCGCCGCCGCCGGGCGTCAGGACGGTCAGCGTGTCGCCGCGGACCAGATCGACGACATCGAGCTTCCCGAGCTCGCGCTCGCCGGGTCGACCGAGGTTGAGGACGGTGCGCGCGGTCGCCCCGGCCTTGCCGCCGGCGAGACCCCAGGGGGCGAACCGGAAACGGTCCATGCCGCGCCCGAGCACCTGCGCCTCGTCGCCGTCGACCGAGAACGTGATCGCCAGGCCGCAGCCGCCGCGCCACTGGCCGGGGCCGCCGGAATCGGGTCGCAGCGCGTACTCGTGGATCCGGATGCGCGCACTCGCCTCGACGCTCTCCAGTGGGTTGTTGGCGAGGTTCGCGGTGCTGCTGTCGCGCCCGTCCACCCCGTCGGCGCCGAACCGGGCCCCCATCCCCCCGACCATCGGCTCGACGACGATGACGTTGCGCCGGCCCGAACCGGCGTCGGTCTCGGCGAGGACCACCGGGATGATCACTCCGCCGCTGCAGGCGGGCATGAACTCCGGCAGCGCCTGCGCCAGCGCGCCGTTGAGCACGTCCAGGATCCTGCCCGTAGACGCGTGACGTACGCCGACCGCGGCCGGAAAGTCCGGGTTGACGAGACTCCCGGCCGGCGAGCGGACGCTGATCGGATCGAACAGCCCGGCGTTGAGCGCGATGCTCGGATCGCGGGTCAGCGCGAAGCTCGCCAGCCGCAACGACAGCCACGAGTGGCGCTTGCCCCGGGTCGGCACGTTGAACGCCGCCGCCACCTGCGGGTCGGTCCCGTCGAAGTCGAGCGTGATCTCGCCGGCGCGGGCGCTGATCGTGCCCCGGATCCGGATCGGGATCGGCGAGGTCAGCTCGTCGTCCAGGTAATCCCAGAACGCGTACGACCCGTCGGGAATCGCACGGAACGCTTCCCGGGCCTTCGCCGCGCTGTAGGCCCTCAGGTCGGACTGCGCGTCGGCGAACACGTCCGGCCCGTGCTGATCGATGATCTCGCGCACCCGCCGCTCGCCGACGTTGAGCGCCGCCAGCATCGCCTTGATGTCGCCGGCGTTCTCGTCCGGCGTCCGACAGTTCGCCCGGAGCAGGCGGATCAGGTCGGCGTTCATCACCCCGCGCTTCATCAGCTTGATCGGGGGCATCAGGAAGCCTTCCTGGAAGAGCTCGTGGCTGCTGGGCGAGATGCTCGAGGGCACGCGTCCGCCGATGTCGGAGCAATGCACGAAGCTCCAGCCGTAGCAGACGATCTCGCCGCCGTGGAAGTACGGCTTGATCAGGTGGATGTCGGGCGTGTGCGTGCAAAGGCCGCCCGACTCGTACGGGTGGTTGGTGATGACGACGTCGCCCGGTTCCAGGTCGCCGACCGCCTCGATCGTCGGACGGCAATCGAGATCGATGAACCCCGACACGCCGATCTGGCGCGGATAGGCGAAGAACTTGCCGCGCCGGTCGGCGAGCGCGGTGCCGAAGTCGGCGGTCTCCTTGACGTAGAGCGTGCGCCCCGACCGCTGCAGCGCGTAGCCCATCTCCTCGGTCACCGCGGCGAGCTTGGTCCCGACGATCTCCAGCGTCACCGGATCGAGCCGCATCCCGGCGTTCGCGCCCGGCATGCTAGGCCACCCGCCGCAACCGCAGGCAACCGCTCGCATCGGCCGACACGCGCCAGCCCGGCAGCACCCAGATCGTCGTGTCGTCCTGCTCGACCAGCAGCGGGCCATCGCGCTCGTCGCCGGCGCCGAGATCCTCGCGGCGATAGACCGGCACCGGCACCCACCGTCCGTCGAGGAAGACCGGACGTCGCGAGCGCGGCCCGGCCGGCGAGTCGCGCGGCGCCAGTCCGGGCAGGTCGATCGCCTGCGTCGACCCGCCGATGGTCACGCGCACCGCGAGGATCTCGATCGCGGTGTCGGCTTCGCGGAAGCCGTACAAGGACTCGTGGCGGCGATGGAACAGCTCGAGCACCGCGTCCCGGCGCGAACCGGCGCGGACCTCGGCGGGGATCTCGATCGTCAGATGGTGCGATTGCCCGGAGTAGCGCATGTCCGCCGCGTATTCGAAGTAGCTGCCGGTCACCAGCGCGCCTTCGCCTTCGAGCCAGACCCGGCCTTGCGCCTCGAGATCGTCGAACGCCGTCCACAACGCGGCATCGCCGCCGCTGCCGTCGCCGCGGCGCAACCCGCGGACGTAGTCGCGGCGCACGTCGGCCAGGATCGCACCCAGTGCGCAGAACGTCGACGCGGCCGGCGGGATCAGCACCCCGGCGAGCCCGGCTTCCTCGGCCAGCAGGTTGGCGTGGGTCGGCCCCGCCCCGCCGAACGGCATCAGCACCTGTTGCTGCGGCTCGAGACCACGCTGGGCGAGCAACTTGAAGAGCTCGGTCGCCATGCGCGCGGTGGCGACCCGCAAGGCGGCGACCGCGGCCGCCTGCGCGCCGTTGAGCCCGATGCGCCCGGCGATCCCGTCGAGCGCACGCTCGGCGGCGGCGGTATCGAGCCGGATGCGTCCGCCCAGGAAGCCCTCGGCACCGAGGATCCCGCAGACCAGGTAGCAGTCGGTGACCGTCGGCGCCTGCCCGCCCAAGCCGTAGGCGACCGGACCGGGTCGGGCACCGGCGCTGGCCGGACCGACTTTGAGCACGCCCTGCGCATCGACGGCGAGGATCGATCCGCCGCCGGCGCCGATGCTCGACACCCCGACCACCGGCAGCATGATCGGCATGTCGCCGACATGGGTCTGCGTGCTGTGCTCCGCCTTGCCCTGCTGGACCACCGAGATGTCGGCGCTGGTCCCGCCCATGTCGAAGGTGATCGCGGCCGGTACCGCGGCACGTTCGAGGAAATGCGCGGCCGCGAGCACCCCGGACGCCGGTCCCGAGAGGATCGTGTCGATCGGACGCGCGCGCGCGGTCTTCAGGCTCATCGTCCCGCCGGTCGACGAGGAGATCTGCAGCGTCGCCTCGATGCCGGCCGCCTCCATGCGTTGCGCCAGCGTGGCGAAATAGCGGTCGAGGATCGGGTGCAACTGGGCGTTGAGCACCGTCACCAGCGAACGCTCGTACTCGCGGATCTCCGGCCAGATCTCCGCCGAGCAGCTGATCAGCAGCCGCGGCAGGCGCTGGCGGACCATCGCCGCGACTTCCCGCTCGAGGCTCCCGTCGAGGTAGGCGTTGAGGAACACGATCGCCACCGCCTCGACTCCCGTGCCGGCGAGCCGCTCGCACAGGGCGTCGACCGCCGCGGACGACGGCCGGGAGACGATATCGCCGGCCGCGTCGATCCGGGCGTCGAGCTCGAAGACCCGATCGCGGGGGATGACCGGCTCGGGCTTGCCCGAGCGGAAGTCGAACGAGGACGGCATCCGGCAGCGGGCGATCTCGAGCACGTCGCGAGTTCCACGCGACACCACCAGGGCCGCGGCCGCGCCCTTGCGCTGCAGGATCGCGTTGAGCCCGATCGTCGTGCCGTGGACGACGAGCCCGCCGTCCTGCCGGAACCGATCGCTGCGCGAGCGCAGGACGAGGAGTCCGCGTTCGACGGCGAGCGAGGGGTCGTCGGAGGTCGAGGGCTCCTTGTGCAGGATCAGCGGGCGGCCGCGCTCGGCCAGGACGAAGTCGGTGAACGTCCCGCCGACATCGATGCCCACCGCCACGTTCGTCATGCCGCGCGTCCGCCGGGTGCCGGGTTCAGGATCCGTCGGCCAGCGTGACCGTCGCGGTCGTCGGCCAGACGACGAAACAGCCGTCGCCGACCTGGCGGATCCGGTGATCGTCGGCGGCCAGGCAGTGGACGAAGATCCGCTGGTCCGCGCCGACCGTCTGCGTCTCGTAGGCGTGGTAGCCGCCGCGGAAGACGTGGCCGGTGATCCGCACCGGCAGGCTGTTGCGATCGGCGACCGCGCCATCGGCGAAGCCGATCCGCTCGGGACGCACGGCGACCATGATCGAGGCGCCCTGCCGGTGGATCCCCGAGACCCGGATCCGGGCGTCCCCCGGTTCGAGCGCGATCGTCGAGACGCCGTCGTCGTCGCTCCCCAAGACGACCCCCCGGAACACGTTCGAGGTGCCGAGGAATTCGGAGACGAAACGGGTGTTCGGCCGCTCGTAGATCTCGCGCGGCGCTCCCGCCTGGACGATGCGCCCCTCGTGCATGACCGCGACGACGTCGCTCATCGTCAGCGCCTCTTCCTGGTCGTGGGTGACGAGGACGCTGGTGATGCCGAGCTGGCGCTGAATTCGGCGCAATTCGAACTGCATGCTCTCGCGCAGGTTCTTGTCCAGCGCGCCGAGCGGCTCGTCGAGCAGCAGGATCGACGGCCGGGTGATCAGCGCCCGGGCGAGCGCGACCCGCTGCTGCTGGCCGCCGGAGAGCTCGCGCGGGTAGCGCGACTCGAACCCGGGCAGCTGCACCAGCTCGAGCATCTCGCCGACCCGCTGGTCGACGAGGCGCCGCGGCTCCTTGCGCATCGTCAGCCCGAAGGCGACATTCTCATGGACGTTGAGGTGCGGGAACAGGCTGTAGTTCTGGAACACCATGCCGATCGACCGCAGGCGCGGCGCCTGGCGGGTCACGTCGGCGCCATTGATGCGCACGGCGCCGGTGTCGGGGTGCTCGAAGCCGGCGATGATGCGCAGCGTCGTCGTCTTGCCGCAGCCGGACGGCCCGAGCAGCGACAGCAGACTGCCCGGCGGCACCGACAGGGAGAACGGCTTCAGCGCCTCGACCGCTCCGAAGCGCTTGCTGATCCCTTCCAGATCGAGCGAGGCCGGCGAGGACGTCGGCGCCGGCGACGCGCCAGGCGAACTGCTAGCGCTCATCGGTCACACGGACTCGGGTCGCGTTCACGATCGATCACGGTATCGGGTGGGGGGAGTTCGATGCGCGCCGGCGAGTCGGAGACGAGCGTCGCGAGACGCCTCCGGCCCGGCCCTTTCTATCGTACCCGAAGTCCGATCGGACTCGGCTCGCGTGGTCCTTCGAGACCGGGGGATCGACGCCGTTCGGGCGACTGGCGCCCAACGTCGCCGATGTCGTCGAGCGGCCGGTGATCGGTCCGACCCCGCGTTGCCGCGGACGCGTTCGCGCGAGCGGTGAGTCGCCGCGAAGGGCGACCCTGAGGCCCGGGTACGCCGCCGTGTCGCCGGAGCGTCGGAGAACGGCGCACGGCGCGCGCCTCAGGACGCGACCCGCGCCGACGATCGGCGAAAAGAGCAAGAGGTTAGACGATCGCTCGTCCAACCTCTTGAATATCTGGCGCGCCCGGCAGGATTTGAACCCACGACCCCCTGGTTCGTAGCTTTGGACTTAAACAACCAGGTACTTGTAATTTAACGTTTTTCCGGAACGTCCGCTGCTCGATGTTTGTTCATCCGTGCCCAAGCGCGCTCAACAAAGTCGCGCAAAAGTCGCGCACGGATGTCTTGCCTCGATCGCTCGCCGCGCCGATGCGTTCGCCAAGGCGTGGCACCCTAGCGATCCGTTTAGCGGTTCGGAATAGACCAAGCCGACTCGACCCGCAGCTGGCACCGTTCGGAGCTCTTACCTCGAATGCGTCACGCCGTCGGCCCGTAAGCTCCCCCTCCCGGTAGACAGCGGAAACTGGACTTTTCTGGCAGGATTTTGTGCTGGAGGGAAGTCCGATGAAGAAGTCGCGCTTCACGGAGTCGCAGATCGTGGCGATTCTGAGAGAAGGGGAAGCCGGGGTGTCGGTGGCGCAGTTGGCGCGCAAGCACGGGATCAGCGCCGCCACCTACTACCACTGGAAATCGAAGTACGCCGGGGCTGGGGTGCCGGAGCTCAAGCGACTGCGTGAACTCGAAGCCGAGAACGCCAAGCTCAAGCGGATGTATGCCGACCTGGCGCTCGAGAACACCGCGATCAAGGACGTTCTCAGCCGAAAACTCTGACGCCGTCAGCCAAGCGCGAAGCGATCCGGATCATGACCGAAGAACACGGTTTGCCGATCGTGCGTGCTTGCCAGGCAGCCCGGTTCTCGCGGGCGGCGTACTACAGGCCGGGAGTGGATTGGGCGGCGCGGGACGCGGAGGTCATCGCCGCGTTGCAGGCGATCGTGACCGAGGAGCAGCGCTGGGGCTTCTGGAAGTGTCACGACCGGCTGCGGGCGCAGGGATTTTGCTGGAATCACAAGCGAACTTGGCGGGTGTATTGCCAACTGCGCCTGAACCTGCCGCGCCGGACCAAGCGGCGCGTTCCGCAACGGGTGCGCCAACCCCTCTGGGTCGAGCCGCGGATGAACGCGGTCTGGGCGCTCGATTTCATGCGCGACACGCTGTACAGCGGCAAGGTGTTCCGGACCCTGAATGTGATCGACGAAGCCAATCGCGGGGCCCTGGGGATCGACGTGGCGACGAGTATTCCGGCTGCGCGCGTTGTTGCCTTCCTCGGCCAGATGATCGACCTGCATGGCCGGCCGGACGCAATTCGGTGTGACAACGGTCCCGAGCTGATCAGTCAATGCTTCACCGATTGGTGCCGCGATCAGGACATCGAGATCCGCTTCATCCAGCCGGGCAAGCCCGACCAGAACGCCTACATCGAGCGCTTCAACCGGACCTATCGCGAGGAAGTCTTGAGCGCCTACCTGTTCGACTCGCTGAACGAGGTCCGCGAGATCACCGCTGAATGGCTCGAGCGGTACAACGAGACCAGGCCGCACGACGCGCTGGGAAGCCTGCCGCCAGCGCGTTATCGCGAGCAGTTGCTCGCCCCCGAAACTCCAGTTTAGAACTGTCTACTTGACGGGGGAGCTTACGCTGCGATCGCGCTGTGGACTACGATCCGGCCGTTACTCTGGAGGCAATGCCATCGGGTTGGCGCATGCACGAAATTGCCGGCCGTCGCTTCTTGCTATGTTCTTCGTGTGGTCATCCCGCCGCTTTCGTCGGCGGAATCTCGCCACACCTAAAGCAGGCGCTCCGGGCGCGATATGGAATCGAAATCACCGACGCTCCCTAACCGGGCGCTCAACCGGACGGGCCGGCGCGTGACATCTACTTG